>NZ_JAMLIE010000001.1:622527-1245055 GCF_023954335.1 Aquamicrobium sp.
AAGACCTCGTGCCCCAGTTCGGGCTGATCCGCAAGGCGACCGCCGCCTTCGGCCTGCCCTGCCTCGAAATGGACGGCTACGAGGCCGACGATCTGATCGCCACCTATGCGCGGCTGGCCAACGAGGCGGGCGGCTCCACCACCATCATCTCCTCCGACAAGGACCTGATGCAGCTCGTCGGCCCCACCGTCTCGCTCTACGACCCGATGAAGGACCGCGAGATCAACGTGCCGGAGGTGATCGAGAAGTGGGGCGTGCCGCCGGAGAAGATGGTCGACCTGCAGGCGCTGATGGGCGACTCGATCGACAACATCCCCGGCGTGCCCGGCATCGGCCAGAAGACGGCGGCGCAGCTTCTCGAGGAGTATGGCGACCTCGACACGCTGCTCGCCCGCGCCTCCGAGATCAAGCAGGTCAAGCGCCGCGAGACGCTGATCGAGAACCGCGACAAGGCGCTGATGTCGCGCGAGCTGGTGCGGCTGAAGACCGACGTGCCGGGCGTCGAGCCGCTGGAGTCGCTGACGCTCGATGCGCCGGACGCGCCGAAGCTGATCGCGTTCCTCAAGGCGATGGAGTTCACCACGCTGACGCGGCGCGTCGCCGAGGCGTCCGGCGCCGACGCCGCCGAGATCGAGCCGGCCCATGTCGAGGTCGAGCGCGGCGCGGAGGCGCACGGTCCCGACCTCGACGCGCCGACGGAGCCGGGCGCGGACGCGCCGGCCGAAGCCGGAACCGGGGAAATCGCGCAGGACGCGCCGGCCGCCAACACACCAGCGGCGCTCGTGGCCGCCCGCCTCGGCGAGGCCGCGGCGGAGACGATCGACACCACGGCCTATGCCTGCATCCGCGACCTCGCCGAGCTGAAGGCGTGGGTCGCCGAGGCGCGAGAGGCCGGCATCGTCGCCTTCGACACCGAGACCACCTCGCTCGACCCGATGCAGGCCGAGCTGTGCGGCTTCTCGATCGCCGTCCGGCCGGGCCGCGCCGCCTATGTGCCGCTCAGCCACAAGGCGGGCGCGGGCGATCTCCTCGGCGGCGGCCCGGTCGAGGGGCAGATTCCCGTCCGGGAGGTGCTGGCGGCGCTGAAGGCGCTGCTGGAGGACGCGGCCACCCTCAAGATCGGCCAGAACCTCAAATACGACCTCGTCGTGATGCGCCGCCACGGCATCGACATCGCGCCTTACGACGACACGATGCTGATCTCCTACGTGCTCGACGCCGGGCTGAACGGCGGCCACGGCATGGACGCGCTGTCGGAACGCTGGCTCGGCCACAAGCCGATCGCATTCAAGGATGTCTGCGGCTCGGGCAAAAGCCTGATCACCTTCGATTTCGTCGATCTCGAGAAAGCCACCTGCTACGCGGCGGAGGACGCCGACGTGACGCTGCGCCTGTGGCGGGTGCTGAAGCCCCGGCTGGCGGCGGAAGGGCTCGTCTCCGTCTACGAGCGGCTGGAGCGGCCGCTGGCGCCGGTGCTGGCGCGGATGGAGGAGCGCGGCATCTCGGTCGACCGCCAGATCCTGTCGCGGCTTTCCGGCGAGCTGGCGCAGGGCGCGGCGGCTCTGGAGGACGAGATATACCGGCTTGCCGGCGAGCGCTTCACCATCGGCTCGCCCAAGCAGCTCGGCGACATCCTGTTCGGCAAGATGGGCCTGCCGGGCGGCTCCAAGACCAAGACAGGCCAGTGGTCGACCTCCGCGCAGGTGCTGGAGGACCTCGCTGCCGAGGGCCACGAGCTGCCGCGCAAGATCGTCGACTGGCGCCAGCTCACCAAGCTGAAATCGACCTATACCGACGCGCTGCCCGGCTTCATCCATCCCGAGACGAAGCGGGTCCACACCTCCTACGCGCTGGCGGCGACGACGACGGGGCGGCTGTCCTCGTCCGATCCCAACCTCCAGAACATCCCGGTGCGCACCGCCGAGGGGCGCAAGATCAGGACCGCCTTCATCGCCGAGCCGGGAAACCTGCTGATCTCGGCCGACTATAGCCAGATCGAGCTGCGCGTGCTCGCCCACGTCGCCGACATCCCGCAGCTCCGGCAGGCCTTCGCCGACGGCATCGACATTCACGCCATGACCGCCTCCGAAATGTTCGGCGTGCCGGTCGAGGGCATGCCGGGCGAGGTGCGCCGCCGCGCCAAGGCGATCAATTTCGGCATCATCTACGGCATCTCGGCCTTCGGGCTGGCCAACCAGCTTTCCATTCCGCGCGAGGAGGCGGGAAGCTACATCAGGAAGTATTTCGAGCGCTTCCCCGGCATCCGCGACTATATGGAGGCGACCAAGGCCACTGCCCGCGACAAGGGCTATGTCGAGACCATCTTCGGCCGGCGCGCCCATTACCCGGAAATCCGCTCGCCCAACCCCTCGGTGCGCGCCTTCAACGAGCGCGCCGCGATCAACGCGCCGATCCAGGGGTCCGCCGCCGACATCATCCGCCGCGCCATGGTGCGAATGGAGGAGGCGCTGGTCGAGGCGGGGCTGAACGACACGAGGATGCTGCTTCAGGTGCATGACGAGCTGATCTTCGAGGCGCCGGAGGCCGAGGTCGCTGCCGCGATCCCGGTGATCCGCGCGACCATGGAGAACGCGACGATGCCCGCGCTGTCGATGAAGGTCCCGCTCGCCGTCGATGCCCGCGCCGCCCACAACTGGGACGAGGCGCATTAATTCACGGGGTTAACGTCAACGTAACGCGAAGTGACCAGAATCCGCCCGCGAATACTTGCGGGAGGGTAAGGTATGAGCCTGGCTCAGCTTGACGTTGCTGTCGCGGACGGCGGCGCGTTTCATCAGGACGCCGACATCGCGGCCATCGGCGAGCGGGCGAGCCGGCTCGGCGTCGAGATCGCCGACATCGTCGGCATCATCGACGACATGGGCAGGCTCGGCCATCGCCAGCTCGAGACGCTGATGGGCGTGGTGCGCGAGGCCGAGGCCACGGGCAGGACCAACGCCCGCCTCGCGGCGTCGATGGAGGAGACGCGCGCCTCGGCCGCCGGGACGCGCGCGACGCTCTCGGCCAGCGCCGACACCGTCGCCCGCACGCTCGACGGCGCGGTCGCGAATTTGCAGACGCTGAGCGAGGACGTCATCGGCTTCGGCGCGTCGCTGGAGAAGGTCACGGAGACGATCAAGCTGGTGCGCGAGGCCAGCGCCTCGATCAACGAGATCGCCCGCGAGACCCAGCTCGTCGCGCTGAACGCCTCGATCGAGGCCGCGCGCCTCGGCGACGCCGGCAAGGGCTTCGCCGTCATCGGCAAGGCGGTCAAGGCGCTGGCCGACCAGATCGGCAGCGCCGCCAAGCAGAACGAGGCGAGCCTCGCCGCGCTTCAGGGCACGCTGGCCGAATTGAACCAGACCTCGAAAGGAAGCGCCGCGACGGCGGAAGCGGCGATCGCAGCGTCGGGTGAGGCCAGCGAGGCGACCCGCACCATCCAGTCGCTGGTCGCCTCCGTCGAGGAGCTCGCCGACAGCATCGAGTCCATGGCCGACCCGGTGCAGCAGAACATCGCCGCCACCGACGAGGTGCGCGCGCAACTGAGCGAACTGGCGACGATGGCGCGCGACGGCGACGTCAAGCTGACCGCCGCCGGCCGCCGCTCGCAGGCCATCCTCGACATTTCCGAGGATTTCATCCTCTACATCGCCGGCACCGGCATCGAGACGCCCGACACGCCGCTGATCGAGATTTGCCGCCACAAGGCCGGCGAAATAGCGGCCCTGTTCGAGGAGGCCGTGGACCACGGCCGCATCAGCATGGCCGAGCTGTTCGACGAGGAGTATCGCCCGATCCCCGGCACCGACCCGGCGCAGGTCATGGCCCGCTTCACTGCCTTCACCGACCGGGTTCTGCCGCAGGTGCAGGAGCCGGTGCTTGGCATGGACCCGCGCATCGTCTTCTGCGCCGCGCTCGACCGCAACGGCTACCTGCCGACGCACAATCTGGTCTATTCCAGGCCGCAGGGCGACGACCCGGTGTGGAACGCCGCCAACTGCCGCAACCGGCGCATCTTCTCCGACCGCACCGGGCTGGGCGCCGGCCGCAACACGCGGCCGTTCCTGCTCCAGACCTATCGCCGCGACATGGGCGGCGGCAATTTCGCGCTGATGAAGGATCTCTCCGCGCCGATCGCCGTCAAGGGCCGCCACTGGGGCGGGTTGAGGATCGGCTACAAGGTCTGACGCTTCACGCTTCTGGAACGACCGTCCATCGCCTCTGGCAGGGCTGAAAGCCGGGGCGGCGATGTCTATACTGGCGTCAGCCGCCTTCCGTCGCGTTTCAGGATTCAACCCGCCATGCCCGTCAAGCTCACCGCCGCCACCGACCCCGCCCGCCCCGTCCACCTCGTCACCCGCGCCGGCCTTGCCGGGCTCGCGCTCGACGATGCCGCGCGCGGCTGGGTCGCGGGCAACGGCTTTTCCGGCGAGGAAGGCAAGCTCCTCCTTTTGCCCGGTGCGGGCGGCGACATTGCCGGGGCGCTGTTCGGCGTCGCGGAACAGCGCGGCGGCTTCTCGCCGCTCGGCCTCGGCGCGCTGGCGCGGCAGCTGCCCGAAGGCGCGTGGCGCTTCGCCGAGACGCCGGCCGAGCCGGAGTTGGCGCTGCTCGGCCTCGCGCTCGGCGGCTATGCCTTCTCCCGCTATCGCAAGCATCAGGGCCGCGACGTCGCCTTCGCCGTGCCGGAGGGGGTCGACGGCGAGCCGGTGCGGCGGCGCGCGGAAGCAATCTTCCTCGTGCGCGACCTCATCAACACGCCGGCCAGCGACATGGGGCCGGAGGCACTGGAGCGGGCGGCGCACGACCTCGCCGCCGCCCATGGCGCGGAGGTTGCGGTGATCGCCGGCGACGAACTCCTCGCCCAAAACTTCCCGATGATCCACGCGGTCGGCCGCGCCGCGGCGCAGGCGCCGCGGCTGATCGACCTGACATGGGGCCGTCCCGACGCGCCGAAGCTGGCGCTGGTCGGCAAGGGCGTGTGCTTCGATACCGGCGGCCTCGACATCAAGCCCGCCTCCGGCATGCTGCTGATGAAGAAGGACATGGGCGGCGCGGCCAATGTGCTCGGCCTCGCCGCCCTCGTCATGGGCGGCCGGCTCGATGTCAGGCTGCGCGTCCTCATCCCGGCGGTCGAGAACGCGATTTCCGGCAACGCCTTCCGCCCCGGCGATGTGCTGCGAAGCCGCAAAGGGCCGACGGTCGAGATCGGCAACACCGACGCGGAAGGCCGCCTCGTGCTGGCCGACGCGCTGGCGCTGGCCGACGAGGAGGAGCCGGACCTCCTGATCGACATGGCCACCCTGACCGGGGCAGCGCGCGTCGCGCTCGGGCCGGACCTGCCGCCCTTCTTCACCGACGACGAGGCGCTCGCCGCCGCGCTTGTCGCGGCCTCGGCGGCCGTCGCCGATCCCTTGTGGCGCATGCCGCTGTGGTCGCCTTACGATAAAAAGCTCGCCTCAAAGGTGGCGGACTTGAATAACGTCACCACCGACGGCTTCGCCGGTGCGGTGACGGCGGCGCTGTTCCTGCGCCGCTTCGTCGACAGGGCGAGGAGCTGGGCGCATCTCGACGTCTTCGGCTGGTGCCCGGTCGAGAAGCCGCATTGCCCGGTCGGCGGCGAGGCGCAGGGGATTCGCGCCATCGAGACCGTGCTGGCCGAGCGCTACCGCCGATAATCCCGGGAGAAAAGAAACGGAACCGAAACGGTTTTCGGCGATGCTGGCGCGATGGCGATTTCGATGCGTCCCAGCCAGTCGTTGCGGCTCTGGCAACAGGTCACCCTTGCCGAGGTGCGCGCCGCCTCGCATGATCTGACCATGCGCCAGATGGCGATCCTGCTCACCGTCTATCTCGACCCGCCGCCGCACACGGTGCGCGCGCTGGCCGCGAAGCTTGACGTGACCAAGCCGGTGATAACCCGCGCGCTCGACACGATGGGCGCGATGGGCCTCGTCTCGCGCCACCGCGACGAGAGGGACAGGCGCAACGTCCTGGTGCGGCGCACGGTGGAGGGCGCGCTGTTCGTCGAGCGGTTCGGCGACGTCGTCATCGAGAAGGCGGCGGAGCTTCCGCTGTGACCGACGCGCTGCTCGACCGCAGGCTGAACGCCTTCCGCCCCGACCTCGCCGACGCGCGGCTGCAAGGCCGTGTCGAAGCCGCGCGCTTCGTCACCGGCGCCGAGGCGCGCGTCGCCGCACCCGTCCTCGACCTCCGCAGCGCGCCGCGCGCCGACGCCGGCCTCGACACCCAGCTCATCCTCGGCGACGAGGTGCGCGTGTTCGAGGAAGCGGACGGCTTCGCCTGGGTGCAGGCCGGCCGCGATTCCTATGTCGGCTATGTCGAGGCCGCCGGCCTCGTCGTGCCGGCCGTGCATGCCCCCACCCATGTCGTCTCCGTGCCGCGCACCTTTCTCTATGCTGAGGCCGACATGAAGAGGCGTGCCACCGCTGCGCTCTCGCTCGGCAGCCGGCTCACCATCGTCGGCGCCGCGACGACGCGCGGCACGGACTACGCGCTGACCGACACGGGCGAGGCGGTCGTCGCTGCCCATCTCCGCCCGGCTGGCGACGTCATTGCCGATTACGTCGCGGTCGCCGGGATGCTGGAGCGCACGCCCTATCTCTGGGGCGGCACCAGCGCCTTCGGCATCGACTGCTCGGGCCTCGTCCAGCTTTCCCTGCGCATGGCCGGGCGGCCCGTCCCGCGCGACACCGACATGCAGGCCGCCGCGCTCGGCGCGCTGCTGGCGGGCCGCGACGAGCTGCGGCGCGGCGACCTCGTGTTCTGGAAGGGCCATGTCGCGATCGTCGCCGACGGCGAGACCATCATCCACGCCAGCGGCCACGCCATGATGGTGGTGCGCGAGCCTCTCGATGAGGCGATCGAGCGCATCGCCCGGCTCTACGACCGGCCGACGGGCTTCAGAAGACCTTAGGAATCAGGCCGCGCTCTCCCGCGCGAGATAGGCGGGCAGGTCGACGATCGAATCGAGCACCACGTCGGCCAGCGGGGCGAGGCTCTCCAGCGTGCCGGTGCCGGACAGGACGGCGACGGCCAGCCCCGCGCCGCCGGCGCGCGCCATCTCGAGGTCGTGGCGGTTGTCGCCGACCATGGCGAGCTGCGCCGGCTTCAGCCCGGTCAGGTCGCAGAAGGCGTGGATGGTGTCGGGCGCGGGCTTGGGGTTGGCGACCGCGTCGTAGCCATAGGCCGCCTCGAACATCTGCGCGACGCCGAGCGACAGGAGCGTGCGCTCGGCGCCGCCGGTCGAATCGTTGGTGGCGACGCCCAGCCGGTAGCCCGCGCTGTGCAGCGCCGCCAGCGCCACCTGGCAGCCGGGCAGCGCCACCGGCTCGGCAAGGCCGCCCGAGGCGGTCATCCGGTCGAATTCGTCGAGCAGCGCCCGGCGCTCGGCCTCGGCGTGGCGCGGATACCACAGGGCCATCAGGTCGGCATTGGTGCCGGCGGCCAGCACCGAATCGGGCCGGAAGCGGCGGACGGAGAAATCGTAGCCGGCGACATCGAGCAGCTCGTCGGCAAGCGCGCGCTCCCCCGCGGCTGCGACCAGCGCCATCGCGTCGGCGGCGGCGAACCACGTCGCGTTGAAGTCGATCAGCGTGCCGTCCTTGTCGAACAGGATGCCTCGGATGTCGGTCATGGCTGCGATTCCCGATCGTTCGCGCGAAGCTTGCGCATATGCCGCACGAGCCCGGTTGTCGAGGCGTCGCGATCGCCGGCATCCTCGCGGCCTTCGACGACAGGAAGAAGACCCGTCGCCAGCTCCTTGCCGAGTTCGACGCCCCACTGGTCGAAGGCGTTGATGTCGAAGAGCTGCGCCTCGACGAAGACGCGATGCTCGTAGAGCGCGATCAGCCGGCCGAGCGCGAACGGGTCGAGCCGGCGGTGCATCAGCGTCAGCGACGGCCGGTTGCCGGAAAAGACGCGGTGCGGGGCGACGCGCTCGATCTCCGCCGCGTCCGTGCCCTTCTCCTCCATCTGCGCCCGCGCCTCGTCGAGCGTGCGCCCCTTCATCAAGGCCTCGGACTGGGCGAGGCAATTGGCCATGAGAAGGTCGTGATGGTGGGCGAGCTCCGGCTCGTGGCCTTCGGCGGCGACGATGAACTCGACCGGCACGATGTCGGTGCCCTGGTGCAGGAGCTGGAAGAAGGCGTGCTGGCCGTTGGTGCCGGGCTCGCCCCAGACCACGGGGCCGGTCGGCGTCGGCACCGGCGCGCCGTCCAGCGTCACGCTCTTGCCGTTCGATTCCATGTCGAGCTGCTGGAGATAGGCCGGCAGGCGGGCGAGCCGCTGGTCGTAGGGAATGATCGCGCGGGTGGGATAACCGCAGGCGACGCGGTGCCAGAAGCCGATCAGGCCGAGCATCGCCGGCATGTTCTGGTGCGTCGGCGCGGTCTCGAAGTGCCGGTCCATCGCTGTTGCGCCGGCGAGGAAGTCGCGGAACCGCTCCGGCCCGATGGCGAGCATCAGCGGCAGGCCGATCGCCGACCACAGCGAATAGCGCCCGCCGACCCAGTCCCAGAAGCCGAAGGTGCGCTCGGGCGAAATGCCGAACGCCTCCACCTTGGAAAGCGCGGTCGATACGGCGCAGAAATGCGCCCCGACCGCGTCCTCGCCCACCCTTGCCGCCAGCCAGTCCCGCGCCGTGCGCGCATTGGTCATCGTCTCGATCGTGGTGAAGGTCTTGGAGGCGACGACGAACAGCGTCGTCTCCGGGTCCAGCCCCTTCAGCGCATCAGTGATGTGCGCGCCGTCGACGTTGGAGACGAAATGCGCCGCCGGCCCGTCATGGTAGGGCGCGAGCGCCAGCGTCGCCATCGCCGGGCCGAGGTCCGAGCCGCCGATGCCGATATTGACGATGTCGGTGATCTTCCTGCCCGTCGCGCCTTGGATCGCGCCGGAGCGGACGCCCTCGGCGAAGGCCCCCATCGCGTCGAGGACCGCGCGCACCGCGCCCGACACGTCCTCGCCGTCGACCGTGAAGGCGCGGCCGGAAAGGTCACGCAGCGCGACATGCAGCACGGCGCGGCCCTCGGTGGCGTTGATCGGCTGGCCGGCGAACATCGCCGCGCGCCGCTCCCCGAGGCCGGCGGCCTCCGCGAGGTCTTCGAGCAGCGCGACCGTCGCGTCGGTGACGGCGCATTTCGAGAAATCGAAAAGCAGGTCGTCGAGTGTAAGCGAGAAGCGCCCGAACCGGCCGGGGTCGCCGGCGAAGGCGGCGCGCATGTCGAGGCCGCCGTTCTGGCGGCGGTGCGCCTCAAGCGCGGCAAGCACGGCGGAAAATCGCGTTCGGTCCATCGTCTTCTCCATCGGTGACGCGGCCGCCCCCGTCCAAGGATATAGGGCCCTGGGTCGGCGCGGAGACTAGCAGGCCGGCCGCGATTGAAAACCCCGCCGCATGGTCGCAGCCGGGGACAGGCCCCGGCCCGCGCCATCCATGGCCCAAAGCGTGAAGGATCAGTGGCATAAATTGGTGCGATCAATTTATTTCATTGGCTTAAAGTCTTGGACCAGTCTTGAATGGCGCTGGGCCAGAGCGAGTCAGCTAAAGGCCAGGGAGAGGTTTCATGGCGACGCGCACCGATCCGGCCATCTGGTCCGGCCTGTTCAGGATTTCGGCCGATTCCGGCCAGACGCTCCAGGCGCAGATCCGCCAGGCCATCGTCGCGGCCATCCTCGACCGGCAGATCGCCGTGTCGATGCCGCTGCCCTCCTGCCGCATCCTCGCGGAAAAGCTCGGCGTGGCGCGCGGCACCGTGGTGCTGGCCTTCCAGCAGCTCGTCGACCAGGGGTTCCTCATCGCCCGCGAGCGGCGCGGCCATTTCGTCAATCCCGACGTGCTGACCTCGCCCGGCCATGTGCGCGGCGAGGCCGGGCAGCCGGCCGGTGCCGCCATCGACTGGAAGGCGCGCCGCCGCATCGCCGCCTCCGAGATGCCGGAGCCGAGCAAGCAGGAAAACTGGATCAAGTCGTCCTATCCCTTCGTCTACGGCCAGTTCGACCCGGCGCTGTTCCCCACCGCCGAATGGCGCGAGTGCAACCGCATGGCGCTGGCGGTGCTGGAGATCCGCAACTGGGCGTCCGACATGGTCGACCGCGACGATCCGCTGCTGATCGAGCAGATCCAGGCACGGCTGCTGCCCCGGCGCGGCATCTTCGCCAATCCCGACGAGATCATCGTCACGCTCGGCGCGCAGAACGCGCTCTACATGCTGGCGACACTTCTGATGGGGCGCGGCACGCGCGTCGCCATGGAGGAGCCGGGCTATCCCGACGCCCGCTCGATCTTCCGCCTCGCCGGGGCCGAGGTCGTGCCGGTGCCGGTCGACAGCGACGGCATCCTGCCCGATGCCGTGCCGGCCGATTGCGGCTTCGTCTTCGTCACGCCGAGCCACCATTGCCCGACCATGGCCCCGCTGTCGGAGGATCGGCGCGCGCATCTCATCGCCGACGCCGAGAAGAACGACCGGATCATCATCGAGGACGGCTACGACGCCCAGCTCGTCGACGACGCGCCGCCGCAGGCGCTGCGCGGCATCGACCGCTCGGGCCGCGTCGTCTATGTCGGCTCGCTGTCGAAGACGCTGGCGCCGGGCCTGAGGCTCGGCTACATCGTCGCCCCGGCCGGGCTGATCGCGGAGCTGCGCGCGCTGCGCCGCTTCATGCTGCGCCATCCGCCGGCCAACAACCAGCGGGCCGTCGCGCTGTTCCTGTCGCTCGGCCACCACGAGGCGCTGGTGCGCAAGCTCTCCTCCGCCTTCACCGAGCGGCGCAAGCGGCTGTCGCAAGCCATCGACACCTTCCTGCCCGAATGGCGCTCGCCGGCCGTGCCCGGCGGCACCTCGGTCTGGCTCGAAGGCCCACCCGGCACCGATACCCACGCATTGGCCGAGGCGGCGCGGGCGCGCGGCGTGCTGATCGAGCCGGGCGCGCGCTTCTTCGACCGGCCGGAGCGCCATTCCCGCTTCCTGCGGCTCGGCATCTCCTCGATCTCGCTCCAGCACATCGAGCCGGGCATCCGCGAGCTGGCGACGGCGGCCGGCCGCCGGCCGGCCGCGGCTTGAGGGGCCCGGGCGGCAGGGGCAGCGAACCCGCGAACTGGATTAGAAGCGGCGAAAATTCTGGCTCAACCGGGCCCGCCGCCGCCGCGACATAGTGGCGGCGACCTGTCGCGGAGCCGAGGCCATGCCCCTTGCCGCCGATGAAGACCATGCGCCGGCCGGGCCTGCCGCCGGCCGCTACCGCGCGCTTTCCGAGGCCGGCATCCGCCGTGTTCACGAGACGGCGCTCGACCTTCTCGAAACGGTCGGCTTCGCCAACGCCCCGCCCTCCTGCGCGGCAGTGCTGGCGCAGGCCGGCGCGCTTGCCGGAGACGACGGGCGGCTGCGTTTTCCCCGCGCCCTCGTCCTCGACACCATCGCCCGCGCCGCGCGGCATTTCACCCTGCACGGACAGGACCCGCGCAACGACCTTGCCCTGCAAGGCGGGCGGCCTCACTTCGGCACCGCCGGCGCGGCCGTCCATCTCGTCGATCTCGAAGCGCGCGACTATCGCGAATCGCGGCTCGCCGACATCTACGACGCCGCCCGCCTCGTCGACGCGCTCGCCAACATCCATTTCTTCCAGCGGCCGATGGTGGCGCGCGACATGGTCGACCCCGCCGATCTCGACCTCAACACGCTCTATGCCTGTGTCGCCGGCACGACGAAGCATGTCGGCACCTCGTTCACCGTGCGCGAAAACGTCGCCCCGGCGCTCGACCTCCTTCACACGGTGGCGGGCGGCGAGAAGAAATTCCGCGCCCGGCCCTTCGTCTCCAACTCCAACCCGCTCATCGCCTCGCCGCTGAAATTCGCCGCCAACGCCTGCGGCGTCCTCGAGGCCTGCGTCACCGGCGGCCTGCCGGTCCTCGTCCTGTCGGCCGGGCAGGCCGGCACCAGCGCGCCGCCGGCGCTGGCCGGCGCGCTGGTCCAGGCCGTGGCCGAGACCTTGGCCGGCCTCGTCTACGTCAACGCGCTGAAGCCCGGCCATCCGTGCATCCTCGGCCTCTTCCCCTTCGCCTGCGACCCGCGCACCGGCGCGATGGCCGGCGGCTCGGCCGGGCAGGCGCTGCTCGCCGCCGCCTGCGGCCAGATGGCGGCGTTCTACGACCTGCCGGGCGGCTCGGTCGCCGGCATGGCTGACGCCAAGCTGCCCGACGTGCAGTCCGGCTACGAGAAGGGCATCACCGAGGCCATGGCCGCGCTTGCCGGCGTGTCGCTGGTCTACGAGGCGGCGGGCATGCACGCCGCGCTCGGCGGCTTCTGCCTCGAAAGCCTCGTCATCGACAACGACATGATTGGCGAATGCCTGCGCTGCGCGGAAGGCATCGAGGTCAGCGATGAGACCCTGTCCTTCGAGACGATCGCACGCACCTGCACGCGCGGCCCCGGCCACTATCTCGGCGAGGACCGCCCCGGCGCGGCGAACGACGCCGCGCGCCAACCCGCCTTCGCCGACCGCCTCGGCGTCAAGGACTGGCAGGAGGCCGGCCGGCCCGACATGCTCCAGCGCGCCATCGCGGAAAAGCGCCGCATCCTCGCCCACCGCTTCCCCCGCCACATCCCGCGCGCGCTTGACGAAACTTTACGCGCCCGCCACCCCAACATCCTCCTGCCGCGCGAGGCGATGGGCTGGTAGAGGATGGCCTTCGTCCCGGCGGGCTGGTTCTGGTCGGGATGTCGCTGCCCCTCATCCGCCCTTCGGGCACCTTCTTCCCGTGAACGGGGAGAAGGAAGAAGCGGCAAGGTCGCGGCAGCCTTTCCTCTCCCCTCTGGGGAGAGGTGGCCCGAAGGGCCGGTGAGGGGTAGCGCAGACTTTCCCGAACCGGCGCAGTGGGAACGAACGGCGGGGCAGCGAACTCACTCCTGCTCGATGGTAAGGCCGAACTTCTCCACCACCTTCGGGCTGACGAGGCGCGCGTGCAGCGCCAGCAGGATGAGGTCCGCATCCATGCCGTCGCCGGCTTCGAGCGCGGCGTCGATGCGGGCTTCCGCTTCCGCCGCGAGCGCCGGGCCGTTGCTCTGCGCGAACAAATCCGGCCCGACGAGGCAATAGGCGAACAGGCTCGCGACCGGCGCATACGCCTCGGCCGGCGGCTCCCTGTCCGGCCACGCGTCCTTCATCATGTTGACGATGGCGAGCTTGGCCCCGTCCGGCACCAGCGCCGGGTGGAGGTCGAAGTCCCGCAGCGCGGCGTCGAGCCGGCGCAGATCCTCCGAGCGGCCGAACCGCCCGAGAAAGCCGAGGGAGGAGTTGCGGCGGGTCATCGGTCGTTATCCTGTTCCGGCATGCCGCCGCTTATCGCATGCGCGGGCGCGCCGCGCCACCGCCGCTACGGCCGGCGAAGCTGCCGCGTTGGCTCGTCCGCCTGCTCGTGCTCGATCAGCGACGGCGGCGCGACGGCGGTAAGCCATTCGCGGTCGGGACGTTCTTCTTCAGCCTGTGCGGGAGAAGTCTCACGCCGGTCAGTCAGCCGCAACGCCATCCCCACGCCCAGCGCGAAGAAGCCCGCCGCAAAACGAGCGGCACCATCAGCCACAGCGCCTTGATGATGTCGGGCGATGCCCGGTAGCTCGCCAGAAGGTCGGCCCAGAAACTGTAGTCTTCCATCGGCATCTCCTCGAATGACCGAAGGAGATTCTCTTACAGGCAAGTAGAGCGGAAGAATATGTATTAGGATACATGGAATATACCCTGCCGAGACCGCTCCGTTGTCGTCATGGACGTCAAGCGGCGATTTGGTTCGGCGGTTCGGGCGCGGCGCGTGGCCCTCGGCATCTCGCAGGAGGAGCTTGCCCTGCGCATCGACGCAGATCAGGCCTATGTCAGCCGGATCGAGGCGGGCGCGATGAATGTCACGCTCGAAACCGCCCAGCAGGTGGCGGATGCGCTGGAGACCGACGTCGCCGCGCTGTTCCCTACCGCGCCCCGGTCATGAAAGCCGGTCCGTCCGCCATAGGCGCGTGATTTCGACCGCTTGCGCTGCCCCTCACCTTGCCTGCCGGCATCCTCTCCCCGTGAACGGGGAGAGGAGAGACTGTCGCAACGCTGCCGCTTCTTCCTTCTCCCCGTTCACGGGGAGAAGGTGCCCGAAGGGCGGATGAGGGGCGGCGCGACGGTTGAAGATCATGCTCCGTCGGAACGGACGATACGCTATGACCTCGGACGACGGGATGCGCTAATCGAACACGATCGCCGGCGTCGCCGCGTTCGCGGCCGCCTGCTCGGCCTCGATGCGCTGCTTCACCTTGGCGGCGATGGCGCGGTAGGCCCCCGCCTGCGCGCCGTCGGGGGCCGAGACGACGACGGGCGTGCCGGCATCCGAGGTCTCGCGGATGTCCATGGTCAGCGGCACCTCGCCGAGGAAGGGCACGCCGATGCGCTCTGCCTCCTTGCGTGCACCGCCGTGGCCGAAGATGTCGTAGCGGTTGCCCGTATCCGGCGCGATGAAATAGCTCATGTTCTCGACGAGACCGAGCACCGGCACCTCGACCTTGTTGAACATGTTGAGGCCCTTGCGCGCATCGATGAGGGCGAGGTCCTGCGGCGTGGAGACGATGACGGCACCGGCAAGCGGCACCTGCTGGGCCATGGTGAGCTGCGCATCCCCCGTGCCCGGCGGCATGTCGACGACGAGCACGTCGAGATCGCCCCAGGCGACCTCGCGCAGCATCTGCATCAGCGCCGACTGGATCATCGGGCCGCGCCAGATCATCGCCACCTCCTCGTCGACGAGGAAGCCCATGGACATGACCTTGATGCCGTAATTCTCCATCGGCTTCAGCACCTTGCCGTCCACCGTCTCGGGTTTCCCCTTGATGCCGAGCAGACGCGGCATCGACGGGCCGTAGATGTCGGCGTCGAGGATGCCGACCGTCAAACCCTCCGCCGCCAGCCCGAGCGCGAGGTTGACCGCCGTGGTCGACTTGCCGACGCCGCCCTTGCCCGAGGCGACGGCGATGATCGCCTCGATGCCCGGAACCCCGCGCCGCGCCTGCTGGCGCCCAGTGGGCGCGGCGGCCGGCGTCGGCCGCGTCGCGGCGGGGCGTGCCGGCGGGGCCGCCTCCATGCCGCCGCCCTTCTTCTCGGCGGTCAGCGACACCACCGTGCCCTCGACGCCCGGCATCGCCCTGACCGCGCGCTCGGCCGCCGCACGCAGCGGCTCCAGCGCCTCGGCGCGCTCGGCCGGCACGGTGATCGAGAAGAACACCTTGCCGTTGACGATGACGATGGTCGACACCAGCCCGAGCGAGACGATGTCGCCCTCGAAATCTGGTCCCTTGATCGTCCTCAGCGTTTCGAGGACGGCTTCCCTGGTGACGGACATGGCGGCGGCTCTATCGGTCTGTTTAGATAGATCGGGGATAGATCATTTCCTTGGCGAAACCAAGTCGGCCCTTCAGCCACCTTGCGCCCGCGAAGAATTTGCCCGACCTTCCGGCGATGATCGACAAGCTCGAATACTTCCTGGCGCTCGCCCGCGCCCGCCATTTCGGCAAGGCGGCGGAGGAGCTCGGCATCGCCCAGCCGACGCTGTCGGCCGGGATCAAGCAGCTCGAGGACATATTGGGCGTGATGCTGGTCAAGCGCGGCTCGCGCTTCCAGGGGCTGACGCCCGAGGGCGAGCAGGTGCTGGCGTGGGCGCGACGAATTGTCTCCGACACCAGCGCCATGAAGGACGAGATGCGCGCCGCGCGTCACGGCCTGTCCGGCCGGCTGCGAATCGCCGCCATCCCCACCGCGCTCGCCATGGTGCCGGCGCTGACCACGCCCTTCCGCGAAAAGCATCCCGGCGTCACCTTCACCGTCCTGTCGCGCACCTCGGTCGAGGTGCTGTCGATGCTGGGCAATTTCGACATCGACGCCGGCATCACCTATCTCGACAACGAGCCGCTCGGCCGCGTCGTTTCCGTGCCGCTCTATTCCGAGCGCTACCAGCTCATCACCGCCGCCGGAAACCCGCTGTCGGACCGGGCGCAGGTGACGTGGGAGGAGGTGGCCGGGCTGCCGCTGTGCCTCCTGACCCCGGACATGCAGAACCGCCGCATAATCGACCAGCATCTGGCCGCGGCCAACGTCTCGGCGCGGCCGACGCTGGAATCCAACTCGATGATCCTGCTCTACGCCCATATCCGCACCGGCAAATGGTCGTCGATCATGCCGCTGAACCTTGCCGAAACGCTCGGCCTCATCGAGCCGATCCGCGCCATCCCCATCGTCGGGCCCGACGCCAGCCACATCGTCGGGCTGGTCGCGGCCCAGCGCGAGCCGCGCACGCCGCTGGTGGCGGCGCTGCTGGACGAGGCGATGGCGCTCGCGGGCGCGTTCGCCGCTTCTCGATAGGCAATATCTATCAAGCAACGGAACGCGTGTATTGATTCGAACGCTTTCCTCCGCTTTTCTGGACACTTAGCCGGTTCTGTCGGGCCGGCTCCGGCCGGGAGCAGGAAAGGCCGGGCATTCAGGGAGGGCGCTGCATGGCTATGCAGCAGCACAGTACCGAAATCGCGGCGCGGGCCGCGCACATCGTCGAGGCGTTGCGCGATCTCGAAGGCCCGCTGCTGCCGATCCTGCACGAGCTTCAGGAAGAATTCGGCCATGTGCCGCCCGAGACGCTACCGGTCATCGCCGAGGCGCTGAACCTGTCGCGCGCCGAGGTACACGGCGTCGTCAGCTTCTATCACGATTTCCGCCGCGAGCCGGCCGGCCGCCATGTGCTGAAGCTGTGCCGGGCGGAAGCCTGCCAGTCGATGGGCGCGGACGCGATCGCCGCGCTGGTGCAGCGCGCGCTCGGCATCGGCTTTCACGAGACCAGCGCCGACGGCGCGGTGACGCTGGAACCGGTCTATTGCCTCGGCCTGTGCGCCTGCGCGCCGGCCGCCCTTCTGGACGGCGAGCCGCGCGGCCGGCTCGACGCGGCAGCGGTCGAGGAGATCGCCGGCGAGGTGCGGCGATGAGGCCGGTGATCTACATCTCCGCCGATTCCGGCGCGATGGCGCTGGGGGCCGGCCGGGTCGCGCGCGCCTTCGAGGAGGAGCTGTTCCGCCGCGGCATCGACGCGAAGATCGTGCGCAACGGCTCGCGCGGCCTCTATTTCCTCGAGCCGATGGTCGAGGTCGAGACAGCGTCCGGCCGCTTCGCCTATGGCTCGGTGCGCGCCCGCGATGCTGCGGAGTTGCTCGATGCCGGCCTGCTCGACGGTGGGGCCAGGCATCCGCTCTCCCTCGGGGAGACGGAAAAGATCCCCTTCCTCGCGCGCCAGACGCGGCTGACCTTCTCCCGCTGCGGCGTCATCGATCCGCTGTCGCTCGACGCCTATCGCGCCCATGGCGGGCTCGCGGGGCTGGAGAAGGCCGTGGCGATGGCGCCGGCCGACATCGTGCGGACGGTGACGGAGTCCGGCCTGCGCGGGCGCGGCGGCGCCGGCTTTCCGACCGGCATCAAGTGGAAGACGGTGCAGGACGCCGTCGCCGACAGGAAGTACATCGTCTGCAACGCCGACGAGGGCGATTCCGCCACCTTCGCCGACCGGATGATCATGGAGGGCGATCCCTTCGTGCTGATCGAGGGCATGGCCATCGCCGCGCTCGCCACCGGCGCGCAAAAGGGCTTCGTCTATATCCGCTCGGAATATCCGCACGCCGTCGCCATGATGCGCGAGGCGGTGCGCGTCGCCACCATGGCCGGCGTTCTCGGCCCCTCCGTGCTCGGCTCCGGGCACGGCTTCGACATCGAGATCAGGGTGGGGGCGGGCGCCTATGTCTGCGGCGAGGAGACCTCGCTGCTGAACAGCCTCGAAGGCAAGCGCGGCGTGGTGCGGGCGAAGCCCCCGCTGCCGGCGCTGGAAGGGCTGTTCGGCAAGCCGACCGTGGTCAACAACGTCATCTCGCTCGCCTCCGTGCCGATCATCCTCGACCGGGGCGCGGCGTTCTACAAGGATTTCGGCATCGGCCGCTCGCACGGCACGATCCCGATCCAGATCGCCGGCAACGTCCGGCGCGGCGGCCTCTTCGAGGTCGCCTTCGGCCTCTCGCTCGGCGAGATCGTCGAGGAGATCGGCGGCGGCACGGCCTCGGGGCGGCCGGTCAAGGCCGTGCAGGTCGGCGGGCCGCTCGGCGCCTATTTCCCGCCCGCGCTGTTCGACACGCCGTTCGACTACGAGGCGTTCGCCGCCAAGGACGGGCTGATCGGCCATGCCGGCATCACCGTGTTCGACGACACGGTGGACATGATGGCCATGGCGAAATTCGCCTTCTCCTTCTGCGCCGTCGAATCCTGCGGCAAGTGCACGCCCTGCCGCATCGGCTCGGTGCGCGGGGCCGAGACGCTGGACAAGGTCGCGGCCGGCATCGCCCATGCCGACAATCTCGCGCTGGTCACCGAGCTGTGCGAGACGATGAAGTTCGGCTCGCTCTGCGCGCTCGGCGGCTTCACCCCCTATCCGGTGATGAGCGCCATCACCCATTTCCCGGACGATTTCCGGCCCCGGAGATTCGAGGAGGCAGCCGAATGACCGACCCCGCGAAGGCAAAAGGCCCGGCATCCTATTTCCCCTCGATCGAGAAGACCTACGGAAAGCCGGTCGAGCACTGGAAGGCGCTGATCCGGGAGAAGACCGGCATGAAGCATATGGAGATCGTGAACTGGCTGAAGGCCGAACACGGTCTCGGGCATGGCCACGCCAATGCGCTCGTCGCGCACACGCTGGCCGGGAACAAGGGCGGCTAGGAGAACTCCGATGAGTCTCGTCCACGAAACCGACTACGGCACGCCGGCCTCGAAATCAGAGCGTAAGGTAACGCTTACGATAGACGGCGTGTCCGTCACCGTGCCCGAGGGCACCTCGGTGATGCGCGCGGCGATGGAAGCCGGCGTCGAGATCCCGAAGCTGTGCGCCACCGACATGCTCGACGCCTTCGGCTCGTGCCGCGTGTGCCTGGTCGAGATCGAGGGCCGCGGCGGCACGCCCGCCTCCTGCACCACGCCGGTGGCGGAAGGGATGGCGGTGACGACGCAGAGCGAGCGGCTGGGCCGTCTGCGGCGCTGCGTCATGGAGCTCTACCTCTCCGACCATCCGGCCGGGCGCGGCGAACAGGCCGGCACCGGCATGAGCGAGTTCGATCATGTGGCGGCGACGATCGGCCTCGTTGAAAACCGCTACGACCGCGACGGGCGCAACCATGTCGCGCCGGGCGAGGGCTCGCTCAATGTCGACTACCTCGTGCGCGACGCCTCCAACCCCTATTTCGAGTACGACCCGGCCCAGTGCATCGTCTGCTCGCGCTGCGTGCGCGCCTGCGAGGACGTGCAGGGCACCTTCGCGCTGACCATCGAGGGCCGCGGCTTCGAGAGCCGCATGGTCGCCTCGATGCACGAGGACTTCATCGAGTCCGAATGCGTGTCCTGCGGCGCCTGCGTGCAGGCCTGCCCGACCGACGCGCTGCGCGAGAAGTCGGTGCTCCAGATGGGCATGCCCGAATGGTCGGCCGTCACCACCTGCGCCTATTGCGGCGTCGGCTGCTCGTTCAAGGCCGAGATGCGCGGCGAGGAGCTGGTGCGCATGGTGCCGTTCAAGGACGGCAAGGCCAATCGCGGCCATTCCTGCGTCAAGGGCCGCTTCGCCTTCGGCTATGCCACCCACCGCGACCGTATCCTCAACCCGATGATCCGCGAGAAGGTGACGGACCCGTGGCGCGAGGTGACGTGGGAGGAGGCGCTGGCTTATACCGCCGCCGAGTTCCGCCGCATCCAGTACCAGTACGGGCGCGGGTCGGTCGGCGGCATCACCTCCTCGCGCTGCACCAACGAGGAGACCTATCTCGTCCAGAAGCTGGTGCGGCAGGGCTTCGGCAACAACAATGTCGACACCTGCGCCCGCGTCTGCCACTCGCCCACCGGCTACGGGCTGGGGCAGGCCTTCGGCACCTCGGCCGGCACGCAGGATTTCGACTCGATCGAGCATTCGGACGTCGTCCTTATCATCGGCGCCAACCCGGCCGCGGCCCACCCCGTTTTCGCCTCGCGGATGAAGAAGCGGCTCCGGCAGGGCGCCAAGCTGATCATCGTCGACCCGCGCCGCACCGAGCTGGTCAGGACCCCGCATGTCGAGGCCGCCTACCACCTGCCGTTGAAGCCCGGCACCAATGTCGCGGTCGTCACCGCGCTCGCCCATGTCATCGTCACCGAGGGACTCTACGACGAGGCCTTCATCCGCGAGCGCTGCGACTGGGACGAGTTCGCCGACTACGCCGGGTTCGCCGCCGATCCGACGAACAGCCCGGAGGAGGTGGAGAAGCTCTCCGGCGTGCCGGCGGAAGCGATCCGCGGCGCGGCTCGGCTCTACGCCACCGGCGGCAACGGCGCGATCTATTACGGCCTCGGCGTCACCGAGCACAGCCAGGGCTCGACCACGGTGATGGCCATCGCCAATCTCGCCATGCTGACCGGCAATATCGGTCGGCCCGGCGTCGGCGTGAACCCGCTGCGCGGCCAGAACAACGTGCAGGGCTCGTGCGACATGGGCTCGTTCCCGCACGAATTGCCCGGCTACCGCCACATCGCCGGCGACGCCGTGCGCGAGATCTACGAATCGCTGTGGGGCGTGAAGCTCGACCACGAGCCGGGCCTGCGCATCCCCAACATGCTGGATGCCGCGGTCGAGGGCTCGTTCAAGGGTCTCTACATCCAGGGCGAGGACATCCTGCAATCCGACCCCGACACGCGCCACGTCTCGGCCGGGCTGGAGGCGATGGAATGCGTCGTCGTCCACGACCTGTTCCTCAACGAGACCGCGCGCTTCGCCCATGTCTTCCTGCCCGGCTCGACCTTCCTCGAGAAGGACGGCACCTTCACCAATGCCGAGCGGCGCATCAACCGCGTGCGCAAGGTCATCGCGCCGAAGGCCCGCTATGCCGATTGGGAGGCGACGCAGGCGCTGGCGCGCGCGCTCGGCCTCGACTGGAACTACGCCCACCCCTCCGAGATCATGGACGAGATCGCCTTGACCACGCCCTCCTTCGCCGGCGTCACCTACGACCTCTTGGACCGCGAGGGCTCGGTGCAGTGGCCGTGCAACGAGAAGGCCCCGCTCGGCACGCCGGTCATGCATGTCGACGGCTTCGTGCGCGGCCGGGGCAAGTTCATCCGCACCGACTATGTCGCGACCGACGAGAAGACCGGCCCGCGCTTCCCGCTGCTGCTCACCACGGGGCGCATCCTGTCGCAATACAATGTCGGGGCGCAGACGCGGCGCACCGAAAACGTCGCCTGGCACGGTGAGGACGTGCTGGAGATCCACCCGCACGACGCCGAGCAGCGCGGCATCCGGCAGGGCGACTATGTGCGGCTGACGAGCCGCGCCGGCGAGACCAGCCTGCGCGCCACCATCACCGACCGGGTCGCGCCGGGCGTGGTCTACACCACCTTTCACCACCCCGACACGCAGGCCAACGTCATCACCACCGACTATTCCGACTGGGCGACCAACTGCCCCGAATACAAGGTGACGGCGGTGCAGGTCGCGCTTTCCAACGGGCCAAGCGACTGGCAGCGCGAATATGACGCGTTCTCGCGCCGCTCGCGCCGCATCGCCCGGCCGCAGGAGACGACGCCGACCGAGGCGGCGGAATAGGATGAGCCGCCCGCCCGTTACCGCCGCCCCGCGCATCGCCCGCCGCGTCCACGGCGCGGCGACGGCCGCGCGGATGGTGCCGGAGGAGGTGCCGGTCGCCTTCTCCTATGGCGGCACCACCCATGCGGTGATGATGGCGACACCGGCCGACCTTGAGGACTTCGCGCTCGGCTTCTCGCTGACCGAAGGCATCGTCGCCGCGCCGGACGAGATCGAGGCTGTCGCGGTCGAGGAGGCGGGCGAGGGCATCGACATCCAGATTACGCTTGGCGGGGAGCCGGGCGCGCGCTTTGCGGCGCGGCGCAGGCATCTCGCCGGGCCGGTGGGCTGCGGCCTGTGCGGCATCGAATCCATCGAGGAGGCGCTGCGTCGGGTGCGCGACGTCGGCGCGGCGGCGCTCACCCTCTCGGCCGGCGACATCACCCGCTCCGTCCGGCAACTGGCGGAATGGCAGACGCTGCATGCGCAGACCGGCGCGGTCCATGCCGCCGGCTTCTATGTGCCGGGAAGCGGCATCCTCGCTGCGCGCGAGGATGTCGGCCGCCACAACGCGCTCGACAAGCTGGCGGGGGGGCTGGCGCGTGCCGGCGTCGACGGGGAGACGGGCGCGGTCGTCGTCACCAGCCGCGTCTCGGTCGAGATGGTGCAGAAGGCGGCGGCCATTGGCGCGCCGGCGATTCTCGCGGTGTCGGCCCCGACCGCGCTCGCCATCCGCACGGCCGAGGAGGCCGGCATGATGCTGGTGGCGCTGGTGCGCGGCGACGAGTTCGACGTCTTCACCCATGCGCGGCGGCTCGTCGAGGGGGAGGCGCGCAATGTCGCATGAGGATACGCCGACCCCGCACCCCGATGGCCCGCACGCCAAGATCGTGCGCATGGCCAACCAGATCGGCACCTTCTTCCTGTCGAAGCCGCACGCCGAGGGCGTTGCCGGCGTCGCCGAGCACATCAACAAGTTCTGGGAGCCGCGCATGCGCCGCCAGTTCTTCGCAGCGCTCGATGAGGGCGAGGCGTTCCTGCCCATCGTGCGCGAGGCGGCCGCCGGCGTCAGGAAGCCGGAGTAGGTCGTTCCTTATCCGCTACCGATGGAATGCGATCTCCGGCCGCCGCGCCGGCGCAGTTCGTCAGCCGCCATATTCGATGATCGAAAGGCCGCCATTGTTGTCGGTGACGTAGAGCAGGCCCGCGGCGTCGACGAAGATGTCGGCCGACTGCACGACCTGCGGCCGGCCGGCCCGCCTGTCGGTCATCACGCGCGGCGCCGGCGGCACCAGTGCGCCGGTCTCGACCGGGCGGTAGGGGTCGGAAATGTCGAAGGCGCGCACGCCGGCATTCTGCCATGTGGCGAAGATCAGCGTGTCGGAGACGAAGCTGCCCGGCCGGTTCTCGTGCAGATTGTGCGGCCCGAAATGGCCGTCCTTGGCGACGTAGTCGATTTCCGACGGCACCGGGAAGGTCGAGATCGAGACCGGGTTGGCCTTGTCGCGGATGTCGAACACCCAGGTCAGCTTGCGTCCGTCCTCCTCATTGTCGAGCACCGCCTCGTCGGCGACGACGAGCAGGTCGCGAGACGGCAGCGGCAGCGGCGAATGCGTGCCGCCGCCGAAGGGGGGCGACCAGTTGCGGTGGGCGATCAGCCTGGGGTTGGCCCGGTCGGCAACGTCGAGGATGGTCAGCCCGCCGTCGCGCCACGCGGCATAGGCAGTATCGCCCTCGACGAGCGCGTGATGCAGCGCGAAGCGCCGGCCTGCCGCCCATGTCGGCGTCTCGCCGGCGGCCGCGTTCATGCCCGGCAGCCACCAGCGCCCGGCGATCCGCGGCTTGGTCGGGTCGGCCATGTCGATGGTGATGAAGACATAGTCGGTGAAGCCGTCGATCAGCGCCGAGGCGTATGCCCAGCGGCCGCCGACATACCAGATGCGGTGGATGCCGACGCCGTCGACGGGCAGGAAGCCGATCCTGCGCGGCGCGTCCGGCGTCGAGATGTCGTAGACCGTCATGCCCGCCGTCCACGGCCGCGCCTTCATGCTCCCGCCCTCCGCCGTGCCCACGGTCTCGCCGATGGAGCGCGTATAGTAGGATTTCTCGTCCGGGAACTTCGAGGTATCGGCGAAAAGGTCGAGCGCGTTGACGACGAGCAGGAGGTCGTCATGCGTCTGGAGATGGATGGTCCATGTATTCTCCGGCGCGGGCACGAAGATCGTCTCGCCCGGCCGCTTCGGGTCGCGCACGTCGACGATGGAGAACCCTTGCGACCACGGATGCGCGACATAGGCGAAGCCGCGATGCACCATCACCTGCAACCCGTCGCCGCGGCCGCCGATGCCGGAATGGCCGATCAGCTTCATGTTGCGGGCGTAGTCGGGGCGGGGCAGGTCGTCGCTCATGGTGGTTCTCCGTTTTTTCCTTCGCTGCCGTCGCTACCCCTCACCGGCCCTTCGGGCCACCTCTCCCCAGAGGGGAGAGGAAAGCCGGCCGCGACGTCTCATTTCCTTCCTCTCCCCTCTGGGGAGAGGTGGCGAGCGCAGCGAGCCGGTGAGGGGTGCGCCGGTGCACGCAAACGGGATCGTCTCCGTCAGTTCGCCTGCGGTATCCACTCCGCCGTCGCGGCGTCGCTTTCGAGGAAGGCCGGGAACTTCTCCTGCAGGTCCTCGATGGTCTTGATGTCGTTGGCGATCAGGTCGTCGCGGGTGACGAGCGTCGGCTGGAGCAGCACCGAACGGCCCGGGAAGGCGCCGGCGATGTCGAGCGCCAGCGCGCGGATCGAGACCTCGCCGACCACGGCGGCGTTGGTCGCGGCCGTCGCCACCCAGGCGCTGTTCTCCTCGCGCATCAGCTCGATGTCCGGCGTCGAGATGTCGATGCCGTAGATCTTCGTCTTGTCGGAAACGCCGAGCTCGTCGATGGCGAGCTTGACACCCTTGGCGAACTCGTCCCACGGCGTGAAGACGACGCTGATGTCGGGATTGGCGGTCAAGACCGCCTTGGTCTGGTCGGCGACCGAGGCCGGCACCGTGTCGTTGACCACGCCCCAGACGGCCTTCTCGGTCACGTCGTTGGCCTTGGCGATCTCCTGCCAGACGGCGTAGCGCCGGTCGAGCGGGGCGAAGCCGGCGACATAGACCGCGCCGCCGGTGAAGCCCTTGCCTTCCTTCTCGACCGCGTGCTCGAGCACGAGACGGGCCATGTCGGCGTCCGACTGCTCGATCTGGGCAACCGCCGGGTTGTCGAGGTCGACGTCGTAGGCCACGACCTTGATGCCGGCGTCGAGCGCCTTCTGGGCCACGTCCTGCAAGGTCTCGGGGCGGCCGTTATTGATGACGATGCCGTCGACGCCGAGATTGATCGCCTGCTCGACGAGGCTGCGCTGGGTGTCGTGGTCGTTGCGCGCCTGCGAGATGGTGAGCTCGACGCCGAGCGCGTCGCCCTGGCGCTTGACGCCAGATTCGAACGCCTGGAGCCAGTCGCCCGAGCCGAGGAAGGAGACGACGGCGATCCTGACGCCGCCCTTGTCGAACGGCGCCGGCGCGCCGTCGATGCCCTGCGAGAACGCCTGTCCGGCGAGGAGGAGCGACGCGACCGCGCCGCCGAGAAGTGTTCTGGTGATGTGCCTCATGTCCCTGCTGCCTTTTTGTTAGCGGGTTGAAAATCAGGCCGTCCTGCGGCCGAGGCCGTAGGTGAGCGCGAGCGCGCCGACGAGGACCGCGCCCTTGACGAAATCCTGCGTGTAATAGGGGATGTTGAGCATGGTCAGCCCGTTGAGCAGCACGCCGACGAAGATCGCGCCGACGACGGTGCCGAACACGTTGGGCCGGCGCGCGCCGAGCACGGCGAAGCCGATCAGCGCGGCGGCCACCGAATCCATCATCAGCGACGAGCCGGAGGAGACGTCGCCGCGCCCGACGCGGGCGGCGATGATGATGCCACCGAGCGAGGCGAGCGTGCCGGACATGACATAGGCGAGCGTCTTCAGCCGCGCCGTGTTGGCCCCCGCCAGCCGCGCCGCCACCTCGTTGCCGCCGGTGGCGAAGAACAGCCGACCGATGCGCGTGCGCTCGGTAAGGACGAACATCGCGACGGCGACGGTGAGCATGACGATCACCGGCAGCGGCACCCCGCCGACGCCGGAGCGGCCGATGAGCAGGAAGGCCGGATCGTAGGCCCCGGTGGCCTTGGAGCCGTCCGGCAGGATCAGGCCCGACGAGATCGAGCGGCCGGCGGTCGGGATCAGCTGGAGGCCCGACAGCAGGAACATCATCGACAGCGTGGCGAGGAGGTCCGGCACCTTCAGCCTGACGATGAGCAGGCTGTTGACGAGCCCGACGCTCGCGCCGAGCGCCAGCACGAACAGCACGGTCGCCGGCGCGGAGAGGCCCCAGACCACCATGGCGTAGCTCGCCGCCATCACCGAGGAGGCGGCGACCGCGCCGACCGACAGGTCGAAGCCGCCGACCGACAGCGTGACCGTGACGCCGACGCCGAGGATGGCGACGACCGAGACGGCCTGGAGGATCGACAGGAGATTGTTCAGGTTGAGGAAGGCCGGCTGCACCACGCTGTAGAAGACGATCAGCCCTCCGAGCAGGAACAGCACCGCCCCGGCGCGCAGGATGTCGGCGAAGGACGCGCCACGTCCGGCTCCGCCGGCGGCGGAACGGGAGGAAATCTCGGTGTCGGCGTCGTTCATCCTGCCCCTGTCCGCTCTGTTCTTGCCCGTTCTGCGAGTGCGTGCTCTTGCGCTGCCGCCGCCTGCCACGGCGTCAGCGCGTGATCCTGCATCAGGAAGATGCGGTCGGCCACCTCCACTGCCTCCTCGGGGTCGGAGGTCGCGATCAGCGTCGCGCCGCCGCCCTGCCGGATCGCGGCGATGATGTCGGCGCGCGCGCCGACGTCGACGCCCTGGAACGGCTCGTCGAGCAGGAGCAGCCGCGTCGGCTCGGCCTGCCAGCGGGCGAGGATCGCCTTCTGCTGGTTGCCGCCCGACAGCGTCTCGATCGGTGCGAACGGGCCGGAGGCCTTGATGCCGAGGCGCGCGATCGCCTTTTCCGCCTCCGCGCGCTCGCGCCCGCCGAGGGTGAAGCCGCTGGGGAACCATGTCTTCAGGTGGGGCAACGAGATGGTGGCGGCGAGCGAGCTTCCCGGCCAGCCGGCCGGCATCAGCGACGAGCGGTGGCGGTCCTCGGCCGCGAGCGCGACGCCGCGGGCGATGGCCTCGGCAGGTCCCGCCGGCGCATAGGGCGCGCCGTCGAGCGCGATCGCGCCGCCATGGGCGGGCTCCAGCCCGAACAGGAGGTTGAGCAGCCGGCTTTTGCCGGAGCCGAGCGGGCCGTTGACCGCCACCACCTCGCCCGGATGCACGGCAAGGTCGATCAGCGCGGCATGCGGCAGGAGGCGCACGCCGCTGACGGCGAGCACCGGCGCGCCCTCCGTCGGGCGATGGGCGGGGCGGGCGCTTTCCAGCGGTCGGCCGATCATCGCCGAGACGGCTGCCGTGAAATCGACGGGCCGGGAGAACGTCTCGACCACGCGCCCGCCGCGCATCACCGCCACGCGGTCGGCCAGCGCCTGGAGGTCGGCGATGCGGTGGGAGATGTAGAGGATGGCGAGCCCTTCGCCGCGCAGCCGCTTCAGGACGTCGTAGAGGCGCGCCGCCTCCCGGCCCGACAGGCTCGCCGTCGGCTCGTCGAGGATGAGGAGGCGCGCGTCCGCCGCGACGGCGCGGGCGATGCCGAGAAGCTGGCGGTCGGCGGCGCGCAGGTCGGCGAAATCTGCGTCGAGCGGCAGGTCGAACCCGGCCTTGTCGAGCAGCGCCCGCGCCCGCGCCTTCACCGCCCGGCGCGACAGGAAGAACGGCGCGGTCCCCTCGGCATAGTCGTTGAGGAGGAGGATGTCGGCGACGCTGAGCCCGGCCGCGCCGACCCGGTCGGTCGACTGGTGGACGGTGACGACGCCGGCCCGCGCCGCGTCGGTGGGCGAGGACGGGTCGTAAGGAACGCCGGCCAGCGCCATCCTGCCCGACTGGCGCGGAATGACGCCGGAGACGATGTTGACGAGGGTCGACTTGCCCGCCCCGTTCGCGCCCATCAGCGCGACGATCTCGCCGGACTCCACGGCAAGGTCGGCGCCCGTCAGGGCGCGCGTCGCGCCGAAGTGGCGCGTCAGTCCCTCTACGTGAAGAAGCGGCATGGTGCGACCCGGAAGCTGCCGCTCCGGCGGCGGAGCGGCTGAACGCGGCGCAGATTAGGAAGGGAACGAGGAACTGGCAAAAAAGACAAACCCAAATTTCGAGCGAAACCGGGTGATTCCTAGTTCAAAACCCTGCCTTTTTGAAACTGTTTTCCGCGAGGTGCCGCAAGGGGTCGCAGGGGCGTCGCAGGGCGCGCGGCGGGCCGCTCCGGCCGCGCCTCGCGCCGTCAGTTGCCGAAGACGCCCTGCTGCGAGACCTGGATGCCGGCCGGGCCGAGGATGACGGCGAACAGCACCGGCAGGAAGAACAGGATCATCGGCACGGTCAGCTTGGGCGGCAGCGCGGCGGCCTTCTTCTCGGCCTCGTTCATGCGCATGTCGCGGCTCTCGGCCGAGAGGACGCGCAGCGCGTGCGCGACCGGCGTGCCGTAGCGCTCGGCCTGGATCAGCGCCTGGGTGACGCTCTTGACCGAGTCGAGCCCCGTGCGGTTGGCGAGGTTCTCATAGGCCTGCCGCCGTTCCTGCAGGAAGGACAGTTCGGCGTTGGTCAGCACGAATTCCTCGGCGAGCTCGACCGACTGCGCGCCGATCTCGTCGGCCACACGCCGGAACGCCGCCTCGACGGAGATGCCGGACTCGACGCAGATCAGCATAAGGTCGAGCGCGTCGGGCCATGCCCGTTGGATCGACGCCTTGCGCTTGGTGGCGCGGTTGGAGATGTAGAGCACCGGCGCGTAGAACCCGGCATAGGCGAGCAGGACGCAGACGAACGCCTTGATGAACAGCGGCTGGTCGGGCAGCAGGCCGAAGACGAAGATGTAGAAGATGCCGAGGGCGAGGCCGACGGCGGGCAGGACGAGGCGGAAGAACAGGAACTTCGTCAGCGGGTTCTGGCCGCGGAAGCCCGCCATCTTGAGCTTGCTCAGCGTGGCCTCGTCGGCCAGCGCGCGCTTGAGGTCGAGCCGCTCGACGATGCGCCTCATGCCGTGGGACTGTTCCTCGCGCAGGCCCTTGCGCCTGCGGTCGGCTTCGGCGGCGAGGCGCATGCGCTGCTTGGCGCGCAGCTCCTCGCGCTCCAGCGCCACCGATTTCATGCGCGCCTTCAGCGGGTTGCCGCCCATCGCCGGCAGCGCCGTGAACACGGTGACGAACACCGCCACGGCGACAACGAGGGCGACCATGAAGGTCGGATCGATGACGGACTTCATCACCTGGTCGATCATCGCCGGTCCCTCAAATGTCGAAGTTGATCATCTTGCGCATGACGAAAATGCCCATCGACATCCACACGCCGGCGATGACGAGGATCAGGTGGCCGGTCGACGTCGTGAACAGCGGCATGATGTAGTTCGGGCTGGACAGGTAGACGAGGAAGGCGACGATGAAGGGCAGGGCGCCGATGATCGCCGCCGACGCCTTGGCTTCCATCGACAGCGCCTGGACCTTGGCCTTCATCTTCTTGCGGTCGCGCAGCACCTTGGACAGGTTGCCGAGCGCTTCCGACAGGTTGCCGCCGGCCTGGCTCTGGATCTGGATGACGATGCCGAAGAAGCTGGCTTCCGGGCAGGGCATGGTCTCGGGCATGCGCAGCATGGCTTCCGGCAGCGACAGGCCGAGCTGCTGCGATTCGATCACCCGGCGGAACTCGCCTTTCACCGGCTCGGGCGATTCGGAGGCGATGAGGCGCACCGCGTCGTTGAGCGGCAGGCCGGACCGCACCGCGCGCACGATGACGTCGAGCGAGTTCGGCAGCTCCTCGAGGAACGCCTTGATCCGCCGCTGGCGCTTGAACGAGACGAACCAGCGCGGCAGGCCGAAGGCGCCGGCGATGAAGCCGCCGGCGAGGATCAGGAGCGAGGCCCCGGCGATGAACAGGACGAAGGCGACGACGATGCCCGAGACGACGGAATAGAGGTAGAACCGCTCGACGGTCAGGTTGAGGCCCGCCTGCCGCAGCATGATCTTGAGCGGCGGCTTGGTCGTGTTGGCGCTGCGCGACTTCTGCTTGTTCTCCAGGTCCTTCAGCGAATCCTGCACGGATTTGCGCCGCTTGGCCGCCTCGGCCACGCGGTCGCGCGAGGCCTTGACCGCGAGGCGGTCCGTCTCGGCGCTCTTGACCGATTTCAGCCGCTTGCCGGTGTTGCGCTCGTTCTCGATCGAGGGGAACAGCACCGCATAGGCGAGGGCCGCCGCGCTCATCGCCGCCAGGCCGACGAAGGCGAGGACCGTCATATCCATCCCGAACATGCGCGCCTCCGCCTGTCTGCCGCGGACGCGCCCTGCGCCGGCTGCGTCACGTCGCCTTCTCCATCGTCTCGAGCGCGTTCGCCAGCCGGGCTTCCTCGCCGTAGTAGCGGGCGCGGTCCCAGAAGGCGGGGCGGGCGATGCCGGTCGAGGTGTGCTCGCCGATGATGCGCCCCTGCGCGTCCTCGCCCTTGATGTCGTAGAGGACGAGGTCCTGCGTGATGATGACGTCGCCTTCCATGCCGATCACCTCGGTGATGTGGGTGATGCGGCGCGAGCCGTCGCGCAGGCGCGCGGCCTGGATGATGACGTCGACCGAGCCGACGATGATCTCGCGCACGGTCTTCTGCGGCAGGGCGAAGCCGCCCATGGCGATCATCGATTCCATGCGCGAGAGGCATTCGCGCGGGCTGTTGGCGTGGATCGTGCCCATCGAGCCGTCATGGCCGGTGTTCATCGCCTGCAACAGGTCGAACACCTCGGGGCCGCGCACCTCGCCGACGATGATGCGCTCGGGGCGCATGCGCAGGCAGTTCTTGACCAGGTCGCGCATCGTCACCTCGCCCTCGCCCTCGAGATTGGGCGGGCGCGTCTCGAGGCGCACCACGTGCGGCTGCTGGAGCTGGAGCTCGGCCGAGTCCTCGCAGGTGATGACGCGCTCGTCGCGGTCGATGTAGTTGGTCAGGCAGTTGAGCAGCGTCGTCTTGCCGGAGCCGGTGCCGCCGGAAATCACGACGTTGCAGCGCACCCGGCCGATGACCTTCAGCACCTCCGCGCCCTCGGGCGTGATCGCGCCGAAGCGCACGAGCTGGTCGAGGGTGAGCTTGTCCTTCTTGAACTTGCGGATCGTCAGCGCCGTGCCGTCGATGGCGAGCGGCGGGGCGATGACGTTGACGCGCGAGCCGTCGGGCAGGCGCGCGTCGCAGATCGGCGAGGATTCGTCGACCCGGCGGCCGACCTGGCTGACGATGCGCTGGCAGATGTTGAGGAGCTGCTGGTTGTCGCGGAAGCGGATGCCGGTCTTCTCGACCTTGCCGCCGACCTCGATATAGACGTCGCGCGAGCCGTTGACCATGATGTCGGCGATGTCGTCGCGCGCCAGGAGCGGCTCCAGCGGGCCGTAGCCGAGCACGTCGTTGCAGATGTCCTCGAGCAGGTCTTCCTGCTCGGAGATCGACATCGCGAAATTCTTGATCGCGATGATGTCGTTGACGATGTCGCGGATCTCCTCGCGCGCCGCGTCCGGCTCCAGCCGGGCGAGCTGCGACAGGTCGATCGTGTCGATGAGCGCGGAGAAGACCTGGCTCTTGGTGTCGTAATAGCTGTCGCTGCGCTCGCGCGGCGCGCGCCTTTGCGGCTCCGCCGCCAGCGGCGGGGCCTCGATGGCGCGCTTGGGCGCCGCGGGGGCGGGCGGCGCGGCCTCCATCACCTCGCCGCGCGGCTCGGGCGCGCGCTCCTGCCCCCGATCCTGTCCGAGCGCCTGCTGCGGCGTGGCCTGGGACATGGGGGCCGCCGGCGGCCTGAAGGCCGGCGTCTCGCGTGTGCCCGAGTCGGAGCCTCTCTTGCCGAACATGCCGCCTACTTCCTCAGCTTGAGCCGGGCGATGAGATCACTGATTCCCGGCTTCTTCCTGGATTTGATCTCGGCGCGGCCGGTTAGCACATGGGCGATCTCCTCGACCATCCGGACCACGGCGTGGCCGGCGTCGGTCTCGCCCAGCATGCGGCCGTTGTTGGCGGCGTTGCCGAACAGCGCCGCGTCGAACGGAATGACCGCCACCGGCTCGATGCCGAGCGGCTCGGAGAAATCCTCGGCCGAGATTTCCGGGCGCTTGGGCACGCCGGCCTGGTTGATGATCAGCCGCGGCGGGCCGTCGTTCGGCCTCAGCTTCTTCAGCGTGTCGATCAGGTTCTTGGTGTTGCGCAGGTTGGCGAGCTCGGGCGTCGCGGTGATGACGACGTCGTCTGCCTGCATCAGCACCGATTTCGACCATCCGCTCCACACATGCGGCACGTCGAGGACGAGGAACGGCGCCGAGCGCTGGGCGATGTCGATGATCTGCGCGAAGGCGTCGGCGTCGAAATCGTAGGTCCGGTCGAGCATCGACGGCGCGGCGAGCAGCGACAGCCGCTCCGCGCACTGGGTCAGCAGGCGGTCGAGATAGACCTCGTCGATGCGCTCGGGCGAGAACACGGCCTCGGCGATGCCCTGCGCCGGATCCTGGTCGAAATTGATGTTCGCCGTGCCGAAGGCGAGGTCGAGATCGGCGACGACCACCTCGGAGGAGAACAGGCTCGACACCGCCCAGCCGACATTGTGCGCCAGCGTCGAGGAGCCGACGCCGCCCTTGGCGCCGATGAAGGCGACCGAGCGCCCCAGGGGTTCCGCCGCCGGATCGACGAAGATCGAGGAGATGACCGAAAGCACGTCCGCCATCGAGATCGGGGCGACGACATATTCGGAGATGCCGAAGCGGATCAGCTCGCGATAGAGCCAGACGTCGTTGTAGTGGCCGATGACCACCACCTTGGAGGAGGGATCGCAGACCTCGGCCAGCTGCGCCAGCGTCGCGATGAGCTGCTTGGGCTCCTCGCGCGACTCGACGATGATGAGGTTCGGCGTCTGCGCCGACTGGTAGAACTCGACCGCGGTGGCGATTCCGCCCAGATGCAGCTTCAGATGCGCCTTGGCCATGCGCCGGTCGTTGCCGGCGCGCTCGATGGAGGCGGCCACCGCCTCCGTTTCGCAGAAGGCCTGTATCGAGATGCGCGGCACCGGCCGCAGCTCGGCCATGGCGGCGACTTCGGTTTCGCTTGCCGGATCGCCCGGCCCGTGGCCCGTCGATGCGGCGTCGTAGGCGAGATTGCTCATGTCATGCGCCCCCGGAGCTCATCAGTAGTTGACTTCGCGATTGCCGCGGACATCGGCGGCAATGGCGCGGTCGCGATACTGGTCGATCGCGTGCGACCTGTTCTGCGCGTCGATGTCGCCGGGCTGGCGCGGGCCGAGAAGGTCGGCGGGATTGGCGATCTGGGCGGCGAGGTTGTTCTGGTAGGAACAGCCGAAATTGGCCCAGTGCTTGTTCTCGCTGTTTTCCAGCATGTCGGCCGGCCAGCGGCCGCACGGTCCGGTCGAGGCCCGCATCTCGGCGTAGGAAACGCGGATCGGGGCCGAATCGCCGTACTGCGCCGCGTCGTAGGGCTCGTGCAGGATGCGCCCCTCCGGGACGCCGGCCTTGCGCAGGCGCTTGACGAGATCGGCGGCGACGGCGGAGGCCGCCGCCTGGTTGCCCGAGCCGTAGGGCACCATGATGCCGACCACCGGCGCGGCGCGGCGGTCGTAGTCGGCGATGAAGCCGTCCAGCGCGACCTTCTGCATGCGCGACATGCCGCGGTCGTCGATGCCGACGGGGATGTCGACCGTCTTCTCCCGCTCGCCGATCACGATCGGATGGTTGGTGCGGTAGTCGTCGGGTATGGAGCCGACCGTCACCGAGTCGCGGGCAGCGCAGCCGGCGAGCAGCGCGGCGGCGAGGGCCGTGGCGGCGAGGGCGGCGATGCGCCGGCCGCGCCGCGGCGGAACGGAGTGGATGGATGCGTCGAACATGGGTCCGTCCCCGATCACTTGTAGATGAAGCCGACGACGCCGTGATAGCGCCCGGCAGGCTTGTCGGTTTTCATGGTCCCGTAGACGCGGTTGACGCGGTTGAGGAACATGCCCGCGCCGTCGCTCGTCGGGTTGAGATTGTCGTCGGGCTTGGCGAGCGCGGTACGCGCCACCGGCTTCGAGAGGTAGGGCGTGACGATGATGACCAGCTCGGTCTCGTTGCGCACGAAGTCGCGGCTGCGGAACAGCGTGCCGAGCACCGGCACCTTGGACAGGCCTGGCAGGCCGGAGGCGACCTGGCGCACGTCGTCGCGCACGAGGCCGGCGATCATCATCGAGCCGCCGGAGGGCAGCTCGACCGTGGTGTCGGCGAGGCGCTTGCGGATCGAGATGAAGTTGGAGCCGATCAGGCCGCCCCGGCCGCCGCGCGAGACGCCGCCTTCCAGCATAGCCGAGCCCTCGTTGGTCGGCTCGGAAACCTGGGTCCTGATCTTCAGGCTGATGCGGCCGGGCGACAGCACCACGGGCAGGAATTCGAGGCCGATGCCGTAGTCGATCTGCTGGATGTCGTAGGTGGTCTGGCCGGTCTCGGGGTCGGTGTTGCGGCCGCGCACGATGTTGAACTCGCCGCCGACCCTGAAGGTCGCCTTCTCACCGGAAACCGCCGTCAGCGCCGGCTCGGCCAGCGTCTTCATCACGCCGGCCTGCTCCATGGCGTTGAGATAGGCGTCGATCATCGACCCGCCGATGGCGAGCGAGGAAGCGGAGAGCGGCTTGCCGAGGCCGAAGGAGTTCTCGCTGATCGCGCCCCACGAAATGCCGTCGAAATTGCCGGAGCCGATCATGTTGACGCCGAGCTGCTTCATCACGTTGCGCGACACCTCGGCGACCGTGACCTTCAGCGTCACCTGGTCCTCGCCGATGATCTTCAGCATGTTGACGATGCGGCTGGAGCGGCGCTGCTGGTCGGGGTTGTCGATCGCGACGCCGCCGGCCGCGTCGCCGCCGGCCGCCGTCTGCGAATACTGCCCGGTGGTCGCCTCGCCGCCGGTGACGAAGATCGTCGCCAGCTCCTCGGCGCGCTTGGCGTCGAGCGGCGTCTCTACCGTGCCGGTCAGAACGACGTTGTCGTTGATCAGCTCGGCCTTGATGTCGGATTCGGGCAGGAAGCGCTTGAGATAGCCTTCCAGCCCCGACACGTCGCGCTCGACGCGCAGGTCGATGGAGGCGATCTGCTCGCCGTTGGGGCCGAAGACGAAGATGTTGGTCTCGCCCACCGACTTGCCGAACAGGTAGATGCGCCGCGCCGTGCGCGTGACGGCGTCGGCCACGGCCGGGTTGGCGACGAGGATGTCGTAGGCGTCGCGCGGCAGGTCGATGACGATCGACTTGTTGAGGCCGAGATCGACCGTCTGGGCGCTGCGTTTGCCGCCGACCGCGGTGACGCCCTGCGCCAGCGCCTCGCCGGAGAACACGCCCGATGGTGTCGCATCGACGCCGATGGCGAGCGCCAGCGCGATCAGCGAGATGCCGACGCGGCGTCCTGTACGGTTGGGCAACCTGTTGCGGCTCGTTCCAGCGGTCATTTGCGCGCCCCCACTTCGCTGACTTCGCCCGACTTGATGAGGCGGACCGTGCCGCGCCTGCCATTGCCGGAAACGAGGTAGTCGGCTTCCTCTTCGATCACTTCCTGGGTGTCGACCACCGCCCGCAGCGCCAGCGTCAGCCGGTCTGCCATCTGCTGGGCGACGGTGATGATCTCGGCCTGCTGCGGGGTGAGCTCCAGCGTCGCCGTGTCGCCGACGCGCACCCTGCGGCCCTCCTCGTCCTCCTGGATCGCCTGGTCGATGGCCAGCACCCGGATGTTCTTCAGGATGGTCTCGGTGATGTAGCCCTCGCCGCCAGCGCTGCCGTTGCGACGCGTCATGATGACGTCGACGAAGTCGTTGGGCAGGATGAAGCCGCCGGCCGAGGTGTCGGCCGCGATCTGCGTCGCCACCGCGCGCTTGCCCGAGGGCAGGATCGACGACATGAAGCTCTGGCCCTCGCCGATCAGCTTGGAGCGGCGCATCGGCTCGCCCGCATACATCGGCACGCGGGCGATGGCGCCCTTCAGCTCCTCGAGCGCGTTGGGTTCCTTGTCGCGGGTGATGAAGGCATCGGTGACGCCGCTGGACGGCCACGACTGCCATTCGAGCCGGTCGCCGACGGGCGCGCCCATGGCGACGTCGCCGTCGAGCGCCAGCACCTCGGTCAGGCGGATCGCCGGTTCGCGCGGCGCGGAGTCGACGATGATCTCCGGCGGCGGAGGGGTCGCCATCTTCTTGGCGACGTAGCCTGCGCCGACCGCCGTCGCTACGGCGACGCCCAGAATAATCACGCGGGATGGTGCCATCTTTGGGGACCTCGTACTCGGCAATCTTTTGAGCCGAGCCGGACTTTGCGGTCCCAATCGTCAAATTAAGGTTAATGGATGGCTTACGATCGTGATTAATTTAGTGTTTACGCGGGAAAGGGGGCCGGGGAAGGGCGCCGGGGTAAGGGCGCTTGTGAATGATTGCCTCAGCCCGCCGCGAGCCGCGACAGTGCCCATTGCATCAGGGGCGTCGAGGGATAGACCATCAGGCCGGCCGCGCCGAGAGCGACGCCGTAGGGGATGCCGACCTTCTCGTTGGCGAAATGGCGCAGGAACATGTTGCCGCCGGTGAAGGCCGAAAGCGGCGACTTGCGGTAGATGAGGAGAACGAGGGTCAGGGCTCCGCCGAGCACCGACGCGTGAACGAGATACTGCATGAGCTGCGGCGAGAACCCCATCCACAACGCGGTGGCGGCCATGAGCTTGGCATCGCCGCCGCCCATGCCGCCGATGGCGAACAGGCCGAAGGTGACGGCGAGCACCGAGGCGCCGGCGGCGAAATGCCAGCCATAATCCGCCCATGCCATGCCGGTCAGCGGCGCGACGAGGGCGAAGGTGGCGAGAAGGATGATCGAGACCCGGTTGGCGATGGTCATCGACACCATGTCGGAGACGATGGCGAACGCCATGCAGAAGGGGAAGACGACGAAGATCAGTGCTTCAAGCATGACGAGGAACCCGGACTGGTCGACGGTGTGGAAGCCTACCCGCGCTCGGCTTAAGCTTTGGTGAAGCGTCGGGCGCCGGGCAATGCGCCGCAGAAAAGAAAACGGCCGCCCGGAGGCGGCCGTTTCGCATGGATGCGGCGTGACGCTTAGCCGCCGATACGGCTGTTGGCGTCCGTCAGCGAGTCGCCGATGCCTTCGAAGGTCTTCTCGAGCTCGTCGCCGATCAGGCCGGCGCCGGTGATGACCGCGAGGGCGATCAGGGCGGCGATCAGGCCGTATTCGATGGCGGTGGCGCCGGACTCGTCCTTGGCGAAGCGAGCGAAAATCTTGGTCATGGGAGAACTCCTTGCTCCGTGTGTTACAGCACTTCCGTCAACGTTTCTTCTGTGTCGATCGGATGAGTGGAAACTAATACGAAGCTGTTGCAATCGGCTTAAGAAACAGCCTTACCGAATTCTTGCCGGCCGGAGTGGCGTTTCTTGGTTAACCGGGAGATGCCGGATTTGGTAAAATGAAGGCAAATCGCACCGCGCGGGGCGACCCCTATTATTATTAAGAGTGTCGTACGGCAGCGCGTGGGCTTCGCCTTAACCCTTGGTTCACCAATGTCCTTCATCTTTCCGCAACATGGCTTGGTATCCGAGGAGGCCCGCATGGCGCGGCGTGTGATGAAACTGACGGGCGCAGCCGTTCTGGCCGCCTGCGCGGCGCTCTATGCCGCCGCACCCGCGAGCGCGGAGACGATCCGCGTGTTCGTCGACCAGGCCCGCGTGGTCAAGCTCGCGCGTCCGGCCGACACGATCATCGTCGGCAATCCGCAGATCGCCGACGCCGCCGTCCAGGACGCCTCGACCGTGGTGCTGACCGGCAAGGGCTTCGGCGTCACCAACCTCGTCATCCTCGACCGGGACGGCGCGGCCATCGTCGACGAGCAGGTCGTGGTCTCGCGCGCGTCGGCCAATGCGGTCAACGTCTATCGCCGCTCCAGCCTCGAGGCGCTGTCCTGCTCTCCCTATTGCGAGGCGCAGCTCCGCAGCGGCGAGTAGCGGCCCGGCCCGGCCGCGCGGAAAAGGGTTAACGCGGCCCTGACGCGACGGCGACATTTCTATCTTCCGTCAAAACCGGGCTTCAACCCGTGTTGTGTATTGTGCCGTCATGACATTTCAGGTCGCGGGGCGCGTGATGGTGGACATGGCCGCAAGGGACACGAGCGTGGAAGGACGCAAGGCGCAGGACGGCCGGCGGCCGCGGGGCCGCTTCGCCGGCAACGCCGACGGCGCCGTGGCGATCGAGTTCGCCGCGCTGATCATTCCGTTCTGCCTGCTCGTCTTCGCCATTCTCGAAAGCTGCATCTCCTTCGCCGCGCAGCAGGTCCTGTCGAACGCCACCGATGACGTGGCGCGCCAGTTCCGCACCGGCCAGATCAGGCAGGCGGATCTCGAATCGGACCCGTTCCTCGTCCGCAACCAGATCTGCGGCAAGCTGGAGATGCTGGTCGCCTCCGGCTGCCCGGAGCTCGAGGTCGACCTCAAGAGCTACGTCACCTTCAAGGAAGCGGCCGACAAGCGCATCGCCTTCAAGAACAACGACATCGACACCGAAGGCTTCGACATCGTGCCGGGGCCGTCGGGCTCGAAGAACCAGCTCCGCGTCTTCTACCGCTGGCCGGTGATGACCGACTTCATGCGCAAGTCGATGTCGAACCTTCGGGACGGCAAGACGCTGCTCTACGCCACGGTGACGTGGCAGAACGAACCTTTCGACGACTGACGGGGCGGCCATGCGCGACACGGGGCGGGGAACCGGAACCATGAACGACAACGGGAACAACGTGGCGAAGCCAAGCGGAGGCGGAGACGTGGCGAAGCCACGCGGAACGATGATGCGGCTGGCCGCATTCCTGCGCGACAGGAAGGGCGTCGCGGCCATCGAGTTCGCCTTCATCGCGCCGCTGCTGCTGACGCTCTATTTCGTCACCATGGAGGTGGCGCAGGCCATCGAGACCAACAAGAAGGTCAGCCGCATCGGCTCCATGGTCGCCGATCTGGTGACGCAGCAGCACAGCGAGACGACGAAGGACGTGATCGAGCCGATCATGGAGATCGGCGAGGCGATCCTCCAGCCCTATGGCCGCACCCGGCCGACCATCGAGATCACCGGCATCGAGATCACCAAGGACGCGACGCCGCGCGCCATCGTCAAATGGTCGCGCAAGATGGTCAACGGCGCCTTCTCCCTCGGGCCGGCCAAGGAAACCGAGACCGACGTGCCCGTCGAGCTGAAGATCGCCGACACCTTCCTCGTCCGCGTCTCGGCCCAGCTCGACTATCGCCCGGTCGTCGCCTGGACGGCCGAGCAGCGGACAAGCATGGGCCTGCTCGGCGCGTTCGACAACATCAGCATGGACGAGATCTATTACCTGCGTCCGCGCATGAGCAACAAGATCCTCTGCACCGACTGCTGAGCCGGGAAGCCCGCTCGCCGGGCCGGAGCAGCGGACGCACGGGCTGCCGCTCCATCTGTTCGTCGATGATTCCCCGAGAAGGCGATCGCTCTAGCGCGTGCCGAGCGCGGCGACCGCATCGAGGACGGCGCGGTAGTCGGCCGGCGAGACCGCGGCGAAGCGATCGTGCCCGCGCATGATCTGCCGGCCGGGGCCGGCCTCGCCCGGGGCGACGCTCTCCAGCAATCCCGCCAGCTTCTCCACCCGCCCCGGCGCGATGTCGCTGCGCACGGCGTGCGGGCCGTAGCGCAGCGTGTCCGAGCGCCAGGCGATCCGCCACGCCGAGGGATCGAGGCCGGAAGCGGCGAGCCGCGCCGGCGTGCCGCCGGGTGGCGGCTCCGTCGCGTTCTCCGCGCGCGCTGGCGTCCAGCCGAAGAAGCCGTCGACCTTGCCGGAGAGGAACAGGGCCTCGGCTTCCGCCGCGCTTGCCGTCTCGACCAGCCGGCCGGATGCCGCGGCGGCGCGCGCCTCGTCCGAGGCGGCGAGGGGGGCGAGCCGGGTCGCAAGGCTATCGGCCGGGCCGACGGCGAGCCTGCCACTTCCTTCCTCGAAACCGGGCCTGACGATCAGCACCGAGCGCAGGCCGACGCTGCCGTCGGCGTCGACGGGCGCCGCCACCGGCACGACGCAGCCGCAGCGCAGCGAGGCGGCGGCGAAGGCCGGCGCGCTGTAGGCGGCGTAGTCGATCCGGCCGGCGATCTGCGCCTCGGCGAGCGCGGCATAGTCGCGCGCGACCATGACCTCGACCGGCATGCCGAGCGCGGCCGAATAGGCCGCCTTTATCCCGGCCAACCCCTCGACGCTTGCGTCCTCGCCCGGCAGCGCGACGAGGCCGATGCGGAACGCCTCCTGCGCCAGCGCGCCCGGGCCGCACGACAGGGCGGCCAGCGAAACCGCCGTCGCCGTCATTGCTCCGCGCATCGCCCGATATGCCTTCAACCCAAGTCTCTCCCGTGCCGTCCAGCCGCGCATTTTCGCCGGGTTTGGTTTCCGAATTGCCAAGAAGGGTGGGCGCGCCTATCTGTTTGCGACAGTTTCACCGACCAAGGACCGCCGATGGCGCGCGCCTTCCTCTTCGTACTCGATTCCTTCGGCATCGGCGGCGCGCCCGACGCGGCCCGCTTCGGCGACGAGGGGGCCGACACGTTCGGCCATATCGAGGCGGAATGCGCGGCCGGCCGCGCCGATGTCGCTTCCTTGCGCGCCGGGCCGCTTCACGTGCCGAACATGCGCGGCCTCGGCCTTGCCCATGCCGCCGCGCTCGCCAACGGCCGGGCCCTGCCGGGCGGCCCGGTTTCCGGCTTCTTCGGCGCGGCGACGGAAGTTTCGGGCGGCAAGGACACGCCGTCTGGCCATTGGGAGATCGCCGGCCTGCCGGCGCTGTTCGACTGGGGCTATTTCCCCGACGCCGACCCCGCGCTGCCCGCCGCGTTCACCGAGGCGCTGATCCGCGAGGGCGCGCTGCCCGGCACCTTGTGCAACCGCCACGCCTCCGGCACGGCGGTGATCGAGGAGCTGGGCGAGGAACATGTCAGGACAGGCAAGCCGATCCTGTACACCTCGGTCGATTCCGTCATCCAGATCGCCGCGCACGAGGCGCATTTCGGGCTGGAGCGGCTCTACGAAGTGTGCCGCATCGCCCGCCGGCTGGCCGACCCGCTGAACGTCTGCCGCATCGTCGCCCGCCCCTTTCTCGGCGAGACGGCGGCGACCTTCGCCCGCACGCCCAACCGCAAGGACTTCGCCACGCCGCCGCCCGAGGCGACGCTGCTCGACCGGCTGGAGGCGGAAGGGCGCAGGGTGCTGGCCGTCGGCAAGATCGGCGACATCTTCTCCCATCGCGGCATTTCGAGCCTGCGCAAGGCGAAGAACAACATGGCGATGTTCGACGCCGCGCTCGCCGCCATCGACGAGGCCGGCGACGGCGACCTCGTCTTCGCCAATTTCGTCGATTTCGACACCGAGTTCGGCCACCGCCGCGATGTCGCCGGCTACGCCGCCGCGCTCGAGGCCTTCGACGCGCGCCTGCCCGAGGCGCTGGCGCGGCTGGGCAAGGGCGACATGCTGGTGCTGACCGCCGACCATGGCTGCGACCCGACCTGGCGTGGCACCGACCACACCCGCGAGCGCGTGCCGGTCATCGGCGCGGGGCCGGGGCTAAGGCACGGCCTGGTCGGCCTGCGCGACACCTATGCCGACATCGGCGAGACCGTCGCCGAGCATCTCGGCATCGCCCCCGGTCGCCACGGCGTCTCGTTCAGGAAGGATCTCGCCCCCAATGCCTGAGCTGCCCGAGGTCGAGACGGTCCGCCGCGGCCTGCAACCCGTCTTCGAGGGCGCGCGCATTATCGAGGTCGAGCAGCGGCGGCCGAACCTTCGCTATCCGTTCCCCGTGGATTTCGCCGCGCGCCTGCGCGGGCGCGCCGTCGTCTCGCTCGGCCGGCGGGCGAAATACCTGGTCATGCATCTCGACGCCGATCCCGTGCTGATCTGCCATCTCGGCATGTCCGGCTCCTTCCGCATTCATTCCGGGGAGGGCGAGAGCCTGCCCGGCGACTTCCACTACGCCCGCTCCAAGGACGAGGCGCACGACCACGCGGTTTTTCATCTCGAGGGGGCGGATGGCGGCCGCCACCGCGTCGTCTTCAACGATCCGCGCCGCTTCGGCTTCATGCTGTTCGCAGAGACGGCCGCGCTCGACGCCCATCCCTCGCTCGCCGGCCTCGGCGTCGAGCCGACCGGCAACGCGCTCGACGGGAAGCTGCTTTCAGGGCTGCTGTCCGGCCGGAAGACGCCGATCAAGGCGGCGCTGCTCGACCAGAGGCTGATCGCCGGCCTCGGCAACATCTATGTCTGCGAGGCCCTGTGGCGCGCGCGCATCTCGCCGCTGGCGCAGGCGGGCGCCGTCGCCGCCGATCCGGTCGCCTGCGCGGTGCTGGCGCAGGCGATCCGCGAGGTGATCGCCGAGGCCATCGAAGCGGGCGGCTCCTCGCTGCGCGACCATATCCGCACCGACGGCTCGCTCGGCTATTTCCAGCATTCCTTCAGCGTCTACGACCGCGAGGGCGAGCCGTGCCTGCGGCCAGGCTGCGGCGGCACCGTCGCCCGCATCGTCCAGTCCGGGCGCTCGACATTCTATTGCCCCTCCTGCCAGCCTTGAGGTATCTGCCGGGGTGAAGGACGGCGCCCCCAACCCCACCCCGGGGACGCGCCGCCGGCAAAGAGAGGGAGAAGCACCATGGCCTACGAGACGATCCTTGTCGAAACCCGCGGCAAGGTCGGGCTGATCACGCTCAACCGCCCGCAGGCGCTCAACGCGCTGAACTCCGCCATCGAGCGCGACGTCGTCGCGGCGCTCCAGGCCTTCGAGGCGGACGAGGGCGTCGGCGCCATCGTCATCACCGGCTCGGAAAAGGCCTTCGCCGCCGGCGCCGACATCAAGGAGATGAGCGAAAAGTCCTATATCGACATGTATGCGGCAGATTTCTTCGCCGGATGGGACGCGCTCCTGCGCATCAGGAAGCCGATCGTCGCCGCCGTCTCCGGCTATGCGCTCGGCGGCGGCTGCGAGCTCGCCATGATGTGCGACTTCATCATCGCCGGCGACAACGCGAAGTTCGGCCAGCCCGAGATCACCCTCGGCGTCATGCCCGGCATGGGCGGCTCGCAGCGCCTGACCCGCTTCGTCGGCAAGGCCAAAGCCATGGACATGTGCCTGACGGGCCGCATGATGGACGCGGCCGAGGCCGAGCGCTCGGGCCTCGTCTCGCGGGTGGTGCCGGCGGCCGAGCTCATCGACGAGGCGCTGAAGGCGGCCGAGAAGATCGCCGGCTTCTCGCTGCCGGCGGTGATGATGATCAAGGAGGCGGTCAACCGCTCCTACGAGACGACGCTGACGGAAGGGCTGCGCTTCGAGCGGCGCGTGTTCCATTCCATGTTCGCGCTCGACGACCAGAAGGAGGGCATGGCGGCCTTCTCGGAGAAGCGGAAGCCGAATTTCCGCAACCGCTGAAACCGGGCCGCCGGAACGGCCTCAAAGAGTCGGGCACGAGGCGTTGACGGGCGCCGAAACCTTCTCTATAAGCCGGCCGCAACGAAGGTGGCCGTTCTGGCTGCCCCTTACGCGCTGCCCCCGGCCGGGCCTGCCCATGGCGGAAACGGCCGAAACGGCGCGACCACGCTGACATTTTTGAGAGAGAGGCATCATGGCCAATACGTCTTCGGCCAAAAAGGCAACGCGCAAGATCGCCCGCCGCACCGCGGTCAACAAGAACCGTCGTTCGCGCGTGCGCACTTTCGTGCGCAAGGTCGAGGAAGCCCTGGCCGCTGGCGATAAGGCTGCGGCCGAGGCCGCCTTCGCCGTTGCCCAGCCGGAGCTGGCGCGCGCCGCCTCCAGGGGTGTGCTGCACCGCAACACGGCCTCGCGCAAGGTGTCGCGGCTGGCCCAGCGGGTGAAGGCGCTCAACGCCTGATTTCGGCGCTTTCGCGCAAACCGTTTCCGTTCCGAAAACCCGGCGTGAAAACGCCGGGTTTTTATTTTGCCGGTCATTGGAATCTTTCTCGTTCCGGCTATGTCGTTGTTTCGTCGGCGAAGCTGGCCCGCGCGGCTTCTCCTGCCTCAGCCGGGTGAAATCGGTGCGGCAGGCGGACAATAAAAATCATTCTGTATCAATGACTTGGCGATGGTCGTTCCCGGGAGCGCCTTTGCGCGCCGTGGCGCCGGAGGCTGGCGCCATGTCAAGGGAATTTTGTCGCGGGCGGTCGTTTTTATTCGCGGTTGCTGAAACGGTTTGAATCAAAACGACTTATCGGCAGGCGGCTTTGCGACGGCCGCGAGTCAAGCTGATTCTTGTGCCCCAAACATGAAAAATTCCTTACCGCTCTATTGCCCAGCCGACAGCCAATTTTGTAGTGTCCATCCATCGAACGGGGCGGGCGTAAAGCCGGTCCGATCCAGCCAGACAGCGGCATCAGCGCGACGCGGGCAAAGCCTGCGGGGTAGCCGGATTGCGTACGTTCGACGAGAGGGACACGGCTCTACGGCTTGGCATTGCGACTTCGGGCGACAGTCCGGAGCGAGGGCCTGCGCGCGTGTGTCGAAGGCATGCAGCCCGATGCGGAAGGGGCGGCGGGAAGCAAGGAGAAGACGGCAGGCCGGGCGGGCCGGTGCGAGGAACGGCAACGAGAAAACGGGCAGGCGCCGCAGGCATGATGCCGCGCGGCGCGAAAGACCCGGCAGCAGACAGGGAAGCATAATGCAGAGCGGCATTGCGGCGCAGGTCGGCAGCGATTTGCGGATTTCAGATTGTCAATTTAACGAGGGAACGGAAATGTTGGCATCGACCGGGTCCGGCGCGAATTTCGAACGCGTCAAGGCGCAGCTCAAGGCCCGGCTTGGAAACGATGTCTATTCGAGCTGGTTCGGCCGCATGAAGCTGGCCGAGGCCTCGCGCGGCCTCATCCGGCTTTCCGTGCCGACGGCGTTCCTGCGCCAGTGGATCAACAGCCACTATCTCGACCTCATCACTGAGCTGTGGAAGCAGGGCGACCCGTCCGTGCTGAAGGTGGAGATCGTCGTGCGCTCGGCCGTGCGCGCCGCGCCCGCCGCCACCGACGAGGAACAGCCGCAGCCGCGCAAGGCCCAGCCGCGCCTTGCCCCCTCTGCCGCCGCCGCCGGCCTCGCCCGCGGCGAGAAGCCCGCCGCGCAGCGCGCGCCGGCGCCGGAGCAGCAGTCGTCGCGCCAGTCCGTGCTCGGCTCGCCGCTCGATGCGCGCTACACCTTCGAATCCTTCGTCGACGGCGCGTCCAACCGCGTCGCCTTCGCCGCCGCGCGCTCGGTCGCCGAATCCTCGGCAGGGGCGCTGCGCTTCAACCCGCTCTTCATTCATGCCTCGGTGGGGCTCGGCAAGACGCACCTGTTGCAGGCCATCGCCGCCGAGACCATCCAGCGCCGCCCGCAGGCCCGCGTCGTCTATTTGACGGCCGAATATTTCATGTGGCGCTTCGCCACCGCCATCCGCGACAATTACGCCCTTCACCTGAAGGAGCAGTTCCGCGACATCGACCTGCTCATCATCGACGACATGCAGTTCCTGCAAGGCAAGTCGATCCAGCACGAGTTCTGCCACCTGATCAACATGCTGCTCGACAGCGCCCGGCAGGTGGTCGTGGCGGCGGACCGCCCGCCTGCGGAGCTGGAATCGCTCGAGCCGCGCGTGCGCTCGCGCCTGAACGGCGGCGTCGCGCTGGAGATGGGCGCGCCCGACTTCGCCATGCGCCTGTCGATCCTCAAGCAGCGGCAGGCCGCCGCCGCGACCGAGGACGCATCCGCCGTCAACATTCCCGAGGAAATCCTCGCCCACATCGCCCAGGCCGTGACCGGCAGCGGCCGCGAGCTCGAAGGCGCGTTCAACCAGGTGCTGTTCCGCCAGTCCTTCGAGCCGGAGATGTCCGTCGCCTGGGTCGACGAGCTTCTGGGCAGCATGTACCGCACCGGCGAGCCGAAGCGCGTGCGCATCGAGGATATCCAGCGCATCGTCGCGCGCCACTACAACGTGTCGAAGACGGAGCTCCTGTCCAACCGGCGCACCCGCACCATCGTCAAGCCGCGGCAGGTGGCGATGTATCTCGCCAAGGTGATGACGCCGCGCTCGCTGCCCGAGATCGGCCGCCGTTTCGGCGGGCGCGACCACACCACGGTCCTCCATGCCGTGCGCAAGATCGAGGGGTTGTCCGGTTCCGACACGACGATGGCGCAGGAACTGGAGCTGCTGAAGCGGCTGATCAGCGACCAAGCCTGAAGTCCCGCGCGCATGAGCTGGTGAAAAGCCGGGTCAAGCCCGCGCGCAAACGCCGCGCGGGCTTGCCTTTGGGGCTGTTTTCCTGTCAGGTTCGTTCTCCATTCGCGTGCTCGCCGGGTCCGCCCGGCCAGGTCCGCCGGGCTGCCCGGGAGCGCGCCTAGCCGAAAATCTGCCTGCGGGATCTAGCGTGCCATGCGTGTCATTCTCGAACGCTCCAATCTCCTGAAGTCGCTGAACCACGTCCACCGCGTGGTCGAACGGCGCAACACGATCCCGATCCTGTCGAACGTGCTGCTGGCCGCGTCCGGAGCGAGCCTCGAGATGAAGGCGACCGACCTCGACCTCGAGGTGACGGAGGCGACCGCCGCCACCGTCGAGCAGGCGGGCGCGACGACCGTGCCGGCGCATCTTCTCTACGACATCGTGCGCAAGCTGCCCGACGGCGCCGAGGTGATGCTGAAGCTCGACGAGAGCGGCAATTTCGTCTCGGTCATCTCCGGGCGCTCGTCCTTCCGCCTGCAATGCCTGCCGCAGGCCGACTTCCCCGAGCTGTCGGCCGGCTCGTTCAGCCACATCTTCCGCCTCGAATCCGAGGCGCTGAAGGGGCTGATCGAGAAGACCCAGTTCGCGATCTCGACCGAGGAGACGCGCTATTATCTCAACGGCATCTTCCTGCACGCGCATGAGGAGGGCGGCAAGCTGCGCCTGCGCTCGGTGGCGACCGACGGCCACAGGCTGGCGCGCGCCGAGGTCGACGCGCCGGCGGGCTCGGAAGGCATGCCCGGCATCATCATCCCGCGCAAGACGGTCTCTGAGCTCCAGAAGCTGGTCGACGATCCGGACGTCGCGGTGACGACGGAACTCTCCGAGACCAAGATCCGCTTCACCATCGGCTCCGTGGTGCTGACCTCGAAGCTGATAGACGGCACCTTCCCCGATTACCAGCGCGTCATCCCGACCGGCAACGACAAGAAGCTCACCCTCGACCGGCAGAGCTTCGCCCAGGCGGTGGACCGCGTCTCCACCATCTCGTCGGAGCGCGGCCGCGCCGTCAAGCTCGCCATCGCCTCCGGCAGCGTGACGCTGACCGTCAACAACCCCGATTCCGGCAGCGCCACGGAAGAGATCGCCGCCGACTACGACGCCGACCCGATCGAGATCGGCTTCAACGCCAGGTATCTGCTCGACGTGGCGGCCCAGCTTTCCGGCAGCGAGGCGCTCTTCCTTCTCGCCGATGCCGGCTCGCCGACGCTGATCCAGGACACCGCCGACGCCGACGCGCTCTACGTGCTGATGCCGATGCGGGTCTAGGCCCGGAGGCGGCCGCGGCGGGATCGGGCCCCGAGATGCAAACCCATGTCGCGCGCCTGTCGCTGGCCGATTTCCGCAACTATTCCAGCCTCGCGCTCGATTTCGCGCCCGGCGCGGTGGTGCTGACCGGCGACAACGGTGCCGGCAAGACCAACCTTCTCGAAGCCATCTCCTTCCTGTCGCCGGGACGCGGCCTGCGCCGCGCCGTGCTTGAGGATGTCGCCCGCGCCGGCGCCACCGGCGGCTTCGCCGTCCATGCCCGGCTCGAAGGCGCGTTCGGCGAGGTCGAGATCGGCACCGGCACGTTCGGCGAGCCGGGCGAGGCCGCCGGGCGCAAGGTGCGGATCAACGGCGTCGCCGTCCGCTCGGCCGACGAGATGCTCGACTTTGTGCGCGTGATGTGGCTGACGCCGTCGATGGACGCGCTGTTCACCGGCCCGGCCGCCGAGCGCCGCCGATTCATCGACCGGCTGGTGCTGGCCATCGACCCGGCCCACGGCCGCCGCGCGCTCGACTACGAGAAGGCGATGCGCGGCCGCAACCGGCTGCTCGCCGACAATGTCCGCGACGACGCCTGGTTCGAGGCGATCGAGACGCAGATGGCCGAGACCGGCGCGGCCATCGCCGCCGCCCGAGTCGAGATCGTGCGGCTGCTCGGCGTGATGATCGAGCGCCTGCCCGGCGACGGCCCGTTCCCGCAGGCCGATGTCGCGCTTTCCGGCACGCTGGAGGAGATGCTGCCGGGCATGGCGGCGGTCGACGCCGAGGAGGCGTTCCGCCGCGCCCTCGCCGACAATCGCGGCCGCGACCGCGCCGCCGGCCGCACCCTCGACGGCCCGCACCGCTCCGACCTTCTCGTGCGCCATCGGCCGAAGGACATGGCGGCGGAGCTATGCTCGACCGGCGAGCAGAAGGCGCTGCTGACAGGGCTCGTCCTGTCGCATGCCCGGCTGGTGGCGGAACTGTCGGGCGCGGCGCCGATCCTGCTCCTCGACGAGATCGCCGCCCATCTCGACGCGGGCCGCCGCGCGGCGCTGTTCTCCATCCTCGACGATCTCGGCTGCCAGGCCTTCATGACCGGCACGGACCCCGAGCTTTTCTCCAGCATCCGGGGAACGGCGCAGTTCCTGACCGTGTCCGGCGGGCAGGTCACGCCCGGCTGACGCGCGCTGACAATTCCGCCGCGCCGGCCTATGCTCTGCGCCATGACTGAAGCGCTCTCCGAACCCGAGCTCGAACGCTACGCCCGCCATGTCGTGCTGCCGGAGATCGGCGGCGCGGGCCAGCAGAGGCTGAAGCGCGCCCGCGTCCTCGTCGTCGGGGCGGGCGGGCTCGGCGCGCCGGCTCTCGCCTATCTCGCGGCGGCCGGCGTCGGCACGCTCGGCATCGTCGACGACGACACGGTCGCGCTGTCCAACCTGCAACGGCAGATCATCCATGACACGGGCCACATCGGCCGACCGAAGGTGGAGAGCGCGACCGCAGCGATTCTCCGTATCAACCCGCATGTGACGGTGGAGACCCATGCCCTGCGGCTCGACACGGACAATGCCGGGGCGCTGGTCGCCGCCTACGACATCGTCGTCGACGGCACCGACAATTTCGCCGCCCGCTATGCGATGGCCGATGCCTGCGCCGCCGCGCGCCGGCCGCTCGTCGCCGCCGCCATCGGCCGCTTCGACGGCTCGGTGACGGTACTGAAGCCCTATGAGCGCGACGCGCAAGGCCGCCCGAACCCGTCGTTCCGCGACCTCTTTCCCGAGGCGCCGCCGCCCGGCCTCGTCCCGTCCTGCGCCGAGGCCGGGGTGGTCGGGGCGCTGGTCGGCGTCGTCGGCTCGCTGCAGGCGATGGAGACGATCAAGCTGATCGCCGGCATCGGCGAGCCGCTGGTCGGCCGCCTCCTGATGTATGACGGCCTCGGTGCGCGCTTCGAGACCGTGCGCTACGCGGCGCGGTCCGCGCGCGAAGGGCGCTGAAACCGGAAAACGACTTCACACTTTTCGCCGAATTGCTCTATAGCGCATTCCATGGATGCTAAACTGGGCCGGCCCGATCCGACGCGAATCCACCATCTGCGGCTGAACACGCTGATCCGCCTGCGCTGGCTGGCGATCATCGGCCAGAGCGCGACCGTGCTCTTCGTCGCCTACTGGCTCGAATTCCCGCTGCCGGTCTCGATGTGCTTCGCGCTGATCGCGGCCTCCGGATGGCTCAACCTCTTCCTCGCCTTCCGCTATCCGCCGACCCACCGCCTGCCGCCGGGCTTCGCCTTCGCCATCCTGCTGTTCGACGCCATCCAGCTCGTCGGCCTGCTCTACATGACCGGCGGCCTGACCAATCCGTTCTCGGTGCTGATGATCGTGCCGGTCGTCGTCTCGGCGACGTCGCTGCCGGCGCGGCTGACGCTCCTGCTGTGGCTCGCGGTCGTCGGGCTGGCGACGCTGCTTGCCTTCTTCCATTTGCCGCTGCCGTGGTTCCCGGGCACGGCGCTCGTCGTCCCCTTCGTCTACATCGCCGGCATGTGGATGGCGGTGTTCTCGACCATGACCTTCACCGCCTTCTACGCCTATCGCGTCGCCGAGGAGGCGCGGCTTCTCGCCACCGCGCTGTCGGCGACCGAGCTGATCCTGCAACGCGAGCAGCACCTTTCGGCGCTGGACGGGCTGGCGGCGGCGGCCGCGCACGAGCTCGGCACGCCGCTCGCCACCATCACCCTCGTCGCCAAGGAGATGGAGCGCGAGCTGTCAGAGGATTCGCGCTTCGCCGAGGACGTCACCCTCCTGCGCTCGCAGGCCGAGCGCTGCCGCGAGATCCTCAAGCGGCTGACCAGCCTTTCGGGCGAGGGCGAGGCGCACATGGCGCGCCTGCCCTTCACTTCGCTGATCGAGGAGGTGATCGCGCCGCACCGCAATTTCGGCATCGACATCGTGCTGGAGCCGGGCGAGCGGCAGGGGTCGGAGCCGGTCGGCCGGCGCAATCCGGGCGTCATTTACGGGCTCGGCAACTTGGTCGAGAACGCGGTCGATTTCGCCCGCGAGCGCGTCACGCTCGCATGGCGCTGGAACGACGCCCGCGTCGAGCTGACGCTCAGCGACGACGGGCCGGGCTATCCGCCAGAGATCGTCGACCGGATCGGCGAGCCCTATATGTCGAAGCGCACCGCGCGCGATGGCGGTGGCGGCGGTGGGCTGGGGCTCGGCCTGTTCATCGCCAAGACGCTGCTCGAGCGCTCGGGCGCGCAGGTCGCCTTCGGCAATGCCGGCGAGCCGGGCAAGGGCGCCATCGTCACCGTTTCGTGGCCGCGGCAGGCGTTCCTCGCCTCGGCGGGAGGGGGCGAGATCGCCTATTGACGGCCGGGGCGCTGGAAATCGCGGCGAATTCGCCTAAAAAGAAGATATCAGCAGCAGGATGAATCCAGGCATGACCGATGAAAAAGCCTTCGACCCGTCCGACGTTCTGGGCGAGGACCGCTCGCTTCTGCTTGTCGAGGACGACAGGCCGTTCCTGACCCGGCTGGCCCGCGCCATGGAAAGCCGCGGCTTTCAGGTCGATACGGCCGACAGCGTCGAGGAGGCGCTGGCCAAGGTGAAGGCCGGCGCGCCGGCCTATGCCGTGGTCGACATGCGGCTCGGCGACGGCAACGGCCTCGACGTGGTCGCCGCCATCCGCGAGAAGCGCGAGGACGCCCGCACCGTCATCCTGACCGGCTACGGCAACATCGCCACCGCCGTGACGGCGGTGAAGCTCGGCGCGGTTGACTATCTGTCGAAGCCCGCCGACGCCGACGACGTGTTCGCCGCGCTGACGCGCACCACCAACGACAAGGTCGCTCCGCCGGAAAACCCGATGTCGGCCGACCGCGTGCGCTGGGAGCATATCCAGCGCGTCTACGAGATGTGCGACCGCAACGTGTCGGAAACCGCCCGCCGGCTCAACATGCACCGCCGGACCTTGCAGCGCATCCTCGCCAAGCGCGCGCCGCGCTAGATGTGAGCTTTCGGGAGGTTGTCCATTCGGACCGGACCGGGGAGACTGGAGTTACCAAGCTTCAGCATCCACCGGAGGGTCCGAATGAACATCCACAAGAATGCCCGCCTGACGCCGTTGCGTCGAGAGGAGATGGCGCTGTCGGTGATTGAGGGGCGTCTTTCCCAAGCCCATGCGGCACGGACCTATGGCGTGTCGGCGAAGATCGTGGCGCGCTGGGTGGAGCGCTACAAGGCGGAAGGGCGGTCCGGCATGGGCGACCGATCCTCGCGGCCCGCCCATATGCCGCAGGCCACCGCGGCGTCGATCGCCGAGCGTATTGTGGTGCTGCGTCGGCTGCGCTGGACCGGCAAGCACATTGCCCATGAGGTTGGCGTCTCGCCGGCCACCGTCAGCCGGGTGCTCAGGCGCGCCGAGCTGTCGCGGCTCAAGGACATCGAGCCGGCCGCGCCGGTCAGGCGCTACGAACGTGCCCATCCCGGCGAGATGATCCATATCGACATCAAGAAACTCGGCCGGTTCGACCGCGTCGGCCATCGCATCACCGGCGATCGGCGCGGCCAGTCCAACAGTCGCGGCATCGGCTGGGAGTTCGTCCATGTCGCCATCGACGATGCCTCGCGCATCGCCTTCAGCCAGATCCTGCCCGACGAGAAGAAGCAAAGCGCCGTCGCCTTCCTCACGGCGGCAGTCGCCTACTACGCCAGCCTCGGAATCACCGTCACTCGCGTCATGACCGACAACGGCTCGTGCTATCGCTCGAAGGCTTTCGCGCGCGCTTGCCGCGAATTCGGCCTCAAGCACATCCGAACCAGGCCCTACACGCCGCGCACAAACGGCAAGGCCGAGCGCTTCATCCAGACCGCCTTGCGCGAGTGGGCCTATGCCGTGGCCTATCCGACATCACGCCACCGTGCCGCTGAACTGCCGATCTGGCTCCACCGCTACAATTGGCATCGCCCGCATGGCAGCCTAAAGTCCAAACCACCAATCAGTCGCCTCCATCTAACCGGCGACAACCTCTTGAGGCTCCACAGCTAGAGCATGTCTCAATAGCCTGAAGCGCAAGGAGCGAATCTGAAAGATCGCGACGCGCTTCAGGCCGGTTCGCCGCCGCCGCTATCAGTCCTGCCACAAAAAGAAGACCCCGCCCTTCTTTGCGGAAGGAGCGGGGTTTGTTGCCTGAGTGATGCTTCATAGCATTGTTGCCCGGTTGGTCAACAGTCCGTCAATGTATGGTGAACGAAGGGTAAGCGCCGCCCGCCAGAGACCGGCTTTGGAGGCGAGACAGAAATAACCATTTGAAATCAAAGGGTATCTACGGCTCCATTCCTTAGGTGACCTTGTCGGATGGAAGGGAACATGCCGTCCGACCAGCGGGTCTGGCCCAATGGCTGGGGTCGGCATTGCCATACCCGGCAGTCGGCGGTCTCGTGTCCGGAGCGGCTGGCCGGCGGGCTTCGGCCGAATCGGCAAGCCTGTCGTGGCGGCCGGACCCCGCCTCTTGTGCGGTCTTGCCCCGCATCTCGTCTGCCGAAACCGTATTTGCCGACAATTCGAATTAACACCCCTTTAAAACGCCCGAATTAGCCTGCAACGCGATCCGCGACTCTCCTCGAACCCGGAAAACGCGCAACGCATGGCGAGCCGCAAACGCACAGGACGCATAGAGCCGAGCTTCGACGGCTTCTCCGGCCACGAGGCGCAGGACGGCTTTCGCCTCAGCGCCGACGACCGGGTGATGCCGCCGTCGCGCAAGGCGGCGAAGGGCCATGCCGGCAAGGCGCAAGGAGGCAGGGCGCGCCGCGCCGAGCCAGAACTGGGCCCGGCCAAACGCTCCGCCGCTCCGGCGCGTGCTGGCGGGCGCGGCAGACGAGGGCGCAAGCGGGCCCGTGGCGGCGGCGTCTTCGCCTTCATGCGCCGCTCGGTCTACTGGGCGATGGTGCTGGCGCTGTGGGCCGGCATCGCCGGCGCCGGGCTGGTGGCCTATTACGGGGCGCAGATGCCGGCGGCCACGACATGGGCCGTGCCCGACCGGCCGCCCAACGTGCGCATCGTCGACGTCAACAGCCAGCTCGTCGCCAATCGTGGCATGACCGGCGGCGAGGCGGTCGGCCTGCACGAGATGTCGCCCTTCATCCCGCAGGCGGTGATCGCCATCGAGGACCGGCGCTTCCATTCGCATTTCGGCGTCGACCCCATCGGCCTCACCCGCGCCATGGTCTCAAACGTCCTCGATCGCCGCGTCAGCCAGGGCGGCTCGACGCTGACCCAGCAGCTCGCCAAGAACCTGTTCCTCAAGCCCGAGCGCACCATCGAGCGCAAGGTGCAGGAGGTGCTGATGGCGCTGTGGCTGGAGCGCACCCACACCAAGGACCAGATCCTCGAGATGTATCTGAACCGGGTCTATTTCGGCTCGGGTTCCTACGGCGTCGAGGCCGCCTCGCGGCGCTATTTCGGAAAGTCCGCGCGCGACGTTTCGCTCTCCGAGGCCGCGCTGCTCGCCGGGTTGCTGAAAGCGCCGTCGCGGCTGTCGCCGGCGCGCGACCCCAAGGCGGCCGAGAACCGCGCCCAGATCGTCCTCGCCGCCATGCGCGACCAGGGCATGATCGGCGACAGCCAGCTCGCCGCCGCGATCTCGACCCCGGCCGTGCGCGCCGCCGCCTACTGGACCGGCTCCGAGCACTACCTCGCCGACCGGGTGATGGAGGAGCTGCCGCAGCTGATCGGCGAGGTGCGGTCCGACCTCGTGGTCGAGACCACGGTCGACCTCGTGCTCCAGACCTTCGCCGAGGCCTCGATCCGCCGGCTGATCGACGCCGAGGGCAAGAAGCACAATGTCAGCCAGGGCGCGCTCGTCTCCATCGACGCGTCTGGCGCGGTGCGCGCCATGGTCGGCGGCTACGACTACGCCACCAGCCAGTTCGACCGCGCCTCCGAGGCGCGCCGCCAGCCCGGCTCGGCCTTCAAGCCGTTCGTGTTCATGGCGGCGATGGAGAACGGCATGTCGCCCGACACGGTGCTGAACGACGCGCCGATCAAGATCGGCAAATGGGCGCCGAAGAACTACAACGACAAATATTACGGCCGCGTCTCGCTGACGACGGCGCTGGCGCGTTCGCTGAACTCGGTCGCGGTGCAGCTGGCGCAGGCGGTCGGGCCGGCGGCGATCGTCGAGACGGCGTGGCGCATGGGCATCGAATCGAACCTCGAGCCCAACCTTTCCATCGCCCTCGGCACGTCCGAGGTGACGCCGCTCGAGCTGACCGCCGCCTATGTGCCCTTCGCCAATGGCGGCTTCCGCCCCGACATCCATTTCGTCAAGCGCATCCGCAATGTGAAGGGCGAGGTGCTCTACGAGCATCGCGGCGCGTCCGGCCCGCGCATCGCGCGCCCCGAAGTGATCGGCGCCATGAACACGATGATGGCGCAGACGATCTCGGACGGCACCGCCCGGCGCGCCGCCTTCGGCTGGCCCGCCGCCGGCAAGACCGGCACCTCGCAGAACGCGCGCGACGCCTGGTTCGTCGGCTACACCGCGAATTTAACCACCGGCGTCTGGTTCGGCAACGACAACGGCGCGCCGACCAAGAACATCACCGGCGGCTCGCTGCCCGCCGCCGCCTGGAACGAGTTCATGGCCGCCGCCCATGAGGGCGTGCCGGTGGCGGCGCTGCCCGGCGGCTGGAGCAGCGGCGGGAACCAGGGCCTCATCGGCCGGATCGGCGACATCCTGCGCAACGAGCCGAACGAGACCGCGGCCGCCCCGCAGGCATCCGCCCCCCGGCCTGTGCCGCAGGCGGCAACCGCCCGCCCGTCCGCGCCGCAGGCAGCGCCCCAAGCCGCTCCGCCGGCCCCGCCCGCGCCTGTCGGGGATCGCACCGCTTCGATCCGGCGGCCCGTCCCGAAAGCCGACGTCGGACCCGCGACGCAACGGCCCGAACGGCAGCCCGGCTCGATCATGGACATCATTCTCGGCAACTGAACGGAAATGAGCCCGTCGCTCTTCCTGACCCGCGCTCAGCCCGGCATCGACGACAGGTGCGACAGGAGCTCGGCGACGTTCGATGCGCCGCATTTCTTGAGCAGCCGCGCCCGGTAGGCCTCGACGGTGCGCGGCGAGATCGACAGCATGCGGCCGATCTCCTTCGAGGTGCGGCCTTCGCCGAGATGCATGACGATCTGGCGCTCGCGGGTCGAGAGGTCGAGAATGGGGCGCGTCTGCGACAGGTCGGCGAAGCTCCACACCGCCCGGCGCAGCGGGTCGTCGTCGCGGGTCAGCGAGTGGCCGCGCACCCGGCACCAGAACAGCGACCCGTCCTTGCGCGCCATGATGCGCTCGTCGGAATAGCGGTTGTTCTTCCTGAGCGGTTCGACGCCGACGTCGCGGATGCGCACGAACTCCTCGAAGGACGGGTAGAGGATGGCGAAGGACCGGTCCTCCAGCTCCTTGACCTCGTAGCCGAACATCTCGGCGAAGCGCGGATTGCAGGCGCGGATGACCCGGCTTTCGGTCACGACGAGACCGACGGGCGCATGTTCGAAGGCGAGAAGGTGAAGATCGTCTTTGGTCGTCATGATCGGTATTTTTACGATGCCTGGACTGGTATTTATACGATATTGCGGGTGGGTGTCTTCCTCTTCGATAATGCTTTCAGGACAGGAGAGCGCCGGTCGGCGGCCATCCGTCTTTCGTGGAGGAGACATCATGAAAAAGCTGTTCGCCGCGCTCGCCGTGGCCACCGCGCTTATGGGCATGCCTGCGAAGGCTGAGGACGGCCCGGTGAAGATCGCCCTGCTGCACGGCCTTTCCGGCTCGCCGCTGGAGGCCTATTCCAAGCAGACCCATGCCGGCTTCGAGCTCGGCCTCGAATACGCCACCAATGGCACGCTCGAGGTCAAGGGCCGCAAGATCGAAGTCATCAAGAAGGACACGCAGTTCAAGCCCGACGTGGCGCGCGCCCTGCTCGCCGAGGCCTATGGCGACGACGACGCGCTGATCGCCGTCGGCGACACCTCGTCGGGCGTCGCGCTGGCGCTGCTGCCGGTCGCCGAGGAGTACGAGAAGATCCTGCTGGTCGAGCCGGCCGTCGCCGACAGCCTGACCGGGCCGGATTCCAACCGCTACGTCTTCAAGACCTCGCGCAACTCGTCGATGGACATGCAGGCGCAGGCCATCGCGCTGAAGCCCGACGCCAACCTCTATGTCGCGACGCTGGCGCAGGACTACGCCTTCGGCCGCGACGGCATCGCCGCCTTCAAGGCCGCGCTCGACGGCACCGGCGCCAATGTCGTGGCCGAGGAATACGTGCCGCAGCAGACCACCGACTTCACCGCCACCATCGAGCGGCTGTTCAACGCGCTGCGCGACAAGCCGGGCCGCAAGGTGATCTTCATGAATGTCGCCGGCATCGACGCCATGACGCCGCTCGCCGCCGCCGATCCCGGCCGCTACGACATCGAGCTGTCCTCCGGCGGCAACATCCTGCCCGCGCTCGTCGGCTACAAGCAGGTGCCGGGCATGGAAGGCGCGATGTACTACTATTACGAAGCGCCGAAGAACCCGGTCAACGACTGGCTGGTGGCCGAGCACACGAAGCGATTCAACGCCCCGCCCGACTTCTTCACCGCCGGCGGCATGGCCTCGGCCATGGCCATCGTCGCGGCGCTGGAAAAGGCGGAAGGCTGGGACACCGAAAGCCTGATCACGGCGATGGAGGGCATGACCTTCGACACGCCCAAGGGCCCGATGACCTTCCGGCCCGAGGACCATCAGGCGCTCCAGTCGATGTACCACTTCAAGATCAAGGTCGAGGACGGCGTCGACTGGGCCATCCCCGAGCTGGTGCGCGAGATCAAGCCGGAGGAGATGAACATCCCCGTCGGCAGGAACAACCAGGAATAATCGTCAAGGCTGCGCCGCCCCGCATTCGCCTGCCGGGGCGAGGGGCGGCGCAGCCATTTCCGAAAGAGTTGCTTTCCGTGTCCACCCCGTCCATCCGCACCGAGAACCTGACGATCCGCTTCGGCGGCCATGCCGCCGTCGACAACGTCACCTGCGCCTTCCGGCCGGGGGAGTTGACGGTTATCGTCGGGCCGAACGGGGCGGGCAAGACCACCTGGTTCAACCTCGTTTCCGGCCAGCTCAAGCCGACGGAAGGGCGCATCTTCAAGGGCGAGACCGAGATCACCGCGCTCTCGCCCTCCGCCCGCGCCCGGCTCGGTATCGGCCGCGCCTTCCAGCTGACCAACCTGTTCCCCAAGCTCTCCGTGCTGGAGAATGTGCGCCTTGCGGTGCAGGCGCGGGCAGGGCAGGGTGGACGCATCCTGACACGTGCCTCCGCCTTGACCGAAATCCGCGACAAGGCGCAAAGCTTCGTCGATGCGACCCGGCTTTCCGCCGTCGCGCGCTTTCCGGCCGCTGCGCTGCCGCATGGGGACCAGCGCAAGCTCGAGGTGGCGATGCTGGCGGCTATGGAGCCGGACGTGTTCATGTTCGACGAGCCGACCGCCGGCATGTCCGCCGACGAGGCCCCGGCGATCCTCGAGCTGATCGCCGAGATCAAGAAGGACACGGGCAAGACGATCCTGCTGGTCGAGCACAAGATGGACGTGGTGCGGGCGCTCGCCGACCGCATCGTGGTGCTGCACAACGGCGCGCTGATCGCCGACGGCAAGCCCGCCGAGGTGATGGCGCTGCCCATCGTGCGCGACATCTACCTCGGCATCGGCGCGGAGGAGGTTGCATGAGGGAAGCGATCCTGCGCCTCGACGATGTCTGCACCGACATCGCGCAGTACCACATCCTCCACGGCGTCTCGCTCGACGTGCCGGAGGGGGGCGTCCATGTGCTGCTTGGCCGCAACGGCGCCGGCAAGACCACGACCTTGCGCACCATCATGGGCCTGTGGCGGGCTAGGAAAGGCGCGATCGTCTTCCGCCACCACGACATCACCGCGCTGTCGACGCCTGACATCGCCCGGCTCGGCGTCGCCTTCGTGCCGGAGAACATGGGCATCTTCGGCGGGCTGACGGTCGAGGAGAACATGCGCCTCGCCGCCTCGGGCGGCCGCTTCGACGATCAGCGGCTCCAGCGCATCCTTTCCCTGTTCCCGGCGATGGAAAAATTCTGGCGCAACCAGGCGCACGCGCTGTCCGGCGGCCAGAAGCAGATGCTGGCCATCTCGCGCGCCATCATCGAGAAGCGCGACCTGATCCTGATCGACGAGCCGACCAAGGGGCTCGCTCCCGCGATCATCCGCGCCATGATCGACGCCTTCCGCGAGATATCGCGCGAGACGACCATCCTGCTGGTCGAGCAGAATTTCCACTTCGCCCGCGCGCTCGGCCAAACGGTCGCGGTGATCGACGACGGCCGCGTCGTCCATCGCGGCTCGATGGCCGATCTCGCCGCCGACGAGGCGTTGCAGAATGAGTTCCTCAGCCTGTCGATGGAGGCGCATTGAGATGATGAAGACGCTCTCCGCGACCTTCGAGCGCTTCGGCGGCGTCATGCTGCTGCCGGTCATCCTCGCGCTGATCGCCTTTCTGCTGATCGGCCGGCCCTCGACCTGGGTGACGCTGACGGTCGCCGGCCTCGCCATGGGCATGATGATCTTCCTGATGGCGTCGGGCCTGTCGCTGATCTTCGGGCTGATGGACGTCTTGAATTTCGGCCATTCGGCCTTCGTCTCCTTCGGCGCGTTCATTGCGGCCAGCGTGCTCGCCTCGCTGGGTGTCTGGGTCACGGGCGGCAGCGCCGCGCTCAACATCCTCGCCCTGATGGCGGCCATCGCCGCGGCCACCGCCTTCGGCGCGCTGGCCGGCTGGGCCTTCGAGCACGTCATCGTCAAGCCGGTCTACAAGGACCACCTGCGCCAGATCCTCATCACCATGGGCGCGCTGATCGTCGCCGACGAGATCATCCTGATGGTCTGGGGCGGCTCGCCCGTTCCCGTGCCGCGCCCGGCGGTGCTGACCGGCTCCATCGTCATCGGCGATGTCTCGATCGAGATCTATCGCATCTTCGCCTTCCTGCTCGGCCTTGCGGTCTATATCGCCATGCACTTCGCGCTGAACCGCACCCGCATCGGCCTCCTGATCCGCGCCGGGGTCGAGAATCGCGAGATGGTCGAGGCGCTCGGCTTCCGCATCGACCGCCTGTTCATCGCCGTGTTCATGGCCGGCTCGGCGCTCGCCGCCATGGGCGGGGCGATGTGGGCCGGCTACCAGAGCCTGATCACGCCGGCCATCGGCGCGGAGATGATGATCCTCGTCTTCATCGTCGTCATCATCGGCGGCCTCGGCTCTGTCGAGGGCTCGCTGCTCGGCGCGATCCTCGTCGGGCTGATGGCCAACTACGTCGCCTTCCTGTTCCCGAAGATGTCGCTTGCCTCGAACATGATCCTGATGATGGCGATCCTGCTCTGGCGGCCGTTCGGGCTGAAGCCGGCGGTGAAGGGGTAGGCCATGTCGAATCCCTCGATGTCGAACGCCGCGACCTTCCCCGGCACCGCCCCCGTCGCAGCGCGGCGCCATCTCGCCGGCCGCTTCCTCGTCTACGCCATCGTGCTCGCCATCGGCGCGGCGCTCGCCTTCGCGCCGTTCCTGTTCCCGGACGTGCGGGCGCAGGAGGTGGCGGCGCGCATCTGCGTCTTCGTCGTGCTCGTCGCCAGCTACGACCTCCTGATCGGCTATACCGGCATCGTCTCCTTCGCCCACACCATGTTCTTCGGCCTCGGCGCCTACGGCGCGGCCATCGCGCTGAAGACGATGGGTCCGGGCTTCGACGCCATCCTCTTCGGCGGCGCGCTCGGCGTCGTCGCCGCGGTCGTGCTCGCGGTGCTGATCGGCCTCCTGTCGCTCCGGGTGAAGGCGATCTTCTTCGCCATGGTCACGCTCGCCGCCGCCTCGGTGATGATGGTGCTGGCAAGCCAGCTCTCCGACTTCACCGGCGGCGAGGACGGCATGACCTTCACCGTGCCGCGCCTGTTCTCGCCGGCGCAGGCGCTGGTGGCGGGCGAGGACGGCAAGGCGCTGCGCCTGTTCGGCGTCGCGCTCAACGGCCGTATCGCGCACTACTACTTCGTGTTCCTGTCGTCCTTCGTGCTGTTCATGGTCATGCTGCGCATCGTCGCCTCTCCGCTCGGTACGGTGCTGGAGGCGATCCGCGAGAACGAGATGCGCGCTGAGGCCATCGGCTATCGGGTCGTCGCCTACCGCACCGCGATCTTCTGCATCGCGGCGGTGAACGCCGCGCTTGCCGGCGTCCTGCGCGCCGTGTGGCTGAAATATACCGGGCCGGACGTGGTGCTGTCCTTCGACATCATGCTCGACATCTTGCTGATGGTCGTCATCGGCGGCATGGGTACGCTCTACGGCGCGGTGATCGGCGTCGTCGTCATGACGCTGGCGCAGTATTACCTGAAGGACGTGATGGCCGCCGGCGCCTCGGCCGCCGCCGACCTCCCCTTCCTGCCGGAGCTGCTGAACCCCGACCGCTGGCTGCTGTGGCTCGGCGTGGTCTTCATCCTGCTTGTCTATTTCTTCCCGGCGGGCATCGCCGGTACGCTGATGGGAAAGGGCGGACATAAATGACCACCTCGCGTTCCACCTATATCGAGGTCGAGGGCTTCGAGGTTCATGTCACCGAATGGGGCGATCCGAGGAATCCGGCGCTCGTCATGTGGCACGGGCTCGCCCGAACGGGGCGCGACTTCGACGAGGCGGCCGAGGCGCTGTCCGACACCTATTTCGTCTTGTGCCCCGACACGCTGGGACGCGGGCTGTCGAGCTGGGCGCGCGACTTCCGTGCCGACTATTCCTACGCCACCTTCGGCCGCGTCGCCGAAGGTCTCCTCGCCCATCACGGCATCGACCGGCTGTGCTGGGTCGGCACCTCGATGGGCGGGCTGATCGGCGTGACGCTGGCGGCAGGCCGGCTCAAGGGCCGCATCACCCACCTCGTCATCAACGACATCGGCCCCGACATCCCGGCGGCCGGCGCCGAGCGCATCGCTTCCTATGTCGGCACGCCGCCGGTCTACGACACGGTGGCGGAGCTGGAAGCCTGGCTGCGTGCCAATTACGCGCCCTTCGGCGACAACACCGACGCCTTCTGGCGGCGCATGGCCGACACCTCGGCCCGGCGCACCGACGACGGCCGCGTCACGGTGCATTACGATCCCAACATCGTCTCGCAGTTCACCCACCACAAGGCCGACCTCGACGTCTGGGACGCCTACGACGCGGTCGAGGCGAAGACGCTGCTGATCCGGGGCGAAACCTCCGACGTGCTGGCGGCCCCGGTGGCCGCGGAGATGACGCGGCGCGGGCCGCGCCCGGCGCTCCACGTCATTCCCGGCTGCGGCCATGCGCCGACGCTGGCCAATGATGCCCAGATTGCGCTGGTTCGCGAATTTCTGGCCGGGTAGGTTCGCCTTCCGCGTGGTCCAGTTCGGCCAGAAGCCGGCCCAGCCTTTCCGGCGTGTCGCGCGGCAGCGAGAAAGCCGGGAGGCGGGCGAGGTGGCGGCGGTTGGATTCGCTGCCGAGCTGCCGCCGGATCAGGTCCGTCAGCTTCGCCTCTTCTCCATTCATTCTGCCTGTTCTGCTCATGGCTCCATTCCGGTTTTGCGGAGGAAAAACCATTGCCGGCCAAGAATGGTTCCCGGCCAAACGCAGCACGAGGCCGTGAATGGAAAACACGGTATAATTTGAGTTAAATTGGAACGATCCGCGCCGTGCGCGGCCGGCGGGCTTCAGGCCCGCTTTCTGGTCGCCCGGCCGTCCTGTTCTCTCCGGCCTTCTTACTCTCCCCGGCCTTCCTATTCTCCCCGGAATGACGCCTTGCGCTTGCCGAGAAACGCCGAGACGCCCTCGCGGAAGTCCGCGGTCCCGGTCGAGGCGATGAAGGAGGCGCGCTCGGCCTCGAGATGGTCGGCGAGCGGCGTCGAAAGCGCGGCGTCGGCAAGGCGGCGGAAATGGCCGAAGGCGCGGGTCGCGCCTCGCGCTACTCTGCCGGCCAGCTCGGCGGCGGCGGCGTCGAGCCCGTCCTGCGGCGCGACGACATTGACGATGCCGGCTTCCTTCGCCTCGGCAGCATCGAGCGTGCGGCCGAGCAGCATCATCTCGGCGGCGAGCGCCGCGCCGACCTTGCGCGGCAGGAACCAGGTGCCGCCGCAATCGGGCGACACGCCGAGCCGGTCGTAGGCGACGACGAATTTCGCCCCTTCCTCGGCGACCACCAGATCGGCCGCGAGCACCAGCGACAGGCCCGCCCCGGCCGCCGCGCCACGCACCGCGGCGATCACCGGCGCGTCCTGCGCCCTCAGGCCGAGGATCGCCGGGTGCATGGCGTCGAGGATGGCGTCGACCACCTCGGCCGAGCGCGAGGGGTCCGAGCCGAAGGCCGCGATGTCGCCGCCGGCGACGAAGGCGCGGCCCGCGGCGGCGATGACGATGGCGCGCACGCCCTTGCGGCCGGCGACGTCGTTGACCGCCGCGGCGATCGCCTGCGCCATGGCGACGTCGACCGCGTTCAGCACCTGCGGTTTGTTGAGGACGATGCGGGCGACGCCCGTTTCAGTGTCGTGCTCGACGATGACCACTTCGCTCACGCTATTTCTCCCTGGTCAGGCGGCCGAATAGAGGCCGGCGATCTCGTCCGCGTATTTCTTCTGGATGTTGGCGCGGCGCACCTTCATCGTCGCCGTCACCTCGTCGTCGTCATGGTCCAGCTCCTTGGTGAGCAGGTGGAAGCGGCGGATGTGCGACACCTGCGCGAGCTGCGAATTGGCCTCGGCGATCTCCGCGTCGATCAGGTCGCGCACGGCCGGGTTCTCGGCGAGGTTGCGGAAATTGGTGTAGGCGATGCGGTTCTCCTCGGCCCACTTGCCGACGGTCTCGTAGTCGATCTGGATCAGCGCCGAGACGTATTTCTTCGCCTCGCCGATGACGATGCACTCCTTGATATAGGGGCTGCCCTTGACCGTGTTCTCGATCTCGGAGGGGCTCAAGTTCTTGCCGCCGGCGGTGATCATGATGTCCTTCAGCCGGTCGACGATGCGGTATTGGCCGTCGGTCACCGTCACCACGTCGCCGGTGTGCAGCCAGCCGTCGCGGATCGTCGCCGCCGTTGCCTCGTCGTTCTTGTAGTAGCCCTTGAACACGGTCGGCCCGCGCAGGATCAGCTCGCCGTCGCCACCGACGCGCGCCTCGATATTGACGATCGGCTCACCCACGCTGCCGTGATCGAGCCGGTCGAGCTTCTGGCCGAGCGCGACGCCGCTCGTCTCGGTCGCGCCGTAGACCTCGACCAGCCTGACGCCGATGGTGCGGAAGAAGCGCACGATGCGCGGCGAGATCGGCGCCGCGCCGGTCATGGCGACATCGGCCCGGCGCAGGCCGACATAGTTCTGCAGCGCGCGGAAGACGAGGAGATAGGAGACGCCGTAGCGCAGCCTTTCGGCGAGGGTCCGTTCATGGCGCGGCGTCTCGGCGAACGGCTCGCAGGCCGCGTAGGCCCATTCGAACAGCCGCCGCCTCACGCCGCCCGTCTCCAGCATGCGGATGTGGATCGAGGAATGCAGCTTCTCCCAGATGCGCGGCACACCGAGGAACATCGACGGCGCGACCTCGCGCAAATCCTCCTGCACGGTGCGGATGGATTCGCCGAAATTGATCTGCGAGCCGAGATAGACCGGGGCCATCAGCGTCGTCATCTGCTCGGCGACGTGGCAGAGCGGCAGGTAGGAGAGGTGCGTGGTATTCGGGCCGAGGCCGAGCTTCTCGATCACGGCGACGGCCTGGGCGCGGATGTTGCCGTAGGTCAGCATCGCGCCCTTCGGCTTGCCGGTCGAGCCGGAGGTGTAGATCATCAGCGCGGTGTCGGCGAGGCTCTGGCCGGCCAGCGCCCCCTCGACGAGGCCGGGATTTTGCGCGCGATGCGCCGCGCCCGCCTTCTCCAGCGCCGCGAAGGAGACGACGAGGTCGGCAGGGTAGTTGCGCATGCCCTTCGTCTCGACCACGACGATGCGCTTGAGGAGCGGTAGCTGGCCGCGCACCTCCATCACCTTGTCGACCTGCTCCTGGTCCTCGCAGACGATCACCTCGGCGTCGGCATGTTCGAGGACATAGGCGACCTCGCTCGCCGGGCTGGTCGGGTAGACGCCGATGGTCACGGCCCCGACGAGGCCGGCGCCGAGCTGCGCCAGCACCCATTCGATGCGGTTCTCCGACAGCACCGCGACATGCCCGCCCGCCGCGAGCCCGAGGGTGCGGTAGCCGTGGCCGACATCGGCGGCGCGCTCGAAATAGTCCTTCCACGAGATCGGGTTCCAGATGCCGAAATCCTTCTGGCGCACGGCCGTGCGCCCGGGCGTGCGCAGGGCGTGCTCGCGCAGCATCTGCGGCAGCGTCAGCTCGGGAAAGGAAGTGACTGTCATGGGTGTCCTCACGAAAGCCAGCGCTTGCGGCGCTTGTAGTGCTTGACGTCGCGATAGCTGCGGGCACCTTCGCCGCCGCTCATGCCGAGATAGAACTCGCGCACGTCCTGGTCGTTGACGAGACGCTCGGTCGGCCCGTCGAGCACGATCTTGCCGGTCTCCATGATGTAGCCGTAATGGGCGACGGCGAAGGCGACGGCCGCGTTCTGCTCGACGAGCAGCATGGAGACGCCCGTCTCGCGGTTGATGCGGGCGATGATGCCGAAGATCTCCTCGACGAGGATCGGCGACAGGCCGAGCGAGGGCTCGTCGAGCAGGATGAGCTTGGGCTGGGCGATCAGCGCCCGGCCGATGGCGAGCATCTGCTGCTCGCCGCCGGAGAGATAGCCGGCCCGCGCGTTGCGGCGCTCGTGAAGGCGCGGGAAATAGCCGTAGACGAGGTCGAAGGAGGTCGGCTTCACCCCGCGCCCGGAGAGCGCGAAGGTCGCCGCCGTCAGGTTCTCCTCCACCGTCAGGTCCTCGAAGATGCGCCGTCCTTCCATGACGTGGAACAGGCCGCGCCGCACCAGCCCGTGCGGCGTGTCGGCGGCGACGGGCGTGCCGTCGAAGGTGATCGAGCCGGCCGTCACCGCCCCGTCCTCCAGCGACAGGAGGCTGGAGATCGCCTTCAGCGTGGTCGACTTGCCCGCGCCGTTCGAGCCGAGGAGCGTGACGACCTTGCCGCGCTCGACGGAAAGCGACAGGCCGCGGAGCACCTGGATCGTCTTGTTGTAGACGACCTCGATGTTCTCGACGGAAAGGATGGTGTCCGCGGCCACGTCGGTCACTCCTTGAGGCTGATCCAGTCGGAGACCGGCTGCATCTGCTTGGCCGATGCATCGTACTGGTAGATGCGGCCGACCGGCACGGTGTTGCCGGGGATCGAGATCGGCACGCCGATGATGCCGCCGGTGTCGAAGTCCTCGATCGTGTTCAGCGCAGCCTTCATGTTCTTGGCGGTCAGCTCCTGTCCGGCGTCGAGCGTGCGCTTGACCGCCTCGCCCATCAGCATCGCGGTCAAGAAGCCCTGCATGTAGCCGGTGGCCTGGTAGGTCGGGCGCATCTCGCGGATGCGCTTCAGCATCGGCGCCTCTTCCTCGTCATAGTAGTAGCGGTAGGGCATCACGCCCATGAAGCCGTCGGCCACCTCGCCGACGCTGTCCCAGATCGAGGAATCCATCGACCAGAACGTGCCCATGAACTTGGTCTCCAGCCCGAGCTGCTTGGCCTGGGTCATGAACTCAGGCAGCGGTGCGAGGATGTAGCCGTGGAAGATGGCGTAGTCCGGCCGCGAGCGGCGCAGCTTCAGGACCTCGGTCGAGACGTCGACCGCGCCGGGCGGGGTGATGATCTGCTCGACCACCTCGAGCCCGAGCTCCTTGGCCAGCGCTGTCGAGGATTCGATCGGGTCACGGCCGAACTCGCTGTCGGAATTGACGAAGACCAGCTTCGCGCCCGGCTTCTCCTTGGCGATGTATTCGAGCAGGATCGAGTACATCTCCGTATAGTCCGGCCCGGCGATGAACTGCGGCGCGAAGTTCTCCGGATCGTTGATCTCGGTGGCGAAGGACGCACCCGCCATCAGGATGTCGCCGCGGCGCTCCAGCTCGGGGTTGATCGTGCGCGAGAACGCGGTCGAGTCGCCGTAATAGAGGTGGAGGTTCTGGTTCTGGCTGGTCAGCTTGTTGAACACGGCGACCGACTGGTCGACCTGGTAGCCGGTGTCCTCATAGGCGAGGCGCACCTTGCGGCCGTTGATGCCGCCGTCCTCGTTGAGGATCTTGAGATAGTCCTGGATGCCGGCCTCGATGGCGACGCCGGCGAAGCCGAATACGCCGGTCAGCGGCAGCGAGCCGCCCAGCACGATCTCCTCGCCGTCCTGCGCGAAGGCGGGCGCAGCAGCGATCAGCGCCGTGGACGCGGCGAGCACCATGAAAGTTCTCTTCGTCATACCCAACATGTCAACTCCTCCATGAGCCGGGTTATCTCCTGAATGGCCAGAGATGAAAGAAGCGCCGGATCCTCTGGACGATCTCGGCAAGACCCTGGGGCTCGAACACCAGGAACAGGATGATGAGCGCGCCGAAGACGACGGTGCGCACCGGCGACAGAAGCGTGCCGGCATTGTTGACGTAAGGAGCGATGGCCTCGACGCCGAAGCGCAGGATCTCCGGCACCAGCGTCATGAACGCCGCGCCGATGATGCCGCCGAGGATCGAGCCCATGCCGCCGACGATGACGGCGGCGAGATAGAAGATCGATTCGACGAGGGTGAAGCTCTCCGGCCCCACAGAGCGGAAGAAATAGGCCCACAGGCCGCCGGCCACCCCCGCGTAGAAGGACGAGATGGCGAAGGAGAGCAGCTTGTAGCGCAGGAGCGGGATGCCCAGCACCTCGGCCGAGATATCGCGGTCGCGGATGGCGATGAAGGCGCGGCCGATGCGGGTGCGGAAAAGGTTCGCCGCGCCCAGCACCATCAGCGCCGCCACCGGCACCAGCACCCAGTAGAGCTGGAAATAGGTGGTCAGCGGCGTGCCGAGGAAGGTCGCCGGCGCGACGTTCATGCCGCGCGAGCCGCCCGTCACCGACGACCAGTTGAGAAACACGAAATGCAGGATCAGCGAGGCGCCGATGGTGGCGATGGCGAGGTAGAGCCCCTTGACGCGCAGGCTGGGCAGGCCGACGAACACGCCGACCGCCGCCGCCATCAGCCCGCCGGCGAACAGGTTGACGAGGAACGGGGCGCCGAGATTGCGGTCGAGCCAGGCGACGGTGTACGCGCCGACCGCCATGAACGCGCCTTGGCCGAGGCTGACGAGGCCGGTATAGCCGGTCAGGATGTTCAGCCCCGTCGCGCTGGCGACGTTGATGGCGACGAGGCAGGCGAGATAGAGCCAGTAGCTGTTGAGCACGAAGGGCGCGGCGACGAGCGCGACGGTGAGCACGCCCATCCACGCCCACTGCGTGCGCGTCTGGATGAGCGCGGCGTCGGCGAGATAGGTTTCGTTGGCGGTTGCGATGCGCATGTCAGAGCCGCTCGATTTCTTTGGTGCCGAACAGGCCGTAGGGCCGGATCATCAGCATGAGGATCAGGATGCCGAAGGTGGAGACGAGCTTGTACTCGCCGCCGAGATAGGTGCCGGCCCACGCCTCGACGAGGCCGATGGCGAGGCCGGCGACCAGCGCGCCGGCGACCGAATCGAGCCCGCCGACGATGACCACGACCAGCGCCGACAGGCCGAACGCCCCCATGGTCGGCGCGATGCCGCCGATGGAGCCGAGCAGCACGCCCGCGCCGGCGGCCGTGCCGCAGCCGATGGTCCAGGCGAGCGAGAACACACCCGGCACGTTGATGCCGCAGGAATAGGCCGCCGCCTGGTCGGTCGCGGTGGCGCGGAGCGCCACGCCGCCGCGCCAGAAGCGGAACAGCAGGAGGAACACGGCGATGACCAGCGCCGCGACGACGAAGCTGATGGCGATCTTGCGCGAGACATAGGCCTCGCCGATGAAGATCGGCGCGGTGCCCATGAAGTCAGGCAGGGTGCGCGGGTCCGTGCCCCAGACGAGCTCGACTATGCCGACGAGCACCGAGCCGAGGCCGACCGTGACCATGAACACCGAGATCGGGCTTTCGCCGAGCATGCGGCGGATGATGCCGCGCTCGACCAGCGCGCCGATGGCCGCGCCGCCGGCGATTGCCAGCGGGATGGCGATCCATGGCGAGAGGCTCATGCTGGCGGCGAAGGCGAAGAAGAAATAGCCGCCCATCATCAGGATCTCGCCGACGGCGAGGTTGATGACGCGCGTCGCCTTGTAGATCAGCACGAAGGCCAGCGCTGTCAGCGACAGGAGCGCGCCGGAGCCGAGCCCGGCGAGCGTCACCTCGATGAAGAAGAGAAGGTCGCTCATGCGCCCGCCCCTTCCATCCGGCCGGGCGCGTGCGCCTCGGCCGCCAGCCGCTTCATCAGCGCGGCCGGATCGCCGCTGCCGAGATAGGCGGCCACCACCTGCGGGTCGGCCTGCACCTCGCGCGGCAGGCCGCGCGCGATCACCTGGCCGAAATTCAGCACCACCACGTGGTCGGAAATGTCCATCACCATGCCCATGTCGTGCTCGACCATCAGGATCGTCGTGCCCCATTCCTCCTTCACGTCGAGGATGAAGCGGGCCATGTCCTCGGTCTCCTCGCGGTTCATGCCGGCGACCGGCTCGTCGAGGAGAAGGATGCGCGGGCGCATGGCGAGCGCGCGGGCGAGCTCGACCCGCTTCTGAAGGCCGTAGGACAGCGCGCTGACCGGCATGTGGCGGATGTGGTTGATCTCGAGGAAGTCGATGATGTCGCGCTCGACCTCGGCGCGCAGCTCGACCTCCTCGCGCGCGGCCGGCCCGAAAAAGGCGAGCGCCTGGAGCGGGTTGGTCTTCATGTGGGCGTGGCGGCCGAGCTTGATGTTGTCGAGCACGGTCATGCCGCGGAACAGGGCGATGTTCTGGAAGGTGCGGGCGAAGCCCATTTTCGCGCGCTCGGGCGGATGGACGCGGGTGACGTCCTCGCCGTCGAACAGGACGCGGCCCTCCTGCGGCTTGTAGAAGCCGGAGATGCAGTTGAACATCGAGGTCTTGCCGGCCCCGTTCGGCCCGATCAGCGCCGTGATCGAGCCCGGCTCGACCGAGAAGGTCACGCCGTTGATGGCCTTCAGGCCGCCGAAGGACAGCGACAGCCCCTCGACGTCGAGCCGCGCCGGCTTCATCGCGTCCGGCATGGCCGCGCCTCCGCGCTTGTGATCGTACCCGGCAAGTTCCTCATTCTCCTCCCCTCCGCCACGCCGGCCTTTCCTCCTTCGGCCGGCCGGCGTTCACCTGAACAGGCGCGCGATCATCTCCTGATCGAGGCTGCGCTCGACCGGCTCGTCGATGTGACGGCCGGTGCGCTCGAAACCCTTCTTCCAGTCGGTCACGTGCCGCGCCATCCACAGCTGCGCCCGTCCGAGGTCGCGCCGGTGGATGGAATCGATCAGCTCGCGATGGGCGTCGACCATGCGCCGCGCGCCCTGCGGCACCTTGCGGCAGATCATCTCCGAGGTCGGGAAGAACAGCAGCGCCGCCGGCTCGCGCGCCAGCTCCAGCACCCGGTTGTGCGAGGCGCGGGCGATCAGCGCGTGGAACCTCGTGTCGATTTCGGCCAGCCGCACCGGGTCGGCCACCGCCGCCTCGGCGAGGCTCTGGTTGTGCTCCAGCGCGTCGAGGTCGTCGTCGGTGGCGTTGGCGACGGCGCTCTCGATGGCGCCGAGCTCCAGCACCATCGCCGTCTCGAACAGCTCGCGGAAGGTGACCTCGCTGATGATCAGCGCCCGGCTCATCCGGCTCGACAGGTTGCGGTAGTGCGGGGTGCAGACGAACAGCTTGCGCGCGGCCTCGCGCCGCACCAGCCCGCTCTGCTCGAGGACGCGGATGCCCTCGCGCACGGTCGAGCGGTTGACGCCGAACTGGCGCACCAGCTCGGCCTCGGTGCCGATCTCGTCGCCGGGCTTCAGGCGGCCGGAGGTGATCTCGCGCTCGATGGCCTCGGCCACCATCTCGTAGGCCGACGGAGCCTTGATCGGCTCGAAACGGTTGAGCGCGTTGTCGGACATCCTCCTCCCCGATTCTGTCCACCGGGCTTTTGCCCGTTTGTCCGACAAACGTACCGGGATAAATCCCGAAATCAAGCGGTGATTTTTCGTGCGTCGTTTAGATGCAATCGTAAGGCCGCCCGCGACGGCGATCCGCCGCGGCGGGACGCTGCCGGGCCATGGATTTTCAGGAGTGCGTATTCCCGGAGGGAACCATGCGCCGGGAGGGGGCCGCGCTCAGCCCGCCGCGTTCAGATGGTTGGCGAGCGCCTCGATGCCGAGGACGTAGCCATGCGCGCCGAAGCCGGCGATCATGCCGACGGCGACCTTGGAGATGTAGGACAGGTGCCGGAATTCCTCGCGCCGGTGGATGTTCGACAGATGTACTTCCGCCACCGGCAACTCGACGCTGGCAATGGCGTCCATGAGCGCGATCGAGGTGTGGGTATAGGCCGCGGCGTTGAGCACGATGCCGGCATGCAGCCCCTTGGCCTCGTGGATCCAGTCGACCAGCACCCCTTCGTGGTTCGACTGGCGGAAGTCGATGCCGATGCCGAGGCGGTCCCCCGTCTCGCGGCACAGGGCCTCGACGTCGGCCAGCGTGGTCGAGCCGTAGACCTCGGGCTGGCGGGTGCCGAGGAGGTTGAGGTTCGGTCCGTTGAGGACCAGAAGCGAGATCGCCATCGGTGCTTTCCTTCGGGCCGGGATCGAGAACGGCGGTCAGAACGGCAGCTTGAAGCCGGAGGGGATCGGCAGGCCGGCGGTCAGCTCGTGCGTCTTCTCCTGCATCGCCGCCTCGACCTTGGTCTTGGCGTCGTTGTGGGCGGCGAGGATCAGGTCTTCCAGCACCTCGACGTCGTCCTCCTTGAACAGCGACGGGTCGATCTTCAGCGACCGCATCTCGAACTTGCCGGAAATGGTGACGCTGACGAGGCCGCCGCCGGACTGGCCGGACGCCTCCATGGCGGCGATCTCCTCCTGCAGCGCCTGGAACTTCGCCTGCATTTCCTTGGCCTTGCTCATCATGCCGAGAAGGTCTTTCATCGGGGTTCTCCCAGTGGGTGCCTAGAGTTCGTCGTCGTCGTCCTCGGCGGGGCCGGCGTCGGGCGCGGCTTCGTCGAGCACGGTATCGGCTTCTGCCTCATCGGGCGCGTCGGGGATGCGCACGTCGATGATCTTCGCGCCGGGAAAGCGCGACAGGATCGCGGCGACGGCCGGGTCGGCGCGGGCGTCGACCAGCGCGCTCTCGCGCCGCGCATCCTCCATCTCGCCGAGCGTCGCCCCGCCTTCCTCGCGCGACAGCGCCACGACCCAGCGCCGGCCGGTCCAGTTCTGGAGCCGGATCGAAAGGTCGTTGAGCAGCGTCTTCGGCGCGTCGGGGCCGAGGCTGACCTCGATACGGCCGTCCTCCAGCCGCACCGGGCGCACATGGCGCTTGAACAGCACCTTGAAGGCGATGTCGCGATGGGCATCGGCCAGCGCGGCGATGTCGGCGAGCGAGCGCAGCCTGACCCCGGCCCCGGCCTCCGGCTGGGCGGGCTCCGGCGCGGCGGGGGCCGGCTCGAGCGCCGGGCGGGCCTGCGCCCCCGGCTGCGAGGCGACGAGCCGCATCGTCTGGCCGCCGCCCGAAGGCTGTGCCGCCATGGTGTTCTGCGCCACGGCCTGCGTGCGCGCCCCGTCCGAAGGCCCGCCGCCACCATTGCCGCCATTTGGCCGCGGACCATCGGCGGGCCGGCTTGCCGAGCCGTTCTCCAACGCCTTCAGCGCCTCGTCGAGCGTCGGCAGGCTGGCGGCGTGGGCGATGCGGATCAGCACCATCTCGGCGGCGCTGACCGGCCGGCTGGCGTTCTGCACCTCGGAAATGCCCTTGAGAAGCATCTGCCATGTCCGCGACAGGACGCGCACGGACAGCGTTTTGGCGAACTCCGTGCCGCGCGCGCGCTCGTCCTGCGACAGCGCCGCGTCATCGGCCGCGGACGGCAGGAAGCGCAGCCGCGTGACGAGGTGGTTGAACTCGGCGAGCTCGGTCAGCACCGTCGCCGGGTCGGCTCCGGAATCGTACTGGGCCCGGAAATCGGTGAGCGCCGCGGCGACGTCGCCCTTCATCAGCGTCTCGAACAGGTCGACGGTGCGGGCGCGGTCGACGAGGCCGAGCATGTCGCGCACCGTGTCGGCTGTCACCTTCGCCGCCGAATGGGCGATGGCCTGGTCGAAGATCGACTGGGCGTCGCGCATCGAGCCCTCGGCCGCGCGCGCGATCATCGCCAGCGCCTCGTCCTCGGCCTCGACGCCCTCCATCTCGCCGATATGCGCCAGATGCGCCTTGATCAGCGCGGCGTCGATGCGGCGCAGGTCGAAGCGCTGGCAACGCGACAGGATGGTGATCGGCACCTTGCGGATTTCGGTGGTGGCGAAGATGAACTTCACATGCGGCGGCGGCTCCTCCAGCGTCTTCAGCAGGCCGTTGAAGGCCTGGTTGGACAGCATGTGGACCTCGTCGATGATGTAGACCTTGTAGCGGGCCGAGACCGGCGCGTAGCGCACCTGCTCGATGATGTCGCGGATGTCGTCGATGCCGGTATGCGAGGCGGCGTCCATCTCGACCACGTCGACATGGCGCCCTTCCATGATCGCCTCGCAATGCAGCCCCGGCGCGGCGAGGTCGACCGAGGGCGCGTCCACCGTGTCGGTCTTGTAGTTCAGGGCGCGGGCGAGGATGCGCGCGGTCGTCGTCTTGCCCACCCCGCGCACGCCGGTCAGCATCCAGGCCTGGGCGATGCGGCCCGTCGCGAAGGCGTTGGTGAGGGTGCGCACCATCGGCTCCTGGCCGATCAGCCCGGAAAAGTCGCGCGGACGGTATTTTCGGGCCAGCACGCGGTAGGCGCCGGCTTTCGTCGCGTCTTTCTGGTCGTCTGCCATGGGTGGGGACCCGAACTCCCTGCGGCGCCACGCCGATGAAACGAGTTTCGCCGCCCGGGGCCGGCCGCGTCAACCGCGCGGGCGCGGTTATCCGCGCTTGCGCGGAAGGAAAAGGTGGGAGGCTGGCACGATGACCCGTGCCGTGGCTCGTTAGGGCTGCTTCCTTCCGGACCTGACCCGGTTGGCGAGTGGCTCGTCCACCACCAACCTCCCGCGCTCCATATCGGCAATTCGGCGGCCGATTGCAAGAGCGCCGCGCTTCGCTGCACGATTCGCTTGCAGCCGGCCGCATGCGCATTTAGCTTTCCCTTGAGAGAGAGGGAGCGAGGATGCACGCTTCGACGGGAGGATTTGTGCTCGATCCGCGCCTCGAGCGCGACAGCGAGCCGTTGATGTGGCTCGGCCTGTGCGAGCTCAGGCTGATGAACGACAGCCGCTGGCCGTGGCTGATGCTCGTCCCGCAACGGCCCGGCGCGGTGGAGATCCACGACCTGACGCCGCTCGACCAGGCGATGCTGAGCTTCGAGACCTCGATGGTGGCGCAGGCGCTGAAGCGCGCGACCGATTGCGGCAAGATCAACATCGGCGCGCTCGGCAACATGGTGCCGCAGCTCCACGTCCATGTCGTCGCCCGCAGCGAGGGCGATCCCAACTGGCCCGGCCCGGTCTGGGGCGCCGGTCCGCGCGAGGCCTACCGCCGCGAGGATTTGCACAAGTTCGTCGCCACGATAAGATCGGCGCTCTCGCCATAAGCCCCGGCCAGGACCCATGACCTTTCCCTTTTTCGCTGCGCCCGAGCGCGAGGCGAGCAGCTTCGTCGGTTTCGCCGGCAACCGCATCGACCGCCAGGCCGAGAACCGCACCGACGACGCGCTGGAGGCGGCGCTGGCCGATCCGCGCGTCAGGATCATGCAGTCACGCGGCGGGCGGATCTATCTCAAGCTGAACGGCGGCGGGTTCGACGCCTATTTCGGCCTCGGGGAGGCGCGGGCGATGGGCGCGAAGCTCGCGGATGCCGTGCTCCTCGGCCTGTCGGCGGCCGGCCCGGTCGTGGTCGCGCCGGGCGCGCTGGAGCCGGAGGCGCTGCCCGACGGCATCAAGGCCATCGATCATCGCTCGGTCTACGTGCAGGGGCTGGTCGGCGAGGAGACGCTGGGCGAGCTCGCGCAGGGCGCCGCGCTGCTTTCATGGCACCGCAACCACCGCTTCTGCGGCCGCTGCGGCGGCGCCACACAAGCCCGCATCGGCGGCTACAAGCGCGTCTGCGCCGCCTGCGGCGCCGAGCATTTCCCGCGCTCGGACCCGGTGGCGATCATGCTTGCGCTGCGCGGCGAAAAGTGCCTGCTCGGGCGCGGCGCGCATTTCGCGCCCGGCGTCTTTTCCGCGCTCGCCGGCTTCATCGAGCCGGGCGAGACCATCGAGGCGGCGGTGCGGCGCGAAGTGCTGGAGGAATCCTCGATCCGCCTCGGCCGCGTCGTCTATCACGCCAGCCAGCCATGGCCGTTCCCCTATTCGCTGATGATCGGCTGCTTCGGCGAGGCGCTGAACGAGGACATCGCCTTCGACCGGAAGGAGCTGGAGGATTGCCGCTGGTTCCACCGCGACGAGGTGCGCGCGATGCTTGCCGGCACGCATGACGGCGGCCTGTCGATCCCAGCGAGCGGCGCGATCGCCAGCCACCTCATCCGCGCGTGGGTCGAGGCGGGATGATGCAGATCAAGGCCCGCGCCTCGTGCGCCGGGCATGAAGGCATCCATGCACGATCCGCTTGTCTTTTCCCTGACCGCCCTCGCCATTCTGGCGACGCCCGGTCCGACAAACACGCTCCTGGCGACATCGGCGGCGCTGGTCGGCGTGCGCCGGTCGCTGCCGCTGATCGTCGCCGAGCTCGCGGGTTATCTGGCGGCGATAACGGTCCTGCACCTGCTGCTCGCCGACGTCCTGGCGCATCATGGCTGGATCGCGACCGGCCTGCGTGTTCTGGTCGGGCTCTATCTCCTCTTCGCAGCCTGGGATCTGTGGACGCGGCGTGAGCCGTTCACTGCCGCCGCGCCGCGCGGCATCCGCTTCGAGCGCGTGTTCGTCACGACGCTGCTCAACCCCAAGGCCATCGTCTTCGCCTTCGGCGTCATTCCGCTGTCCGGCCCACATGCGCCGGCCTATCTCGCGGCCTTCGCGCTGTTCGTCGTCCTCGCCGCGTCGTCGTGGATCGTGGCCGGCAGCCTTGCCGGCGCCGCAGCCTCGCCTGCCGCCTCGCGCGCAATTCCGCGCGTCTCGGCGGTGGTGCTCGCCTGCTTCGCCGGGCTGATCGCCTTCGGCGGATAGAGAAGGCTAGTCGATGCCGAGTTCCTGCCGGACCTTCTTCGTAAGGCCCCGCGCGACGAGGCCGTGCGAGCGCGCGATGTAGGCCCGGAGCTCGTCGTCCGTGAGGTCTGCCGCCTCGGACACCGACACCCATTGCCGCTTGGCGAAGTAGGGCGCCTGGTCGACGCCGTCGATCGCGGTCAGGATCTCGAAGCTGTCCTCGCCGCATTTGAATACGATGCGGGCCTCGCCCTTTCCCAATGCGCCGAGCAGCGCGAAGACCTTGCCGCCGACCTTGGCCACGCGCGCGTCCCACTGGTCGGTGAGCGTGCCGCCGCGCAGGGAGGCGGCGACGGCGTCGAAGCCGGCAGGGTCGTAGAGGTTCATCGGCTCAGTCTTCCGGCTGCTGAGTCTTGCGGAAGGGATGGGCCGGATAGACGCCGAGGATGCGCACCTCGCGCGAGAAGAAGGCCAGCTCCTTCAGCGCCTGCGCCACGTTCTTGTCGTCCGGGTGGCCTTCGATGTCGGCGTAGAACTGGGTGGCGAAGAAGGTGCCGCCGAGCTGGTAGCTCTCCAGCTTCGTCATGTTGACGCCGTTGGTGGCGAAGCCGCCCATCGCCTTGTAGAGCGCCGCCGGGATGTTGTGGACCCGGAACACGAAGGTCGTCATCATCAGCTCGTCGGCGCTCTGGCGCGGCGCCCAGCTCTTGTCCTTGGACAGGACCACGAAGCGGGTGACGTTGTTCTCCGCGTCCTCGACGTCCTCGGCAAGGATGTCGAGGCCGTAGAGCGAGGAGGCGAGGCGCGGCGCGAGCGCCGCCTTGGAGCGGTCGCCCTCTTCCGCGACGATGCGGGCCGCGCCCGCCGTGTCGCCGGCCACCACCGGCTTCCAGCGATGGCGGCGGATCACCTTGCGGCACTGGCCCAGCGCGTGGATGTGGCTGTGGACCGACTTGATCTCCTCCAGCTTCACCCCCGGCAGCACCATGAGCTGGAAATGGATCGGCAGGAAATATTCGGCGACGACGTGCAGCTTCGATTCCGGCAGAAGATAGTGGATGTCGGCGACGCGGCCGGCGAGCGTGTTCTCGATCGGGATCATGGCGAGGTCCGCCTTGCCGCTCTCGACCGCGTTGAACGCGTCCTCGAAGGTCGGGCAGGGCATCGGCTCCATGCCGGGGAACATGTCGCGGCAGGCGGTGTCCGAATTCGCGCCCGGCTCGCCCTGGAAGGAAATCCTGTTGGTCTTCGCGCCCATCTGTCTTTTCGCCTATCCTTTTGTCTGCCCCGAAATCAGCGCGCGGGCGCGCTCAAGGTTGTAATCAGCGCGCGGGCGCGCTCCAGATCCTCCGGGGTGTCGACACCGAGCGGCACGGTGTCGACGATCGCCGCGTCGATGCGCATGCCCGCCTCCAGCGCGCGAAGCTGCTCCAGCTTCTCGCGCCTCTCCAGCGCTGATTGCGGCAGCGCCACGAATCGCTCCAGCGCCGCGCGCCGCCAGGCATAGATGCCGATATGGTGGTAGAGCGGGCCCTCGCCCCACGGCGCGGTGGCGCGGGTGAAATAGAGCGCGCGCAGCCGGTCCGGCCCGAGCGGCGAGCCGACGATCTTGACCACGTTCGGGTTGGTCTTCTCCTCGGCGCGGACGATTTTCGCCCCGAGCGTGCCGATGTCGACGCCCGGACCGTCGAGCAGCGCGGCGGTGCGACCGATCAGCGCTGGCTCGATGGTCGGCAGGTCGCCCTGGAGGTTGACGACGGCTCCGATCCTGCCGTCTGGGTCGAGCGTCTCCAGCGCCTCGAAGATCCGGTCCGAACCCGACTGGTGGTGCGCGCCCGTCATCACCGCCTCATGGCCGAAGGCGGCCGCCGCGTCGCATATTTCGGCCGAATCGGTGGCGATCACCACGCGCCCGACGCCGCTTGCGCGCGCGCGGTCGGCGACGTGGACGATCATCGGCCGGCCCTCGATGTCGGCCAGCGGCTTGCCCGGCAGGCGCGTCGCGGCCATGCGCGCGGGGATGAGAACGAGGACGGACATGAGGCTCTGCGGGGCGAAAGGCGGTTTGCGGGGTTGCGGAACGGGTCGAATTTCCCGGGCGGTGCAGTATGTGTCGAAACGGCTCTTATAGGTGTTGCAAGGATCGAGCAAAAGACCTAGTTTCCGCGCGTTTTTCACCGGCATCTACCGCCCGGGGGACGAACGGCCCGCACCCCCAGCGGGCCGCGCAGGGCGGATGGACAAGGGAGTAGTGGCAGATGATGGATTCGTTCGAGCTCAACAAGCTGATCGGCGCGTTTCTTGCCGTGGTATTCGTGGTCTTTTCGGTCAGCATCGTGTCCGACGCCATCTTCGCCACCCATGCGCCTGAAACCCCCGGCTACGCAATCGAGGTTGCCGAGGCCGAGACCGACGCCGGCGGCGGCGAGGAAGAGGCCGGTCCCTCGGTCCTCGACCTGATCGCGACCGCGGACGTCGCGGCCGGCCAGACCGCCTTCCGCAAGTGCGTCGCCTGCCACACCGCCGAGGAAGGCGGGGCGAACAAGGTCGGCCCGAACCTCTACGACGTCGTCAACCGTCCGATCGCCTCGCATGAGGGCTTCAACTACTCGGCCGCGATGCGCGAGTTCTCGCAGGGCGGCTCGGTCCATTGGGACTACGAGCATCTGAGCGGCTTCCTCCAGTCGCCGCGCTCCTACGTCTCGGGCACGGCGATGGCCTTCGCCGGCATCCGCAACATCCAGGAAGAAGCCAACCTGATCGCCTATCTGCGCTCGCTCTCGGGCAACCCCGCGCCGCTGCCGGAGGCCGCCGCCGAGGAAGCCCCGACCGACGCCGCCCCCGCCGAAGAAGCGCCCGCCGAGGCCGCTCCGGCTGAGGAAGCACCGGCCGATGCGGCGCCCGCCGAGGAAGCGCCCGCCGAAGCCGCGCCGGCCGAGGAGCCGGAAAGCCCGGCCGAGGGTACCGCGCCCCAGCCCACGCCCGAGGATGACGGCACCTCCGCCGGTCCCGAGCCCGACGCCGGTACCGAGAGCGGCGAGCGGCCGGCCGAGGAAGCGCCCGCTCAGGAATAATTGATCGGCGTGCGATCACGAAAAAGCCGGGTTTTGCCCGGCTTTTTTATTGCCGGCCGCCGGGACGGAAAACTATTGCGCCGCGGACGGTTTTCATTCGTGTTCCGCAGGCTAGTCTAGGCGATGAATCGGATGTGAGGATGACGATGACGGTTTTCGGTTTGCGCGGACTGGTCCTGGCGACGCTCGCCGCCTTCAGCGTCCCGGCGACGGCGGTGGCCGACGAATGGCGCACTGTCTCCTCGCTGATCCGCACCGAGCCGGCCGAGGACTTCGCCCGCTATCCTCACGTCAACCCCGTTGCGCCCAAGGGCGGCACGCTCAACTCCGCCAGCTTCGGCACCTTCGACAGCTTCAACCCGTTCATCATCCGCGGCACGCCCGCGGTCGGCCTGACCGAGTTCGGCGGCCTGCTGTGGGACACGCTGATGCAGCAGTCGATCGACGAGGCCGGCACCAGCCATGCCCTGATCGCCGAGGCGTTCAAGTACCCGGACGACTATTCCTCGGCCACCTATCGGATCGACCCCGACGCGCGCTGGCACGACGGCACGCCGATCACCGCCGAGGACGTGGTGTGGTCGTTCGAGAAGCTGACCGAGATCAGCCAGCTCTACAACCGCTACTACGCCAACGTCGTCGAGGTGAAGGCCCTGTCGGAGCGCGAGGTCGAGTTCCGCTTCGACCAGACCGGCAACCGCGAGCTGCCGCACATCATGGGCGACCTCGCCGTGCTGCCGAAGCACTGGTGGGAGGGTACGGACGCGCGCGGCCGGCAGCGCAACATCGAAAACCCGACGCTGGAGCCGCCGCTGGGCAGCGGCCCCTACAAGATCGCCTCCTTCCGGCCCGGCGAGAGCATCGTGTGGGAGCGGGTCGAGGACTATTGGGCGGCCGATCTTCCGGTCAATGTCGGGCGCAACAATTTCGACCGCCTCCGCTACACCTATTTCCAGGACGACAACGCCGAATGGCAGGCCTTCACCAAGGGCGGGGTCGAGGATGTGCGCCAGGAGCTGAGCACGCGGCGCTGGGCCAGCGAGTACAATTTCCCCGCCTTCGAGCGGGGCGATGTGGTGAGGCGCGAATTCGTCTCCACCGGCGTCCAGCACATGCAGGCCTTCGCCTTCAACATGCGCAAGGCGCGCTTCCAGGACCGCCGCGTCCGCCAGGCGCTGACGCTCGCCTACAATTTCGAGGAGCAGAACCGTCTCCAGTTCTTCAATCTCAACGAGCGGTTCTCGAGCTATTTCGAGCGTTCGGAGCTGGCGGCGAGCGGCGTTCCGCAGGGGCGGGAGCTGGAGATCCTCGAAGCGTATCGCGACAGCCTGCCGCCGGAGCTGTTTACCGACGAATTCAAGCTCCCCGTCTTCGACACGCCGCAGGCCTCGCGGACCCATCTGCGCGAGGCGGTGCGCCTGTTCGGCGAAGCCGGCTGGATCATCCGCGACGGCCGCATGGTCAACAAGGAGACGGGCGAGCAGTTCCGCATCGAGTTCCTCGGCGCCTCGCCGACCTCGGAGATCATCGTCGGCGGCTACGTCGCCAATCTGCGGCGGCTCGGCATCGACGCGACCTTGCGCATCATCGACACGACGCAATATATCCAGCGATATCAGTCGTTCGACTTCGACGCGGTCACGGCGCGCTTCCCGCAGACGGAATCGCCCGGCAACGAGCAGCGCGACTACTGGAGCGCGCAGGCCGCGGATACGCCCGGCTCGCGCAACATTCCCGGCATCAAGGACGAAACGGTCGACGCGCTGATCGACAAGATCATCTTCGCCAAGGACCGCGACGATCTCGTCGCCACCGTGCGCGCGCTCGACCGGGTGCTGTTGTGGAACTACTACACGGTGCCGCAATATTTCCAGCCGACGCTGCGCTATGCCTACTGGAACAAGTTCGGCATTCCCGAAAAGCAGCCGGGCTATGCCGGCGTCGACACCATGTCGTGGTGGATACAGCCCGAGCGCGAAACGGTGATCGAGCGCAGCATCGAGGAGGAGGAATGAGCGGGGGCATCGAGGGGCGGGGGCCGCGACTCTCGCGGCGCGGCTTCGTCGCGCTCGCCGGCGCGTCTTTCGCCGCGCAGCTCCTGCCGGAGCGCGCCATCGCGGCGCTTGCCACGGACACGCCGCTTCACGGCATCTCGCCGTTCGGCGAGCTGAAATACGGCCCCGGCTTCACCCATTTCGACTATGCCAGCGTCGACGCGCCGCAAGGCGGCACGTTCAACTTCTCGGTGCCGAACTGGCTGTTCAACCAGTCGGTGCTGACCTTCAACACGCTGAACACCTTCGTCGGCCGGGGCGACGCGCCGCCGCGCATGGAGATGTGCTTCGATTCGCTGTTTTCCGGCGCGCTCGACGAGCCGGGCTCGTCCTACGGGCTGGTGGCCGAGAGCGTCGCCATCTCGGCCGACCGCAACAGCTTCACCTTCCGCCTGCGGCCTGAGGCGCGGTTCCACGACGGCTCGGCGCTGACCGCGCACGACGCGGCCTTCACCTTCGCCCTGTTCAAGGAGGACGGCCACCCGTCGCTGATGCTGCCGCTGTCGGAGATGGTCGAGGCGGTGGCCGAGGACGACCATACGCTGCGGCTCTCCTTCTCCGGCAGGCAGTCGCCGCGCACCATCTTTTCCGTCGCCGGCTACCCGATCCTGTCCAAGGCTTATTTCGCCGAAAATTCCTTCGACGCCTCGCAGCTCAAGGCTCCGCTCGGTTCCGGCCCGTATCGCGTCGGCCGCGTCGTTGCCGGCCAGTCGATCGAATATGAGCGGGTGGACGACTACTGGGCGGCGGATTTGCCGGTCAATCGCGGGCTCAACCATTTCGCCAAGCTCAGGATCGAGTTCTTCCGCGACCGGCAGGCGGCATTCGAGGCGTTCAAAAAGGGCGACATCCACTTCCGGCAGGAGTTCACCTCGCGCGTCTGGGCCACCGAATACGACTTCCCCGCGTTGCGCGAGGGCAAGGTGGTCAAGCGGGAGTTTCCCGGCGAGAAGCGCCCGTCGATGCAGGCCTGGGCGGTGAACCTGCGCCGCCCGCGCTTCCAGGACGCGCGCGTGCGCCGCGCGATCGGTCTCGGCTTCGACTTCGAATGGACCAACCGCAACCTGTTCTACGCCGCCTATGACCGCTCGAACTCAGTGTTCGAGAAGTCGGCCTTCAAGGCGCAAGGCTTGCCCTCGCCGGAGGAGCTGGCGTTGCTGGAACCCTTCCGCGGGCGCGTGCCCGACGAGGTGTTCGGCGAGGTCTTCACCTTCCCGGTCAGCGACGGCGCCGGGCGCAACCGCGCCGCGCTTCAGGAGGCGCGCCGCCTGCTCGGCGAAGCCGGCTGGACGCCGCGCGGACGCCAGCTCGTCAACGAGAAGGGCGAGCGGCTCACCGTCGAGTTCCTGACGCAGGAGGAGGGGCTGGTGCGCGTCACCACGCCCTTCGTCGAGAATCTGCAGGCCATCGGCGTCGACGCCTCGATCCGCATGGTCGACGCCACGCAGTACCAGGCGCGCCAGCGCGATTTCGACTTCGACGTGGTGCTGATGGCGCTGTCCTTCGACGCACTGCCCGGCCGCGATTCGCTGACCAACCTGTTCCATTCGCGCGCGGCCGACCTGCCGTCCTCGCGTAACTATCCCGGCACGAAGGACGAGGCCGTCGACGCGCTGGTCGAGGCCGCCGGCCGCGCCGACAGCGTCGAGGAGCTGACCGTGGCGCTCAGGGCGCTCGACAGGGTCTTGCGCGCGCGCGGCGACTGGATTCCAAGTTATCATGCGGCGAATCACAAGGCCGCCTACTGGGACATGTTCGGCTTCAGGGAGCCGAAGCCGGACTACGGCTTCCCGGTCGAAGCCCTGTGGTGGTATGATGAGGACAGGGCAAGAGCGATTGGCCGGGGCTGACATCACCGTTTTCGCGACAGAGCGCGGGGCCGCCTGATGGGCGCCTATATCCTCCGCCGTCTCCTTCTGATGATCCCGACCCTGTTCGGCATCATGGCGATCTCCTTCACCGTCATCCAGTTCGCCCCCGGCGGCCCGGTCGAGCAGGTGCTGGCGCGCATGGCCGGCGAGGGCGGCTCCATGGACCGCATCTCCGGCGGCGGCGCCGACATGAGCGGCGGCTTCGACCAGGGCGGCGACTTCAAGTATCGCGGCGCACAGGGGCTGGACCCCGCCTTCATCGCCAAGCTGGAAGCGCAGTTCGGCTTCGACAAGCCGCCGCTCGAACGCTTCTTCACCATGGTCTGGGACTATATGCGCTTCGACTTCGGCGAAAGCTTCTTCCGCGACATCAAGGTGGTGGACCTGATCATCGAGAAGATGCCGGTGTCGATCTCGCTCGGCCTGTGGATCACGCTGATCTCCTACGCCATCTCGATCCCGCTCGGCATCCGCAAGGCGGTCAAGGACGGCTCGGCCTTCGACGTGTGGACGTCCGGCATCGTCATCGTCGGCTACGCCATCCCCGGCTTCCTGTTCGCCATCCTCCTGATGGTGCTGTTCGCCGGCGGCTCGTTCTTCGATTGGTTCCCGCTGCGCGGCCTCGTCTCGGAGAACTGGCACCAGCTGTCGTGGCCCGAGCGCATCCTCGACTATTTCTGGCACCTGACGCTGCCGCTGACGGCGATGGTGCTGTCGGCCTTCGCGACGACGACGCTGCTGACCAAGAACTCGTTCCTCGACGAGATCCGCAAGCAATATGTGGTCACGGCCCGCGCCAAGGGGCTGACCGAGCGGCAGGTGCTCTACGGCCACGTCTTCCGCAACGCGATGCTCATCATCATCGCCGGCTTTCCCGGCGCGTTCATCTCGGCCTTCTTCACCGGCTCGCTGCTGATCGAGAACATCTTCTCGCTCGACGGCCTCGGCCTGCTCGGCTTCCGCTCGGTGCTCGACCGCGACTATCCGGTCGTCTTCGCCAACCTGTTCATCTTCTCGCTGATCGGCCTCGTCGTCAGCCTGATCTCGGACCTGACCTACACGCTGATCGACCCGCGCATCGACTTCGAGCGGAGGGACGTCTGATGTCGGAGGTGGTGCTGAAGGGCGAGGTCGAGAAGGTGCGCCACCGCGCGCGGCGACCGTGGATGTCGCCGCTGAACCAGCGTCGCTGGCAGAACTTCAAGGCCAACCGCCGCGGCTACTGGTCGCTGTGGATCTTCCTTGTCCTGTTCGTGCTGTCGCTGTTCGCCGAGCTGATCGCCAACGACAAGCCACTGATCGCCTCCTACCATGGCGAGATCCTGTTCCCGGTCGTCGTCGATTATCCGGAGGAGAAGTTCGGCGGCTTCCTCGCCGTCACCGACTATCGCGACCCGGTGATCCAGGAGGAGATCGAGGCCAATGGCTGGATGATCTGGCCGCCGATCCGCTATTCCTACCGCACCGTCAACAACGACATCCCGGAAGCCGCGCCGGCCAAGCCGTCCTGGCTCTACGATGCGCAGACGCGCTGCTCGCGCTATGTCGAGGGCGTGAACGACCCTGACTGCACGCTCGGCAACTGGAACTGGCTCGGCACCGACGACCAGGCGCGCGACGTGCTGGCCCGCGTCATCTACGGCTTCCGCATCTCGGTCCTGTTCGGCGTCATCCTGACGCTGGCCTCGGCCGTCATCGGCGTGTCGGCCGGCGCGGCGCAGGGCTATTTCGGCGGCTGGACCGACCTGATCTTCCAGCGCTTCATCGAAATCTGGTCGTCGATCCCGGTCCTCTACCTGATCCTCATCATCGCCGCCGTGCTGCCGCCGGGCTTCTTCATCCTGCTCGGCATCATGCTGCTGTTCTCGTGGGTGGCGTTCGTCGGCGTGGTGCGGGCCGAGTTCCTGCGCGCCCGCAACTTCGAATATGTCAACGCCGCCCGCTCGCTCGGCGTCGGCAACGGCACCATCATGTTCCGCCACCTGTTGCCCAACGCCATGGTGGCGACGCTGACCTTCCTGCCCTTCATCCTCAACGGCTCCATCACGACGCTGACCTCGCTCGACTTCCTCGGCTTCGGCCTGCCGCCCGGCTCGGCCTCGCTCGGCGAGATGCTGCGGCAGGGCCAGCGCAACTTGAACGCCCCCTGGCTCGGCATCACCGGCTTCATGACGCTGTCGATCATGCTCTCGCTGCTGATCTTCATCGGCGAAGCCACCCGCGACGCCTTCGACCCGAGGAAGACGTTCCGGTGAGCAGCGGCATATGGTATAATATGGTGGATTTTCTACCATGGAGGCTGCAATGGGCATGAACATCAAGAATCCGAACGTCGAGCGGCTGGCGAAGCAACTGGCGGCCGAAACCGGGCAGAGCCTCACCGCGGCAATCGAGCAGGCACTTGAAGGCGAATTGCAAAGGTTGCGCCTCAACGACGACTATGAAACGCGCAAGGCGAGAATAAAGGAAATACTGCGGCGATCCGGCCCGACCCCGCCCGGCGCGACCAGCGATCATTCCGATCTCTACGACGAAATCGGACTTCCCAAATGATCGTGGATGCATCGGCCATACTCGCCATCATGCTTGAAGAGGAAGACGGCGACGCGTTCGAGGACGCGCTGCTGCTGGCGTCCGAACGCCACCATGTCATGTCGCCGGTCAACTATCTCGAAGCGGCGATTCGGCTCGACGGTCTGGAGAACACGAACAAGGGCGCCGAGCTGGACGCCATGCTGAATGATTTCGGCGTGGACCTGGTCGATGTGACTCCGAAACAGGCACGGTTGGCCCGCGAGGCCTATGCCCGTTACGGCAAGGGCAACCATAAGGCACGGCTCAATCTCGGCGACTGCTTCGCCTATGCGCTGGCCAGGGCCCGCGGCGAGAAGCTGCTGTTCAAGGGCGAGGATTTCCGCCTGACCGACGTCGAGGCCGCCCTTTGAGCGAAGCCCCCCTCCTTTCCGTGCAAGATCTGTCCGTCGCCTTCAGCCAGGGCGGGCGGGAGACGCTGGCCGTCGACCATGTCTCCTTCGACATTGCCCGGGGCGAAACCGTGGCGCTGGTCGGCGAGTCCGGCTCCGGCAAGTCGGTGACGGCGCTGTCTGTGCTGAAGCTCCTGCCCTATCCGCCGGCGAGCCACCCGTCGGGGCAGATCCTGTTCGACGGCACCGATCTCCTCGCCCAGGGCGAGAAGGGCCTCAGGCGGGTGCGCGGCAACAAGGTCACCATGATCTTCCAGGAGCCGATGACCTCGCTCAATCCGCTCCACACCATCGAGCAGCAGATCGGCGAGATCCTGAAGATCCATCGCGGCATGAACGACGGCGCCGCCCGCGCCCGCACGCTGGAACTGCTCAACGAGGTCGGCATCCGCGAGCCGGAAAAGCGGTTGTCGGCCTATCCGCACCAGCTGTCCGGCGGCCAGCGCCAGCGCGTGATGATCGCGATGGCGCTCGCCAACGAGCCGGAGCTCCTGATCGCCGACGAGCCGACGACCGCGCTCGACGTCACCGTGCAGGCGCAGATCCTCGAGCTTCTCGCGGAGCTGAAGAAGAACAACCGCATGTCGATGCTGTTCATCACCCACGATCTCGGCATCGTGCGGCGCATCGCCGACCGGGTCTGCGTGATGACCAAGGGCAGGATCGTCGAGAGCGGGCCGACGAGCGAGATCTTCGCCAACCCGCAGCACGACTACACCCGCCACCTTCTCGCCGCCGAGCCGAAGGGCCGCCCGCCCGCCGCGGACCCCAAGGCCGAGACCGTGCTCGAGGGCAAGGACATCCGCGTCTGGTTCCCGATCAAGCAGGGCTTCTTCCGCAAGACGGTCGATCACGTGAAGGCGGTGGACGGCGTCAGCGTCACGGTCAGGGCCGGACAGACGCTGGGCATCGTCGGCGAATCCGGCTCCGGCAAGACGACGCTCGGGCTGGCGCTGTCGCGCATGATCGCCTCGAAGGGCGAGATAACGCTGGGCGACACCCGCATCGACGGCCATTCCTTCAAGGAGATGCGGCCGCTGAGACGGCAGATGCAGATCGTGTTCCAGGACCCGTTCGGCTCGCTCTCGCCGCGCATGTCGGTCAGCGAGATCATCGAGGAAGGGCTGAAGATCCACGAGCCGAATCTCGACGTCGACGCACGCGACGACATGATCGTCGACGTGCTGCGCGAGGTCGGCCTCGATCCCGAAACCCGCTTCCGCTACCCGCACGAGTTTTCCGGCGGCCAGCGCCAGCGCATCGCCATCGCCCGCGCCATGGTGCTGAAGCCGCGCTTCGTCATGCTCGACGAGCCGACCTCGGCGCTCGACATGAGCGTGCAGGCGCAGGTCGTCGACCTGTTGCGCGAATTGCAGCGCAAGCACCGGCTCGCCTACCTGTTCATCAGCCACGATCTCAAGGTGGTGCGCGCGCTCTCCAACCATGTCGTCGTCATGCGTGGAGGCAAGGTGGTCGAGGAAGGCCCCTCGCAGCAGATATTCGAGAACCCGCAGACCGACTACACGAAGGCGCTGATCGCGGCGGCCTTCGACATGGCGACCGCGCCGGCCGGCGTCGTCAGCCAGTGATCCGACGAAAGGTGATCTGATGTCCCAGCCCGCGCGCGGCCGCATCCTGCTTGCCCTGACCCGACAGGACGTCGACTATTGGGGGCAGCTCCTCGGGAAGGACCGCGAGGTGACGACGGAGCGCGCCTGGCCCGCCGACCCGTCCATCGACTACGCGCTGGTGTGGAAGCACAAGCCGGGCGTGCTGGCCGGACTGCCCAACCTGAAGCTCGTGATCTCGATGGGGGCGGGCGTCGACCACGTCTTCGCAGACCCCGACCTGCCGGACGTGCCGATCCTGCGCGTGGTGGCGGAGAACCTCACCACGCACATGACCGAATATGTCGTGTGGCGCGTCATGGACCACCACCGGCAGGGCATGGCCTACCGCGCGCAGCAGGCGGGCAAGGTGTGGGAAGAGCATGGCCAGCAGACGGCAGCCTGTGTCCATGTCGGCATCATGGGCTTCGGCCATCTCGGCCGCGCGGCGGCGAAAGCGCTCGTCGCGCTCGGCTTCAGGGTCAATGGCTGGACCCGCACGCCCGCCGCCGCCGAGGGTGTCGCGACCTTCCACGGCGAGGCGGGGCTGAAGGATTTCCTCGCCGCGACCGACATTCTCGTCGTGCTGCTGCCGCACACGCCGGCCACCGAGGGCATCATCGACTACGACCTCCTCAGCGGCCTTCGCCGCGACAACGCACTCGGCGGCGCGGTGCTGATCAACGCCGGGCGCGGCATGTTGCAGAAGGAGGCGGGCATCCTGCGCGCGCTCGACGACGGCACGCTGAAGGAGGCGAGCCTCGACGTGTTCGAGGAGGAGCCGCTCCCTGCGCGCAGTCCGCTCTGGTCGCACCCTCGCGTCTTCGTCACGCCGCATGCGGCCGCGACCTCCGACCCCGAGCATCTGGTGCCGCTGATGCTGGAGCAGATCGCCCGCTTCGAACGCGGCGAGGCGCTCGACAATCTGGTGGACCGCAAGGCGGGCTACTAGAGCATTTTGCAGTCGGACGGATCGTCGACGTCGCATAAATGCGGCTGGGATCGAGGCGCTTCCGGCGCTGGCGGCTTCGCCCTATAAGGGCGGGATGTCGTCCAAGCGAATCGCCGGCCCCGAGATCGAGCGCCTGATCCAGCTTCTGGCCAAGGTGCCGGGGCTGGGGCCGCGCTCGGCCCGCCGCGCGGCACTGCATCTGATCAAGAAGAAGGAGCAGCTTCTCGCCCCGCTCGCCGCCGCCATGGGCGAGGCGGTGGACAAGGTGCGCGTCTGCTCGACCTGCGGCAATGTCGACACCTGCGACCCCTGCACGATCTGCACCGACCCGCGCCGCGACGGCGCCACCATCATCGTCGTCGAGGACGTGTCCGACCTGTGGGCGCTGGAGCGCGCCGCCGTCATCAACGCCCGCTACCACGTGCTCGGCGGCACGCTGTCGCCGCTCGACGGCGTCGGCCCGGACGATCTGAACATCGGCTCGCTCGTCTCGCGTGTCGCCGAGGGCGGGGTGAGCGAGGTCATCCTCGCCGTCAACGCCACGGTCGAGGGCCAGACCACGGCCCACTACATCACCGACCAGCTCGCCGGGCTCGCCGTCAGGGTGACGCGGCTCGCCCATGGCGTGCCGGTGGGCGGCGAGCTCGACTATCTCGACGAGGGGACGCTGGCGGCCGCACTTCGGTCGCGGACGGCTTTTTGACGCATTTCTCAAGCAGGAGAACGCCATGAGACGACCGACGAGGGCCCGACAGACGATGAAGCGCCTTGCCTGCGCCGCTCTGTTCTCACTCGCCGCCACCCTGCCGGCGGCCGCGCAGACCGTCGACGCCCAGTTCCGCCAGTGGCTGCAGAACGATCTGTGGCCCGAGGCGCGCGGCAAGGGCATTTCGGCCGAGACCTTCAACGCCGCCTTCGCCGGCGTTTCGGTCAACCTCAAGCTGCCCGACCTCGTCCTGCCGGGGCAGAAGCCGGAAACGCCGAAGACGCAGCACCAGGCCGAGTTCGGCGCGCCGGGCAACTATTTCGCCGAGAACACGGTGGCGGGCGTCGCCGGGGGCGGGCGCAACCGGGCCGGGCGGCTGAAGCCCGCGCTCGACGCGATCGAGCGCCGCACCGGCGTGCCGGCCGGCGTCGTCCTCGCCGTCTGGGGCCGCGAATCGGGCTTCGGCGCGGCGAAGATCCCGCACAATGCCTTCGAGGTGCTCGGCACCAAGGCCTTCCTCGCCACCCGCAAGGAGATGTTCCGCAAGGAGTTGCTGGCGGCGCTGGAGATGGTCGAGCGGGGCCACGTCTCCGTCGCGGCGATGAAATCGTCCTGGGCCGGCGCGCTCGGCCAGCCGCAGTTCCTGCCGACCTCCTACCTCGCCCACGCGGTCGACGGCGACGGCGACGGCCGCGCCGACATCTGGAACTCGCAGGCCGACACGCTCGCCTCGATCGCCAACTATCTCGCCCATTACGGCTGGGTGAAGGGCCGCGACTGGGGCTTCGAGGTGACGGTGCCGCAGAACGTCTCCTGCGCGCTGGAGGGACCGGACCGCGGCCGGAAGATCGCGGACTGGGCGGGCATGGGGATTTCCCGCGTCAACGGCCGGCCGTTTCCCGAGCATGAGGCGCGGCAGGAGGGCTATCTGCTGATGCCCGCGGGGCGCAACGGCCCGGCCTTCATCGTCACCCCCAATTTCTACGTGCTGAAGAAGTACAACGAGAGCGATCTCTATGCGCTGTTCGTCGGCCATGCCGGCGACCGCATCGCCTATGGCGACCGCCGCTTCGCCGGCAACTGGGGCAAGGTGGACAAGCTCTACCGCTCCGACATCGCCGCGATGCAGCGCGGACTCGAGAAGCTGGGCTACGACGTCGGCGGCGCCGACGGCCTGCCCGGCTTCCGCACCCGCCGCTCGATCGGCGAATGGCAGGCGAGGAAGGGCATGCAGCCGACTTGCTTTCCCGACGCCGCGCTGGTGCGGGCGCTGAAATAGCCGGTCACGGCGTAGTCGTCGTGCCCGACGGCCGCTCTTCTTCCTCCTCGTCGCCATTGTCGCTCTGCTGCGCGGCGAGGAAGTTGCCGAAGGATTGCAGCCCGTCGAAATGGTCGCAGAAAACCTTGATGACGACGAGCAGCGGCACGGCGATCAGCGCGCCGATGAAGCCCCACAGCCACGACCAGAAGGCGACGGCGATGAAGATCGCCACCGCGTTGAGCTCCAGCCGGCGGCCGACGATCAGCGGCGTGATGATCTGGCCTTCCAGCACGTTGCAGGCGATGACGAAGGCCGGCGCGACCATGGCGTAGCCCATGCTGTCGAACGAGACGATCGAGATCGCGGCGACGATGACGATGGTGGCCAGCGCGCCGATATAGGGCAGGAAGTTGAGCAGCGCCGCCATCACCCCCCACAGGAACGGCGTCGGCATGCCGATGGCCCACAGGCCGACGCCGATGACCGCGCCGAGCGCGGCGTTGATGACGGCGACGGTGAGCAGGTAGCGCGAGACCTCGCGCTCGACGTCGTAGACGATCCGCAGCGCGCGCTTCTTCTCGCTCATCGTCGTGAAGGACTGGACGATCTTCTCGTAGAACAGCGTGCCCGAGGCGAGCAGGAACAGCGACAGCACGAAGACGATGGCGGCGTTGGTGACGACCGAGAGCATGGTGCCGGCGGCCTGCGACAGGATGCCCGGCTGCTGCACCGCCACCTTCATCACCCCTGCCTCGTTGACCGTGTCGGTGACGTTGTCGATCTGGGCCGAGATCTGCATCAGCCGGTCGAACGGCCCGCGCAGCTCCTCGATGCGCTCGGTCAGCGTGCGGCCGATCTGCGGCGCGTCGTTGATGAGCTGCATCAGCGGCCCGGAAAGCAGGTAGCCGCCGAGGCCGACCGCTCCGGCCGAGAACAGGACGAGCAGCGTCGCCGAAAGCGCGGACGGGACCCCGCGCTTGCGCAGGAAGCGCACGATGGGGGTGAGCGTCAGCGCGAACAGGAAGGCGAGCACCACCGGCATGAAGAACTCCCGGCCGAAATAGAGCGCGTAGATCGACAGGATGATGAAGATGCCGGTGAGGACGAATCCGCCGCCGCCCGGCTCCTCTCCTTGTCGTTCCGTGCCGGTGGAGTCGTCATCTGTCGCGGCCATGGTGTCCCCCCTTGATGATCTTGCCGACGATAGCAGATAATGCGCCGGCGTGGCGGCAGTTCCGTCCGCCCGCGGCGGCCCGGTCGGGCAAATATCGCCGGTCGCGGATCGAATGCGGCGCGGCGACGTTGTCAGGCTGGACGGGACCCAAGGAGGAGCGCTTTCATGCCCATTTTTTCATTCGCGAGAATCGCAGGCAGCCTTGCCGTGACGGCCGTGGTGCTGGCCGGCTGCGTCGTGGTCGAGGAGGGGCCGGGCCATCGCCCGCCGCCGCCGCGCCCGGGCGGGCCGACCGCCTGCACCATGGAATACGTGCCGGTCTGCGGCGAGCGCCGCGGTGACCGCCAGACCTTCTCGAACGCCTGCATGGCGCGGGCCGACGGCTATCGGGTGGTTCATGGCGGCGAGTGCCGGCGCGGCGGCCGCCCCGGTCCCGGTCCCGATCGCCCGCCGCGCGCCTGCACGCGCGAATACGCGCCGGTCTGCGCCCGCCGCGGCCGCGACGTGCGCACCTTCGGCAATGCCTGCGAGGCGCGCGCCGCCGACTATCGCATCCTCGGCGCGGGCCGCTGCTAGAGCAAACGGATAGAGCGGCCGCCCGGATTCACCCGGGTGGCCGCCGCTTCAGGCGCTAGTCACTGCCACATGTTTTTGGACGCATCGGGCTGGCCCCTCGCGGTCAGCCCGGCGCGCAGCCGACGCGGAAGCCGGGGCAGCGGAATGCGAGCAGCCTCTCGCGTCCGGCGAATTCGGCGAGCCGGGCGACGTCGCCGACGGCGATGGTGCTCTGGTTGATGCGCACGCCGACGCTCTGCAGCCGCTGGAAGGCGCGCGACAGGCTTTCCGGCTTCATGCCGAGCCGGCCGGCGATCAGCAGCTTCTCGTAGGGCAGCGCGATGGTGCACGGCCCCTGCTTGACCGGGGCGAGCTCGACGAGGAAGTTCGCCAGCCGCTGCGGCCCGGTGCGCGCCTTCAGCTCCTCGATCTGGTCGACCAGCTTGCGCAGGTGCAGCGAGGTCGAGGCGAGCATGGCCAGCCCGATCTCCGGCGAGGCGCGGGTCAGTTCGACGATGCCGCGCGCGGGAACGGCGAGCAGGCGCGCATCCGCCACCACCTCGGCGCTGACCGGATAGTGGCCGCCGGTCAGGCAAGGCACCTCGGCGATGCAGTCGCCGCGCGCGAACACGCCGACGACCGCCTCGTCGCCGCTCACCGTCATGCGGAACAGCTTCACCCAGCCGTCGAGCACCAGATAGAAGGCGCTCGCCGGCTCGTCCTGCTCGAAAAGCGTCGTGCGCCGCTGGTGGAACTGAAGCTCCGACTGCGCGAGCAGGCTGTCGATGGCCTCCGGCGGCAGCGCCGAGAACATGGGCGCTCCGCGGACCACCTCGCGGTCGTACTGGTCGATGCGCAATTCGCCCATGGGTCCAACCTCCGGCGCATGTCGCGGAAAATCGCGCAACGGTCTTGCGGCAGCGACATGCGCATTATCAAAGACCTGCAGCGCGGGAAGCGAAATCGGATCGGCCGCCCCCTCGCGCCTCATCCGTATCGGACCATATCCGCCCCGCCCGGACTTTGCGCCTGCGCAACTAAATCGGCGGTCGGGGCGGGTGCGGCAGGCTGTCCATCCAATTCTTGACTTCAGTCAAGCGTTCGCGGCGCGCGCATCTGGTACGCCGGCTCCTGAGCAACTCCCTCAGGAGGAAGACAATGAATGACAAGGCGGACTCCACGGAACGGCCGGAAAAGGTGCCTGCGATGCAGCAGCTCCTCGACAATCCGTTCCTGCTTCTCTTCATCGGGATCACGGTCCCGACGGTTCTCTACATCGTATGGGGGGTGATGGAGATCGCGTCGATCCCCATCGCGCCCTGACCTGACCTGAGGGGGCAGACATGGCAATTACACCTCCCGAAAACCGGCTCTGGTGGAACGAACCGATCGAGCGCGTCGAAATCGGCTGGATCGTCGTCGCCTTCCTCTGGGGCCTGTTCATGTTCTTCTTCATGATCGCCTGGCACTTCATCGGCGGTCAGAACCTGTCCACCGAGACCTACCGCATCACGCCCGCCGCCTACGAGCAGAAGGTCGCGGACTTCGCGGAGAAGTACCAGGTCGGCGACGAGATGGGCGTTCCCATCGTGCGCCCGCCGGTGGGCGAGGATGTCTACCTTCTCGGCAGGCTTTGGGAGTGGTGGCCGATCCTCGAGCTGAAGAAGGACCAGAGCTACCGCTTCCATCTTTCCTCGGTCGACTGGCAGCACGGCTTCTCGCTCCAGCCCGTCAACATCAACATCTCGGTTCACCCGGGATACGAGCAGATCATCACCTTCACCCCCACAGAGGCGGGTGAATACGGCATTGCCTGCAACGAGTTCTGCGGCATCGGCCACCATCTGATGACCGGCCGCATCCGGGTCGTCGAATAGGCTGGAGGGGACAATGACAGCCATAGACGCTTCTTATGCCGGCGCTGCGGCGGCAGGCAATTTCCGCACCTGCCGCTACACCGGCCTCAAGGTGGAGGCCTCCGCGCAGTCGCTGATCAAGGCGAACGCGGTCGCCGCCGTCGTCTTCCTCGCCATCGGCGGCGTGATGGGCCTGCTCGTCGCGCTCACCCGCTGGCCGGCGGTGCACCTCCTGCCGTCCGACTGGTTCTATCTCGTGCTCACCGGGCACGGGGCGAACGTGCTTCTGTTCTGGATCATCTTTTTCGAGATCGCGGTCCTCTATTTCGCCTCCGCCATCCTGCTCGGATCTCGGCTGGCGACGCCCAGGATAGCCTGGGCGGGATTCTGGCTGATGATCGTCGGCGCGCTGATGACCAACGTCGCGGTGTTCCAGGGCGATTCGAGCGTGATGTTCACCTCCTACCCGCCGATGCAGGCCGCACCGCATTTCTATCTCGGCCTGATCATCTTCGCGGTGGGCGCGCTCGTCGGCGTCGGCGTGTTCTTCGGCACGCTGGTCATCGCCCATGGCGAGCGCACCTATGAGGGCTCGATCCCGCTCGTCACCTTCGGCGCGCTGACGGCCGCCATCATCGCCGTCTTCACGCTGGCCTCGGGCGCCATCATCCTCATCCCAACCTTCCTGTGGTCGGTGGGCCTCATCTCCGAGATGGACCCGCTGCTCTACAAGGTGATCTGGTGGGGCATGGGCCACTCCTCGCAGCAGATCAACGTCGCGGCCCACGTCTCGGTGTGGTACGCGATCGGCGCGCTGACCATCGGCGCGAAGCCGCTGTCGGAGAAGGTCTCCCGCTCGGCCTTCCTGCTCTACATCCTGTTCCTTCAGCTCGCCTCGGCGCACCACCTCCTTGCCGATCCCGGCATGAGCGCGTCGTGGAAGATCGTCAACACCAGCTACCTGATGTATCTCGCGGTGCTCGGCTCGATGATCCACGGCCTGACGGTTCCGGGTGCGCTGGAAGCCGCGCAGCGCCGCAACGGCTACACCAAGGGCGCGTTCGAGTGGCTGCGCAAGGCGCCGTGGGGCAACCCGGCCTTCGCCGGCATGTTCCTGTCGCTCGTCATGTTCGGCTTCATCGGCGGCATTTCGGGCGTGGTGCTGGGCACCGAGCAGCTCAACCTGCTCATGCACAACACCATCTACGTGCCGGGCCACTTCCACGGCACCGTGGTGACGGGCACGACGCTCGCCTTCATGGCCATGACCTACTACGTGCTGCCGCTGATCTTCCAGCGCGACATCATCTGGCCGAAGCTCGCCCGCATCCAGCCCTACCTGTTCGGGCTCGGCGCGGCCGGCATCTCGCTCTTCATGATGGGCGCCGGCACGCTCGGCGTTCCGCGCCGGCACTGGGACATGTCGTTCACCGACGCGATCCTCCAGTTCGAGCTGCCTTCCGGCGGCTTCCTGATGATGGGGCTCAACGGGTTGTCGGCGGTGATCGCCTCGGCGGGCGGCATCCTCTACATCCTGATCACGGTGGGCACGGTGCTGTGGGGCAAGCGCCTCGACAAGGGCGAAGCGCCGCTGACCTTCCCGCTGCACAAGCGGGCGGCCACGGTCGCTGAATACGGCAGCCACGCCACGGTCAAGCTGCCGGGGACGATCATCCTGGTCACGATCTTCTTCGTGTCCTTCGTCCTCTACTACTTCGTCAACTGGAAGTACCTGTCGGAACTCTGGCTGATGCGCTGAGTGCCAACCGACTGGAACCGAAAGGAAAAACCACGATGCTCGCTGCGACCAGGATCGTCATCACCCTGCTGAAACTCAGGATCGGCGTCGCCATCGCAGCGAGCGCCCTGGCCGGGCTCGCCGCCGCGAGTGGCGGCCCGGCGACGGCGGGACAAATCGCTGCCCTGACGCTTGCCGTCCTCGGCGCCTCCGGCGCCGCGGGCGCCTTCAACCACTATTACGAGCGCGACAGCGACAAGCTGATGGCGCGCACGGCCGGCCGCCCCTTCGCCAGCGGCCAGCTCAAGGCCGGCCCGATCTGGCCGGCGACCTTCGGCGCGCTCCTCTTCGCCTCCATCGTGCTCGCCTGGGCCGCCGGCGGCACGATGAGCGCGCTCTACGTCTTCCTCGGCGCCATCACCTACAGCCTCGTCTATACGGTGTGGCTGAAACGCCGGACCTCGTGGAACATCGTCGTCGGCGGGCTCGCCGGCTCGTTCGCCGTGCTCGCCGGCGCGGCGGCGATCGACCCCGAGCCGCAATGGGTGCCGTCGATCCTCGCCGCCGTCCTCTTCCTGTGGACGCCGCCGCATTTCTGGAGCCTCGCCGCCGCCAAGGCCGACGACTATGCGGCCGCCGGCGTGCCGATGCTGCCCGTCATCGCGCCCGAGCGTGAGTGGACCTTGGCGATCCTGTCCTACACCGCCACGCTCGCGGGCCTGTCGCTGGTGCCGTTGTTCTTCGGCATGGGCTGGATCTACGGCCTGTTCGCCGCGGCCGGCGGCGGCTGGTTCCTGTGGAAGAGCTGGCGGCTCTATCTGGAGCCCTCGCGCAAGGCGGCGATGCAGAACTTCCTCGCCTCGCTGGTGCAGCTCCTCGCCCTGGTCGCCGGCGTCTTCCTGTCGGCGCTCGCCGGCTAGGGGCGCGACATGGCCACGAAAGCCCCCTTTCTCGGCCTCGCCGGTCTCTTCCTCGCCGGTCTTCTGTCCCTTGGGCCGACGCCGGCTCCCACCCAGAGCGGGCCGAGGATCGACGCGACCCGGGCGCTGGCGGTCAGCGAGGCGGCGATCGGCCGCGAGATCGGCGACCACCGCCTCCTGCGTGCCGACGGCACGACGCTGATGCTGTCGGAGCTGAAGGGCCAGCCGTTCGTCGTCAGCCTGATCTATACGAGCTGCTCGACCGTCTGCCCGGTCAGCACCCAGACGCTGAAGAACGCGGTGGCGCAGGCGCGCAAGGCGCTGGGCGCGGACAGTTTCCGCATCTTGACCGTCGGCTTCGATGCCCGCAACGACACGCCGCGGCGCATGAGCGCCTTCGCGCGCGACAACGCCATCGACCGCGACCCGCTTTGGCAGGTCGTCTCCGGCTCTCCGGCCGCGCTCGAGGCGCTGATCGAGGATGTCGGCTTCTCCTATTCGGCGGCGGCCGGCGGCTTCGAGCACATCTCGCAGACCACCATCGTCGACGCGGACGGCCGCGTCTACCGACAGGTCTATGGCGACGAGTTCCCGCTCCAGGTGTTCATGGAACCGCTGAAGGAGCTCGTCTTCGGCATCTCGGTTTCCTCGTTCACGCCGGCGGCGCTGGCCGACCGCCTGCGCTTCATCTGCACCGTCTACGACCCGAAGACCGGCCGCTACCGCACCGAATACGCCATTTACATCGGCATAACCGCAGGCGCGGTCTCCCTCCTCCTCATGGCGTGGGTGATCGTGCGCATGTGGCGCGGCAACCGCCGCCATGCCCGCATCGAGGCCCGATCGTGACTGCTGAGAAGACCGTGGAACCCCGCCGCGACTGGCCGGTGTTGCGTCATGCGAAGAGGGGCCTGCGCCGCGCCTTCGACCTTCTGGAGCGCGGCGGCGAGCGCCTGTTCACGCCGGCGCTCAACCCGATGGCCCAGCTCGGCACCATCACCTTCTTCCTGTTCTGGGTGGTGGCGGTCAGCGGCGTCTACCTGTTCATCTTCTTCGACACCGGCGTCGTCAACGCCTATTCCTCGGTCGAGTGGATCAGCGGGCCGCACTGGTATCATGCCGGCGTGATGCGCTCGATCCACCGCTACGCCTCCGACCTGATGGTCGTGTCGATGGTGCTGCATTTCCTGCGCGAGTTCTCGCTCGACCGCTATCGCGGCACGCGCTGGTTCTCGTGGTTCACCGGCGTGCCGCTGATCTGGCTTCTCTACGTCTCCGGCATCACCGGCTACTGGCTGGTCTGGGACGAGCTGGCGCAATATGTCGCCGTCGTCTCGGCGAAGCTCCTCGACGTGTTCCCGATCTTCGGCGAGCCGCTGGCGCGCAACTTCCTGACGCCGGACCACCTTTCCGGCCGTTTCTTCTCGCTGCTCTCCTTCCTCCACCTCGCCGTGCCGCTGATCCTGCTGCTGGCGATGTGGATCCATATCCGGCGCATCTCGCGGCCGAAGACCAACCCGCCGCGCCTGCTTGCCGGGCTGATCCTCGCCGCGATCGTCGCCGTGTCGCTGTGGAAGCCGGCGCTGAGCCAGGGTCCGGCCGACCTGACCAGGGTGCCGGACGAGGTCGGCCTCGACTGGTTCTATCTCCTGCTTTATCCGCTGGCCGAGGACTGGGGCGCGTGGAGCCTGTGGGCCCTGCTGGTCGGCGTCTCGACCATGCTGGCGGCGATGCCGTGGCTGCCGCCGTTCCGCCGCGCGCCCGCCGCCGTGGTCGACCTGCCCAACTGCAACGGTTGCAACCGCTGTGTCGAGGATTGTCCCTACGAGGCGATCCGCCTGGTGCCGCGCACCGACGACGAGCCGTTCCCGCATCAGGCCGAGGTCGACGCCGACCTGTGCGTCTCCTGCGGCATCTGCATGGGCTCGTGCCCGTCCTCGACGCCGTTCCGCCGCCAGCAGGAGCTGAAGACCGGCATCGACCTGCCCGGCCAGCCCTTGAGCGAGGTGCGCGACAGCGTCGTCGCCGCCTCGGCCGAGCTTCACGGAACGCAGCGCGCGCTGGTGCTGGCCTGCGAGCATGGCGCGGGCGGCGGCGACATGGGCGGCGTCGTCACCTTCCCCTGCGTCGCCATGATCCCGCCGTCGCTGATCGACTTCATCATCAGCAAGAACCTCGCCGAGGGCGTCGTCGTCGCCGGATGCAGCGAAAGCACCTGCTACAACCGGCTCGGCGTCGAATGGACCAAGGAGCGTTTCGCCGGGACGCGCGATCCTTACCTGCGCAAGCGCGTGCCGCGCGAGCGCATCGCGACGATCTGGGCCTCGCCCTTCGAGGCCGGCCGCTACGAGGCGGAGAAGTCGGCCTTCGCCGCCGCCCTCCTGCCGCTGCCGGCGAAGGGCGCGGCGAGGGACGTCGCCGACCCCGAGACGACCGGCGAGATGGAGGCGCAGCCATGAGCGACATGGTGTGGATGCCCGTGCGTTTTGCCGTGCTGGCGCTGGTCGTCGCCGCCGTCGCCGGCCTGTCGAACTGGCCGCGCCATCGCAGCGTGGCGGAGGGCACGGGCGTCGTCACCCTGTCCTTCAGCCACGGCGCCGACCGCCGCGCCGCCTGCCGGCCGGCGACCGAGGAGGAGCTGGCGAAGATGCCGCCCAACATGCGCCGCACCGAGATCTGCCCGCGCGCCCGCCCGCCCATCGCCGTCGAGTTCGAGATCGACGGCCGGCAGGTGTTCGCCGCCGACATCCCGCCATCGGGCATCGCCAGCGACGGGCCGTCGCGCGTCCACCGCAACTTCGAATTGCCGGCGGGAACCTACGAGCTCGTCGTGCGCATGCGCGACCGGCCGGGCGACGCGTTCGACTGGCAGGGGCGGAAGACCGTCGAGCTGAAGCCGGCGGACCATCGCGTCATCGACTTCCGCGTCGACGGCGGCGGCTTCGTCTTCCACTGAGGCAAGAGGAAAACCGAAAGGAACGACCCATGGCCCTGATTGAATGGAAAGCCCACTACAGCGTCGGTGTCGAGGCCGTCGACCACGAGCATCGCGAGATGATCGACCTGATCAACGAGGTGCACGAGAAGCTGATCGCCGAGGGCGAGGCGCCGGACGTCACCGCCTTCCTCGGCGAGATATTCCGCGCCATCTCGGCGCATTTCGCGCTCGAGGAGCGGTTCATGCGCGAGCACCGCTACGACCAGCTCGGCGAGCACAAGGCGGCGCATGAGGAACTGCTCGACGACATCCGCGACATCATGGACGGCTACGAGGCCGACCCTGAAGGCGCGCGGGCGCAGCTTTCCAGCCGGCTCGATTCGTGGTTTACCGACCACTTCAAGACGCACGACGCGCGCCTGCACCATCGCCTCGGAACGCACGATCATTGACGGCGGGCGCGGGCCGCGACACGAGAGGACATTCGCGTGAGCGAGGAAGAAGTCATCCTGGTCGACGCCGATGACCGGCCGGTCGGCTCGGCCGGCAAGCTCGCCGCGCATCAGGAGAACCTGCGCCACCGCGCCATCTCGGTGCTGGTGTTCGACCGTGAAGGCCGCATGCTGCTCCAACGGCGGGCCGAGGCGAAGTATCATTCGCCCGGCCTGTGGAGCAATGCCTGCTGCACCCATCCGCGCCACGGCGAGGAGCCGGCCGAGGCCGCCGGCCGCCGGCTGCGCGAGGAGATGGGCATCGCCCTGCCGCTCGCCTTCGCCGGCCGCTTCGCCTACGAGGCGCCGGTCGGCGAGGAGCTGTGGGAGAACGAGGTCGTCCACGTCTTCACCGGCATCCACGAGGGCGCGATCCTGCCGGACCCGGACGAGGTCGGGGCGTTCGGCTGGCGCGAGGTCGAGGCCCTGCGCGCCGACATCGCCGCGCGCGGCGAGCTCTATACGCCGTGGTTCAGGCTCTACGCGGCCGCGCCGTGGTTCTCGCGACCTGCCTCCTGAGCGCGCCCGAACGCGCTTGCATTTGCGGGTCCGACGTTTAAATCCGGCGCATGTCCAATCGCCGGGATTCTCCGGCCGCCCGGTTTCCGGAGAAATTCATGCCCCAGTTCGACGTGCTGTGCATCGGCAACGCCATCGTGGACATCATCGCCCGGTGCGACGAGGCGTTCCTCGTCGACAATTCCATCGTCAAGGGCGCGATGAACCTGATCGACGCGGAGCGCGCGGAGCTGCTCTATGCGCGCATGGGGCCGGCGATCGAGGCCTCGGGCGGCAGCGCCGGCAACACGGCGGCCGGCATCGCCTCCTTCGGCGGCGCGGTCGCCTATATCGGCCGGGTGGCGGACGATCATCTCGGCCGCGTCTACGCCCACGACATCGGGGCGCAAGGGGTGGCCTTCGATTCGCGGCCGCTCGAAGGCGGCCCGCCCACCGCGCGCTCGATGATCTTCGTCACGCCCGACGGCGAGCGCTCGATGAACACCTATCTCGGCGCCTCGGTCGAGCTCGGGCCGGAGGATGTCGAGGAAGACAAGGTGCGCGCCTCGCGCATCACCTATTTCGAGGGCTATCTCTGGGACCCGCCGCGCGCCAAGGAGGCGATCCGGCTCGCGGCGGCGCAGGCCCACGCCGCCGGCCGCGAGGTGGCGATGACGCTCTCCGACCCGTTCTGCGTCGACCGCTATCGCGGCGAGTTCCTCGACCTCATGCGCTCGGGCACGGTCGACATCGTCTTCGCCAACGAGAGCGAGCTGAAGTCGCTCTACGAGACCGCTTCGTTCGAGGCCGGGCTGGAGGCGATCCGCGGCGACTGCAGGCTCGCCGCCGTCACCCGCTCGGAGAAGGGCTCGGTCGTGGTGCGGGGGGATGAGACGGTCGAGGTGATGGCGATCTCCGTCGACGCGGTCGTCGACACGACGGGGGCGGGCGATTTCTATGCCGCCGGCTTCCTCGCGGGCTACACCAAGGGGCGCGGCCTCGCCGAATGCGGCGCGCTCGGCTCGCTCGCCGCCGGGCTGGTCATCGCCCAGGTCGGCCCGCGCCCGCGCCAGAACCTGCGCGAGGAGGCGCAGCAGGCCGGCCTCATGTGACGCTTACGGGATGTCCTCCGGCCGCCGGCCGGGCCGGCTGCGATAGGTCGGGATCGACCAGCCGTAGCGGATCGCCCCGGCGCGGATGGCGAAGGCGACCGCGAAGGCGGCGAGCGCCGCCGCTATCGTCGGCAGGCCGGCGATGGTGAGGAGCGAGAACGACACCGCCCCGGCCATCGCCGCGGTGACATAGACCTCCTGCCGCATCAGCACCGACGGCTCGCCGGCGATCAGGTCGCGCAATATGCCGCCCAGCGTCGCGGTCATCAGCCCCATGACGATGGCCACCGGCGCCGAGCCGGTGACGAGAAGGCCCTTCCACGCGCCGTAGACGCAATAGGCGGCGAGGCCGACCGCGTCGAGCCACAAGAGCAGGCGATAGCGCGATTCGATCAGGTGGGCGGTGAAGTAGACGAGAAGCGCGACCGCGGCGCAGACGGTGAGATAGTCGTGGTTGACGACCCAGAACACCGGCGCGCCGAGCACGAGGTCGCGCACCGTGCCGCCGCCGATGCCGGTGACGCCGGCGAGGAACAGGAAGCCGATGATGTCGAGCTCCTTGCGCGAGGCGGCGAGCGCCCCGGTCGCGGCGAACACCGCGACGCCCGCATAGTCGAGAAAGACGATCTGGTCCATTCGCGGCCTCCCGGCGCCAGCACTGGAGCAGCGGGCGTTCTGACGAACGCCGCTTCCGCTGCTCCAGCTTCTTTCAGCCGCATTTATGCGACGTCAGACGATTCCGTCTGACTGCAAAATGCTCTATACGACGGGGGAGGCCGGCGGAAGAGTCCGGTAAGAGCCTCAGGCGTCCTTGCCGGCCTGCGTGTCGGCCGGAGCCTCGGTCGCGGCCTGCTTCGGCCCGCCCCTGGCGACGCCGACCATGGCCGGGCGCAGCACCCGCTCGCCGATGGAATAGCCGGTCTGCACCACCTGCACCACGGTTCCCGACGGCACCGACGGGTCCGGCACCTCGAACATCGCCTGATGGAAATTGGGGTCGAACCGCTCGCCCTTCGGGTCGAGCTTCTTTACCCCGTGGCGCTCCAGCGAGGCGATCATCGCCCGGCCGGTCAATTCGACGCCCTCGACCAGCGCCTTGAAGCCGGCGTCGCCGCTCTCCTTCGCCTCGGCGGGAACCGCCTCCAGCGCCCGATCGAGATTGTCGGCGACCTGCAGCATGTCGCGGGCGAAGTTGGCGATCGAATAGGCCTTGGCGTCCTGCACGTCGCGCGCGGCGCGGCGGCGCAGATTCTCCATCTCGGCCGCGAGCCTCAGCGCGCGGTCCTTCAGCTCCTCGTTCTCCTTGACGAGCCGCACCACGGCCTCGTAGTCGGCCGCCTGCTCGTCCTGCGCTTCCTGGCCGGTGGTCTGAAACGCCTCGCCCTCGGCCGCGGTCTGCGCGTATTCGCTCTGTGCTGCCGTCTCTTCGGGCGCGCGGGTGTCTTTCGGCTGTTCGCTCATCGCCTCGTCCGATCCCTTGCATGGATTCAAGAATTTGCGCCCGATATCGAGCTTCGGGTGGGGAAAATCAAGAGGCGGAGGGGAATCGGTTCCTATGCCGCACCTCCCGTGCCGCATCGGCCGTTCAGCGCAGGATGCGGCTGATCATCTGCGCCGTATAGTCGACCATCGGCACGATGCGGGCGTAATTCAGCCGCGTCGGGCCGATGACGCCGAGCGCGCCGATGACGCGCGCGTCCTTGTCGCGATAGGGCGCGACGACCAGCGACGAGCCGGAGAGCGAGAACAGCCGGTTCTCCGAGCCGATGAAGATGCGCACGCCCGAGCCGTCCTCGGCGAGGTCGAGAAGCTGCACCAGCCCCTCCTTGGTCTCGAGGTCCTCGAACAGGTGGCGCAGCAGGTCGAGGTCGGCCTGCGCGGTGACGTTTTCGAGAAGGTTGGCCCGGCCGCGCACGATGAGGCGCGCCGGCAGGCCGCTTTCCGCCCCGGCCCAGACGGCGAGCCCGCGCTCGACGAGGTCCTGCGACAGCGTGTCGAGCGCCGCGCGCGTCTCCTCGCGCAGCCGGGCGATCTCGGCTTTCGCCTCGGCCAGCGTGCGCCCGCGTATGTGGGCGTTGAGGAAGTTGGACGCCTCGTGAAGCTGCGAGGCCGTGGTGCCGGCCGGCAATTCGACGACGCGGTTCTCGACGTCGCCGTTCTGCGAGACCAGCACCGTCAGCGCCCGCGTCGGCTCGAGCTGGATGAACTCGATGTGCTTCAATGGCACCTCGGCCTTGGCGGCGAGCACCAGCCCGGCCCCGCGCGACATGCCCGACAGCATCTGGCTGGCCTCGGTCAGCACGTGCTCCAGCGTCGCGCCGCTGCCGGACGCCTTGACCTGCGTCTCGATCGAGCGCCGCTCCTCGTCGGAAAGGTCGCCGATCTCCATGAAGGCGTCGACGAAGAAGCGCAGGCCGGCCTGCGTCGGCAGCCGCCCGGCCGAGATGTGCGGGGCGTAGATCAGGCCGAGCTGCTCCAGGTCGCTCATCACGTTGCGCACCGTCGCCGGCGACAGCGAGTGCGGCAGCAGGCGCGACAGGTTGCGCGAGCCGACGGGCTCGCCCTCCTTGAGGTACGTCTCGACGATCGCGCGGAAGATGTCGCGCGTGCGGGCGTCGAGCGACTGGATATGCTGCTGGTCTGGCACGGGCCTCGTCATCGTCGGTTTCGTCTTCTGGCGCGCCAAGGATATAGTGGGGCGCGGGCGCGGCGCAACGCCTGTGAGAGGCGTGGGCCCGCGAGAGGCCTTGTGTGCGCCTTTTCCTTTGCCTCGCGCCAAGCCTGCGGCTACAAGCCGGCATCTTCAACCGGAAACGAACCATGCGTCCATCCAAGCGCCAGCCCGACGAGATGCGGGCGATCTCCTTTGAACGCGGCGTGTCCAAGCACGCCGAGGGCTCCTGCCTCGTACGCTTCGGCGACACCCATGTCCTGTGTACGGCGAGCCTCGAGGAGCGCGTCCCCGCCTGGCTGCGCAATTCCGGCAAGGGCTGGGTGACGGCCGAATACGGCATGCTGCCGCGCTCGACCGGCGACCGGATGCGCCGCGAGGCGTCGTCCGGCAAGCAGGGCGGGCGCACGCTCGAGATCCAGCGTCTGATCGGCCGCAGCCTGCGCGCCGTCATCGACCTCCAGGCGCTCGGCGAGGTGCAGATCACCGTCGATTGCGACGTCATCCAGGCAGACGGCGGCACCCGCACGGCGGCGATCACCGGCGGCTTCGTCGCGCTTCACGACTGCCTGAAATGGATGGAGGCGCGCCAGATGCTCTCCGTCCAGAAGGTGCTGAAGGACCATGTCGCGGCGATTTCCTGCGGCATCCATGGCGGCGTGCCGGTGATCGACCTCGACTATGCCGAGGATTCGTCGGCCGGCACCGACGCCAATTTCGTCATGACCGGCAAGGGCGGCATCGTCGAGGTACAGGGCACGGCCGAGGGCGAGCCGTTCACCGAAGCCGAGTTCGCCGCCCTGATGGCGCTGGCCAAGGCCGGCATCGCCCGGCTGGTCAACCTCCAGAAGATGGCGATCGGCTGAGATGACCTCCGCGCCCGTTCCCTCCGGCATCCTCGAATCCGCGCTCTATGTCGACGACCTCGACAAGGCGGAGGCGTTCTATGGCGAGGTGATGGGGCTGGAGCGGATCGCGAAGGTCGAGGGGCGCCACGTCTTCTTCCGCTGCGGCGACGGCGTGCTGCTGCTGTTCGATCCGGCCGAGACCGTCAAGCCGACGAAGCCGGACGCGAAGCTGCCCGTGCCGCCGCACGGGGCGGGCGGCGACGGGCATCTGTGCTTCCGCGCCACGGACGCCGAGATCGATCGCTGGAAGGCGCATCTGGAAGCACACGGGATCGGGATCGAGGCCGATTTCCACTGGCCGGCGCGCGGCGACGAGCCGAACGGCGGCCGCTCGATCTATTTCCGCGATCCCGCCGGCAACTCGCTGGAGATCGCCGAGCCGAGAATCTGGGGGCTGGTCTGATGCGCATGCTGGACGGCAGGAAGATCGTTGTGGCCAGCCACAACAAGGGCAAGCTGGCCGAGATCGCCGGCCTGATCGGGCCGTTCGGCTTCGAGGCGAAATCGGCGGCCGAATACGGCCTGCCCGAGCCGGAAGAGACAGGCACCACCTTCGAGGAGAACGCCTATATCAAGGCGTTCGCGGCCGCCTCCGCCACCGGGCTGCCGGCGCTGTCCGACGACAGCGGGCTGGTCGTCGACGCGCTCGGCGGCGCACCGGGCGTCTACACCGCCGACTGGGCCGAGACCGGCAACGGCCGCGACTTTGCCATGGCCATGCGCAAGGTCGAGCACCTGTTGCAGGAAGAACGCGCGACGACGCCCGACAGGCGCGCCGGGCGCTTCGTCTCCGTCATCTGCCTCGCCTGGCCGGACGGCCATGCCGAGTATTTTAGAGGGCAAGTCGAGGGCACGCTGGTGTGGCCGCCGCGCGGGGAGAAGGGCTTCGGCTTCGATCCCGTCTTCCTGCCGGACGGCTTCGAGCGGACGTTCGGCGAGATGAGCGTCGAGGAGAAGCAGGGGATCGATGCGCCGCTGTCGCACCGCGCCCGCGCCTTCGACTTGTTCCGGCGGGCGATGCTGGAAAAGGCATGAGCGCGGAGGAGCGGTCGCCCGGCTTCGGGGTCTATGTCCATTGGCCGTTCTGCGCGGCCAAATGCCCCTATTGCGACTTCAACTCCCATGTCCGCCACCAGCCGGTCGACCAGGCGCGGTTCGCCGCCGCCTTCGCCGCCGAGATGGCGACGATGCGCGCCCGCACCGGCGCGCGGACGGTGACGTCGATCTTCCTCGGCGGCGGCACGCCGTCGCTGATGGAGCCGGCAACCGTCGGTGCCGTGCTGGAGGCCGTCGCGAAGAACTGGACGGTGCCTTCGGGCATCGAGGTGACGCTGGAGGCCAACCCGTCGTCGGTCGAGGCAGGCCGCTTCCGCGGCTATCGCGACGCGGGGGTCAACCGCGTCTCGCTCGGCGTGCAGGCGCTGAACGACAGGGATTTGCGCTTCCTCGGCCGGCTGCACGATGTCGGGCAGGCGCTCCACGCCATCCGGCTGGCGCGCGAGACGTTCCCGCGCCTCTCCTTCGACCTGATCTATGCAAGGCCGGGCCAGACGCTCGAAGCATGGGAACGGGAGCTGGAGGAGGCGATCTCGCACGCGGCCGATCACCTCTCGCTCTACCAGCTCACCATCGAGGAAGGCACGCGCTTTCACCTCCTGCACGAGGCGGGCAAGTTCGTCATGCCCGACGCCGACCTCTCGGCCGACCTCTACCGGCTGACGCAGGAGGTGACGGCCGCGCGCGGCCTGCCGGCCTACGAGATCTCCAACCATGCGCGGCCGGGCGCGGAAAGCCGGCACAACCTCGTCTACTGGCGCTACGGCGAATATGTCGGCGTCGGGCCGGGCGCGCATGGCCGCTTCGTCGAGGACGGCCGGCGCATCGTCACTTTCACCGAGAAGGTGCCGGAGGCTTGGGCGTCGCTGGTCGAGAGACAAGGCCATGGCGTCGTCGGCGGCGAGGTGCTGACGCGCGAGGAGGAGGCCGACGAGTTCCTGCTGATGGGCCTGAGGCTCGCCGAGGGCATCGACCTTGCCCGCTACGAGGCGCTGTCCGGCCGCGCGCTTTCGGCGCGCCGCATCGCCGTGCTCCAGGACGAGGCGCTCGTCGCCCCGGTCGGCAATTCGCGCTTGAGGGTCACGCCCGCCGGCATGATCGTGCTCGACGCGGTGGTCGCCGATCTGGCACGATAGGGCATGATCCCGAAAAGTGGGAACCGGTTTTCGGACAAGATCATGCTCGAACGGACAGGCCGATGACGGAGAACCACGCGGGCAGGGAGCGCAGCTATGTCGTCGGGCAGGCGGTGTTCGCCGCCCGGCCGCTTCCCCCCGCGCTCTATCTCGTCGCGACGCCGATCGGCAATCTTTCCGACATCACCTTGCGCGCGCTGGAGACGCTGGCCGCGGCCGACATCCTCGCCTGCGAGGATACGCGGGTCACCCGCGTACTGCTTTCCCGCTACGGCATCTCGCGCCGCATGACCGCCTATCACGAGCACAACGCCGCGCAGGCCGGGCCTAAGCTCGTCGAGGCGGTGCTGGCCGGGAAAAGCGTGGCGCTGGTCTCCGACGCCGGCACGCCGCTCGTCTCCGACCCCGGCTACCGGCTGGTCGAGGAGGTCGTCGCGGCAGGCGGCGCGGTCGTGCCGATCCCAGGGCCCTCGGCGCTACTCGCGGCGCTGACGGCCTCCGGCCTGCCCTCCGACACCTTCCTGTTCGCCGGCTTCCTGCCGGTGAAGGCGGGACAGCGGAAGACGCGGCTCGAAGAATTGAAGGCTGTGCCGGCGACGCTCCTGTTCTACGAATCGCCGCGCCGGCTCGCCGAGGCGCTGGCGGCGATGGCCGGGGCGCTGGGCGACCGGCCTGCCGCCATCTGCCGCGAGCTGACCAAGACTTTCGAGGAGGTGCGGCGCGGCCCGCTCGCCGCGCTGGCCGGGGCTTACGCGCAGGAAGACGCGCCGCGCGGGGAAATCGTCGTCTGCGTCGGCCCGCCACTGGGGCGGCAGGAGACGGCGGAGGACGTCGACGCGCTGCTGCTGTCGTTGGGTGCCGAGCTCGGCGCCTCGAAGGCGGCGGCCGAAGCTGCGAGAATGACGGGGGGCCGGAAGGCCGACCTCTACCGCCGGCTGTTGGAACTGAAGGGCGATGGCGGATAGCGGCACAGGGCGGAAGCTGCGCCATTACCGGCGCGGCCATCGCGGCGAATGGCTCGCCGCGCTCGCCCTGATGCTGAAAGGCTACCGCATCCTCGCCCGCCGCTACCGCACGAAGCTCGGCGAGATCGACCTGATCGCCCGGCGCGGCGATCTCGTCCTGATCGTCGAGGTCAAGGTGCGGCCGACGCTCACCGAGGCGATGGAGGCGGTGCAGCGCCTCAACGAGCGCCGCATCGAGGCGGCCGCCGACCTGTGGCTGGCGCGCCAGCCCGACCATGCGCGGCTCGCGCTGCGCTTCGACATGGTGGCGGTCGTGCCGCGGCGCTGGCCTGTCCATGTCGAAAATATTTTCAACGGCCGCTGAGCGCCGGAAAATCATTCCCTTGCGGCGGATGGAGCGCGGAGTCATGCTGCCCCTTGCTTTGCTGCAAAAGAGGGGAATATCGCGATGTGTCACGCCTGCGTCATGGAAAACGTCAAGTCGAACATGCTGTCGCGCCGCAGCCTGTTCAGGGGCGGCATCGCCGCGGCCGCGGCGGCGACGACCATCGCGGTCACGCCGCAACCGCTGCGCGCCGATGCGGCGCCGCTGTTCGCCGAGGGCCTGCCGGGCACCGTCGCCGACCTGACGCACGAGCTGCATGAAGAGTTCCCGACCTTCTTCGGCGGGCAGCAGGTCTTCTACGACAAGAAGTTCAGCTACGAGAAGGACACGTTCAACCTCTACGAGCTGCGCATCAACGAGCACACCGGGACCCATATCGACGCGCCGCTGCATTTCTCGGCCGACGGCAAGTCGGTGGCGGAGCTGCCGGTGGAAGATCTCGTCGCGCCGCTGGTCGTCGTCGACATCCGGGCGAAGGCGGCCGGGAACGCCGACGCGCAGCTGACGCCGGACGACCTCAAGGCATGGATCGACGCCAATGGCGAGCTGCCCGAGGGCGCGGTGGTGGCGCTGAACTCCGGCTGGGACGCCCATCTCGGCACGGACAAGTTCCGCAACGCCGATGCCGAGGGCAAGATGCACTTCCCCGGCTTCCATGTCGACGCGATCCACCAGCTTCTAGAAGGCTCGGCCAAGGCGATCGCGGTCGACACGCTGTCGCTCAATTTCGGCTAGTCGCCCGACTTCGCCGTCCACAACACCTGGCTGCCGGCCGGCCGCTACGGCATCGAGGGCGTCGCCAATCTGGGCGCCCTGCCGGCGAAGGGCGCGACCATCGTCGTCGGCGCGCCCAAGGTGCGCGGCGGCACCGGCGGCCCGGCGCGGGTGTTCGCCTTCGTGTGATTTCATCGAAGCCGGGCGGCTCTGGTTGGGCATTGGCGCTGCCCCTCACCTGCCTGCCGGCATCCTCTCCCCGTGAACGGGGAGAGGAGGGATGACCGCAACGCCGCCGTATCCCCATCTCGCCGTTCACGGGGAGAAGGTGCCCGAAGGGCGGATAAGGGGTGGCGGCGTGCTCGCCAGAGAAGGCACTACCGCCGGCTGACTCGCATCGGCAGGCCGCCCTGCGGCTGGGTGGTCAGCTTCTGCACCGGCCACGGATCGGTTTCGGGCAATACGTCGAAGCGGAAGCGCGACATCAGCACGCCGAGCGCGATCGCCGCCTCCTGCATGGCGAAGGCGGCGCCGATGCATACGCGCGGGCCGGCGCCGAACGGCAGGTACTGGTAGCGGTCGATTTTTTCGCGGTTTTCCGGGTGGAAACGCTCGGGCAGGAAGGCGTCGGGGTCCTTCCACAGCTTGCGGTGGCGGTGGATGGTCCACGGCATGATCTGCACCTGCGTCCCGGCGGCGATGTCGAGGCCTTGCCAGCGCTCGGCCGCTATCGCCTCGCGGCTGATCGAGGCCGCGGGCGGGTAGAGCCGCATCGCCTCCTCGAAGGCGGCGCGCGCCAGCGGCATCTTCGCCAGCCATGCGTGCGGGTCCTGCGTCGTCGCCACCACCGCGTCGATCTCGGCCTCGATCCTGTCGCGCTCCCACGGCGCCCGCGACAGGCAGTAGAGCGTCCAGCCGAGCGCCCGCGCCGTCGTCTCGTGTCCGGCGCCGATGAAGGTGATGATGTTGTCCTCGATCTCATCGGCGGAAAGCCCGTCCGGCCCCTCGGCCTTCAGCAGAAGGGTCAGGAAGTCGCTCGGGCAGCCGTCGGGGTCGGCCGCGAGCCTTTCCTTGCGCATGCGCATCGTCTCGGCCACCAGCGTGCGGAAGAAGGCGAGCGTGCGGCGCCCGCGCAGGCGGGTGATGCGCGGCAGCCAGTCGGGCGCGCCGATCAGGTCGAGCGGGTCGACGCGGCCCATGGTTTCGAAAAGGTGATCGACCTGACGGGCAAAATCGGCCGGGTCGCCGGCGATCTCGCCGGAGAACAGCGTCTCGGCGAGGATGTCGTAGGTCAGCATCGTCATGTCGCGGGCGATGTCGCTCACCGCCCCGTCGGCGTAGCGGGCGGCGAACGCCTCGCTGCGCTCCAGCATCGGGCGGGCGAAGCCGGCGATGTGGCGCGGCGTGAACACCGGCGCCATCGCCTTGCGCGAGCGCTTCCAGGTCTCGCCTTCCGCCGTCAGCAGCCCGTCCTTCAGGATCGGCCGCAATATCTTCTGCCGCACCCGCGCCATGCGGTAGTTGGCGGCATTGTCGACGAGGATGTGGCGGATCAGCGCCGGGTCGTTGGCGATGAGCAGCGGCCCGCCGATCCCGGTGCCGATCGACACGAACGGCTCGTTGTAGGACGGCTCGCCCCATAGCTCGAGCGGGTTGCGGTAGACGATGCGCATCAGCTGCAGCGTCGACGGCGGCTTCGAGCGCGGCTTCGGCGCCGGCGGCACGAAGGGGGCGGGCGTGGCGTCCATCGCCGGGGCTCCGTTGCGGGTCCCTTCCATCTAGGGTGCGGGCGGCCCGCATTCAAACCGGCGGCCCAAACGCCGCGTCATCCCCATCCGAATCGGGCAAATGCCTTGGAAATCAACGCTTCAGGGCCTATATCTTCAGGGTCTTGCGGCGCGTGATTCGATCCCGCGCGTCCTTCCCCGGAAACGGCAGAAACGGACCTTCATGAGCGACGAAACCGAGAACGGCAGCGGCACCGATTATGGCGCGGATTCGATCAAGGTCCTGAAGGGCCTCGATGCGGTGCGCAAGCGGCCGGGCATGTATATCGGCGACACCGACGACGGCTCGGGCCTGCACCACATGGTCTACGAGGTGGTCGACAACGCCATCGACGAGGCGCTGGCCGGCCATGCGACGCGCGTCACCGTCACGCTCAACGCCGACGGCTCCTGCACCGTCACCGACAACGGCCGCGGCATCCCGACCGACATCCACTCGGGCGAGGGCGTCTCGGCGGCCGAGGTCATCATGACCCAGCTCCACGCCGGCGGGAAGTTCGACCAGAATTCCTACAAGGTGTCCGGCGGCCTGCACGGCGTCGGCGTCTCGGTGGTCAACGCGCTGTCGATCTATTTGAGGCTCAAGATCCGGCGCGCCGGCAAGATCCACGAGATGAGCTTCAGCCACGGCGTGCCCGACGCGCCGCTCGCCGTCACCGGCGACGCCGGCGGCGAGACCGGCACCGAGGTGACGTTCCTGCCCTCGCCGCAGACCTTCTCGAAGACCGAGTTCGACTACGCGACGCTGGAGCACCGGCTGCGCGAGCTCGCCTTCCTGAATTCAGGCGTGCGCATCGTGCTGACCGACGCGCGCCATGCCGACATCGTGAGCCAGGAGCTGGTCTACGAGGGCGGTCTGGAGGAGTTCGTCAAATATCTCGACCGGGCCAAGAAAGCGCTGATCGCCGCGCCCATCGCCATCCGCGCCGAGCGCGACGGCATCACGGTCGAGGTGGCGATGTGGTGGAACGACAGCTACCACGAAAACGTGCTCGCCTTCACCAACAACATCCCGCAGCGCGACGGCGGCACGCATCTGGCCGGCTTCCGCGGCGCGCTGACGCGCCAGGTCACCGGCTATGCCGAGACCTCCGGCATCTCCAAGAAGGAGAAGGTCTCGCTGACCGGCGACGACTGCCGCGAGGGGCTGACCGCCGTTCTCTCGGTCAAGGTGCCCGATCCGAAATTCTCGTCGCAGACCAAGGACAAGCTGGTCTCCTCCGAGGTGCGGCCGGTGGTCGAAAGCCTGGTCAACGAGGCGCTCGGCACCTGGCTCGAGGAGCATCCGGGCGAGGCGAAGGTGCTTGTCGGCAAGGTGGTCGAAGCGGCGGCGGCGCGCGAGGCCGCGCGCAAGGCGCGCGAACTGACCCGCCGCAAGGGCGCGCTCGACATCGCCTCGCTGCCCGGCAAGCTTGCCGACTGCCAGGAGCGCGACCCGGCCAAGTCCGAGATGTTCATCGTCGAGGGCGATTCGGCTGGCGGCTCGGCCAAGTCCGGCCGCTCGCGCCAGAACCAGGCGATCCTGCCGCTGCGCGGCAAGATCCTCAATGTCGAGCGCGCGCGCTTCGACCGCATGCTCTCCTCCGACATGATCGGCACGCTGATCACCGCGCTCGGCACCGGCATCGGCAAGGACGAGTTCAACGCCGACAAGCTGCGCTATCACAAGATCATCATCATGACCGACGCCGACGTCGACGGCGCCCATATCCGCACCCTTCTGCTCACCTTCTTCTTCCGGCAGATGCCGGAGCTGATCGAGCGCGGCCACCTCTACATAGCCCAGCCGCCGCTCTACAAGGTGTCGCGCGGCAAGAGCGCGCAATACATCAAGGACGAGCGCTCCTTCGAGGAATTCCTGATCGATTCCGGGCTCGACGACGCCTCGCTGGAGCTCGGCGACGGCGAGGTGCGGGCAGGGGCGGACCTGCGCGCCGTGGTCGACGACGCGCTCGCCCTGCGCACGCTGATGAACGGCCTCCATACGCGCTATTCGCGCACCGTCGTCGAGCAGGCGGCGATCGCCGGCGCGCTCAACGCCGAGGTGCTGGCCGATCCCGGCCGCGCCGCCGAGGCCGCCGCCTATGTCGCCCGGCGGCTCGACGCGATCTCCGAGGAGACGGAGCGCGGCTGGGAAGGCCGGGCCAATCCGTCCAACGAGGGCGTCGGCGGCCTCGTCTTCGAGCGCACGGTGCGCGGCGTCAGGGAAGTGGTGGTGCTGGACGCCGCGCTGATCGGCTCGGCCGACGCGCGCGCCATCGACCGCTACGCCCAGCGCATGCAGGAGATCTACGGCAAGCGGCCGGTGCTGCGCCGCCGCGAGGCGAGCGAGGCGATCTCCGGGCCGACGGCGCTGCTCGACGCCATCTTCGCCTCGGGGCGCAAGGGGCTGACCCTGCAGCGCTACAAGGGGCTGGGCGAGATGAACGCCGAGCAGCTCTGGGAAACGACGCTCGACCCGAATGTGCGCTCGCTGCTCCAGGTCAAGGTGACCGACGCGACGGACGCCGATTCGCTGTTCGCCCGCCTGATGGGCGACGAGGTCGAGCCGCGCCGCGACTTCATCCAGGAAAACGCGCTCTCGGTCGCCAATCTCGACATCTGATCCCGCGACCGGGGCGGTCGGGGAAACCGGCGGCGCATGTCGCCGGCTTGGCCGTGCGCAGGCTTTCGCGAATATGTGATATTCGCCGTGTAGACGGATGGCGGGCACGAAACCGGAGCCGGCGAACATGGCGCAGGAAATCGAACTCAAGCTCGAGCTGACCCCCGAGGCGGCCGAGACGCTTCTCGCCTCCGGCGCGCTGGCCGCCGGGCCGAAGCGGCTCGAGCTGCGCACGCCCTATTTCGACACGCCCGACGGGCATCTGGCGAAGGCCGGGTTCTCACTGCGGATCAGGGATGCGGGCGGCGTCCGCACCCAGACCGTGAAGGCGGCGGGCACCGCGACGGCGGGCCTGTTCGCCCGGCCGGAATGGGAGCGGACGGTCGAGGACGACCGGCCGGTTCTCGACGATGCGACGCCGCTTCCCGCCCTTCTCGGGGCGCGGCTGCACGACATTGTCCCGATCTTCGAGATCCGCGTCGAGCGGCTGGTCTGGGACGTGCCGTGGGAGGAGGCGCTGGTCGAGGTCGTGCTCGACCGCGGCCATGTCGTGGCCGGCGAGCGCAGCGCGCCGGTCTGCGAGATCGAGCTGGAGCTGAAGGAAGGCACGCCGGCGGCCCTGTTCTCGCTGGCGCGGCATCTCGACGGCATCGTCCCGCTCCATGTCGGCGTCGTCAACAAGGCCGAGCGCGGCCAGCGCCTGCTCGGCCCCGTCATCCGCTCGTTCAAGTCGGGCGAGGTCGCCCTGTCGCCGGAGATGAGCGCGGCGGACGCGTTCCGCGCGATCGCCGGCTCCTACCTGCGGCAATATCGCCTGAACGAGGCGGCCATCGACCGGGCGCACCCGGAGGCTGTGCATCAGGCGCGCGTCGCCCTGCGCCGGCTGCGCTCCGCCTTCTCGATCTTCGCGCCGATGCTGGAGGACGATTTTTTCGCCGGGCTGCGCGAGGAAACCAGATGGCTGGCGAACGCGCTCGGCGAGGCGCGCGACCTCGACGTGCTCCTGTCGGGCGGGACGGTCGAGCCGGAATTGCGCGGCCGCCTCGAACAGGCCTGCGACGAGGCCTATGGCCGGGCGCTGGCCGCGGTATCGTCGGCCCGGGCGCGGGCGCTGATGCTCGACCTGTCGCGCTGGCTGGCGCTGGGCGGCTGGCTCTCCCGCCCCGAGGGCGGCGTGCTGCGCGACGAGCCGGTGCGCGGCTTCGCGGGCGCGGCGCTCGACCGCTTCCGCCGCAGGGTCAAGAAGGGCGGGCGCGGCCTCGAAAACCTCACCGATGAGGCGCGTCACGTGCTGCGCAAGGACGCCAAGAAGCTGCGCTATGCGGCGGAGTTCTTCGCCTCCCTTTTCGCCGACAAACGGGGCAAGCGTCGGGGGCGGCGCTTCATCGAGGCGCTGTCGGCGTTGCAGGACAAGCTCGGCGCGCTCAACGACATCGCCATGTCGCAGCGCGTGCTGGGCGAGGGCGAGACCGCCGTGCCGGATTTCGACAGCGACAAGGCCGATTTGCTCGAGGAAGCTGCCGAGGCGCACGATGTGTTCCGCGATGCGAGGCCGTTCTGGCGCTAGGATTCTCGCGAGATGCGTGCCGGTCTAAGGAGAGGGCCGCGATGAATTCCGGTCCGGCTGAGCCTCCGGAGACGGTATCTGTGCAGCAGGGCACGGCCGGCGAGGTGCTGGCCGCCTTCCTGAAGCTCGGGCTCACCTCCTTCGGCGGGCCGATCGCGCATCTGGGCTATTTCCGCGAGGAGTTCGTCGCCCGCCGCCGCTGGATCGACGATCGCGCCTATGCCGATCTGGTCGCGCTCTGCCAGTTCCTGCCCGGCCCGGCATCGAGCCAGGTCGGCTTCGCGCTCGGCCTGCAACGCGCCGGCGCGAAGGGCGCGCTCGCGGCCTGGGCGGGCTTCACCCTGCCGTCCGCCATCCTTCTCGTGCTGTTCGCCTGGTCGGCGGGCGCGCTCGCCGGCCCGCTCGGCCTCGGCCTCCTGCACGGGCTCAAGGTGATGGCGGTCGCCATCGTCGCGCAGGCGGTTCTAGGCATGACCCGCACGCTCTGCCCGGATCGCCAGCGAGCCGGCATCGCCGTGGCGGCGGTGGTGATCGTGACGGTCCTCGGCGGAGTTTTCGGCCAGTTCGCGGCGATCCTCGCCGGCGCGCTGGCCGGTCTGTGGCTGTGCCACGGCGACGGTGCGGGGCAGAGGCTGGATGCCGGGCTTCATTTCCCGGTATCGAAGGCGGCCGGCGTCGCGGCGCTCGCGGTCTTCGCCCTCCTTCTCGTCGGCCTGCCGCTTCTGGCGGCTGCGGTTCCCGTGCAGGCGCTGGCGGTGGTCGACGCGTTCTACCGCGCCGGCGCGCTGGTGTTCGGCGGGGGCCATGTCGTGCTGCCGCTGCTCGAGGCGGAGATCGTCGCGCCCGGCTGGGTCTCCGCCGACGCCTTCCTTGCCGGCTATGGCGCGGCGCAGGCCGTGCCGGGGCCGCTGTTCACCTTCGCCGCTTTCCTCGGCACGCTGCTGGAGCCCGCTCCGAACGGCATCGCCGGGGCGGCGCTGGCGCTTGTCGCGATCTTCCTGCCCGGCCTTTTGCTGCTGACCGGGGCGCTGCCGTTCTGGAGCGCGCTCAGGGCGCGGCCGCGGGTCCGCGCGCCGATGGCCGGGGTCAACGCGGCGGTGGTCGGGATTCTCGGCGTGGCGCTCTACGACCCGGTCTGGACGGGCGCGATCCGGCGGCCGGAGGATTTCGCGCTGGCGCTCGTCTGCTTTTCGGCGCTGACCGTGTGGAAGAGCCCGCCCTGGATCGTGGTGCTCATCGCGGCGGCGGGCGGAGCCGGCCTCGCCCTGCTGCGATCGTCGTGAAGGGTCATATCCGCTCGCCGATGCGTGCGGCCTTTTCCTTGGCCAGCAGGATCAGCTCGGGAATCGCGGTCGCGTAGTCGCGGTCCTTGTAGCGGGCGAAGGTCAGGCTGCCGTAGATCTTGCCGTTCTGCATCTTGATCGGCACGGAGATGCCGACGAGATGGGCGTCGAGCTCGCTGGAGACGATGTAACCATCCGTCCGCAGCTTCTTGAGTTTTTTGCGAAAGCCGGCCCAGTCCTCGGCGATCTTCTTCTGCCTGATCTCGTTCTCGAACAGGAGATAGACGTTCTTCAACTCGGCCGAGGGCAGGTGGGACAGGACGATGCGGGACGGGCCGCCCTGAAGCAGGTTCATCGATTTCCCGCGGTCCATCTCGAGGCGGATCGTCTCGTCCGTCTTGTCCTCGTAGACCGACAGGATCTTGTCGCCGTAGAAGCGCGAGATCATGATCGTGCCGCTGACCGCGTCGCGGGCGTCCCGCAGGATCTCGTCGGCGGCCTTGAGGACGGGGTCCGACAGGCGCACCGTCCTGTCGATCTCGATGAAGCGCGGGCCGAGGATGTAGGAGCCCGAGATGTTGGTCAGGATGCCGTAGGACTGCATGCTCCTGAGATAGCGGTAGACGGTCGATTTCTTCAGGTCGAGCGTTTCCGAAAGCTCGTTCGCCGTCCAGCGCGGGTGGGTCTCGGTGAAGCAGCCGATGATCGCGAAGAACCGGTTGATGCTCTCTGACTCGTTCATCGTCGCGCCTTCATGAAACCCGCCTGATTCTTTCCAGTCCCTTGTTACCGCAGCCCCGCCCGTTCGTCTTCCGTGCGGCCGGCCGGGCCGGCGCCGCGCCCGCCGTCCCTCGCAGGAGCGTTGTGCGATGCACATAATATCCTATTTTCTCATATATTGCAAAAATCCAGATTTCTTGTTATTTGACATTTATCAAGGTCGTGCCTTTCCGGAGCCCCAGATGTCCTCTTCCCACCCCTATTCCCATGAGCTCGACTGGCCGGAGGATATCGGCCCGTTCGATGCGGTCAGCTTCTCCATCCAGGCCGATCCGTTTCCTTATTATGCATGGATGCGCGACAATGCCCCGGCCCTGCGCACCTCGACGCCCTCCGGCGACGTCTGGTTCCTCTCGCGCTACGAGGACATCCGTCAGGCGTTCCGCTCGCCCAAGGTGTTCGGCTCGCAGGTCATGGATCCTTACCTGCTGCGCTTCCTGACCATCCTCGATTCGCCCGACCATCCGCGCCTGCGCCGCGCCGTGGCGCCGCATTTCATTCCGAAATCGCTGGAGGCGCTGCGGCCGGGCGTCGCCGCGCAGGCCCGCCAACTCCTCGGCGATCTGGCGGCGGCCGGCGGTGGCGACATCGTCAACGGCTTCGCCTTGCCGCTGACCATGAAGACCATCGCCTCCGTCCTCGGCCTGCGCTTTTCCGAGATCGACCAGCTGAAGGAATGGTCGGACGCCATGTCGAGCTATTTCGGCCGGGTGGGGCGCAACGCCCCCGGCGCCGCCGGCGACAAGGAGACGACGGCCGAGTTCTTCCAGTTCCTCGAAGGCGAGATGAAGGAGGCGCACGCCAGGGGCGAGGAATCGCTCATCGCCAAGCTCTACGGCCAGTATCTCAGCGGCGACCTCACCCATGACGAGGCCGTTCACATGGTCGGCTTCATGTTCGTCGCCGGCCACGAGACGACGACGATCATCATCGCCAACCTGATGACGACGCTGTCCGAGCATCCCGACCTCATCGTCCGGCTGCGCGGCGACGACACCCTGCTCGCCCCTTGCGTCGAGGAGCAGGTCCGCTACCGCGGGACGCTGCAGCGCGTCAGCCGCATGACCTACGAGGACGCCGAGGTCGCCGGCGTCACCATTCCCAAGGGCTCCTTCGTCAAGCTGCTGCCGGGCTCGGCAAACCGCGACCGGACCGTCTTCGACAATGCCGACATGTTCGACATCGGCCGCGACAACGCTGCCCATATCGGCTTCGGCCACGGCATTCACATGTGCCTCGGCGCGCCGCTGGCGCGGCTGGAGGCGACCGCCGCGCTCAAGGAGTTCAGCGCGGTGATGGACGGCATCGCCATCGATCGCTCCAAGCCGATCATCTATGTCGAGGGCGGCAACATGGCCAATTCCGGCCCCTCCTCGATGCATGTGAAGCTCGAGCCGCGGGCGGCCTGATGGCGCATTTCGACACGGTGATCGTCGGCGCCGGCCATGGCGGCACCGCCGTGGCCGACCAGCTCCGGCGCCACAAATACGAAGGCACGATCGGCATCGTCGAGGCGCAGCCCGGCCTGCCCTACGAGCGGCCGCATCTGTCGAAGGGCGCGCTCTATGCCGAGGGCGCGCGGCCGAAGGTGCCGCTGCGCGGCGACAAATGGCTGCGCACCCGGCGCGTCACGCTGCTCGGCGGGGCCGGGGTCGCGACCGTCGACATGGACGAGCGCAGGCTGACGCTCTCCTGCGGCATGGAAATCGGCTACGGCAAGCTGGTTCTGGCGACCGGGGTGCAGCCGCGCCAGCCGTCCTATTCGGCGCGGGTCCCGATGGCGCTCGGCACGCCGGCGGATGCGTGCCGCGTTCTCGACGCGCTCCGCGCGATACGCTCGCTGGCGGTGGTCGGCGGCGGCTTCGTCGGGCTGGAGGTCGCCTCGGCGGCGGCCGCGCGCGGCATCGGGGTTTTCATCTTCGAACGCGAGGATCGCCTTCTCAAGCGCGCGCTGGGCGCGGACGTGTCGGAAACCATTCGCCGCGCCCATGAAGGCGCGGGCGCGACGGTGCTGCTCGGCTCGGCCGTCGACGACATCGTCCGCCTCGACGACGGCGGCTACAGGATCGTCTGCGGCGACAGGAACGTCGTCGTCGACGAGGTGCTTGCCGGCGTCGGCTCGGTCCCGCTCCTGCCTGCCTTCAAGGGCCGTACTCCGCGCCTCGACAACGGCTTCGTCGTCACCGGCCGGCATGGCACGACCGATGTCGAGGGCGTCTATGCCGTCGGCGACGTCGCGCGCATCGTCGCCGACGACGGCGCGCCGCTGCCCTACTCGCCCTGCATCGAGAACGCGCTCCACTCGGCCGAGATGGCCGCGCGCCACATCGCCGGCGGCCCCGCCGGGGGCAGGGCCTACGTCCAGATCCTGTGGACCGACCAGATGGGGCTGAAGGTCCGCTCCGCCGGCAGCATGGCGGGCGCGGAGGCAGCCGCCGAGCGGATCGATCTCGACGGCGCCGGCAACGCCTACGTCGTCATCTGCCGCGATGCCCGCAACGTCGTGACCGGCATGGAATCGGTGAATTTTCCCAAGGTGCAGACCGTGGGGAAGCGGGCCGTGAGCGAAGAATGGACCGTCGATCGATTCATCGATCAGGTCGTCAACCCCGACAGAGATGTCGCTAATCATCCAGACAAGGTGAGCTGACCGAGCATGGCAACGAAAACGATTACCGTCACCGATATCGACAGCAAGGAATACGACGTCGAGCTGATCGACGGCCAGAGCCTGATGGAGGTGATGCGCGATTCCGGCCTTTCCGTCCTCGCGACATGCGGCGGCACCTGCTCGTGCGCGACCTGCCACGTCTATCTCGACGGCGAGTGGCCCGAGCACCTGACCGTTCCCGGCGGCGAGGAGCTCGACATCCTCGAAGGCACCGGCCAGTACGAGCCGGGCCGCTCGCGGCTGTCGTGCCAGATCCCGTGCGCCGAGGTCGAGGGCGGGCGGCTGACCGTCGCGCCGGACTGATCGGAGCCGAGATGACCACGCTGATCCCCGCAAGCACCGGGCTGCATCACGTTCTCGACGGCGGCCGCCGCGGCGAGCCCGCCCTCGTGTTCGTCAATTCCCTCGGCACCGACCATCGCATGTGGTCCGACCTGTGCGACAGGCTGCCCGCCGGCCTGCGCGCCATCCGCTACGACAAGATCGGCCATGGCCTGTCGGCCGCCGGCCCGCGTCGGCGCATCGGCATGGGCGAGCTTGTCGACGATCTCGAACGGGTGCTCGAAGCCCACGAATGCCCGGCCGCGTGCCTGGTCGGCGCCTCGATCGGCGGGCATATCGCCGCCCTCCTTGCCGCTCGGCGTCCCGACCTCGTCAAGGGCCTCGTCATCGTCGGCTCGACGCCGACCATGGGCACGCCGCAGATGTGGATGCGCCGGTTCTTCGACGTCGCGACGTCCGGGATGGACACGCTGGCGCGGCAGATGGTGCAGCGCTGGTTCCCGGCCGGGTTCCTCGCCGCCAATCCGCCGGTCGCGGCGCTCTACGAGACGATGGTCGCCCGCTGCGATGTCGCTACCTATTGCGAGATATGCCAGGCGCTGATCGAGTCCGATGTCTCGCAGGCTCTGCGCGACCTGGAGATCGCGCCGCTGCTCGTCTGCGGCGAGGAGGATGTCAGCGCATCGCCCGCCGCCATGCTGGCCATGGCGCAGGTGATGGGCGGCGCGCGGCTCGAAATCCTCGAAGGCTGCGGCCACATGCCGGCCGCGCAGCAGCCGGAGGCGATGGCCGCGCTGATCGGCGAATACGCTGCTGCCGTGGGGATTGGAAGATAGACAGCCGGCGCAGTATCGCCGGCTTTGGTGGGGTCAATCCCGTTCCGCGCCGGCTGCTGCTACGCCTGCATCGGGCGCCATGCCGGCGCTCGCATCCTTCTCCAGCAGCTTGCCGATACGGTCTGCGGTGGCCTCGAGCGCGGGCAGGACGAGCGACAATTGCTGGTCGCGGCTTCCCGCCGTGTTGAGGACGAGGCTGCTGATCGCGGCGACCGGCTCGCCGAACGCCTTGATCGGCACGCCGACGGCCCAGATCAGCGACTGGTAAAGCTCGTTCAGGTAGATTTCCTGCGCGAAGGCGTGGCCGGTGCGCCGCGCCGCCTCGATCCGCTCGTTGAGCGTCTCCCACAGCGAGGGCTCGGCGTCCCACCGGTCCTGGCTCTTGCGCAGCAGGTCGAGGATGCGCTCGCGCTCGGGCCGGTCGAGCGCGGCGAGATAGGCGGTGCCGACGCCGGTCGCCAGCAGCGGGATCTGCGCGCCGAGGCGGCCGGGGATCGACATGCCGTTGGCGCTGCGGTTGGAGTAGACGATGATCATCGAGCGGCCTTCGAGGACCGCGAGGTTCGACGGCCAGCCGATGCGGCTGCGCAGGTCCTCGATCAGGGGCTCGGCGAGCTGCACGAGGCGCGAGCGCGCGTCGTAGCCGCGGCTCAGCGATTTCGTCCGCGCGGTCACGCCGAAGACCTGCTGGCCGGGATAGCGGTAGACATAGCCGGCTTCGATGAGCGTTTCGATGATGCGCACGGCGGTGGGCTGGGGCAGGCGGCAGGCCTTGCTGACTTCCGAGGCGGTCAGGGGACCGTTCTCGCTGACGACCCGCAACACTTCGAGCCCGCGCAGAATGGCCCTGACGGGCTCGAATGACGTCATGTCGCCAACTCCTCCATGGCCAGCGCCAGCGCGCGCCGGACCAGCTCGTTCTGCTCCGCCGTATGGCGGTCGATGGAGCCGCCGGCGGGAACGGGCGTGGCCGGCCGTCCTACCGCCTCGATCCGGGCCGGCACCCCGGCCGCGCCGAGCGCGTCGCGCACGAACGCCCAGGCGCCCTGGTTCAGCGGCTCTTCCTGGCACCACACGACGGGGCCGTTGCCTTGCAGGGTCGAGATTTCGCGCGAGATGGCGGCAATGTCCAGAGGATAGAGCTGCTCGACCCGGTGAATCGCGACGTCCTCGGCCAGCCCTTCCTCGTTCCGCGCCTGCACGAGATCATAATAGATCTTGCCCGAGCAGAGAATAACGCCGCGGCTCTTCCCCGATCTTGCCGCCGGATCGGCGATGAACGGCAGGAAATGCGTGTCCCCGGCGAAGTCGGCGAGGGCGGAGATGCCGGCCCTCGCGCGCAGCAGCGACTTCGGCGCGATGACGAAGAGCGGCTTGCGCCACGGCGCGTGCAGCTGGCGGCGCAGGAGATGGAAATAGTTAGCCGGCGTCGAAGGGTTGGCGACGACGATGTTGCCGTTGGCGCACAGCTGCAGCAGGCGCTCGATGCGCGCCGAGGAATGGTCCGGCCCCTGTCCCTCGAGCCCGTGCGGCAGGAGCGCGACGAGGCCGGACATGATCTGCCATTTCGCCTCGGCCGAGACGATGAACTGGTCGACCGCGATCTGCGCCCCGTTGAGGAAGTCGCCGAACTGCGCCTCCCAGATCACCAGATCGTCGGGATTGTCGAGGCTGTGGCCGTATTCGAAGGCGAGCACGCCGTATTCGGACAGCGGGCTGTTGATCGCCTCGATCCGCGCGCCCGCGCTCACCGCTTCCGCGAGCGGCATCGCCGAGCGCTCGCTGGCGAGGTCGTGGACCCGCAGATGGCGCTGGGTGAACGTGCCGCGCACGCAATCCTGCCCCGACAGGCGGACGCTGCGCCCCTCGGCGAGCAGCGTGGCGAAGGCGAGGGCCTCGGCGGTCGCGAAGTTGATTGCCTCGCCCTTGTCGATCGCCTCGGCGCGGGTCTCGTAGAACTGGCGGATCTTGGGGTGGGGGGCGATGTCGGCGGGAATCGCCGTGGTCGCCCGCGCCAGCGCCCGCAGCCTGTCGGCCGGCATGCCGGTGCGCACGGGATTGAGAAGCCCCGCCTCGCCGGTGCAGACCCGCTCCTCCCAGCCCTGCTGGAAGCGGTTGACCATGTTGGGCCGCGCATTGCCGATGCCGGAGAAGGCATCGGCCAGCGCGTGGCGGAACGATGCCGCCGTCTCGCCGACGCGCTGCGCCGCCGCCTCGTCCTGCGCGGCGAGGCTTTCGGCCAACGCCGCGCCGAGCGGGCGGTGAATGTCGATGCGCTGCCACATGGCCGGCTGGGTGAAGCGCGGCTCGTCGAGCTCGTTGTGGCCGTTGCGGCGATAGCAGACGAGGTCGATGATGACGTCGCGGCCGAAGGCGCGGCGCCACGCGAAGGCGACGGCCGCGGCTCTGACCAGCGCGGCGGGGTCGTCGCCGTTGACGTGCAGCACCGGCGCCCCGACCATCTTGCCGATGTCGGTGCAGTAGGTCGCCGTCCTGCCCTCGGACGGCATGGTGGTGAAGCCGATCTGGTTGTTGACGACGATGTGGATCGAGCCGCCGACGCCGTAGCCGTCGAGGCCCGAGAGCTGCATCAGCTCGGCGATCAGCCCCTGGCCGGAAAAGGCCGCGTCGGTGTGGAGGAGGATGCAGACGGCGTCCGCCGCCGCCCGGTCCCTGCGGCGCGCGCGCGTCAGGCCGGCGGCCACCGGCGCGACGACGCCGAGATGCGACGGATGCGGCGCCAGCGCGACCTTGAGCGCGGCGCCGTCGAAGGACAGTTCCGCCGCGTGGCCGAGATGGTAGGGCACGTCGCCGGTATAGTCGGGCCGGCCGTCGGTCAGGTCGTGGCCGGCGATCTCGGCCAGCAGCATCGCCGGCGGCTTGCCCAGCACCGTCGCCAGCGTCGCCAGCCGGCCGCGATGCATGCCGCCCATCACCGCTTCCGCGCAGCCCGCGCCGGCGGCGTGGCGCAGGAGCTCGCGCAGCAGGACGACGCTTCCCTCCGAGCCTTCGGCGCCGAACCGCTTCTTGGTCGGGTGCTTGGTCATGACGAATTTCTCGAACTCGTCGACCAGCGCCACGGCCTCGCAGGCGCGCTCCAGCGCCGCCGCATCGAGCGGCGCGGCCATCGTCCGCTCATATTCGGCGAAGAGCCAGTCGCGGGCGTCCTCGTCGTCGATATGCGTGGCCTGCAGCGTGCAGGGGCCGGTATAGGCCGCCTCCAGCGATTGCAGCAGCGCGTCGAGCCCGCCCGTCAGGCGTTGCCCGGCATAGTCGTAGCGCGCTTCCGCCGCGCCCTGTTCGCGCGCGCTTTCGCGCAGCCGCGCCAGCGAGGCGAGCCTGCGCCGCGGGAAGAAGCCGAGCGGGTCGAGGTCGGCCTCGAGATGGCCCGAGCGGCGGAAGGCGTCGACGAGCATTCCGGCGAGGGCGTCCGGCCGGCCGGTCGGGGCCTCGCCGCCGTCCAGCGTCTCGAAATAGACGCACCAGTCGGCCGGGACGGAGTTCCGGTCGCGTCGGTAACGGCTGTAGAGCTCGAGATAATAGGAGTTGTCACCCACCAACGGCACCATGCGAAGAGATCCTGGGCACGAACGGACACGACCGCAGCGGAGGCTGTCGGGAGACGGCTGCTATTTCCCGGGCAGGCGGGGCGGCTCGACCCCGGCAAGCCGGCACCACGCGTCGAGCAGGCCGGAAAAATCCTTGCCGCCGAAGCCGCCCGCGCGGGCGAGCTGCAGGCACTCGCGCGCCGCCGAGCCCATCGACAGCGGCACCTTCATCGCCGAGGCCGCCGTCAGGGCGAGCCCGAGATCCTTGTGCGCGAGGTCGATCTGGAACCCCGGCTCGATGTCGCCCGCCAGCACCTTGACCGGGAAGTTGGTCTTCAGGTGGCCGTTGGTCGCGGTGGTGCCGTTGAGCACCTCGATCGTCTTTTCGAGATCGAGCCCGAAGCGCGCCATCAGCGTCAGCGTCTCGGCGTTGAGCTGAGCGGCGGCGATGGCGAGGTAGTTGTTGACCACCTTCATCCGCATGCCGGCCCCGACCGGGCCGCAATGGTGGATGGTCGTGCCCATGGCTTCCAGAAGCGGGCGGATGGCGGCGAAATCCGCCTCCGCCGCCCCGACCATGAACAGGCACTCGCCCCTGTCGGCGTGGATGGCGAGCCGGCCGACCGGCGAATCGGCGAAGCGCAGCCCCTTCGCCGCGACGAGCGCGGCGATCTCGTCGGTGACGAGCGGGTCGATGGTGCTCATGTCGACGATGATCGCGCCGGGCCGCGCCACCGGCAGGATCTCGCCCTCGACGACGGTGCGCACGTCGTTCGAGTTCGGCAGCATGGTGAAAACCACGTCGGCGTCGCGCGCGGCGTCGGCCGCGCTGGCCACGCCCGTTCCGCCGATGGCGGCAAGCGCCTCGCGCGCCTCCCGCTTCAGGTCGAAGCCGGTGACGGAGAAGCCCTTGCGCTGCAGGTTCGAAGCCATGGGCAGGCCCATGCGGCCCAGCCCGACAAAGCCAATCTTCATGACGATCTCACTTTCCGGATGTTCGCGTCAGACCGAGAGGTAGCTCGTCTTGACCATCGTATAGAATTCGACCGCGTAGCGACCCTGCTCGCGCGGGCCGTAGCTGGAGTTCTTCCGGCCGCCGAACGGCACATGGTAGTCGACGCCGGCGGTCGGCAGGTTCAGCATGGTCATGCCGGCCTCGACATTGGCGCGGAAATGGCGCGCATGCTTCATCGAGGTGGTGACGATGCCGGCGGAAAGGCCGTAGTCGGTGTCGTTCGCCACCGCCAGCGCCTCGTCATAGTCGCGCACGCGGATGACGCTGGCGAACGGGCCGAACACCTCCTCGCGGTTGATGCGCTGGACGTTCGTGGAGTCGGCGAACAGCACCGGGGCGACGTACCAGCCGCGCTCGGCGAGCTTCAGCTTCTCGCCGCCGGCGAGCAGGTTGGCCTTCTCGCCGCGCCCGACCTCGACATAGGACATGACCTTGTCGAACTGGCTTTCGTCGATCACCGGGCCGATCTGGGTCGAAGGATCGGCGGCGTTGCCGACCTTGATCTGCCGCAGCCGCTCGACCATGCCGGCGACGAGGCGGTCGTGGATGCCGTCGGTGACGATCAGCCGGCTGGACGCCGTGCAGCGCTGGCCTGCCTGGAAATAGGCGCCGTTGACCGCGAGCTCGACGGCGAGGTTGAGGTCGGCGTCGTCGAGGACGACGAGCGGGTTCTTGCCGCCCATCTCGAGCTGGACGCGGATCAGCCGCTCGGCGCAGCGCACGGCGATGCGACGGCCGGTCGCGGACGAGCCGGTGAACGAGATGGCGTCGGCGTTCTCGACCACGGCCGCGCCGATGTCCGGCCCGTTGCCGATCACCATGTTGAAGACACCGGCCGGCACCCCGGCCGTGGCGGCGATCTCGGCGATGGCGGCGGAAATGCCCGGCGTCTTCTCCGACGGTTTCCAGACGACGGCGTTGCCGAAGGCCAGCGCCGGCGCGAGCTTCCACAGCGACACCGCGATCGGGAAGTTCCACGGCGTGATCAGCCCGACGACGCCGACCGGCTCGCGGGTGATCTCGACGTCGACGTCCGGCCGCACCGAGCCGAGCTTCTCGCCCGGCAGGCGCAGCGCCTCGCCGGCGAAGAAGCGGGCGATGTTGCCGGCGCGGACGATCTCGCCGAGCGCGTCGGGAATGGTCTTGCCGCCTTCCAGCGACATGATCTTCGCCAGCTCGTCCTTGCGCTCGAAGATCGCCTGCGCGATCTTTTCCAGCACGACCGAGCGCTGCTCCAGCGTCGCGTTGCGCCAGGCCGGCTGCGCCTTGCGCGCGGCGGCGAAGGCTTCCTCGACATCAGCCACGCTGGCCATGCCGTAGCTGCCGGCCGATTCGTCGAGGTTCGAGGGGTTGCGGATTTCCAGGATATCGGCCCCGCCCCGCCAGTTGCCCGCGATGTAGTTCCTTGCAAGCGCCGTCGCCACTTCACTCTCCTTCGTATCGTTCGAACCGCGCGGCCCGTCGCCGGCCCGCCATGGTTCCTGCTGAGAAAGCCTCTAGCACTTTTCAAAACCCTATGCTAGTTTTGAATTACGTATTCATTCTATGAAAGATCGATATGTGGACAGGCGCCGCATGCCATGTCCGGATCTCCTGCCGCAAGAAGCCGGCTTTCGCCGGCGCGGCTCCGTGACGACCGGAAGCGGCGCTTGCCATCTTCAGTGAAAATGCCTTTGGCCGGCGCGTCCGGCAAGTGCGGGCTGACAGCGGAGGACGGCCGTTCGGCCAGGCCGGCGGTCCGGTAGACGGGAGGGAACGAACAGGATGTCTGCGTTGCTGGCGGTCGCCCGCCTGATAGATCGCTTGAACACGACGATAGGCCGGGCCGCCGGCTGGCTGATCCTGGGGGCCGTCGTCGTCAGCGCGGGGAACGCCCTGTCGCGGAAGTTCCTGTCCATCGGCTCCAACGCCTGGCTGGAGCTGCAATGGTATCTCTATGCCGGCGTCTTCATGCTGGGGGCGGGCTACACGCTCCTCAAGGACGCGCATGTGCGGATCGACATCGTCTCGGCGCAGCTGCGGAAGCGCAGCCGCGACTGGATCGACGTCTTCGGCCACATATTCTTCCTCATGCCGCTCTGCCTCATCCTCCTTTACGACGGCATTCCCTTCTTCCTCAGGTCCTTCAGCTCCGGCGAGCATTCCTCGAATGCCGGCGGCCTGCTGTTGTGGCCGGTCAAGCTGCTGGTGCCGCTCGGCTTCGGGCTGCTGCTGCTCCAGGCCGTCTCCGAGCTGATCAAGCGCATCGCCATCCTGCGCGGGCAGCTCGACGACAAGGTGGACGTCGACCCCGACGAGACGGGACCGGACGAGGCGAACGCCGGGGGCGGAGCCGCGTCATGACCGCCTTCATCATCGAGAACATGGCTCCGATCATGTTCGTGAGCCTGATCCTCTTCCTCATCCTCGGCTATCCGGTCGCCTTCGCGCTGTCCGCGGTCGGCCTCGGCTTCGCCTTCCTCAGCATCGAGCTCGGCCTGTTCGGCGAGAACTTCCTGCGCGCCCTGCCCGACAGGGTGTACGGCACGATGTCGAACGAGACGCTGCTGGCCATTCCCTTCTTCACCTTCATGGGGCTCGTCCTGCAACGATCCGGGATGGCAGAGGACCTCATCGACACGGTCGGCCAGCTTTTCGGCCCGGTGCGCGGCGGCCTCGCCTATGCGGTGATCTTCGTCGGCGCGCTGCTGGCCGCAACGACCGGCGTCGTCGCCGCCTCGGTCATCTCGATGAGCCTGATCGCGCTGCCGATCATGCTGCGCTACGGATACGACCGCTACCTCGCCACCGGCGTCATCATGGCCTCGGGCACGCTGGCACAGACGATTCCTCCCTCGATCATCCTGATCGTGCTGGCCGACCAGTTCGGCCAGTCGGTCGGCGACGTCTACAAGGGCGCGCTGGTGCCGGCCCTGCTGCTGGTCGTCCTCTACGCCGCCTACGTCTTCGGCCTGACCATGCTCAAGCCCGACGCGGCCCCGCCGATCCCGAAGGAGGCGCGCCGGCTCAACGAGGCGGACGGCACGGTCGGGCTGAAGTCGCTGGCCGCGATCCTGATCTTCATCGCGCTCGCCATCTTCGGCTTCATCCGCCTGCTTCAGGCGTTGTTTCCGGGCCTGCCCGAGATGGACACCGTCATATACGGCGCGGCGCTGGGCACCATCGCCGGCTATGCCGTCGCGCTGGCGAACCGCAACCTGAAGCTCGGCCTGCTGTCCCGTATGGCCGAGGCGGTGGTGATCGTGCTCGTGCCGCCGCTGGCGCTGATCTTCCTCGTGCTCGGCACGATCTTCCTCGGCGTCGCGACGCCGACCGAGGGCGGGGCCATGGGCGCGGCCGGCGCGCTGATCATGGCGATCGGCCGGCGCAGGCTCAGCTTCGGCATGCTGTCGGAGGCGATCGACGCGACCGCGCGCCTGTCCACCTTCGTCATGTTCATCCTGATCGGCTCGCGCGTCTTCGCCCTGACCTTCTACGGCGTCAACGGCCACGAATGGGTCGAGCATCTGCTGCTGTCGCTGCCCGGCGGCGCGATCGGCTTCCTCATCATCGTCAACCTGATCGTCTTCCTGCTCGGCTTCTTCCTCGACTTCTTCGAGATCGCCTTCATCCTGGTGCCGCTGCTGGCGCCGGCGGCGCAGGCGCTGGGGATCGATCTCGTCTGGTTCGCGGTGATGCTCGCCGTCAATCTCCAGACCAGCTACCTGACCCCTCCCTTCGGGTTCGCCCTGTTCTTCATGCGCTCGGCGACGCCGGCAAAGGCCTATACCGACACCGTGACCCGCCGGCGCATCGAGGGGATAAGGACCATAGACCTCTATCGCGCCACGCTCGCCTTCATCATCCTGCAGCTGGTCATGATCGGTTTTCTGGTCGCCTTCCCCCAGCTGGTCACGCATTACAAGGGGCCCGAAGTGCAGTATGAGGACAGCGAGATCGAGATTCCGGGTCTCGGGGACGATCTCGACCTTCCCGAACTGGATTTCAACTGACCATGTACGGCCATCTCAGGAACCTTACCGTCGTCGAGGGCGCGTCCTTCATCGCCGCGCCCTCCTGCGGGCTCTACCTCGCCCAGCTCGGCGCCCGCGTCATCCGTTTCGACCAGATCGGCGGCGGCCCGGATTTCGGCCGCTGGCCGAAGGACGCCGGCGGCGGCAGCCTCTACTGGGAGGGGCTGAACAAGGGCAAGCAGTCGGTGGCCATCGACCTGCGCAAGCCCGAGGGCAGGGAGCTGGCCGTGCGCCTCGCCACCGCGCCCGGCGACGGCGCGGGCATCTTCCTCACCAACTATCCGCCCGAGGGGTTCCTGTCGCATGCGAGCCTCGCCGCCCGCCGCCCGGACCAGATCACCGTGCGCGTCATGGGCTGGGCCGATGGCAGCTCGGCGCTCGACTACACCATCAACGCGGCGGTCGGCCTGCCCGACATGACCGGTCACCCCGACGATCCGCGGCCCGTCAACCACGTCCTTCCGGCCTGGGACCTGCTGACCGGCTCGATGGCGGCGCTTTCCCTCTTGGCGTCCGAGCGCCGCCGGCGCGAGACGGGCGCGGGCGAGGAGGTGCGCGTGCCGTTGAGCGACGTGGCCATCTCGACGCTCGGCAATCTCGGCCAGATCGCCGAGGTCACGCTGTCCGGGCAGGACCGGCCGCGCGTCGGCAACGACCTGTTCGGTGCCTTCGGGCGCGATTTCATCACCGCCGACGGCAGCCGCATCATGATCGTCGCCATCACCGCGCGCCAGTGGAGCGGGCTGGTCTCGTGCCTTTCGCTCGGCGCGGAGGTCGCGGCGCTGGAGGCGCAAGCCGGCGTCTCCTTCGCCCATGACGAGGGGCTGCGCTTCGAGCATCGCGAGGCGCTGAACGGGCTCGTCGGCGCGGCGGTCGGCGCGCGGACGCTGGCCGATCTCGCGCCGGCGTTCGAGAAAGATGGCGTGTGCTGGGCGCCCTACCGGACGCTGCGGCAGGCCGTCGCCGAGGACCGCCGCCTCGTCTCCGGCAACCCGCTGTTCTCGTCGCTCGACCATCCGAGCGGCCGGCGCTATCCCGCGCCGGGCTTCGCGGCGACGATGTCAGGCGAGGCGCGCGCGCCGGCCGCGCCGGCCCCCGCGCTCGGCGCCGACACCGAGGAAGTGCTCGCCGACCTGCTCGGCTGCGACGGCGCGGAGATCGCGGCGCTGCACGACCGCGGCGTGGTCGCCTCGGCCGGGAAGGGCCGGGCATGAGCGCGCTGCCGCCCGGCGCGATCGATCTCTACCGGTCCTTCATCGGCCGGACCGAGGCGGCGAGGCAGTATCTCGACCCGGTGAGCCTGAAGCGGTTCCTCACCGTCCTCGGCGAGAACGGCGAAGCCCCTGCGGCGTTGCCGGCGATGACGCACTGGGCCTATTTCCTGCCGTTGCCGTCGAACGACGAGATCGGCGAGGACGGCCACCCGAGGCGCGGCGGCTTCCTGCCGCCGGTCGCCCTGCCGCGCCGGATGTTCGCCAGCGGATCGAGCGAATTCCACGCGCCGCTGCGCGCCGGCGCGGAGGCCGAGTGCGTAACGCGGATCGTCGACGTCGTCCACAAGGACGGCCGCAGCGGCGAGCTGGTGTTCCTCGAGCTGGATAAGACGATCTCGCAGGACGGCGAGACCTGCGTGGTCGAGCGCCAGACGATCGTCTATCGCGGCGACGGCGCAAAGGTGCCGCCGGTGGAGCCGGCGCCGGAAGCCGGGGCGGGCGGCGACGCCGTATGGCGGCCGGGTCCGGTCGATCTCTTCCGCTTCTCCGCCGTCACCTTCAACGGCCATCGCATCCACTACGACGCGCCCTACGCCGCCGATGTCGAGGGCTATCCCGGCCTCGTCGTCCACGGGCCGTTCACGGCCTCGAAGCTGTGCCGCCTCGCCGCGGGCATGCGCCCCGGCCGGGCGATGGCCAGCTTCGCCTTCCGCGCGGCCGCGCCGCTGTTCTGCGGCCAGCCCGTCCGGATGCGGGCCGAGGCAGGCGAGGACGGCCTTGCCCTGAGCGCGATCCGGCAGGACGGCAAGGTCGCGGTGGCGGCGCAGGCTTCCTTCCATTGATCCCGACAACGAAAGACGAGCGCGACATGTCCGATATGCAGGAGGAGCTTTCCCCTGAGACCCTGATCTCGAAGGCGGAGGATGCCGTCGCCGCGGCCCGCCGCTTCGCCGACGAGGCGCGAGGCGCCGTCCGGCGCGCGGTCTGCGGCCCCGACGGCAAGCTCGACCCCGCGCGGGCGGACGCGGCGCAGCGCCGGCTGCACGGCCTCGCCTGGATCGCCACCTATGTCGAGACGCTCGCCCAGACGCTGCAATGGGCGGGCGCGCTTCACCGCGCCGGCCGGTTCGGCGAGAACGAGCGCGACGTGCTGCTCATCGGCTTCGGCGAATATCTCGCCGCGCTGGCCGACGGCATCGCCATGAGCCAGAACGAATATGCGCGGCCGCGCGAGCTCGGCGTCGAGGCGGCCGCTTCCGTGCTCGTCGCCGACGAGGCGGTGGATTTCTTCCTGCGCGACGGCAACACCGCCGCCCGCCGCCACGCCCTCGTCGAGCGGCTTTATGCCGGCGGCGGCGTCGCCGAGACGCTGGGCGACGACGACCTGGACCTGGTGCGCGAGCAGTTCCGCCGCTTCGCGCAGGACAGGATCGCCCCCTTCGCCCAGCAATGGCACCACGACAACGCGCTGATCCCGACCGAGGTGATCGACGAGATGGCGGCGCTGGGCGTGTTCGGCGTCTGCGTCGACCCGCGCTATGGCGGGCTCGGCATGGGCAAGCTCGCCATGTGCGTGGTGACGGAGGAGCTGAGCCGCGCCTGGATCGCGGCCGGCTCCCTCGGCACGCGCTCCGAGATCGCCTGCGAGCTGATCTCCGACGCCGGCACGCCGGAGCAGAAGGAGCGCTGGCTGCCGCGCATCGCGTCTGGCGAGGTCCTGCCCACGGCGGTCTTCACCGAGCCGGACACCGGCTCCGACCTCGCCAGCCTGCGCACCCGCGCGACGCGGCAGGCCGACGGCAGCTGGCGTATCGACGGCAACAAGACATGGATCACCCACGCCGCGCGCAGCGACGTGATGACGCTGCTGGCCCGCACCGACCCGGCCAAGCCCGGCCATGACGGGCTGTCGATGTTCATCGCGCCGAAGCCGCGCGGCACCGAGGAGGACCCGTTCCCGGCCGAGGGCATGACGGGCAGCGAGATCGAGGTGCTCGGCTATCGCGGCATGCGCGAATACGAGCTCGGCTTCGCCGGCTTCCGCGTCGAGGCCGACGGCCTGCTCGGCGGCGTCGAGGGGCAGGGATTCAGGCAGCTGATGCGCACCTTCGAGAGCGCCCGGGTCCAGACCGCGGCGCGCGCCATCGGCGTGGCGTGGAAGGCGTTCGACCTCGGCTTCCGCTACGGCGGCGAGCGCCGGCAGTTCGGCAAGCCGCTGTGGCGGTTCCCGCGCGTCGGCGACAAGCTGGCGCTGATGGCCGTCGAGACGGTGATGGCGCGCGAGCTGACCTATTTCGCCGCCCGCGAGAAGGACCAGGCCCGCCGCTGCGACGTCGAGGCCGGCATGGCCAAGCTGCTGGCAGCGCGCATTGCCTGGAGCAATGCCGACACCGCGCTCCAGGTCCATGGCGGCAACGGCTACGCGCTGGAATACGAGATCAGCCGCGTCCTGTGCGACGCGCGCATCCTCAGCATCTTCGAGGGCGCGGCCGAGATTCAGGCCCATGTCATCGCGCGCGGCCTGCTGGCAGCCGGGCGCAACACCTGACGCGGCGGACGAGGGCGGGCGGCTTATCGCGCCGGCTCCGCGACGGCCGGCCCCGACGGGCCGCCGCACGACGGCCGCCTGAAAGCATCGCCCCAACGCCGCTCCTCCCGCCGCGCGCGGCCCGTCTCGTCTCGGACGCCGGCGCAGCCGCCGGCCGTTCCGAGCCGCAATGCGCAAGCCACTTGCATTCCGCAAGGATAAGCTTTATTATGAATACTATATTCATAGAATGAATATTTTACCCAAAGGGAGGATGCAATGAAGAGACGTGAAATGCTTGGAATGGTGGCCGGGGGCATGGCGGGCGCGCTGGCCGCGCCGCACGTGGCCTCCGCGCAGGACAAGGCGACCGTGACCTGGCGTTGCGCGTCGAGCTTCCCCAAGAGCGTCGAGATCCTGTACGGCAACGCGCCGGTGATGAGCGAGATCCTGTCGCGCCTGACCGATGGCGCCTTCAAGCTGCAGGTCTTCGCCGCCGGCGAGCTGGTGCCGCCGCTTGCGGTGCTCGATTCCGTGTCCACGAACGCGGTCGAGGTCGGCCACACCGCGCTCTACTACTTCTTCGGCAAGGACCCCGCGCTCGCCTTCGGCACGCACATCCCCTTCGGCCTCAACTCGCGCCAGCAGAACGCTTGGCTGTCGCGCGAGGGCACGGCCAAGGAGATCGACCGGATTCTCGCCAAGTACAATCTGGTCGGCTTCGTCGGCGGCAACACCGGCGCGCAGATGGGCGGCTTCTATCGCAAGGAGATCAACTCGGTCGAAGACCTGCAGGGCCTGAAAATCCGCATCTCCGGCCTCGGCGGCCGCATTCTCTCCAACATGGGGGCGATCGTCCAGCAGGTCGCGGCGGCCGACATCTATCCCTCGCTCGAGAAGGGCACGCTCGACGCGGCCGAGTTCAACGCCCCGCACGACGACCAGAAGATGGGCCTTCACAAGGTTGCGCCTCACTACTACTTCCCCGGCTTCTGGGACGGCTCCAACGTGCAGCACTTCATCGTCAACGCCGACGAATGGGCCAAGCTGCCGCCGCATTTCCAGGAGGCGTTCCGCGTCGCCGCCTTCGTCGCCAACTACGACAGCCTGCAGAAATACGACATCGCCAACGCGGCCGCGCTCGGCAGGATCGTCGCCGAGGGCGCGATCATCAAGCAGTTCCCGCAGGACGTGCTCGCCGCCGCCTTCAAGGTGGCGCACGAGATCTACGAGGAGATCTCGGCCGAGAACGAGGACTTCGCCATCCTCTACAAGGACATGCAGGAGTTCCAGCAGCAGGTGGCGCGCTGGCATCGCATCTCCGAGCTGGCCTACGACTCGACCGTCGCGCGCCTGCTCTAGGGCTTTTCGCCGCCACGGCAACCGCATGAGACATCGGCCCCATGACACAGAATGACGGACGTTCCGGCTCCGCTCCGGCGCGGCGGGTTTTCATCACCGGCGGCACTTCCGGGCTCGGGCAGGCGATCGCCCGTCATTTCCATCGTCTCGGGGCCGATGTCGGCATCTTCGATCTTGCGATTCCCGACGGCGCGGCCGAGGCCATCGCCGCGGGCGTCGTCTCGTCCGGGCGCATCCTCCCCTTCCGGGGCGACGTGCGCGAGGAGGCCGACCTCGTCCGCGCGGTCGAGGGGTTCACCGCCGCCTGCGGCCACATCGACGTCGTCGTCTGCGCGGCGGGGATCGTCCGGCCCGGCCGGCTGGAGGAGATGCCGCTCGGCGAGTTCCGCGCGGTGATGGACACCAACCTCGTCGGCTCGCTGCTGACGTTCCGGGCCGCGCTTCCGGCCCTGCGCCGGCGGCCCTCGGGGCCATGCGGGGCCAAGGTGGTGTTCATCTCGTCGATCAACGCCACCCACCCCAAGCAGGGCATGGGCGCCTATTCCCTGTCCAAGGTGGCGATCAACAACATGACGCGCGTGCTGGCGCGCGAGCATGCCGCCGAAGGCATCCAGATCAACGCGATCGCCCCCGGCACCATCGACACGCCGATGGTCAGCAACCTGATGAGCAGCCTTGCCGGCGGGGGAGAGGTCAAACTTTACGGCGAGGCGCCGATCGGCCGCGTCGGCGCGCCGACCGACATCCTGAAGCCGCTCGAGCTGCTTTGCGCCGAGGACGAGACCTTCATGACCGGTGCGGTCATCACCCTCGACGGCGGGCGCTCGGCCGCGGACTGAGCGGCCTTCGGCGTCTACGCCCCTGCCTTGTCGATCTCCGCCCTGGCGACGGCGAGGCCCCAGCCGAGCAGCGCCTCGGCCTGCGCCGCGTCGGCGGCCTCCACATAGCACCTGACCTCCGGCGCGTTGCCGGACACGCGGAAATGGACGGTCAGCCCGCCGGCCGAGCGGATGCGCACGCCGTCGCGCGCGTCGACGGCGGCGATGGGTCCGAGCGCGCCGAGAAGGTCGCGCCGGTAGGCCTCGTCATGCTCCAGCCGGTCGAGGAACGGCCCGCTCGCCCGGGCAGGCACCTCGCGCAGGCGGTCGCTGGCCGTGGCGCGGAAGCCGAAGCCGGCGGCGAGCCGCGACAGGGGTTGGCCGCTGCGGGCGATCTCGCTGAGGACGCAGGCGATGGGCAGCATCGCGTCGCGCGTCGGCAGCGCCGCGAGCCGCCGGCCCTCCTCCTCCACCGGCGAGGCGAGCAGCACGCCGCCATTCGCCTCGAAGCCGGCGACGCGCCCCGCGCCCGACGCGACGGCGGCGGCCATGCCCTCGATGACATAGGGCGAGCCGACGCGGGTGCGCACGACCGCGCCGAACCGGCCGCACGTCTCCAGCGCCGAATTGGAGGTGACGGGCGTGACCACCGTATCCGCCCCGAGCCGCGCCGCCGTCATCGCCCCGACGAGGTCGCCGCGCACGAAGCGCCCCGCCTCGTCGGCGATCAACGGCCGGTCGGCGTCGCCATCGGTGGAGACGATGGCGTCGAGAGGCTGCTCGCCGGCGAAGCGGCGAAGGAGATCGACGTCCTCCGGCCGCAGCGCCTCGGTGTCGACGGGAACGAAGGATTGCGCCCGGCCGAGCGCGACCGCCTCGGCCCCGAGCGCGCCGAGCAGGTCGACGATCAGGTCGCGGGCGACGGAGGAATGCTGGTAGACGCCGACGCGCAGGCCCTTCAGCGCCTCGCCGCCGAAGAAGTCGAGCGTGCGGGCCGAATAGCGGGCGAGGATGTCGGGCAGGGCGCGCAGCGCGCCGGGCTGTGCCGCGTCGGGCGGCGGCGGGCCGGCATGGATCGCGACGATCCCTTCCTCGTCCCGTTTGTCGATCTCGCCGTCGGCCCGGTAGAATTTCAGCCCGTTGCGGTCCTCCGGTATGTGGCTGCCGGTGACCATGATCGCCGGCAGGCCGCGCTCCATCGCGCCGAGCGCCAGCGCCGGCGTCGGAACCGCGCCGCAATCGAGCGCGTCGAAGCCCGCCGCCCGGATCGCCCCGTGGACGCGGGCGGCGATGGTCGGGCTCGACGCGCGCAGGTCCTGGCCGACCAGCACGCCGTCGCCGGGCCGGATGTCGCCCCGCTTCTCCAGCAGCGCGAGGAAGGCGCGCGTCCAGCTTTCCGCCGGCGGCCCGTCGAGCTCGCTGACCAGGCCGCGCAGGCCGCTCGTGCCGAATTTCAGATCAGTTGCCATGGTTTTCCCGTGCCTTCCTGATTTCCCTTTGCCGGCTTCAGATACCGTCGCGCCGGTGCAGCACCTCGCGATAGAGGTCGAGATAGGCGGCGCACATGGTTTCCTCGCGAAACAGCGCCATGAAGCGGGCGCGGGCGTTCGCGCCCATCCGGGCCGCCAGCGCCTCGTCGCGCGCCAGCGCCAGCATCGCCTCGCCGAGGCGCGCCGGATCGGCCGGCGGCACGGCAAGCCCGGTCTCGCCGTCGAGATTGGCATAGGTCGTCCCGGTGCCGATCTCGCAGGTGACCATCGGCCGGCCCGCCCTTGCCGCCTCGAGCAGCACCACCCCGAACGCTTCCGAGCGCAGGTGGGACGGCAGGACGACGGCGCGGCAAAGCTCGATCAGGCATTCCTTGTCCTCGTCCGACACCGCGCCGACGAGGCGCACATGCGCCGGTACCGCTGCGCCCTCGAACGCCGAAGGGGCCGACGCGCCGGCGACGACCACCGGAAGGCCGGTCCGCGCCGCCGCCTCGATGAGGAACGGCAGCCCCTTGTAGTAGCGCGCCGAGCCGACGAACAGGAAGAAGCCGGAGCCGACCCGCCGCCGCCACGCCTCGATGCGCGCCGGCGAGGGCGGCACGCGCTCGCCAAGGGCGAGCGGGATGACGCGCACCTTGTCCCGGTAGCGAAGCAGCGCCTCGCTGGTCCGCGCATAGTTGGGCGAGGTGGCGACGATGGCGTCGGCGCGCTTGAGGAACGCGTTCATCAGCGGCTTGTAGGCATGGAGCAGGCGGCGCTGCCGGACGATATCGGAATGGTAGACGACCACCGAGGGCTTTCGCCGGCCATGCAGGAAATAGAGCAGGTCGCCGAACGGCCACGGGAAATGGTAGGTGACGAGGTCGAACGGCGCGACCAGCCGGCCGAATTCGCGCGCCGCCTGAAGCGAAAAGCTGCTCGACGCCAGGTGAAGGCTCGACCGCATCGGGTGGAGATAATGGCGGCCGAGATGCGCCGGGACGGCCCGCGCATCGTCGTAGACCGCCATCACATGGCTTTCGACGCCGTCGTCGGCGAGCCCCTCGGCGAGGGTGTGGATGACGGTCGGCACGCCCGTATTGTCCTCGGGCAGGTAGGTCTTGTAGACGTGCAGCACTTTCATCGGGAGCCTGCCTGTCGCCGGGGCATCGGCCCGTCACCGCCCCGGCGCGCGCCGCGCGGGCATGTTCCCGTCACGACCTGCCGTAGACGTCGTCGAAGCGGATGATGTCGTCCTCGCCGAGATAGTCGCCGCTCTGCACCTCGATCAGGATCAGCGGCAGCACGCCGGGATTCTCGAGCCGGTGCCGGTGGCCGCTCGGGATGTAGGTCGACTGGTTGGTCGACAGCAGCGTCACCTTGTCCTCGTTGGTGACCTTGGCGGTCCCGTACACCACCACCCAGTGCTCCGACCGGTGATGATGCGCCTGGAGGCTGAGGCAGCCGCCGGGCTTGACCTCGATGCGCTTGATCTTGAAGCGGTCGCCTTCCTCCAGCACCGTATAGGTGCCCCACGGGCGATGCACCGTGCGGTGGAAGCGGGCGGCCTCGTGCTTCGCCGCCTTCAGGCGGTTGTAGACCTGCTTGACGTTCTGCGCCTTGTCCTTGTGGGCGATCAGCAGCGCGTCGGGCGTGTCGACGACGAGAAGGTCGGAGACGCCGACGAGGCCGACGAGCCGGCTGTCGGCGCGCACGAAGCTGTTCTTCGTCTCCTCGAGGATGACGTCGCCCATCGTGCGGTTGCCGGTTTCGTCGGGCGCGACGAGATCGACGACCGCCGACCACGAGCCGATGTCCGACCAGCCGCAATCGACGCTGACGCAGGCGATGTTGTCGGCCTTCTCCATCACCGCGTAGTCGATGGAGATCGCGGGCGTCTGCTGCATCGGCTCCAGCGCGACCTCGACGGTCTCATGCTGGCGGAACGTGCCCGCCTCGGCCGCGTCGAGCGCCTGCCGGGCGCCGGCGAGCACCTCGGGGCAATGGATCTCCATGGCGCGCAGCATCGCGTCGGCGCGGAAGCAGAACATGCCCGAGTTCCAGCGGTGGCGGCCGCCCGCGAGATAGGCGGCGGCGGTCTCGGCGTCGGGCTTCTCGACGAAGCGCAGCGCCTTCTCGCCCTCGACCTCGATATAGCCGAACCCGGTTTCCGGCCGGTCGGGCTCGATGCCGAAGGTGACGATGCGCCCCTGCTGCGCGAGCTCGACGGCGCGGCGCACGGCCCCGGCGAAGGCGGCCTCGTCGCGGATCAGGTGATCGGCGGGCGAGACGAGCAGCACCGTCTCGCCGCCATGGGCCCCGGCCACATGCAGCGCCGCCAGCGCCACGGCCGCCGCCGTGTCGCGCCCGACGGGCTCCAGAAGGAACGTGTTGCCGACGGCCGGCGCGGCCGCGGCCTGATAGGCGTCGGCCGTCAGGAACAGGAAGTCGCGGTTGGTCACGGTGACGATGCGCTCGACGCCTTCCAGCCGCGCCGCGCGGGAATAGGCCTGCCCGATCAGGGTGCCGCCTTCCGGCATCTCGACGAAAGGCTTGGGGCAGGTGTCGCGGGACAGCGGCCAAAGCCGCGATCCGGCGCCGCCGCTGATGATGACAGGCATGAAGGCCATGGCCGCACTCCTCGATTCGCTTACGCGTCTCTTACCGCATTCAACCGGAACGGACAGTTCCACGCTTCGACGCAGCAAATGCGCCCACCGCCATCGGCGTGGAGTAGTACACCTCGAACCCGGAATACAGAAGAATTTTCATCTTTTCCGATTTCGGATTCCCGGCGCCTGATCTGTCGAATGTCTACTCTTCCGATGACGTTGTTGTAATACGTGTCACAAAAAAGATGATTCGCGCCGAGCCGGCGCGTGGAGGGCGGGATGCTTCGCTCCTGAGGGTCGAATCCCGCCGGCCATTCTCCATTCTGCCTGAGGGGACTCGAGGAACGCCCGGACCGTTCCTGCGCACCTGCTCTGTATGGCGGCGCGCGCGAGGGCGTGGCGTTTGCCCTATGCGGCCTATGCGTCATTTTTCGGGCCGCGCCGCGCTGGCGCCGCTATCGCGCCCGGTCCGCCAGGGCCGCCCTCGCCGCCTCGACATGCCGCTTCATGCTGTCGATGAAGCGTTCTTCGGTGAACAGGGCGGCGCGCGCCTCGCAGGCGGCGCGCATCGCCGCGGCGCGGCCCGGCGTCAGGGCGCGCACGGCCTCGGCCAGGTCGCCCGCGCCGAAGGTCCTGTCGAGCAGGATGCCGGTCTCGCCGTCGATGATCGTCTCCGTCAGCCCGCCCTCGGCGACGCCGATGACCGGCTTGCCCGCCGCCATCGATTCCACCGGCGACATGCCGAAATCCTCCTCGCGCGGCACGTAGATGGTGGCGACCGCGCGGCCGATCAGCTCCCGCAGCCGCACCTCGTCGCTCCAGCCGAGGAATTCGATGTTGGGCGCGCCGGCCGCCATCCGCTCCAGCCTTTCCCGCTCCTCGCCGCCCGACGCGACCAGCAGGCGCTTGTCGGGAAGACGCAGGAACGCCTCGACGATGACGTCGACCCGCTTCAGCCCCGAAAGCCGGGCGCTGGAGAGGTAGTAGTCGTCCTGGCCCTTCCAGGCGAAGCTTGCCGTTGGGCAGGGCGGATAGACCACCTCGCTGTCGCGCCCGAGATAGTCCCTGATGCGCCGGCGCGTGTTCTGCGAGTTGGTGAGGATCACGTCCATGCGCCCGACGGCGGCGAGATAGGCGCGCTCGAACCGGGCGAGGACCGGGCCGGCGGCCAGCCGCGCCGCGCCGCCGAGCTGCCCGAGGAAATGCTCGCGCTGATCGAAGAGGAAGCGCGGCGGCGTGTGGCAGTAGAAGATGTTGCGGCCCGCGCGCGAGCGCTCCGGCGCGGCGAGCGGCGCAGCGACGCCGCTGAAGATGCGCGTTGAATAGGCGCCGGCGCGCCTGCGCTGGCGGGCGAACAGGACGCCGAGCGCGACGGCGCGCACGCCGCCGCGGCGCAGGGCGCTGGGCAGGCCGAGATCGACCGTTCCCTCGGGAAACATCGCCGGCTCGTAGGTGGCGGGCGTGGCGTAGCCGTGGATGAGATCGGCGCCCAGCGCCTGCGCCATCGTCAGCACGAGGCGCTCCCCGCCGCCGCGGATGGAGAAGTGATCGTGGAACACCGCGATCCCCGCGCCATGGGGGCCGGAGCCGGAGGCCGGTTGCTTCGCCTTGGCCGCAGCGTGGGGATATCCGGCAGCGCCGTCGCTCATCCTCGAAGCTCCATCTGCATGGTTTCCTGCGCGATCGACGACCCCGGGTCTCACCCGAAAGTCGATGGGAGTCAATATGTTCGCCCGCGGCATCCGCCGCCGGCCGGTGGCCCGCGCCTGGAGCGAAGCGGCATTTCCGGCCTCCGCTTTATCCACGCGCCGGAGCGGGCGGCTAGACTTGGCCGTCGATGTCACCCTCCACGGAAGTAGCCATGAACGAGACACCCAGGCTGGCCCTTGCCGACATCATGCCGCAGCAGGCGCAAAAGCACGTCACCCATAACGAAGCGCTCGACCGGCTCGACATGCTGGTCCAGGCCTCGGTGAAGAGCCATCTCTTGGCGCTGCCCCCGGCCGGGCCGGACGAGGGTGACTGCCACATCGTCGCCGAAGGCGCGGGCGGGGCGTGGGCCGGCCATGACCGCGCCATCGCCCGCTTCGCCGGCGGCGGCTGGACCTTCGCCGCGCCGGACGACGGCTGGATCGCCTATTCGCAAGCAGCGGGCGTGCCGCTCGTCTTCGCCGGCGGCGCTTGGGAGCCGCTGGCGGCGGGCCTGCCCGGAAGCGTCGCCACGCTCGGCGTCAACGCCTCCGCCGACGCCGTAAACCGGCTGGCGGTCGCCTCGGACGCGGTGCTGTTCACGCATGAGGGCACCGACCAGCGGCTGAAGCTCAACAAGGCCGCGCCCGCGCACACCGCCTCGCTGGTCTTCCAGACCGGGTTTTCCGGCCGGGCCGAGTTCGGGCTCGCCGGCGATGACGACTGGCACCTGAAGGTCAGCCCCGACGGCGCGGCCTGGCACGAGGCGCTGGTGGCCTCCCGCGCCACCGGCGCCCTGACCGCGCCGAGGACCTTCACCGCCGCGAGCTTCGCCGCCGCCGGCGCGCCCTCGGCCGCGTGGACGCTCGACGCCGTGCCGGGTCGGGTGACGCTCGCCTCCGGCGCGACCCTCGCCTTCCCGATCGGCTCGGGCCTGATCGTCGTCAACGACCACAACGCCTCCGGCGCGACCGCCCTGTTCCTCGCCGGCGGCAACAGCGTCGTCCTTGTGGCGCAGAGCACAGGCTCCACCTTCGTGGCCGGCACCCCCGGCGCCGGACAAGTCGGCGTCTTCCACAACCCGCCGACGACAAGCTACGCGATGAAGAACAATCTGCCGGGAGCGGGGGTATTTGGGATCGTGCTGTTCAAGACGCGCAATTTTACATAAAGGGAAGGCTAGGCGGGATGGATGACGACTTCTCCAACTGCAACCACAGTGTCGCGCTCGTGTCTGTAGCTAAGACAACGTTGCTACGCGTACGCGTCCGAGGCAAGATGTTGCATCTCTCCCTTGTGCGGGAATAATACGCCGTCAAAGCCGCATCCAAAGATTTCTCCGAGCAGCCGAAAGCTGTCGAGATGCTCAACGGCACCGAGGGATAGCTGCCATAACCCGCTTATGGCATGGGTCTTACGCTTGAGTCCGGAAAGATTGTCCACTATCGTCCTTAGGAATTGCGCCGGAACGCGAAATGAAGTTGATACCGACAGCCATCAGTGGAGGCTCGGATTCGAGGGTCCGGCAGCTTGCATTCGGATCCGATTCCGAACCATCCGTAGAGCTTCCCGGCGGCGGGATTCTGGTTGGAAAGCCCAGCGTTCGTGCGACAGGATTGTCGCAGATCGGTATGTCCTGTAATCGACATGCCTAGTTCCCTGCCCGATATGAGGTCACAGAGTTCTATTGGGCTGCCGTCATCCTTGGAGAACGTGTATGGTTATCGAGGAGAGCAGAGGAGAGCGACCTCCTCACTATCCTGCTTTCGATCAATCAGTCGGCTATATCCGCGAACACAGGTCGCCTAGAAAACCTGCATCCTCAAGCTTGTCCCTATCGAGGTTCAGAACGGCGAGTATGTCGACGAAAACGGCATAGTACGTTTTCAGGACATTTACGGTCGGGCCTGACGAGCGCCCGCCAAACAAAGGCACTCGAATGAAGAAGATCGCACTGATAACGGGCGTTACGGGTCAGGATGGCGCGTATCTATCACAGTTTCTGCTCGGCAAGGGCTATGAAGTCCATGGTTTGCTCCGGCGTAGCGCATCGGCCGACGTTATTGATGCGAGGCTCAAATGGCTCGGCATCCAGGACAAGATTCATCTGCACGACGGCAATCTGACCGATCTCTCGGGCCTCATCCGGGTGATCAAGGAAGTCCAGCCCGCCGAAATCTATAATCTTGCTGCCCAGTCCTTCGTTAAATCGTCATGGCAGCAGCCTCTGCTCACCGGTCAGGTCACGGGCATCGGCGCGGCCAACATGCTGGAGGCGACCCGCATCGTGGCGCCCGAGGCCCGTTTCTATCAGGCCTCGTCTTCGGAGATGTACGGCCTGATCCAAGAGCCGGTGCAGTCGGAGACAACTCCCTTTTATCCGCGTTCGCCATACGCTGCTGCCAAACTCTACGCCCATTGGATGACGGTGAACTATCGCGAGAGCTTTGGTCTGCACGCCTCCAGCGGAATCCTGTTCAATCACGAGTCTCCGTTGCGGGGCATCGAGTTCGTCACACGCAAGATTACCGACGGCGTGGCACGCATTAAGCTCGGTCTTGCCGAGACGCTCTCGCTCGGCAATCTCGATGCGCAGCGCGATTGGGGACATGCGCGCGACTACGTCCAGGCTATGTGGCTGATGCTCCAGCAAGACGAGGCCGATGACTATGTGATCGCCACCGGCAGAACCACCCCGGTGCGCGACTTTTGCAGGATGGCGTTCGAGCATGTAGGCCTGAATCTCGAAGACCATGTCAGAGTGGACGAACGGTTCTTGCGGCCCGCAGAAGTCGATATCCTCCTGGGTAATCCCGGAAAGGCCAAGGACAAGCTGGGCTGGTCACCGGAAACTTCTCTCGAATCGCTGGTCTCCGAGATGGTAGAGGCCGATCTGCGGCGCCTTTCCCACCACGAGCATCTCTGATGGGCGGCAGGTAGCTCGCATGCGTATCCTGCTCACCGGCGGAACCGGCTTCGTGGGCTCGCACGTTGTGCGAGCCCTGCACAGGCAATTCGGTGCCGGTCTCGATCTGATCATCACGACCAAAAATGTCACCGATCATGGAGAGGCAGGAGCGACAGATATTCTGGCGCTCGATGTCACTGACAGGGAGGCCATTTTCAACGCTATCGCACGCTGGCAACCCACCCATGTACTCCATCTTGCCGGGATCGCCGCACCCGGCCTCGCAAGCGCCGATCCCGAGCTGACTTGGCGGGTGCACGTGGGTGGGGCGCTCAATGTTGCCGAGGCCATTCTGGCCAAGGCGACCGGGTGCTTTCTGGTGCATGTGGGTTCAGGGCTGATTTATGGTGAGAGTGCGCGGAACGGGACGCTGTTAAACGAAAACGCGCTACTCGCTCCGCTCGACGATTACGGCGTGACGAAAGCTGCAGCAGATCTTGCGATCGGCGCGTTGACGCGCAAGGGCCTGAGGTCGGTCCGGCTGCGGCCTTTCAACCATACCGGGCCGGGACAGACCGAGGATTTCGTTGTGCCGGCCTTCGCGATGCAGATCGCGGGGATTGAGAAGGGGCTCGTTGAACCTGTCCTCCGTGTTGGCAATCTGGATGCAGAGCGCGATTTTCTCGACGTGCGGGATGTAGCGGAGGCCTATGTATTGGCGATCTCCCGGGCCGACAGGATCGAACCAGGCACAATCTTCAATATTGCGTCGGGTACGCCATATCGCATAGGGTATATTCTCGACGCGTTGCTGGCGTTGAGCGTAGTCGACATACGTGTGGAACAGGATCCGGCCCGTATGCGTCCGAGCGATATCCCCAAAATCGTCGGCGATGCCAGCAAGGCACGGGAATGTCTCGGATGGACGCCCCGCCATAACTTCGACCAAACCTTGCGCGATGTTCTCGACGACGCCCGTCTGCGCGTGGCCCGGCGGTGATCCAGATAAACGAGTAACATAGACATGCTGGCTGCGCTCTGGCGATATCGATATTTCGTTATGGCTTCCGTTTATGGAGAGATGAAGGGGCGCTTCGCGCGCTCGCGTCTCGGCCTATTGTGGTCCATCCTTCATCCCCTTGCTCAAGCCGCCATCTTCGCGATTATCCTGGCCGAAGTTCTCGGAACGCGCTTGGCTGGCGTTGAAGACAGAGCCGCATATCCCATCTACCTGCTGTCAGGCATGGCTGCCTGGACCCTTTTTAATGAGATACTGAGCCGTTGCCTTACAGTATTCATCGAATACGCCCCAACACTCAAAAAGATTGCCTTTCCGAGGATATGCCTGCCGGTGATCGTCTGGGGTGGCGCATTGCTCAATCACGTCCTGCTGCTGCTGGCCATCGCAGTTGTGTTCCTCTTTTTCGGGCATTTTCCTGGGACCGCATGGCTGTCGCTGCTGATTGGTATTGTCCTGATTTCACTTTTTGCTTTTGGCCTGGGCTTGACGCTTGGCATATTCAACGTGTTCGTACGGGACATCGGGCAGGTAATGGCCGTGGTTCTCCAGCTCTGGTTCTGGCTGACACCTATCGTCTATCCCATCGAGATCGTTCCCGATCATCTGCGCTGGATAATCAATCTGAATCCCATGGTCGCTCTGGTGGGCATTTATCAGGACGCTATGCTGCTTAACCGCTGGCCGGACTTTATGCCGCTTCTCATACCTGCGGCGCTGTCGATTGGATTTGCGGCCGCAGCGTTCGCGGTGTTCAGACGCGCAAGTCCGGAACTCGTGGATGCGCTATGAATAGTCCTGTTCTTGATGTGCGTGGAGTTGGGAAACGCTACGCCACCTATGCGTCCAATTTTGCCCGGTTTGCGTCGTGGTTTGGTGCGCCAATACGCCCGATCAGCGAAACCTGGGTCTTGCGCGATGTCGGCTTCGTGCTGGGATCGGGCGAAGCGCTAGCGCTCATCGGCCAGAATGGCGCAGGCAAGAGCACACTCCTCAAGCTTATAACCGGGACAATCAGGCCATCGGCGGGCAGCATCGGGATTTGTGGCCGCATCAACGCGATTCTGGAATTGGGGCTGGGCTTTAATCCGGAAATGAGCGGCCGCCAGAATATCTATCAGGCAGGAGGGTTGATGGGCCTCTCCCAAGACGAACTTTCGCGCCTGATGCCTGCGATTGAGGAATTTGCCGAACTCAGCCACTATTTCGATGAGCCTTTGCGTGTTTATTCGTCGGGCATGCAGGCGCGACTCGCCTTCGCGCTGGCAACGGCCAAACGGCCGGAGTTGCTGATCGTAGACGAGGTGCTTTCGGTTGGTGACAGCTATTTCCAGCACAAGAGCTTCGACCGTATTCGGCAGTTCAAGCAGGAAGGGACTTCGATCCTTTTCGTAACCCACACCATGGGTGATGTCCGCGCCTTGTGTGATAGAGTCATTCTCTTGGACCAGGGAAAGGTACTCAAGGACGGCGCGCCGGACGAAGTGGTCGATTTTTACAACGCGCTGATCGCCCAGAAGGAGAACTCCAAACTGACGGTCGAGCAGCGCCGGAACAAGGATGGTTGGAATTATACCCGCTCGGGCAGTTTCTCGGTATCAGCGGTAAAACTGGACCTTCTCGACGCGAAGAGCGGCCAGCCTGTCACCGCTGCTCGAATCGGACAGAAACTGTTGCTGCACCTCATCGCAAAGGCTGACGAGGACATTCCCCGTCTGGTCCTCGGCTATATGCTGCGTGACCGAACCGGACATGTCGTCTGGGGTACCAATACGTGGCACACAAAGCAGATCGTGGAAGACGTCAAGGCTGGCGAGACCGTCAGCTATCAGTTGTTCTTCACTTGTGCTCTGGGGGAGGGTTCCTATGCCGTTACCCCGGCGCTGACCGGTTCTGATAACCATGCTGACAGCAATTACGAGTGGCAGGACAACGCCCTTGTATTCGACGTCGTGAATGTGGATCGCCCGTACTCTGCCGGAACGACGGCGCTCGATTTCCGGTTCTCTGTGGAAAGAATCGGCGCATGAACGCACTGGAGCGGTCCATCATGACCATTGGGTGCCAAGATTGCGCTGGCATCACAAAGGTTGCCGAAGCCGGGCGGACAATCGAAACGCCCGCCGGTGCTGTGCAGATCATGCACAACGGAATCAAGGTAAGAGCAGGCGGCTATCACGGCGATTGGATGGCGCAGGTCATCCGTGCCCTGCAGGGGCATCACGAACCGCAGGAAGAACTCGTCTTCCATCATATGCTCAAATATGTCCGGCACAATTCTCTTATCGTCGAGCTTGGTGCCTTCTGGGCCTACTATACACTATGGTATCTGCATGAAATTCCGGGTGCGTCGGCGATATGTGTGGAGCCCGATCCGGCGAATCTCTCGGTAGGGCGTCAAAACGCCGCCCTGAACGAACTTGAAAGCCGGATCGAATTTCATCAGGCTTGGGTGGGCGGCCAGTATCTGGACCATCTTGAAATGCCGTGCGAATCGACCGGGGCAGTCCAAGGACTGCCCTGCCTGGACTTCGAAGCGATACTGCGGCTTGCCGGTGATCGCGTCATAGAAGTTTTGCATATGGACGTGCAGGGTCAGGAATTGCCGTTCGCCAAGACCATGCAGGCAGCTGCTGACGGCACTGTCCGGTTCGTCGTCATGTCGACCCATCACAGCAGTATTTCCGGCTCCACGACAACTCACACCGATTGTCTCGCGATATTGAACCAGGTGGGAGCGACCATACTGGCGCAGCACGATGTTCAGCAGTCTTACAGCGGGGACGGCCTGATCGTTGCAAGCTTCTTCCGCGAGGATGCGGGGATCAGGCTTCCCCATATGTCGTTGAATGACGCCCGCTCCTCTCTTTTCCCTACGCGATGATGTTTGTTTCCTACGCCCAGAATTTTGAGGACGTCATCTTGTGGCGTGCGCTGAGGCACGTTGAAGGCGGATTTTATATCGACGTCGGCGCCCAGGACCCGCTCACGGATTCGGTCAGCCGCGGGCTTTACGAGCAGGGCTGGCGTGGCGTGCATGTCGAGGCGAACGCCCATTACGCGGAGAAACTGCGTCAGGATCGGCCAGACGAAGAGGTCATAGAGGTCGCTGTCGATCGCGAGCCGGGCGAGATCGTGTTCTTCGAATTCGCCGACATGGGCTTGAGCACCGGGGATCCCGAGATCGCCCGCAGGCATGAGGGCGAAGGGCGTGAATGCAGGGAAGTGAAGGTCAAGAGCACATCCCTTGCCGCCATTCTCGACCGATACGCGGATCGCACTATCCACTGGCTCAAGATCGACGTTGAAGGCATGGAAGAAGCTGTCCTCGATGGCTGGCCTCCCTCCGGTGTGAGGCCTTGGATCGTGGTCATTGAAAGCACTCTACCCCTTACGCAGGAACCCTCCCACGATGAATGGGAGCCAAAGTTGCTCGCGCTCGGTTACGAGTTCGTCTATTTCGACGGATTGAACAGGTTTTATGTCAGCGAAGACCATCCCGATCTCAAGGATGCGTTCGGTGTCGGGCCCAACATTTTCGATGGGTTCAAGCTGGCAGGTTCGTCTGATTTCGTCCTTCAGGATACCGAGGCAGCAGTCGAACGCGATGTCCGTATTGCCCTCGAAGAACAATTCGCCGAGGTGCAGACGGCCCGGACAGATCTCGAGAACGACCTGGCCAGTGAACGGGAAAGGAGTGCCGCGCTCGAGCAGCAGGTGGTCGCGCAAGAGGAAATGGCTCTCGAACGGGAACAGCGCATCGCATTGGAGCAGCGGATTAACGCTCTCATGGTATCGCGTTCCTGGCGGATCACCGCCCCGGCACGAAAAGCAGTGGAAACTGCGCGCTGGTTCAAGGGGGGCGTCCATGCCTGGCTAACGCTCAAGCCGGGCTCGCGTCCTCGCCGCACGGCGCGGCGGCTGGCGACCGGGCTTGCCCGTCGTATTCTCGCGCGCCCCCGACTTTCGCGTCAGGCCAGGCGAATCATTGGCGTCCTTCCGCTTTCAGTCGAAGCAAGATTGCGATCGCTGGTCATGGGGGGTGGAGCGACGACCTCGGCGCGGTCGAAGGTGGTCTTTTCTGGAACAGAGGCGTCGGAGCTTTCGTCGCGCGCCCGGGAGATACATGCGCTGATCCTTACGGGGCAAAACAATCGGAAGCCAAATTAATGCGGATCGTGATCGATCTTCTGGGCGCGCAGTCCACAGGCAGTCGTAATCGGGGTATAGGTCGCTATTCAATGGCCCTTGCCAAAGCGATCTTGCGAAACCGGAATGCGCACGAGGTAATCATTGCCTTGAGCGATCTTTTTCCGGACACCATCGATCCAATCATATCGGATCTTGAGGGCCTCCTACCGCGAAACAACATCCGCGTATGGGACGCATGTGGGCCGGTTACTCATATGGATTCAGAAAATAACTGGCGTCGCAGCGCCGCCGAGCTGACACGCGAGGCGTTTCTGGCCAGCCTTGATCCCGATATCGTTCTCGTCAGCAGTCTGTTCGAAGGGTTCGGTGACGACGCCGTCACCAGCATAGGCAAGGTAGAAAACGGGCCTTTGACAGCGACAGTCCTCTTCGATCTCATCCCATTTATCCACCGCCAGCCTTATCTGGAGAATCCAGCGACCAAAGCATGGTACCTCGAAAAGATCGAGCATCTGCGCAGGGCTGATCTCTGGCTCGCCATTTCAGAATCGTCGGCGCGAGAAGGAATTGAGCATCTCCAGTTGCCCGAAAGCCGCTGCAAGGCGATCTCTACGGATGCAGATGCGCAATTCAGGCCGATCGAGATTTCGAAGTCACATGAGGATGAGTTGCGGGCACGGTACGGACTCGACCGCGCTTTCGTCATGTATACGGGCGGCATCGATCACAGAAAGAATATCGATGGGCTGATTGCGGCCTTTGCGAGCTTGCCCGCCGATGTGCGTGACAAGCACAGACTGGCGATCGTGTGCTCCGTGCCTCCGATCGAAAAGGAGCGGCTGGAAAATCTCGGCAGACAGGCCGGGCTGACGCATGGGGATTTGGTGATGACCGGCTTCGTTCCAGAAGACGATCTGATCGCCCTCTACAACCTTTGTACGCTCTTTGTGTTTCCGTCGTGGCACGAAGGGTTCGGCCTGCCGGCGCTCGAAGCAATGCGCTGTGGCGCACCGGTCATCGGCGCCAACACGTCCAGCATTCCCGAGGTTATCGGGCTCGACGAGGCACTGTTCGATCCTCGCTCCAAAGAGGCGATGACAGAGGCGCTGCACCGGGGATTGACCGATGCGGAGTACCGGCGAAAGCTGGTGGAACACGGCAAGATGCAGGCGAAACGGTTTTCATGGGACCGCAGCGCGCAAAAGGCGATCGCTGCAATGGAGGGCTTGGCCCGGAACGGGGTGGGACGGCAGCTGAAAGCCGCGCCCTCTACACGTAGACGTCCGCGGCTGGCTTACGTATCACCCCTGCCGCCGGAGCGCAGCGGCATAGCCGACTATAGCGCCGAGCTTTTGCGCGCGCTCTCGAAACACTACCAGATCGACGTAGTCGTGAGTCAAAAAGAGGTTTCCGATCCCTGGATCCGGAAGAATTGTCCGATCCGCACTTCTGAATGGCTTGCTGCAAATGCAGCATTGTATGATCGGATCCTCTATCATTTCGGAAATTCCGGCTTTCATGAGCATATGTTTGATCTGCTCAGGCAGGTGCCGGGAGTCGTGGTTCTGCATGATTTCTTTCTTTCGGGCATTGCTGCGCATATGGAGGCCCTCCAGCTAGCGCCGGGTTTCTGGACACGAGAATTGTACGATGCGCATGGGTATGTGGCCCTTAAGGAGCGCTTTACTGCATCGGATACCGCCGACGTCGTCTGGGCTTATCCTTGCAGTCTCAACGTAATCCGCGGCAGTCTTGGGATGATCGCCCATTCTCCCAATACGCTACGTCTGGCGCGGCGCTGGTATGGAGACGATACGAATTGGGCAGTCATACCGCTTCTGCGCAATCCGGCAGCCGAGACGAATAAAAGCGCCGCACGCAAGGCACTAGGATTCGGGCCATCGGACTTTTTGGTCTGCACCTTCGGAATAATCGCTCCAACCAAGCAGAGTCTGCGCCTGCTCGAAGCCTGGCAGCGCTCATCTCTTGCGAGCGATCCAGGCTGTCACTTGATATTTGTCGGCGAGAACCACCCCGGCGCTTATGGAAAGGAGTTGAACACTGCGATCCGGAAGGCCGAAGGAGGTGAGAGAATCCATATCAGCGGCTGGGTCGATACCGAAGTCTTCAGGCGCTATCTTTCCGCTGCCGATATGGCGGTGCAATTGCGAACCCTCTCCCGTGGCGAAACCTCAGCTGCGGTCCTCGATTGCATGAACTATGCCTTGCCGACAATCGTCAACGCCAATGGCAGCATGGCGGATTTGGCCGATGAAGCTGTTTGGAAGCTCCCTGATGACTTTACCGATGCGGAGTTGGTCTCGGCATTGGAGGCGCTGTGGCAGGATCGGGAAAGAAGGGATCAGTTGGGCGGTGCAGCCCGGAAGATTATTCTGGATGAGCATGGTCCGAAAAGGTGCGCCGCGCAATATTACGAGGCCATTGAGCGCTTTTACGATCGCAAGGCTGGAAGTTGGCGGGCTCTTTCCTCCGCAATAGGCACCTTGCCTACCCCCGGCAATCAGGGGGACGTGATGGGTTTGGCCGACGCCCTCGCGCGCTCGTTTCCTGCATGTCCCCGGCAAAAGCAAATATTGGTGGACATTTCTTCGCTTGTAGAATGCGACGTGGGCACAAGGATCCAGCGTGTCGTTCGTAATATATTGAGGCAATGGCTGCATACGCCGCCCGAGGGCTACAGAATTGAACCCGTATACGCCACTCATACAACGAAATACCGTTATGCCCGGCGCTTTACACTCGGTTTTCTAGGTTGTGAAAATGACATACTGATTGACGAACCCATAGAATTTGGACCGGGTGATATTTTCCTGGGGCTTGATCTTCAGCCGCATGTTGTTCCGGCCCAAAGAAATTTCTATCAGGAGCTTCGGCGGTATGGCGTTCGGGTCGTCTTCGCGGTTTACGACCTCCTTTGCATTCACATGCCTCATCACTTTCTTCCCGGAGCGCATAGCAGTTTTTCTAGGTGGCTTGCAGTTGTTGCGGAGAATGACGGTGCCGTTTGTATCTCGCGGGCAGTGGCCGACGATCTGTTCGAATGGATGGACGAAAACGCGCCCCACAGGCAAGGACGGGTTTCCATAGACGCATTCCACCTTGGTGCAGATCTCGACGATTCGGCGGGGTCGACGGGCTTGCCGGAAGATGCTGGACAGGTTCTTGACCGTTTGGCGGCCGTGCCCAGCTTTCTCATGGTTGGAACGGTTGAGCCAAGGAAGGGGCATGCCCAGACGCTGGCTGCTTTTGAGACGTTATGGGAGAAGGGGTTTGAAGCAAATCTCGTTATTTTGGGCAAAGCGGGATGGAGCACGGAAGCGCTCGCGGGGAAATTGCGTGGCCATCCGCTTCTCGGCAAACGTCTATTCTGGCTTGAGGGCGTATCTGACGAATTTCTCGAGCGCATCTACACCGCGTCCGATTGCCTGATCATGGCCTCCGAAGGCGAGGGCTTTGGCCTGCCGCTTATCGAAGCAGCCCGGCACCGGCTGCCTATCCTGGCCCGTGATCTCGCGGTTTTCCGGGAGATCGCAGGCGATCATGCCACCTATTTCGAGGGGCTTGGGCCGGAGGACTTGGCCGAAGCCGTCAGAAACTGGCTCAATCTCTATCACGAGGATCGTCATCCGAGGTCCGAGGATATGCCTTGGATAGGCTGGAAGGAAAGTGCGGCACAACTTATGGCTGCGATCGTGCGCGGGTCGATCAAGGAGCGACGCACGTTGGTGTTTCCAACCCGAACAAGACGGCGCCGCGCTGTTCGAGACGAGGGGTGCGGAGTGGCTGTTGTTGAGAAATGACGCCCGTATCCCGAAGCAGACATAATGTGTGTGCCTGTCGTTCGCGCGACCTTGGCCGCCTTTATGTCCGGTGATGGCGAAAAACAACGGCCGGCTGGTTCCATCCCGCTTGGTCGATGAAAGCGTGGTGAGCCAGCCATGACTTCGGCATCCATCAATCACGCCTGTAAACATCGACGAACGCTGGACAAAGGCACTCTCGCATTGTAGCGTATAAAAAAACGAACCTGGTTTCGTTAGATGAAACTGAGGTTGTGGGAGGAGAGCTCATGGGCCATTCCGCGCTTGACGGAATGATTGTCGTGGAGATCGGTGAACGCAGGGCGGTGGCGGCGTGCGGGCTTCTACTGGCGCAGGCCGGGGCTACGGTGATCGTGGTCGAGCCGGAAGATGCGGGAGATCGCAACAAATGGAAGAGCCGGCCGACCCTTTTGGCCGGCAAGCACAGTCTGTCGCTTTCCGCCGATGCCGTCGAGATCGATCGCGTCCTTCAGGCGGCGGATGTGCTCCTGTTTTCCTCCGATCTGGACCGTCCGGCACTCGCAGAACTGGCGGCAAGGTCGGGCGCCGATCAGATCGTCTGCGACATCACGAGCTTCGGCCCGGATGCGCCGGCGCAGAAGCGGGGGTGGCCGGAAAAGATCCTCCAGGCCTATAGCGGCGTTGCCGACATCACGGGACCGTCGGATGCCCCGCCTACGCCGAGCGATGTCCCGGTGCTGGAATTCCACGCCGGCATTTACGCTGCGGCGGGCGTGCTGGCGGCGTTGCGCGTCCGTGATCGCGACGGCGTCGTCCAGCGGCTCGACGTGTCGATCCATGAATGCGGCATCAACTCGCTGGCGACCTTCCTTCCACTTCACTACGGCGGCAAGAAGACCCAACGCGCCGGAAACCGGCATCCCATGGCTGCGCCCTGGAATGCCTATCACGCCCGGGACGGCTGGCTCCTGCTCTGCTCGGCCAAGGACGAGCACTGGATGAAGCTGTGCGATCTCATGGGCCGCCCCGAGCTTGCACGAGAGGGACCCTTGGTCAAGCTGGTCGACCGCGTCGACCAGGTGGATGAAGTCGATGCCGTGGTCAACCAATGGACCGGCAGCCACTCGGTGGATGAGTGTATCAGCGCCTTTTCGGCGGGGGACATTGCATCGGGCCCGATCATCCCTGTCTCGCAGTTCGAAACCGATGCGAACATCGTCCATCGCCGGATGGCGCGCCGGGTTCAGGACCCTGCAACCGGACGCAGCGTACTGGTGGCGGGAACGCCGCTGAAGACCTCGCGCACGCCGGGCATCGAACCGGAAGCCGCCCCGCCGCGCGGCAACGCCGATTCCGGGCACGCCGAAGCACGCCGCAAGATACCGTCGCCCGGGTCAGCGACACCGCGCCCTCCCTGCGAAGGCCTGCTGGTCCTTGAGATCGGCCAGTACACGACCGCGCCGCTCGCGGCGCGCCAGTTGTCATCGCTCGGTGCCGAAGTGCTCAAGATCGAGCCGCTGGCCGGGGAGGCGTCCCGCGCCTGGCCGCCGCATCAGGCGGGAACCGGCTACTTCTTCGCCATGAGCAACAGCGGCAAGCGCAGCGTCAGCCTCGATCTGCGCGACCCGGCCGACAGGGAGCTGTTCACCGCGCTTGTCCGCAAGGCGGACGTCCTCGTGGAGAATATGAAGCCGGGTTCCCTGACGAGGCTCGGCTTTTCGCCTTCCCGCCTCGAGGAATTGAACCCGCGGCTTGTCTATTGCGGCATATCCGGCTTTGGCGCGGATTCACGCCATCCGGGGCGCCCGGCCTTCGACACCGTCGTCCAGGCTATGTCCGGTTTGATGGATCTGACGCGGGTGGAAGACATCCCGGTAAAGCTCGGCATCTCGGCCGGCGACATCACCGGCGGCATTCTCGCGCTCTATGCCATCCTCGCGATGATCGCCGAACGGGAACGTTCCGGCCTCGGCCAGAGCATCGACCTCGCCATGCAGGATGCGGCCGTCTGGCTGACGCAAACTGCCTGGAACGGAGAGGGCCGCGATACCTGCGCGATCTTTCCCGTTTCCGATGGCTACATCGCTGCGGAGGCCGGGCGGGACGATGTAGAGGCGGCGCTTTCCGGCCTCGGCGATCTCGACCGCGCTGATGCGAGCATGCGCCTGCGTGCGGCCGGAATTCTCGCCGTTCCGGTGAGGTCCGTCGCCGAGGTGGCCGAGGACCCCGAAACCGGCAGCTCCGGCACGGTGGTGCGCCGAATGCGCGACGGGCTGGAATGGCCCCTGCTCGGCAGCCCGATAAGGCTCTCCGCAACGGCCCCGACGGCCGCGCAGCCGATCGGCGCGCTTGGCGAGGGCCGCGCGAGAGCAGAGGAAATCGCCGTAGGAGGTCGCGAGCCCGAGCACGGCATAACCGGGAGGAGACAATCCGTTGGCTAGCTACCTCGAACCTGAACAGATCGCCATCCGATGCACCCTGATGCGCGGCGGAACCAGCAAGGGCGTCTATCTGCACGAGCACGATCTGCCTCCCCCCGGACCCGCCCGCGACAGCCTGCTCAAGCGGATCATGGGCACTCCCGACGTCATGCAGATCGACGGGCTTGGCGGAACGCATCTCGTCACCTCGAAAATCGCGATCGTCGGTCCGTCCAGCGTGCCGGGTGCCGATATCAACTACACATTCGCCCAGGCCGAGCTGGACAAGGACGTCATCGACTACACGGGCAACTGCGGCAACATCTCCGCCGGTGTCGGCCCGTTCGCCCTCGATGCCGGTCTCGTAAGGCCCGGCGAAACCGAAACCGAGATCCGCATTCACAACACCAACACGAGCAAGATCATCGTCGCCCGGGTTCCCACCCGTAATGGACGGGCGCGTGTCCAGGGCGACTTTGCCATCGCCGGCGTGCCGGGCACGGGCGCCGAGATATTCCTCGACTATCGTATGACCGCCGGGGCCAAGACGGGAAAGATCCTGCCTACCGGCAATCGTACCGATGTGCTGAAGCTGGAGAACGGCAGCGAGCTTGAAGTGACGATATGCGACGTCGCCAACACGATCGTCTTCTGTCGTGCCGCGGACATCGGGCTCAAAGGCGACGAATTGCCCGAGACCATCAATCCGGACGAGGAACTCGTCCAGCGGTTTCGCGAGATACGAGGCAAGGCAGCGGAACGCATCGGGTATTGCTCGGACTGGAGGCGGGTCGACGAAGAGTCGCCGTTTCTACCCTTTGTGGTATTCGTCTCGAAGCCTGCCGACTACGTGACGATGGCCGGCACGAAAGCATCCGCGAACGGCATGGATCTGCGCGCACGGCTGATCTTCATGAACCGCTGCCACGAGAGCATGGCCGGGACGGGCTCGATGTGCATCGCGAGCGCGTCGCGAATACCGGACTCCATCGTGAACCAGGCGCTCGCCGTCGGCGCGGCGGAAAAGAAGACGCTCTCCATCGGCCATCCGCTGGGCATCATGCATGTGCGTGTACAGACGCGGCCGTCCAACAACGAGGAAGGCATGGAGATCGAGGCTCTGGGCTTCGGCCGGACTGCACGCCGCATCATGGACGGATATGTGTATGTACCCGCCTCCGACGCCTATTGAGCGGATGGAAGAACCTGCTGCCGGATTGCCGGCGGCGGGATTTTTCTGGAGATGATCCGATGACTGACGACTGGACGGGAACTTACGAATCCCTCACCGTCGGCGACACGGAATCGAGCAGCCAACTCATCGACGGGGCATCGATCGATGCCTTTGCCCATGCGATCCAGAGTTTCAATCCGCTTCACATGGACGGAGACTGGGCGCGGGCCAACACGCCCTATCCGGATCGTGTGGCGCACGGTGTCATGACGTCGGCGCTGATGTCCAGGCCCATCGTGCAGTTCTGCGAGCGGTTCCGGGTGCGCACCGCCTTGTTGTCGACATCGGCGAAATATCTGAAGGCCGTCGTCGTCGGGGATACGGTGACGACGGTGGTGCGTCTCGCCGCAAAGGACGACGAGAAGCGACGGATACGCTTCGAGGTGGAAGCCAGGAACCAGCACGGCGAACTCGTGCTGGTTGGAGAAGCGATCGAAAAGGCGCTGTGACCGACAGGGCAGGGGCGGGAGGTTCCTCCCCGCCTCAGTCGACGACTCTGAAACGATGCAGGCCTATGCCGTCGGCGACGGTCTCAAAGACCGCCTCGACGCGCCTGCCGACAAGATCCGTCCCGATGTCTGCATGGGTGGGATCGTCGACATTCGAGAACAGCCGCGGTCCTTCATCGAGCTGGATCTGGATCACGCTGTAGGGCGCATCGGCTCGCCACGCGGGATGATAGACTTGGTGGAAAACGAGATGGCACAGCACCCGTCCGCGTCCCGACATCTCGGCCCATTCCGCCCGCTCCGACAGGCATTCCGTGCAGACCGGCCCGAGCGGGAACCGGACATGCCCGCAATCGAGGCACCGTTGCAGGCATAGCATGCCATCCGCCGCTCCGCGCCAGAACGGCTCGTTGAGCGGCGTGATCGCTGGCACGGGTTTTGCCGGAACAGCAGACTGACCATCCATCCTCGATCTCCCTCAAACCGTCCGCAGGACCATGGCATTGGCACAGTTGAGCGCCATGCCCCGGCCCGTGACGAGGCAGGTTTTGGCATCCTTGACCTGACGGCCCCCGCATTCGCCGCGCATCTGACGGACACCCTCCACGACATGGAGCCATCCCTCCATATAGCTTTCGGAAAGATTCCCGCCGGCTGTGTTGACTGGCAGCTCCCCGCCGAGCCTGATCCTTCCGCCCTCCACGAACGCACCGCTTTCGCCCTCCGCGCAAAAGCCGGCATGTTCCAGCCAGAGCAGGACGGAGATGGTGAAGTTGTCGTAGAGTTGCGCGACGTCGATGTCCTGCGGCCCGCACCCGGCCATGCGGAATGCATCCGCCAGCGCCTGTTTCTGATGCGGGACGTACCACCACTTCTCTGCTTCGAGCGTCTGGGCCGTATAAGCCTGTCCCATGCCGGCGATGGCGACAGGCTTCTTCGCCATGTCGCGGGCGCGTTCGATGGACGTGACGATGACGCATACGCCGCCGTCCGATATCAGACAGCAATCGAGCAGCCGGAGCGGCCGCACTATCCAGCGCGACTCCTGATGCTGCTCCACGGTTATCGGCTCGCGCATGACCGCGTTCGGATTGAGCGAGGCATGGTAGCGGCAGGCGACCGCGACCTCGGCGAGCTGGAGGCTCGTCGTGCCGTAGGCATGCATGTGCCGGTCGGCCGCGACTGCGCTGTTGGCCGTCGCGCCCATCATGCCCCAATGGGACCAGGGCACTTCGCCGCCGCTCGCCCTGTCGAAGCGGACGCCGCCGGTCTTCGCAGTATCGCCGAAGACGCAGGCGACGACGCTCGCCATTCCGGACGCCACCGCCAGGGCGGCCATCTGCACCAGCGCGCCTGCCGTCCCGCCTCCCATCGTCAGGCTGGCGGTGAAGCGTGGGTTGATGCCGACCGCTTCCCCGAAGCGCAGATAGTGGAGGCTCCCCTCGGGAGACGTGGTTCCGGGCATCGTCAGCAGCCCGTCGACATCCTCCTTGCGAAGTCCCGCATCGTCCAGGGCATGCCGGAAGGCCTCGATGCCGAGGTCGAGTGCCGTCCTGCCCGGAAGCTTGCCCTGCGCTGTCGCTCCGACGCCTGCAATCGCGGCGCGGCCGCTCATGGACATCCCGGATGTCATAGTCCCCTCCATGCCGGCTTGCGCTTTTCCCGGAACGCCAGACGTCCCTCCTGCCGGTCCTCGCTGTCGCGAAGGATATTGAAGAGCGCGCGCTCGAAGGCGAGCCCCTCTGCCAAGGTCATGTCGAGGCCGGACCTGATCGCCTTCTTGACAGCACGCACGGAAAGGGGGGCGTTGGCGTCGATGCGAAGGGCGATGGCCATCGCTTCCTCCATGAGGCTTGCCGGTTCGCAAAGCCGCGTCACGAGGCCGATCCGCAGCGCTTCCGCCGCGTCGATCCGCTCACCCGTCAGCGCCAGATGCATCGCAACCCCGGGGCCGACGAGGCGCGGCAGGCGTTGCGTGCCGCCGCTGCCCGGCATCGAGCCGACCGCGACCTCCGTAAGACCGAACTGCGCGGACGAGCTGGCGACGCGAATATCGCACAGAAGCGCCAGTTCCAGCCCGCCGCCCAGAGCAAAGCCGTTGACGGCGGCGATGATCGGCTTGGTCACGCCAGGATCGACCACCAGGCTTCGGTCCGTGCCGGCAAACACGGCTCGCGCGGGTGCGTCCTCGACCATTGCGCCGCCCCGGAGATCCGCGCCCGCGCAGAACGCCCTCTCGCCGGCTCCGGTTACGATGGCCACTGTGCTGGCGTCGTCGGCTTCGAAGGTGGCGAAAGCCTCGTCGAGAGCCCGAACCGATGGTACGTCGAGCGCGTTGCGGGCTTCCGGCCGGTCTATCGTGATCACGGTGACCGGTCCGTGGCGTTCGCAGCGAATCGTCATCTCAAGACCTGACGCCGTTGCGCAGAAGGTCGCGCGCTATGATCCATCGATGCACCTCGCTCGGTCCCTCCACGATGCGATAGACTCTGGTCGCCCGGTAGATGTACTCGAGCGGCAGTTCCTTCGAGACGCCCATGCCGCCGTGGAGCTGGATCGCCCTGTCGACCACGCGCGCGATCATCTCGGTTCCCTGGACCTTGACCATCGAGGCCTCGGAGCGGAGGTCCGCCTCGCCGCGATCGACCCGGCTCGCGAGCCGCCAAGTGATGAGCCGCACCATCTCCATTTCCTGGAAGCTGTCGGCGATCCACCACTGCGCCGTTTGCCGGTCCGCAAGCGGGCGGCCGAAGGTGGAGCGGTTCTGGGCCTGCTCTATCATCATCTCGATGCATCGCCGCGCCAGCCCGAGGCAGCGCGCCGATATCTCCATGCGGCGGACCGCAAGGCGCTGCTGAAGGGGGGCGAAAGCCTGACCCACTTCGCCGAGCACCTGACCGTCGTCGAGCTCGACCTTGTCGAACACCACCTCATAGGGGCAATATTCCCCGATCATGGCGTAGTTCGTCGGCACCGACAGGCCGGATGTTCCCTTGTCGACCAAAAACGCCGTCATGCCTCCATGCGCGCCCTTGGCGGGATCGGTGACGGCAATCACGATGATGAAATCGGCCGAACGGGCGTTGGAGATGAATATCTTCGAACCGGACAGAACCCATTTCCCGTTGCGGCGTCGCGCCGGCATCCTGATGGCGCCTGCGTCCGATCCCGCACCCGCTTCGGTGAGCGCCAGGCAGGCCTTCTTCTCCCCGCGCGCATAGGGAAGGAGATATCGCTCGATCTGATCGCCGCGGCAGAGCGCCTTCAGCAGATGAAGATTGGGACTGTCCGGCGGCGCGACATAGGGCGTTATGCTCTGCTTCAGCTCTTCAATGACGATGCATTTGGCGAGAGCGCCGAGATCCTGACCGCCATATTCCTCGGGTACGTCGACCCCATAGAGACCGATCTCCCGTGCGTGCGCGTTAAGCTGCAACTCGACGTCGCGAGGGACCAGCGGCTCGTCGCCGAAACCGCGCGCGGCTTCCCGTTCAAGCACCATCCGCTCCAGCGGTCGCAGATGCTCGATCGCAAACCTGCGCACGCTGTCCCGCACCATGGCAAGATCTTCCGGCAGCTCGAAAGTCGCGATCGCCGTCAACGAAGGACCCCCTCGTTTTTCAGTTCCGCGATCCGTTCCCGCGTAAGTCCGGACAGGCGGGGCAACTCGTCATTGTGTTGACCGAGCAGCGGAGCGGACGAACGGTAGCAACTGTCTATGCCTTCGATGCGGGCAGGCACGCCGTGATAGAGGGTCTTGCCCATCACCGGATGATCAAGTCGTTGCCAGAAGCCTCGCGCGGCGAGATGTGGGTCATGGTCCACCAGGTCGGCGGCGTTCTGCACCACGCCTGCGGCAATGCCCGCCGCCTGCAGCAGCTCGACCGCCGCGCGCGGATCGTGCCTTCGCGACCATTGCGAGATGATCGCGTCGAGCTCGGCCGCCTGTGCCCGACGGGCCGGATGATCCGCAAAACGCGGATCTGTCGCGAGAGCCGGGCGCTCGATCACCCGGCAGAAGCGCTCGAAAGCTGCATTGCCCGTTACGCTGAGCGCTATCCAACGATCCTCGCCCCGGCAGGGAAACAAGCCGTGCGGCGCGGCCTGCGGGTCATCATGGGCACCTGAGGAGACGTTTCCGTTCGCACCCCACTCCAGAATGTCGTCGGCGAACGGTGCAAGAGTGCTCTCGATCTGGGATAGAATGATCTCCTGGCCGAGGCCGGTACGCCGCCGGTAGGCCAGGGCGGCAAGAATTGCGAAGGCCGCATGGAGCGGATTGGGCAAATGATCGGGAAAATTTGTCCCCGTCCCGACAGGCCATCGCGCGGGAAGAGCGCCCATCGCCATCAACCCTACGAGAGCGGCGATGTTCATGCCGTACCCTACGAAGTCGCGATATGGCCCGTCCCTCCCTGCCAGAGGCATCGACAGGCAGATGATGTCCGACCTGGCGGATTTCATATCCTCGTATTCGAGGCCGAGGCGCTCCATCACTCCGAACGAGAAGGAGTTGATGACAACGTCGCTGCGAGCGGCCATCGCCAGCACGACGCCACGTGCCTGAGGATGCTTGAGGTCCACGGAAACGCTCAGCTTTCCGGCATTGCGGTTGGCAAAGTAGCCGCTTTCCTCGATGCCACGCGAACCGACCAGCGGTTCCGCCTTGCGCAACTGGTCGGGACGCCGAGCCGACTCCACCTTCACCACCTCGGCACCGAAATCTGCAAGCACCTTTGTGCAGAACGGGCCGGCGCCGACCCAGGTAAGATCGAGGATACTTACTCCCGCGAGCGGCCGATCGTCACTCATTGGCCGGTTCCGTTCAGGACTGGGGCACTTCGTCCTGCCTGCGCTGGTGTCCGCGACATCCGGAAGGCCGCGCCCGGCACGCGAATGTGCCTGCCATCCGGAAGGTCGATCTTACGGAAGAAGTCGGTTTCCTGCAGATGAGGGTCGTTAAGCACTTCTTCCGGTCCATTGACGGGCGCGATGGCAATTCGTCGGCGCTGTCCCTCGACAAACATTTCCTGCTTGGGTCGGCGTGCTGCGAAACGGGCAAAGGCTTCTGCGAACTGCTTTCGCGCGGCAGGGGATTGCTTGTGCTCGTTCGTCGCCCATTCCTCCGAAAGCATTGAGCGGGCTTCATCGATTCCTTCCGATACCATCCATTCGATCAGGCGCGTCCAGCCTGTTCCTACGCCGGCTTCGGCGGCATACACCATCACCCAGCCGTCGAGGCACGGATAGACCCCAATACCGGCCTGCTTCTGGAAATCCGGATTGCGCCGGCGCAGGATTCCCTGCAGATCGTGGAACTGGGGGCCGGTCTCTGTGCCGAGCGCGATGACTTCCTGCACGGAGACGTCGATGTACCGCCCACGTGCGCAGTCCGGACCAAGGGCGACGGCCAGCGAGGCCACCGCGGCATAGAGCGCTGCGCTGCGCTCCGCAATTCCGCCCCTGCAAGTGACGGGCGTGTCTGCATAGCCGGTCAGCCAGGTCATCCCCCCGGTTGCCATGGCGACGAGTTCGCAACTCGCCCGGTCAGCATAAGGACCTGTTTGTCCGAAGGGGGTTACGGAGCACCAAACCAGCCGGCTGTTGAGCGCTCTGAGGCTTTCATATCCGAGGTCCCTCTCGTCCCACCAGTTCCGCAGCCGGTCGTCCAGCACGATGTCGGCGTTCGCGATGAGCTCGCGGAAACGGTTGCGTTCGGCAGCGTCTTCGAGATCGATCACGATGCTCTTCTTGCCGGCCGCGAGATACATGAAGGAAAGGCTGCGCTCGGGTACGTTCGCATTCTCGATGAAGGGCGGGCGGAAGCGCAGGTCGGACCCCTCGGGAGGCTCGATAAGGAAGACGTCCGCACCATGATCCCGGAAAAGCTTGCCGGCATAGGCGGCTGCGGAGCCGACCTCGAGTACCCTCAGTCCCGCAAGCGCGCCGCCGCCCGTCATAGTGCAAGCACCCTCGATGCCTCGATGCTGCCGAGGCGGCTCGATATCTCGGCGCCGGCGTTCAGCATGATTTGTGCGAAGCGCTCCCGGTTCTCGTCCATGCGGACGCTGGGGCCGGTGAGCGCCAACGAGTAGATAACTTCCTCGCGCATATCGCGAAGCGGAACCGCGATCGCGGTGATGCCGGGAACGCGCTGGCCGCTCGTAAGCGCGTATCCCAGGCTGCGGACCTGCTCCAGCTCGGCGTCGAGCTCGGCCCTGTCCACGTGGTCTCCGCCCGGTGTCGCCGCGATGATCTTCGTGATCTCGTCGGCGGCCCGATAGGCGAGAAGCGCCTTGCCCGTCGCGCCATGAAGCAGCGGAAGCTGCTCTCCCGCCCGCACGATGGTCATGAGCGGCGAGGGCGTATCGATCACGTCGATGCAAAGACGCTGATGGCCGGTGAGTGCATTGATTGTCACGGTTTCCCCGGTTTCCCGAGCCACCTCGATCATGGCCGGACGCGCGACCTCGCGGATGCCGATCGTTCCCTTGACCAGGCCGGCGAGCCGGACCACCTTCAGCGAAAGGCAGTATTGCTGGTTGTCGAGCCTCACCAGGAACCCCGCCCGTTCGAGCGTGTGAACCAGACGGAAGGTGGTCGCCTTAGGCATGTTGATGCGAGCGCCGATCTCCTGCAAGGAGAGGCTCAGATGTGCCTCGTCAAATGCATCGAAGATTGCCAGCGCGCGCCCGACGGCTCTGATCATGAACTATCTCCCAAAGTCTTCTATGACGGCAGAACTCCGGCAACGTACGCGACGGGGCGATGCCCCGTGCGCGAGGAACGCGGCCATTTCCGCATCGCCATAGTAGGTTGGGTGCAACAATGCCAGTATCCTCCCTTGCGCCCGCCTAGTTCCGGATCGCGTCGAGGCCGGTAAGCTCGCGCCCCGCAATCAGCGTCAGGATTTCGTTGGTGCCGTCGGGGATCGGCAGCATCCTGACGTCGCGATAAAGCTGCTCGAGGCCCGCTTCGCAGCTGATGCCCATCGCGCCGTGGACGTGTATGGCGAGAGACACGGCGCGCTCGCACGCGTTGGTCGCATACCGCTTGGCCATTGCTGACGAGCCGTTCGCCCGTCCGCCCCGGTCGATGATGTCGAGCGCCTGATAGCAAAGTAGCCGGCTGGCCATCACGTCAGCGGCGATGTCGACCAACCGCTCCTGGATAAGCTGATGCTGGCCGATCGCTCGGCCAAATTGCCGGCGCACGCCTGCATATTCTATCGCGGCATCGAGCGCCTTCTGAGCGAGGTGAACGGCAGCCAACCCCACGAGCGGCCGGTTGCCATTCCATGTGAGCGTCAGGATGCGCGCCGCATCACCTCCTTCGCCAAGGGCATTTTCCCGGGGCACCCGGCAATTTTCAAACAGGATCTCGGAAAGGTGTCCTTGCCGCAGGCCGAGGCTGCGGATCTCGATGGCCTCGTAAGGCGATGCCGCGCGGTCCACGACCACCCGCCGCATGACGGCGCCACGTTTTTCCTCGCCGGCGGAACAGGTCGCGACCATCATATCGCTGGCCGTGCCGTTGGTTATCCACATCTTGCGGCCGTTGATGACGAGCGCGCCGTCTTCTTCGACGACGCGGGTGCGGACGCCGCGGGGATCCGAGCCGGTGTCGGGCTCCGTCGTCCCCGTGCAGCAGATTTTGCGCCCCGCCAGAAGATCCGGGAGGAAGCGCTCCCGCTGCGTCGGATCGCTGTCGGCATGGATGCGGGCGACGGTGCACTCATGCGACAGGAGCGATATGGCCAGAGGCGGAGGCAGCTGCTCGAACACGAGGCCGTAGTCGAGCATCTTCATGCCGCTGCCGCCATCCTCCATCGGAAGGCGCGGCGCGGTCAGCCCCTCGCGGGCGAAGATGGCATAGACCGCAAGCATTTCCTTCTTGGGAAGCGGGCGGTCTGGATCGTTGCGGGCGAGGATCGGCTGCAGTTCCTTCGCAACCATGCTTCGGGCGGAGTCCTGGAGGATGCGCTGCTCTTCGGACAGGGTGAAATCCATCGTCGTCGACTCCTCAGGGCATCGCAAAGCCGCCGTTGACGCTCAGAACCTGGCCGGTAATCCAGGATGCGCGGTCGCTGGCGAGGAAAAGGATGGCCGCCCCGATGTCGTCGGGTTCACCGATGCGGCCGGTCGGATACATCTTGAGAACCGACTTCTGGCGTCGGGCGTATTTCTCCTCCCCCATCTGGGCAAGGAGGCTGTTCTCTCGCGCGATCCTCAGCGGCGTGTTGGTTGCCCCGGGCGAGACCACATTGAGCGTCACGCCCGAGGTGCCTACTTCCTGCGCGACCGATTTGACCAAGGCGATCACGCCCGCTTTGGCGGCCGCGTAATAGGAGAGCCGCGCCTGCCCGATGCGGGCTGAATCCGATGCAAGGCATACGACCCGGCCGTAACCCCGCTCGACCATGCCGGGCAGGATGGCCTTCAGGCATGTCATCGGTCCGTAGAGGCAGACATTGAGCATTCTCTGCCAGTCCTCGACGTCGGAATCCAGGAACAGCTTGTCGTCGAGAACGGCCGCGCTGTTGACGAAAATGTCGATGCCGCCGAATTGCGCGACCGCGGATTCCACCATCCGCTTCACGTCGTCCCGGTTCGATATATCGGCGGCGACGCCCAGTGCGGCGGTCGTTGCCGACAGGTCCTCCGCGGCCTTGCGGGCGGCATCGCCATTGATGTCGACAAGAACCAGTTTCGCTCCTTCCGCAGCCATCATCCTTGCGGCGGCGAAGCCAATACCGCGGGCGCCGCCGGTGACCAGCGCGACCTTCCCCTCCAGTCCCATCTGCATGTCAGCACTCCTTCCCGATTCTCAACGCCGAAACTTGCGGAAGTCGGTCGGACGCTTGCCGAGGAAGGCGCTGATGCCTTCCATGTTCTCTTCATTGCCGTAGATCGAGGCGAGAAGCTCGGATGTCGGGAAGTACGAGCCGTAGAATTCCTGGTCGGAGCCGGTGTTGAGTGCGATCTTGGCGATGCGGATGCTCTGCGGGCTCTTGTCCAGTATGGTCTGGCAGAGCTCGTTCACCTTTGAGTCGAGATCGTCGGCAGAGCAGACGTCGTTTATCAGGCCCATCTCCAGCGCTTCGCGCGCCGTATAGAGACGACATGTGTAGAGCATCTCCCGCGCCTTGCGCTCTCCGACATAACGGGCGAGGAGCTGACAGGCGCCCCAGATCGGGATGCTGCCAACCCGGGGACCAACCTGGCCGAACTTGGCGTCTTCGCTGGCTACCGTCAAATCGCAGAAAAGATTGATCTCGTTGCCGCCACCGACGCAGAAGCCGCGGACCTTGGCGATGATCGGCTTGTCCATCATGCGCATGATGGAGGACAGATTGTAGAGCCGGCGCATATGAGCGCGGCCGACATGCGGGGTCCGTTTCGACTGGTCGCTGACGTCTCCACCGGAGCAGAATGCCTTGTCGCCCGCGCCAGTCAGCACGACGACGCCGATCGTCGCGTCCTCGGCGGCTTTGCGCATGGCATCCGTAAGCTCTTCGTACGTCTTTGGCCGGACGGCGTTTCGAACCTCGGGGCGATTGATCGTGATAGTCGCGATACCCTCGGCCGCTTCATACAGAATGTCATCATACGCCATCCGGTCGATCCTCCCTGCCGTCTGTCAACTTCTTGCAAAGGCTAGGACTGGGGTCGTCATCTTGTCAAACGAAAATTTCACTAGACGGATCCAGTTTCATTTTATATTCTCTCTAAACGCGGACCTGTTCTGCGTTCGTCGCAGCGATGGCGCCCGGCGACCAACAGTGCATTCGAAGATGACGGGAGGAGCCGCCAATGGTGGTCCGTCGACTCAGGATGAAAAAAACCGGGAGGGAATGATGAGTGCAGGACGCAACAAGATCGCAGCTCGGCTGGCAGCACTGGCGGCAACGGTTGCGATATTCGCGGGAGTCGCGCCGGCTGGCGCGGAAACAATCAAGATTGGTGTCCCGATGGAACTCAGCGGGCGCTTTGTCGCCTATGGGGCATCCGGTCGTCGCGGCGTCGAGATGGCGTTGGAAAAGTTCGGCACTAAAGCCGGCGACAATGATATCCAGCTTCTCTTCCGCGACGTGCAATCGGAAGCCCAGGCCACTGTTTCGGCGATCAACGAACTGGTTTCGGTCGAGAAGGTTGATTTCATGATCGGGCCGGTAGCCAGCCCGATCGTGGCGGCCTCGGTCCCGCCGTGGCAGCAGGGCAAGCCCATCTGGATCGTCAACGGCTCATCGAGCACCCAGCTCGAAGAGATCGCGGGTGGGGAAGACACGTTCTTCCACACCTATCCCTACGCTTATCACTATCACACGTCTGAAGCCGAGGCGTTGCAGCACTATCTCGGCGAGGGCAAGAAGATTGCGGTCATCTATTCCGACGACAATTACGGCCGCACCCATCTCCCCTACGTCCAGCAATTCTACAAGGAGGCCGGTTTCGAGATCGTCGCGGAAGAGCTCATTCGGACCAATACGCCCGACATGAATCCGGTTCTGACCAAGATTGCGCGCGTCAAGCCCGACATTTTGATCGGCCTCGTCCAGACAACGGACGCCATCACGCTCGCCAAGCAGATCCACACCCGCAAGCTGGATGTTCCGTACCTGGTCGGCACGGCCTACACCCAGCTCGACGAATGGCAGGAAGCCGTTGGTGAGGCCCAGGAAGGATGGATGGGCGTAACGACCTATCTGCCCGGCGTGAATCATCCGGCCAACCCCGACTACCCGGAGCTTTTCCCTGAAACGGAGGCCTGGGCCGAGGCGTTCAGGGCCAAATACAACATGGAGCCCGATTTCCTCGACATCGGCCATTACGCGGCCATGGGAATGCTGCTCGTCGCTCTCGACAAGGCCGGCGGCGACAAGGCGAAGGCGGCCGAGGAACTACGATCGCTCGACATCCCCACCGTGAACGGAAGGGGCAAGTTCGAGCCGACCGGGTTCGGCACCAAGCAGCAGGCCTTCGTCGACATGGTGGTCTTCCAGCGACAAGGCGGCAAGAACGTCGTCCTCTGGCCGCTCGAGGCAGCCTCGGGAGACATCACGGCCGTTACTCGCTGACGCGGTCAGACGACTGATGCGCGCGGCCTTCGCGCGCATCCCTCGCCCTCCAACTCGCGGAGCGAACAATGGATTTTCTTGGGCAGTTTCTCGTCGACGCGATGCTGCTCGGTGGCCTCTATACCCTTATGGTGATAGGGCTGTCGCTGAGCTTCGGCATCATTCGTGTCATCAATTTCGCGCATGGTGAAGCCATCATGCTCGGCGCCTACGCCTCTTTCTGGGCGCTTCATGTTTCAGGAATGGACCCGCTGCTTGCCCTGCCGCTGGTCATGGCCGCCGGCCTCGTCGTCGGGCTTCTGATCTTTCGTGTCGCCATTCGGCGGGTGCTCGACGCGCCGCACATCAACCAGATTCTCCTGACCTTCGGTATTGGCCTGGTTCTTCAGAATGTGGCGCTTATCGCATGGACGGGCGATGAGCGATCGGCCAATCCGCCATATGCCTTCTCGTCGATCATGTTCGGCGACATCGTCATCTCGGTATCGCGCGCGATCGCGTTTGCCGTGGCAGTGATCCTCGTCGGCGGGCTCTTCTTCTGGCTCAAGCGCACCGAGCTCGGCCGCGCCAGCCGGGCCCTGGCGGAGAATGGCGACGCGGCCAGGCTTATGGGCATCAACGTCAACGCCATCTATGGCCTGACGTTCGGTATCAGTGCCGCCTTGGGCGCCGCGACCGGGGTCCTGATGAGCTTCATCGGCGCCATCTCTCCTTTCATGGGCTTCCACATGCTGGTGAAGGGATTCGCGATCATCATTCTGGGAGGGCTCGGCTCGATCATGGGATCGGTGATCGGCGCCTTCGTGCTCGCATTTGCCGAAACCTGGGTCGCCTACTACGTGCCGGGCGGCATCGGCTGGGCCGAAGGCGTCGCCTTCGCGGTGCTGTTCGTCATCCTGATCGTGCGGCCGCGGGGAATCCTCGGCCAGGCGGTCGAAGAGTGAGGTGGCGACGATGACCGCAATCAACCAGACCTCACTCGTCGTCATTTCCGCAATTGTCTTCCTCGGCGTGACGCTCCTCAGCGGACCTCAGGTCGGCGACTGGATGTTCCGTATCTCGACGCTGATGATGCTCGCGATCAGCTGGAACCTGATGGCGAATGCCGGCCTGATTTCTCTCGGCCATTCCGCCTTCTGGGGCGTTGGAAGCTATGCTGCGATACTCAGCGCCAACGCCTGGGGCCTGCCCATCTATCTCAGCCTGATCGTCTCCATGGTGTTCGGCAGCCTGCTCGGCCTCTTTCTCGCGGTTGCTACCGGTCGGCTGCGCGGAATCTTCTTCGCGATCTCGACGTTGGCGCTGTCTGAAGGCCTGCGGATATCGGCCTTCATGATGCCGGAGATTACCAACGGTGCCGTTGGTCTCTTCCTTAACCAGGCGCTGCGGCCCTCGACAACCTTGCTCTATGTGGTCGGGTGCGTCGGCGCCGTGATCGCGGTCGTCGTCTCCGTCGTTCTGTCGCGCTCGCGTTTTCACTTCGCATGCCGAGCGATGCGCAACAATGAGCCAGCCGCCCAGATGCTAGGTATCCGACCATATACCTATCGGATAGTACTTCTGGCCATCTCGGGGGCCATGGCCTCCTGCGCTGGCGGCATAAATGCATGGTATGGCGGCTATCTTGATCCCGAGGTCGCGTTCACGCTGCATTTCACCATCCTGTCGCAGATCGCTCCCATCCTCGGTGGCGTGCATACGCTGGTCGGGCCGATTATCGGCTCCTTCGCGATCGTCGGTCTCGCCGAAGCATCCCGCATCTTCTTCGGCCAGCAGGAAGGCTTCAGCCAGCTGATCTATGGCTTGGTCCTGATCGTCGGCATCCTGTTCATGCCGGCGGGAATCTGGGGCACTGTGCGCAGCTTCCTCAATCGTTCGGCGACGCGCAAGCGCCGGGAGGCCGCAGTGGCATCCGCCGCCGGGCGGGCGGAGGTGAAAGGATGAGCGCGCTGCTATCCATCCGCAATCTGAAAGCCGGGTATAGCGGTGCGATCGCTCTCTCGGACATCAGTATCGATGTGGCGGAAGGCGAGGTCGTCTGTCTGCTCGGCTCGAATGGCGCGGGAAAGACGACGACCATGTCCGTGCTCACTGGCCTCATCCCGGCCATGGCCGGCACGGCCGTATTCGCCGGCAAGGACCTGCTGGCGATGTCCACCCATGAGAGGGTCGAGGCCGGCCTCGCCCTTTCCCCGGAGGGCCGCAAGGTGTTTCCGAACCTGACAGTCGAGGAGAATCTCGTCCTCGGTTCTTACAACACCCGCGCCCGCGAAAGGCGGGCGTCCAGGCTGGAGGAGGTCTACTCCCTCTTCCCGCGCCTCGTCGAGCGCCGTTCCCAGAAGGCGGGGCTGATGTCGGGCGGCGAACAGCAGATGCTTGCCATCGGCCGCGCGCTGATGGCGGGCCCGAAGTTGCTGCTGCTGGACGAGCCGTCGCTGGGTCTCGCGCCCAAGATCGTGCAGCTTGTCTTCGCGGCGATCAGGGAGGTCGCGAAGTCCAAGACCACGATTCTGCTTGTCGAGCAGAACACGCGAGCAGCGCTCAGCGTGGCGGACCGGGGCTATGTCATCTCGCACGGAACGATCGTCTACGCGGCGCCGACCCCCGAATTGCGTGAATCGCAACTTGTTCGCGAGGCCTTCATCGGAAGCGATACAAAGACCCGTCAAGGGGAGCGTGGCGATGCTTGAGATCAAGGGATTGACGAAGCGTTTTGGCGGTCTGTTCGCTGTCAATAATCTCAATCAATTCGTCGAGGAAAAGGAGTTCCTGGGGATCATCGGCCCCAATGGAGCCGGCAAGACAACGCTGCTCAATCTCATTACGGGCTATCTCACGCCTACGGAGGGAACGATTTCCTTCAAGGGGCGGGAGATCAGCGGCACGCCGCCTTATCGGATGTGTCGCATGGGTATCGGCCGCACCTTTCAGGTGGTGCGGCCATTCGCCGAGATGACCGTGCTGGACAATGTGGCCACCGGGGCTCTGTTTGCGCGGCCGGAACGGCACAGCGTCGCGGAAGGTCGGCGTCTTGCCCAGCGTCCGCTCGAGCTTACCGGTCTGTGGGAGCTGCGCGATCTACCTGCATCGGCGCTTACGATCGGCAACAAGAAGAAGCTCGAGCTCGCGCGCGCACTTGCGACCGGACCGCAACTCCTGCTGCTCGACGAGGTGATGGCGGGACTTACGCGCGGCGAGATCGACGAACTGATCGTCGTGCTGAAACATATCCATGCCGACGGTGTGACCATCTGCATGATCGAGCATCTCGTGCATGTCATCATGCAGCTCTCGCAACGGGTGATGGTGTTGAACTTCGGCGAGAAAATCGTCGACGGATCGCCTCAAGAGGTCATCTCGAATCCGCTTGTCATCGAATCGTACCTCGGCAAGGAGATCGAGGAGGGTTCCGATGCCGCTTGAGGCCGTCGCTTCGACGCTGATGGACCTGTTTCGCGAAACGCGCGGCGATGGCCCGCCGATGCTGCTTTTCCATGGCGGCACCGGATCGCACCGGCATTTTGCGCGCAACGTGCCGGCTCTTGCAGAGCATTTCCGGGTGCTGGCCTTCGATCTCCCCGGCTATGGATTGTCACCGGATGTGCCGGAAGGCATGTCGCCGGACGACTATCTCGACTGGATCGCCTCCCAAGCGGCCGCAGTCCCCGGAGAACTTCATCTCGTGGGATTCAGCTTCGGCGGAGCCGTTGCCTCGGCAACGGCCCGCCGGCTGGGCGATAGGGTAAAGCGCGTCACGCTCATCGGACCCGGCGGCTTCGGAGAGCCGGTCGGACGGTCCATCCAGCTGGAACCCATGCCGCGCGGCGCGGCGACCGAGGACGAAATCCGGAAGGTGGTCGCCCACAATCTCGGCGTCTGGATGATGGCAAAAACCCCTGACCCGTCTGATGACGCAGTGGACATACAGCTTGCCAACATCCGCGGTTCACGGTTCGACAGCCGCTGCGTGAGTTTCCGTTTCTCAACGCCGCCCGACCTCGCGCAGACGACGGCTCCTGTCCAGATCATCTGGGGCAAGAACGACCGGATCGCTTATCCATCCGTGGCCGCTCGCGCGGAGCAGTGTCGCTCGGCACGGCCCGATATTCGCATCGATATCGTGCCCGGCGCGGGGCACTGGACACAGTTCGAAGCTGCCGAGGCGGTAAACGCGCTGATTTCAGACTTTCATACCAGGGAGCTTCGTCAATGAGCTATCAGACCATACGTGTCGAACGGGATGCGGCTGCTGCGATCATAACGTTCAATCGCCCGGAACGCCGCAACGCGGTCAGCACGCAGGCAATGTCGGAAATCATCGCGGCTTGCCGTGAGGCCGAGGCCGACGAAAATGTTCGCGCCGTCATTCTGACTGGTGGTGACGCCTATTTTTCCGCAGGCGCCGATCTCAACGAGGCCCGCGCGATCAAGGGCGCGGCTGAGGGCGTTGCCTACTTCAACAAATGGCACGCGCTCAATGAGGCGCTCGAGACGTTGCGCAAGCCGGTCATTGCAGCCATCGAGGGGTTCTGCATGACGGGTGGCCTCGAACTCGCGCTGGCCTGTGATCTGAGGGTCGCCGCGGAAGGCTCCAGCTTCGCGATCACATCGTCCAAGATCGGCACGGTCGCAGGTGCAGGCGGCACACAACGGCTGCCCCGCATCGTGGGACCGGCCCGCGCGCTTGAGATTATGTTCGCAGCCGAACCCATCGACGCCGCGGAGGCCTATCGGATCGGGCTGATCAATCGTCTGACGCCGAAGGGCGGGGCCCTGGCCGAGGCCAAGGCAATGGTGAAGGTCTATGAGCAGCGCGCGCCTCTTTCCCTCGCCTTCGTCAAGCGGGCGGTTCACCGCGGCATGCAGATGGACCTCGCCTCGTCCATCGAGTTCGAGACCTTCCTCGTCACAACGATTTACGGCACGGAGGACCGGCTCGAGGGGATCGGGGCCTTCCTGGAAAAGCGGCCGGCCAGCTTCCGGGGACGCTAGGTTATGACCGGTCGGGTTTCGGATGCGGGTCTGCCGCTCGACGGCGTGCGGGTGCTGGATTTCAGCCGGCTTCTCCCCGGTCCTTGGGCGACACAGATGCTTGCGGACATGGGCGCGGACGTCATCAAGATCGAGCATGTGGAAGGCGGCGATCCCAGCCGCCACAATCCGCCCATGGCCGGCGACACCAGCGTCTATTTCCGTTCGGTGAATGGCGGCAAACGCTCTCTGGCCCTCGACCTTCGCGCTGAGCCGTCCAAGGCGGTCATCCGCCGGCTGTTCGGGCTCAGCGACATCGTCTTCGAATCGTTCAGCGTTGGCACCGCTGATCGGCTCGGAGTGGGTTATCGGGATGCCCGCGCCTTGCGACCGGACGTCATCTACTGCTCCATCTCCGGCTATGGCCAGGACGGGCCCCGTTCCAGCGTGCCAGGGCATGATCTCATCATTCAGGCAACCAGCGGCATCCTCTCGCCGCAACCGGGCTCGCTGCCGCATTTCCAGGCGGGCGACTATTCTGCCGCGTCCATGGCAACGATTGCCGTTCTGGCGGCGCTGCGCCAACGAGACGCAAGCGGGGAGGGTCGCCATCTCGACATCTCCATGGCTGACAGCCTGGTTGCGATGGGCGCGATCGCGCTCGGGCCGGGTCTTGCTCGGGCGGCGGGCTTTCCGGGGGAACCGAGGATCGAGGTATGGGGCGTCAATCCCCGCTATGCCATCTATCCGACCGTCGACGGCCGCACCGCGGCGGTGTGCCTTCTCGAGGCGCGCCTGTGGCGGGCATTCTGCGGGGCGATCGGCCGGCCGGATCTGGCTTCCGAAGACGAACGTCCCGAACAGCGCCATTCGAGCCATGGCGCGCGCGGCGAGGAATTCCGTTCGGCGATAGCATCATGGTGCGCCGCCAAAACCGCCGCCGAAATCGACGCCGTCATGGGGTCGCTCGGCCTGCCTGTCGCGGCGGTCGCCACCGCCGACGAGGCGGTCTCCGACCCGCACAACAGGCAGCGCGGCATCATCGCGCAGGACGATGCCGGGAGCACGCCGGTCCTTGCTAACCCGCTTGCACGGGCGGGGCTGGCCCGCCCGGAGCGCAGCGCGGCCCCCGCGCTGGGCGAGCACAACGACGCAATTCTGGCCGAGCTCGGCCTCAACAACGAACGCGGACAGATCGCCCCGTCGCGGGGCGAGGACGCGAGAACGGGATCGTGATGGATTTCAATCTCTCCGAGGAACAGAACATCCTCAGGGATCAGGTTCGGTCCCTGGCGGAAAGGGAGCTCGCGGCCGGGGCGCTGGAACGGGCCCACAGCGACGACTATCCATGGGATGTCGCCCGGCTCATGGCCCGGAACGGCCTGCTCGGGATAACCATCGATCCGGCCGACGGCGGCCAGGGCGGGTCGCTGACCGATGCCGTCATCGCGATCGAACAGATAGCCTCGATCTGCCCCCGCAGTGCGGATGTGATCCAGGCCGGAAACTTCGGCGCGATCCGCGTCCTTTCACAATTCGGCAGCCCTTCCCAGAAGGAGCGCTTTCTCAGACCGCTGCTGACCGGAGAGGAAGTCATTTCGGTCGCGATGACCGAGGGCGACGCGGGTTCGGCGGTGACCGAACTCACCACTACGGCCACGCCGGACGGCGACGGCTATCTCGTCAACGGCTCGAAGGTCTTCACCACGCACGGCGTTCACGCCACGATGTTTCTCGTCTATGTGCGTTTCGGTCCCGGCATCGACGGCATAGGATCGGTGATCGTCAGGCGGGGCGCCGAAGGTTTCAGCTTCGGCAAGCGCTCGCGCTTCCTGTCGGGGGAAGACTGGAACAGCCTCTATTTCGAGAACGTCTGGGTTCCGAGGGAAGACGTCGTGCTCGGTCCGGGAGGATTCAAGAAGCAGATCTCGGCGTTCAACGTCGAGCGCCTGGGCAACAGCTCGCGCGCGCTGGCGCTGGGCCGGCACGCATACGAAATCGCGCGCGGGCATGCGCTGGTGCGCAAGCAGTTCGGCCGCCAGCTCGCGGAATTCCAGGGCCTGCAATGGAAATTCGCCAACATGAAGATCCAGCTCGATTCGGCGCAGCTGCTGCTCTATCGCGCGGCCGCGAACGCCGACCGCGGCTTGCCTTCCCCCGAAGAGACGGCCATCGCCAAGGTTGCGTGCAACCGAGCAGGCTTCGAGGCGGCCAATGAGGCGATGCAAATTCTCGGTGGCCTGGGCTACAGCGAGGAAACGCTTGTCGAATACTGCTTCCGACGCACCCGCGGTTGGATGATCGCGGGTGGAACGGTCGAGATACTCCTCAACCGCATCGCCGAACACGTCTTCGAAAGGAGCTTCCCGCAGCGCCTGCCGCGGGTGGAGGAAAACAGGGCATGAAAATGGACGGCGGCGTGGCGGGCGCCCTCTTTTCCCCCCGCAGCATAGCCCTCGTGGGAGCGTCTTCGGACCCTTCCAAGCATACATCGCTGCCGCTGCAGTACTTGGCGCAGCACGGCTATACGGGTCGTATCTTTCCGATCAATCCGAACAGGAAAACGATCGGCGATCTTCTCTGTCACCCCAGCGTGGCGGCTGTCGGCGAAACGATCGATCAGGCCTTCATCATGCTGCCTGCGCCCATGGTTCCCGCAGCCATTCGCGATTGCGCGTCCGCGGGCGTCCGCGTCGCCGTCATTCTCAGCGCCGGCTTCAGCGAAGTGGGAGAGCAAGGTCAGCGACTGCAGGAAGAAATGCTGGCCGAGGCGCGTCGAGGCGGCGTCCGCCTTGTCGGACCGAACAGCCTAGGGATGGTCAATTTCGTAGACGGCGTCGCGGTCACCGCCAACGAGGTCTTTTCGATACCCACGCTGCCGAAGGGCCGCCTGGCTCTGGTAACACAAAGCGGAAGCCTGCTTGGAGCGCTGGTTTCCCGGGCGGCCGGCCGCTCGATCGGCTTCTCCAAGATGGTGTCGGTCGGCAACGAGGCCGATCTGGGCGTCGGCGAGATCGGTGCCATGCTCGTGGAGGATGATGACACCGACGCGATCCTCCTTTTTCTGGAGACGGTGCGCGATGCCGATTGCATGCGTGCGATGGCGATACGCGCCCACGAGAAGGGCAAGCCGATCATCGCATTCAGGTTGGGGCGCAGCGCGGTTGGAGAAAAACTCGCGATGTCACACACGGGAGCGCTGTCCTCCGACGGCGCGGCCATCGACGCCTTCCTGGCCGATATTGGCATCATGCGGGTTGATCAGATCGAAACGCTGTTGGAAGCGCCGGCGCTCGTCACCGGATGCAAGCCGGCGCGCGGTGGCCGCGTCGCCGTGATGAGTACGACGGGCGGCGGCGGCGGCCTCGTGGTGGATGCGCTCGCGGAGCGCAACGTCGATGTGGTTGCTCCGGACCGGGCCTTCATCGACCTTGTCGCCGGGCGGGGCATCACGATTTCGGATTCGCCCCTGATCGATCTCACGCTCGCCGGCGCCCGGGCCGATCGCTATGGCGCGGTCCTGGAAGCCCTTCGCGATTCGCCCCATTGCGATGCAGTGGTGGCCGTGGTGGGTTCTTCGGCGGAGTTTCGCCCCGATCGGGCCGTGCAGCCGATCATCGACCTCTCGCACCGCATCGGCAAGCCGCTTGCCGTGTTCATCACGCCTCAGGCCGAAGAGTCGCATCGCAGGCTCAGGGCTGCCGGCGTAGCGACGTTCCGGTCTCCGGAGACCTGTGCGGACGCGTTGTCGGCCGCCTTGCGGCGGCGTCCGCCGGTGATACGGGCCAGGAAGGGCGATGCGATCCCGATGCCAGACCTTTCCGGGTTCGGCGCGGGGCAGCTCCCCTTAGAGGCATCGCTGAAAGTGGCCGCCGCCTTTGGCGCGCCGTCGCCCGCAGGCGTCACGATCCCCGCAATGGACGCCTATATGGCAGAGGACATGCCGATCCGTCTCTCATACCCCGCGGTTGCGAAGATCGTTTCATCCGACATACCCCACAAGACGGAAGCCGGCGGGGTGATCATCGGCGCGCGAAGCGCGGTCGAGCTCGCGGAAGCCTGCGGCGCCATGGTGCGGCGTGTGAGGCAGCGACGGCCCGACGCGGTTCTGGAAGCGGTAAGGATCGAGGCGCAGGAAACCGGTCTGGCGGAAGCTATCGTGGGCTTCAGGATCGATCCCGCCGTCGGGCCGATCATCACGGTCGGCGCCGGCGGCGTGCTTGCCGAGATCTACCGCGACATCGTGCTGAGGCCGGCCCCGGTCGACCGGCAGGAAGCGATGGAGATGATCGGCGAGGTGCGCGCATTCGCGGCGATACGAGGCTACCGTTCGTTGCCGCTTGGCGATGTCGAGGCGCTTGCTGCGGTGGTGGTGTCGATGTCGCGTCTGGCATGCGTCGAGAATGCTCGCGTGATCGAGGCCGAAATCAATCCCGTTCTGGTCAAGCCGGAAGGCGAGGGAGTCGTCGCTCTCGATGCGCTCTTCGTGATCGGAGATCCTGCGTCATGAGCGCCGCTTCCGGCAGCCCGACACAGCAATTGGCCGCGTTCAGCGCTGGCGTGCGATATGAACATCTGTCGCAGATCGAGAGGTGCAGTTGCGCACGACACCTCCTTGATACGGTCGGCGCCTGTGTGGCCGGCGCCTCCAGCGATGTTTCGCGGATCGCCGCCGGCTTCGCCCGCGACATTGTCGGTTCCGGCCGCGTTGCGGTTCCAGGACAGCGGGAGCGCTATGACAGCCTGACGGCGGCGTGGCTCGGCGGTGCTGCCGCGCATGGTCTCGAGGTGGACGACGGCTATCGCGCCGGCTCGGTGCATCCCGGCTGCGTCGTCGTTCCTGCGCTTCTCGCCGCTGCCGCCGGCAGCGATGTCGACGGGCGCAGGCTCATGACGGCGCTGGCCGTCGGCTATGAGGTTTCGACCCGGCTCGCCGAAGCCATTCACCCCGCATCTCGAGAACGAGGTTTCCACAACACCCCGATCGTGGGCGTTTTCGCGGCAGCATGTGCCGTCGGCTCGCTTCGCGGACAGGACGCGTCGACGATAGAGCAGGCGATGGGCATTGCCGCGAGTTCGGCTGCGGGACTTTTCGCCTTTCTTGAAGGCGGCGGCGAGATTAAACGGCTCCACGCAGGATTGGCAGCGCGCGAAGGGCTGATGGCTGCGTTGCTGGCCGAGCGCGGCATGACAGGCCCGCGCCACGTGATCGAGGGACAGGACGGTTTTTTTCAGGCTTATTCGGGACAGCCTGTTGCGGCGTCCTTCGCCGACGAGATATGGCCCCGTATGGGTGAGACGCCTCTGAACGTCACACGCTGCTACATGAAGCCGTATGCCTGCTGCCGTCACATCCATCCCGCAATCGATGCCGTTCTGGATGTGACTATATCGGAATCCGTCGAGGCTGAAGCGATTGCGGAAGTCCGCTCCGCCACCTACGAGATTGCCGCCAAGCATGCCAGGGGCGGCTGGAACGACATGGCCTCGGCTCAACTCAGCTATCAGTTCTGTGTCGCCGCCGCGATGAGGCACGGTAAGGTGACGGTGGAGGCGTTCGGCGCCGCGGCGCGCGCCGATCCGAAGACCAACGCCTTCGCCCGGCTGGTAAGCGTATCGGTCGATGTCGAGTGCCAGGCGACCTATCCGTCGCTAAGGTCTGCGCGCGTCACCGTCATCCTCAAGGATGGGCGTGCGTTCGAACGCTTCGTCGACGAGCCCAGCGGTTCCGCGCGGCATCCTCTTTCCGACGAGGCGGTCGCGGCCAAGTTTATGGATCTCGCCTCGCCGGTGCTGGGCGAGACGCGAAGCCACGCCGCCGCCGAAGCGCTGCTGAACATCCACCTTACGCCACGCATCGACGAACTTCTTCCGCTCCTCGAACCTGCCGCGGAGGGAGCATGAAGACCCGGCCCGTCTATCTGATGCTGGTCGTGCTCGCCGCGACCACCGGCATGCAGACCTTGGCGGCCAACAGCCTGTTCATAATGCCTGCGATAGCGCCGGAGATCGCAGCTTCCATCTCCGTGCCGGCTGCTTTGATCGGTTATCAGGTCAGCATCGTCTATCTCGGTGCCATGGCCATGTCGGTGATCGCGGGATCGTTGTCGACCATGTGGGGTCCGGTGCGCACGGCCCAGTCAGGGCTTCTTCTCGGTATCGTCGGACTCGTGCTGGCCACCACGCCTCATCTGATGGCGCTCGTGGTGGCGTCGCTGCTCATCGGCATGGGCTACGGTCTCATCAACCCGCCGTCCGTCAACATGCTCGATATCGTAGCGACGCCGCGCAACAGGGGCACGTTGTTCTCGATCAAGCAGACCGCCGTGCCGCTCGGCGGGATCGTCGCGGGGCTGGTGGGCCCGCCCGTGACGCTCGAATATGGCTGGCGCGCTGCGCTCGTCGTTTGCGCCTGCCTGTCTCTTCTCATGATGTTTCTCGTTCAGCCGCTCGCCCCCCGCTTCGACGCAAGGCGCGACCGCACGGTTCAACTGACAAAGAACCCTTTTCGCGATCTCTCCCTCGTATGGAACCACCCCATCCTGCGCTGGATAACCCTGTCGGCCTTCTTTTTCGCCGCGGTGCAGTTCACGCTGACGACCTATCTCGTCACGCTTCTGGTCGAGGACGTGCAACTCGGCCTTGTGGCCGCAGGCATAGCTCTTTCGGTGTTTCAACTCGCAGCGGTATTCGGTCGATTGGCATGGGGAGCGCTTGCAGATCTTACCGGAACGGGCTTGCGCGTGCTCTTTACGGCCTACTGCCTGGCGCTCGCGAGTATCCTGCCGCTAATCTTCATGACCCGTGCATGGGCGATCGCCTTCATCTATCTCGTGCTGAGTCTGCTCGGTGTTGCCGGAGCAGGCTGGAACGGCGTGTTCGTTGGCGAGACCGTGCATCTGGCACCTCCGGAATCGGCCGGCCGTGCGATCGGCGGAGCGTTTGCCTTTACCTTCGCCGGCGCGTTGCTCGGGCCCAGCGCCTTCGCGATCGCTCACAGCCGGATCGGCCTCTACACCCATACTGCAGTGCTCATCGCCGCCTTCGCTGCGGCGGGGTGCCTGTGTTGCGCGCTTGCGCTGCACAGGGTCGCGGCGCGCAATCGAACCTGTGGAGGAGAAAGCCGATGACTAGCCCAAAAGACCGATCGAGAAGCCTGGCCGAGGAGCTGACCGCGCTGCGATACGCCGATCTGTCGGAGCAGGATGTCGCGCAGACGCAGAAGTTGATCCTCGATTACATGGGCGTCGCCTTCGGCGGCTGCGACCTGCCTTGGGCGAGGGCACTGCGCGAATGGGCCGGACGTTTTGAGGCCACGGGAAGAGCGGGTGTCCTCGGCTCGCGCATGCGTGTGAGCGCCCATATCGCGGCCCTCGTCAACGGGGCGACCGCTCACGGTTACGAACTCGATGACACCCACGATGCCTCGACCAGCCATCCAGGCGGCGTGGTGATCAGCGCGGCGTTCGCCGCCGCTGCCCAGTCGGGCGCCGGCGGCGAGGATCTGCTGGCCGCCATCGTCGCCGGCTACGAGGCGATGGCGCGGATCGGAATGGCTGCAAACGCGCCTGAGGGAATGGAAGCGGGTTTCCACCCAACGGCCGTCCTTGGCGGCTTCGGCGCTGCTGCCGCGGCGGCGCGGCTCTACGGGCTTGGAACCGAGGGCATGCTTACAGCATGGGGGCATACGCTTTCCCTGACCGGTGGCTCGATGCAGTTTTCCGACGAGCCCGCCGGCACGATGGTGAAGCGGTGTCATGCGGGTTATGCGGCGATGAACGGCGTGCTTGCCGCCGAGTTGGCAGCGGCGGGCCTCAGCGCGCCGCAGCGCGCGCTCGACGGCAAATACGGCTATATCCGTCTCTACGGACGACATCCCGCCCCCGAGAAGCTCGAAAAGGCCGCGGGCGCTCCGCTCGAGATCAACCGGATCAGCCTCAAACCCTATTCGTGCTGCCGCCTGTTCCACTCGCTGATCGACGGACTGGGCGAGGTCACCGACGGCTATGCTGCCGATGTCGACAGCATCCGCGGCATTCACGTGCGGGGACCCCAGGCTATTCCGGACCAGCACATGCTTCGCCGGCCAAGCTCCGTGATGGCGGCGCAGTACAGCCTGCCTTTCGTGGTTGGCGCCACCCTTGTCTTCGGTCCGAGGCGCTATGATGCCTACCGTGAGGACCGCCTCGATCATCCCGGCATCCTTGCCGTGGCCGACAGGGTCGAAGCCAGCGCCGACGCGGAGATAGAGCGTCATTTCCCCGAGCATTTCGGCACGGCTGTCGATATGACTTTCGCCGACGGGACGACGCGCTCGGCCACGGTGCTGGACAGCATCGGAACGCCGGCACGGCCGATGTCAATCGAAGACGTCAAGGCCAAGGCGAGCGGTCTCATTGCTGCGGTAGATCGGGAGTTCGACGTCGATCGGCTCCATGACGCGGTTGTCAGGCTCGGGCGTGACGGCCGCGGCCCTGTGGAAGCCCTCGTCATGACCGACAAGCGAAATCCCGACTGATCATGGCCGCGCTCCTGTTTACGCCTGCCAGGCTCCGGGACCTCGATCTCGCCAACCGGATCGTCGTGTCACCGATGTGTCAGTATAGTGCCGTGGACGGAACCGCCACCGACTGGCATCTGGTGCATTATGGAAGCCTCGCCCTGTCCGGGGCTGGGCTCGTCATACTTGAGGCGACGCATGTGGAACCGCGCGGACGCATCACTCAGGGGTGTCTGGGCCTGTATGCCGATGCCCACGAGGAAGCTCTGACGCGGATCATTACGTTCGTCCGGGAACGAACCGACGCCAAGGTCGGTATTCAGCTTTCGCATTCCGGAAGAAAGGGCTCCGCGCGCCTTCCCTGGATCGATCGCGGTCGCCCACTGACCGTCGAGGAGAACGCCTGGACTACTGTGGCTCCGAGCGCGCTTCCCTTCGCCGATGGCTGGCCTCCGCCCCGAGCAATGGACGGGGAAGACCTTCAGACCACGTTGGAGGCGCATGTGGAGGCCGTCCGGCGCGCCCAACGCGTGGGGTTCGACCTCATAGAGGTCCATATCGCGCATGGCTATCTCCTGCACAGCTTCCTCTCTCCGCTGTCCAATCGTCGCGACGATGGTTATGGCGGGAGCATGGAAGGGCGCATGCGCTATCCGCTGGAGACGTTCGAGGCCATGCGCGCCGCCTGGCCGGCAGCCAGACCAATGGGCGTCAGGGTGACGGCGTGCGACTGGGTCGAAGGCGGTTGGCAGGCCGGCGATGCGGCCGTCTTCGCCAGCGAACTGGCCAAGCGCGGTTGCGACTATATCGCGGCATCTTCGGGCGGAACTTCGCCGAAACAATCCATTCCGCTTTCCGAAGGCTACCAGACTGCTTTCGCATCGCAGCTGCGGCAGGCGTCCGGGTTGCCCACCATGGCGATGGGCATGATCTTCAACCCGAATACGGCCGAGGCGATCTTGGCGCGCGAGGATGCCGATTTCATCGCGCTCGCCCGCGCCATGCTGCACGATCCCCATTGGCCATGGCTTGCTGCTGCAACCCTCGGCGAGAACGTCGCCTATCCTCCCCAATATGTCCGCGGCTATCTTTCACCGTTTCTGCGCGAACAACGGCGACTGGCCACTGGAGCCGAAAGGACTGGCAGCCCCATATGAGGCTGCGATGATCATCAGGGGAGCGCTACCCGACGCCGTGCATATCCCGAAGAAATGCAAGGCCATTTGAAAACATTGGCGAAGGAAGTGAGGAATAGCGCGCCTGAAATCCGCTAAGCGAAACTCCAGCGAGCGTCAGGAATGTCCATAGCGTATTGAAAAATATGATGATTCCCCACTCTCTTCGCCTGTCATGTTTGCTGTTGCTCATAGCGATCCCAGCCCTATTGGGGAAGAATGGGGGGAAGAGTTTCGATGGCGAACCTCAACCGCAGACCCGAAAAACTCTTACTGCGCGGTTCGTCCGTACGATCCAGACACCAGGAAAATAATTCGACGGGCACGGGTTGTTTCTGCGCGTCGAACCGAATGGTTCTCGTTTCCGGGTACAGAGGCTACGGGTGCGCGGCAAGCGCCGGGAGCTTGGTCTTGGGTCGCCGGCGCTAGTGGCATTGGCGGAGGCACGGGAGAAGCCTCTCGAGAACCGCAGGATCGCAACTATAGGGGACCCCATCGAGGAAAAGCTCAAATTGTCGCGTTCATCTTTGCTCTGGCGTGAAGCGCGCGACGAGCGTGTGCCTCCCGCCCGGGTAGTTCAGGCGCACGAAAGTGACGGGGCCGGCATGGTTCCAGGTCCGCCGCTCGACTACGAGACAGGCCGTTCCTTTCGGTTGCTCGAGCAGGCGCGCGATCTCCGTGGAGGCCGCAACCGCTTGAATGCGGTTCTCCGCCGCGCTCCATGGCACCTGCGCAATCAGCCAGCTGCTCGGTGGGTTGGTGCTGAAATCGGCCTGGGCCGCCTCCGGCACGACGCCGGCATTGATGCGCCGCTCCTCTACGCAGAACGGCCTGCCGCCGGCCTGGTGGACGGCCAGCAACTCCACCATGGGGGTCGTCTCCGCCAGTTCCATCAGGCGTCGATCCTCGGCGTTGGACGGCCGCTCCTTGCGGGCGATCAGGGTATAGGCATAGGGCAGGCCGAGCGATTTCACCTCGGCCGCGATGTCGTGAAGCTCGAGTATGGCCGATTGCGCGCGCGGTTTCGTCACGAAGCTGCCGGCCTTGCGGTGGCGCTCGATCAGTCCTGCCTTGGAAAGCTGGGTCATGACCTTGTTGACGGTCATGCGCGAGCAGCCGTAGTGCTCCGCCAGATCGACCTCGAACGGCAGGCGGAAGCCGGGTGGCCATTCGCCGGATACGATACGGCCCTCGATCTCGCTCAGGATCATCTGATGGAGGGTCGTGTCCCGGTCGTTCGCCACATCGGTTTCCTTCCGTGTCTTTTCGCCTTTGCCCTAGCCCATCGATGCCGCAACCGGAACCGGATTCGTGCCGCCTATCCGGCAAGTTCCGCCATCGTCCTCGCGAAGCGTGCGGCGATTTCGTCATGCCTGCGGTGGCGGCCGCCCTCGACTTGCCTGCTGCCGCCCACCCACACGCTGTCCACGCGGATCCCCCGCGCGAAGACGAAATGATCGAGGACCTTGTCTGCCGGCAGATAGGCCGCGGCCGTCAGGTCGAGCGCCAGGAGATCGGCCGGGCGACCTGCCTCGATGCCGCTCGCCGTGCCCAGCGCCAGAGCGCCGCCCGTCAACGCCTGTTCGTAGAGGTTGAGGCCGGTCGACTGGCCCGGCGCGGCGACGACATTGCGTGAGCGTCGCAGCAGGCGCTGCGAATATTCCAGCGTGCGCAATTCCTCCGCCAGCGAAATCAGGATGTTGCTGTCCGAACCGACGCCAAAGCGGCCGCCGGCCGCGAGGAAGGCAGGGGCTTCGAAGACGCCGTCGCCGAGATTGGCCTCGGTGATCGGACACAACCCGGCCACCGCGCCGATTTCCGCCATCCGCACAGTCTCGTCCGGCGTCATCTGGGTGGCGTGGATGAGGCACCAGCGGTCGTCGAGCGGCATGGTGTCGAGCAGCCATTCCACCGGGCGGCGGCCGGACCATGCGATGCAGTCCTCGACCTCCTTCACCTGCTCGGCGACATGGATGTGCACCGGTCCGCCGCCGACGAGGGGGACGACCGCCTTCAGCTCTTCCGGCGTCGCCGCCCGCAGACTGTGCGGGGCAATGCCGAGCACAGCGCCGGGCAGGCCGGCCACGATGTGCCGCGCGCGCTCCATCAGCCGGGCAAATGCGTCGACATCGTGGATGAAGCGGCGCTGTCCCTCCATAGGCGCCGTCCCGCCGAAGCCGGCATGGGCATAGAACACCGGCAGCAGCGTGAGCGCGATGCCGGTCCCGGCGCTTGCGGCGGCGATGCGCGCAGCCATCTCGGCCGGGTCCGCATAGGGGGATCCGTCCTTGTCGTGATGCAGGTAGTGGAACTCGCCGACGCGGCAGAAGCCCGCCTCGAGCATCTCCATATAGAGCTGCGCGGCGACCGCCTCGACTTGATCCGGCGTCATCGAAAGGGCGACGCGGTACATCTCGGCGCGCCAGCTCCAGAAGCTGTCCTCGCCCGGTCCGCGTGTTTCCGCCAGCCCCGCCATCGCCCGCTGGAAGGCATGGCTGTGCAGGTTGGGCATCGCCGGCGCCACGAAGCGGTGACGCTCGTCGCCGGCCTCCGGTGGCACGCCCTGTTCGACGCGTTCGATGCCCGCGGCCGAGAACGTGATGCGCACGTCGCGCGACAATCCGCGCGGCAACAGGGCGTGTTCGGCGTGGATGGCTGTCATGATGAAAGACCCTCCCGGTCGGTTCGGCTGGCGCCCGGACTTCACTTTTCGGCTTGCACCTGCCTTGATTAAGTATATACATAATAATAAGACAAGGCCAACGCAACGCGTTTGTCGGGGGAGATTATCGATGGCGAAGGGCGATCGCATCTGGTCCAATGCGCGGCTGGCGACGCTCGATCCGGCGCTGCCGGGGCTGGGCATCGTGGACGATGCCGCCATTGCCGTACGCGGCGGCCGCATCCTCTTTGCCGGTCCCGCCGCCGACCTGCCCGCCGCTGCGCTTTCCGGCGCCGAGGCCATCGATTGCGGCGGTCGCTGGATCACGCCCGGCCTGATCGACTGCCACACCCATCTCGTCCATGCCGGCAACCGGGCGCGGGAATTCGAGATGCGGCTGGCCGGCGCTTCCTACGAGGAGGTCGCGCGCGCAGGCGGCGGCATCGTATCCTCGGTCGCCAAGGTGCGGGCCGCCGACGAGGCGGGCCTCGTCGGCGAGAGCCTGCCGCGCCTCGACGCGCTGCTGGCCGAGGGCGTCACCACGGTCGAGATCAAGTCGGGTTACGGGCTGACCGTTTCCGACGAGCTGAAGATTCTGCGCGCCGCCCGCAGGCTGGGCGATATGCGCGACATCGCCATTGCCGCGACCTATCTCGGCGCCCATGCGACGCCCGCCGAATACAAGGACCGCAACGGCGATTTCCTGCGCGAGGTGGTTCTGCCGGGGCTTGAAGCCGCGCATGCGCAAGGGCTGGTCGATGCCGTCGATGGCTTCTGCGAAGGCATCGCCTTCTCGCCGGATGACATGCGGCTGGTGTTCGACGCGGCGAAGAAGCACGCCCTGCCGGTCAAGCTCCACGCCGACCAGCTCTCCAACCTGCACGGCGCGGCGCTTGCCGCGTCCTACGGCGCGCTGTCGGCTGACCATCTCGAATATACCGACGATGAAGGGGCCGCCGCGATGGCGAAGGCCGGCACGGTCGCGGTGCTCCTGCCCGGCGCGTTCTATTTCATCCGCGAAACGCGCAAGCCGCCGGTCGAGCTTTTCCGCAAGCACGGCACGCCTGTCGCGCTCGCCACCGACTGCAATCCCGGCACCTCGCCGCTGACCTCGCTGCTCCTCACCATGAACATGGGCGCGACGCTGTTTGCGCTGACGGTGGAGGAATGCATCGCCGGCGTGACCCGCGAGGCGGCCCGCGCGCTCGGCCGGATGGACGAGATCGGTACGCTCGAAGCGGGCAAGCAGGCGGATTTCGCCGTGTGGGACATCGCCGAGCCGGCCGAGCTCGTCTACCGCATCGGCTTCAACCCGCTGCATGCCCGTATCCGGGCCGGCCGCGATGCCACGATCCGGCCTTCCATCGGAGGAAACCACGCATGACCGTCACGCTCCATCCCGGCTCGGTGCCGCTGGCCGATCTGGCCGCGATCTACTGGGACGGCGAGAATGCCGTGCTCGACCGCGGCTTCGATGCCCGGATCCAGAAGACGGCGGCACGCATCGCCGCCATCGCGGCCGGCAACGAGCCTGTCTATGGCGTCAACACCGGCTTCGGCAAGCTCGCCTCGATCAAGATCGACGCCGCCGACACCGCCACTCTGCAGCGCAACCTCATCCTGTCGCATTGCTGCGGCGTCGGTGCGCCCCTGCCGGAGAACGTCGTGCGCCTGATCATGGCGCTGAAGCTCGTCTCGCTGGGGCGCGGCGCTTCGGGCGTGCGGCTGGAGCTGGTGCGGCTGATCGAGGGCATGCTGGAAAAGGGCGTCGTTCCGCTCATCCCGGAAAAGGGCTCGGTCGGCGCGTCCGGCGACCTTGCGCCGCTCGCCCATTTCGCCGCCGTGATGATGGGCGAAGGCGAGGCCTTCCATCGTGGCGAGCGCCTTTCGGGCCGGGAGGCACTGGAACGCGCGGGCCTTGCCCCGGTCGTGCTTGCCGCCAAGGAGGGGCTGGCGCTGATCAACGGCACGCAGGTTTCGACCGCGCTGGCGCTTGCCGGGCTGTTCCGCGCCCATCGCGCCGCGCAGGCGGCGTTGATCACCGGCGCGCTTTCCACCGACGCGGCCATGGGCTCGTCCGCGCCCTTCGCCGCCGATATCCACACGCTGCGCGGCCATAGGGGCCAGATCGACACGGCCGCTGCCTTGCGCGCCCTGCTCGCCGGCTCGGCCATCCGCGAGAGCCACATCGACGGCGACGAGCGCGTGCAGGACCCCTACTGCATCCGCTGCCAGCCGCAGGTCGACGGCGCCTGCCTCGACCTTCTGCGCCATGTCGGCCGCACGCTCGAGATCGAGGCCAATGCCGTCACCGACAATCCGCTGGTGCTGTCCGACGACAGCGTCGTCTCCGGCGGCAATTTCCACGCCGAGCCGGTGGCCTTCGCCGCCGACCAGATCGCCCTTGCCGTCTGCGAGATCGGCGCGATCGCCCAGCGCCGCATCGCCCTTCTGGTCGACCCCGCGCTCTCCTACGGCCTGCCGCCGTTCCTCGCCCGCAATCCGGGGCTGAACTCCGGCCTGATGATCGCCGAGGTCACCTCGGCGGCGCTGATGAGCGAGAACAAGCAGATGGCGCATCCGGCCTCGGTCGACTCCACGCCGACCTCGGCCAATCAGGAAGACCATGTCTCCATGGCCTGCCACGGCGCGCGCCGGCTTCTCCAGATGACGGACAACCTCTTCGCCATCATCGGCATCGAGGCGCTCGCCGGCGCGCAGGGCGTCGAGCTGCGTGCGCCCCTGACCACCGGCCCTGAACTGCGCAAGGCCATCGCCGCGATCCGTGCCGTCGTGCCGGCGCTAGCGGACGACCGCTACATGGCCCCCGACCTTGCCGCCGCGACCGTGCTCGTCGCCGACGGGACGCTGGCAGGCAGCGTGTCGGACGGCCTGCTTCCTGATCTGGAGGGATGACGATGTCCGATCTGTTCGAGGTTTCGCGCGGTTCATCGCCGGTCATCCTGGGCTTCCCCCATACGGGAACCGGGGCGCCGGCCGACATAGAGGCGCGGCTCAACGCCAACGGCCGCCTGCTCGCCGATACCGACTGGCACATCCACGAGCTCTATGCCGGGCTGCTGCCAGAGGCGACCACCGTGCGCGCGACCTTCCATCGCTACGTGATCGATGCCAATCGCGACCCCGAGGGCGTCACTCTCTATCCGGGGCAGAACACCACCGGCCTGGTGCCGACGACCGATTTCGACGGCAAGCGGATCTGGAACGCGGGCGAGGAGCCTTCGCCGGCCGACATCGCGGCCCGCCTCGAAGCGTTTCACCGTCCCTATCATGCCGCCCTAGCGGCGGAGGTCGCGCGCGTGAGGCAGGAGCACGGCGTCGCCGTGCTCTACGATTGTCACTCGATCCGCTCGGTGGTCCCTTTCCTGTTCGAGGGCAGGCTGCCGGATTTCAACATCGGCACGGATATGGGCAGGACGTGCGACCCCAAGATCGAAGCCGCCGCCGTCGAGGTCACCGCGAACGCCGAAGGCTTCACGTCGATCCTCAACGGCCGCTTCACGGGCGGCTGGACGACCCGCCACTATGGCAGGCCGGAAAGCGGCGTCCACGCCATCCAGATGGAGCTCGCCCAGTCCAGCCATCTCGCCGCCGAGGCGCCGCCCTTCGCCTATGACGGGGCCAGGGCCGACAGGCTGCGACCCCACCTGAAGACACTTCTCGAACGCATCGAGCAGATCGCCTTCGGGCTGAAACGCTGAGAGGAGCAGAACCATGACCAATCCCCGCCACAACGAACGGGAAGTCCGCGCGCCGCATGGCGAGAAGCTCAATGCCAGGAGCTGGATGACCGAAGCGCCGCTGCGCATGCTGATGAACAATCTCGACCCGGACGTCGCCGAGCGCCCGCACGAGCTGGTCGTCTATGGCGGCATCGGCCGCGCCGCCCGCACCTGGAACGATTTCGACCGCATCGTCGCCACCCTGAAGGACCTGAACGAGGACGAGACGCTGCTCGTCCAGTCGGGCAAGCCGGTCGGCGTGTTCCGCACCCACAAGGACGCGCCGCGCGTGCTGATCGCAAATTCCAACCTCGTGCCGCACTGGGCGACATGGGAGCATTTCAACGAGCTGGATAGGAAGGGCCTGGCCATGTACGGCCAGATGACCGCCGGCTCGTGGATCTATATCGGCTCGCAGGGCATCGTGCAGGGCACCTACGAAACCTTCGTCGAGGCCGGCCGCCAGCACTATGGCGGCGACCTGAAAGGTAAGTGGATTCTTACCGGAGGCCTCGGCGGCATGGGCGGCGCGCAGCCGCTGGCGGCCGTCATGGCCGGTGCCTGCTGCCTCGCCGTCGAATGCGACGAGACCCGCGTCGATTTTCGCCTGCGCACCCGCTATGTCGACGCCAAGGCGCAGACGCTCGACGAGGCGCTGGCGCTGATCGACCGATGGACGAAGGCCGGCGAGGCAAAGTCGGTCGGCCTGATCGGCAATGCGGCGGACGTGTTCCCCGAGCTGGTGCGCCGCGGCGTCCGGCCCGACATGGTGACCGACCAGACCTCGGCCCACGATCCGGTCAACGGCTATCTGCCGCTCGGCTGGACCGTCGCCGAATGGCGCGAGAAGCAGGAGAGCGACCCAAAGACGGTCGAGAAGGCCGCGCGCGCCTCGATGAAGGTGCATGTCGCGGCCATGGTCGATTTCTGGAACCGGGGCGTGCCGACCTTCGACTACGGCAACAACATCCGCCAGATGGCCAAGGAGGAAGGGCTGGACAACGCCTTCGCCTTCCCCGGCTTCGTGCCGGCCTATATCCGCCCGCTGTTCTGCCGCGGCATAGGACCGTTCCGCTGGGCCGCCCTTTCCGGCGACCCGGAGGACATCCGAAAGACCGACGCCAAGGTCAAGGAGCTGATCCCCGACAACGCCCACCTGCACAACTGGCTCGACATGGCGGCCGAGCGCATCGCCTTCCAGGGCCTGCCGGCGCGCATCTGCTGGGTCGGCCTCGGCGAGCGCCATCGCCTCGGCCTCGCCTTCAACGAGATGGTCAGGAACGGCGAGTTGAAGGCCCCGGTCGTCATCGGCCGCGACCATCTCGATTCCGGCTCGGTCGCCTCGCCCAACCGCGAGACGGAATCCATGAAGGACGGCTCCGACGCCGTCTCCGACTGGCCGCTGCTCAACGCGCTGCTGAACACCGCTTCCGGCGCGACCTGGGTGTCGCTGCACCATGGCGGCGGCGTCGGCATGGGCTTTTCGCAGCATTCGGGCGTCGTCATCTGCTGCGACGGCTCGGAAGACGCCGCCCGGCGCATCGAGCGCGTGCTGTGGAACGACCCGGCGACCGGCGTCATGCGCCATGCCGATGCCGGCTACGACATCGCGCTCGACTGCGCGCGCGAGAAGGGCCTGCGCCTGCCGGGCATCCTCGGCAACTGAGAACGGCACGATGAGGATCGCGCGCCGCGCCGACTACAGGCGCATGGCATGGAAGAACGGGCAGGGCCTTAGCGAGGAGATCGCGGCCTTCCCCGCCGGCAGCGATGTCGACAGCTTCGACTGGCGGCTTTCCATCGCCCATGTCGGGGCGAGCGGCCCGTTCTCGGTGTTCGCCGGCGTCGATCGCACCATTGCCGTGCTCGATGGGGCGGGCATGACGCTCGACCTGCCGGGAGGAGAAAGGGCCGAGCTGGTCGCCGGCGGCGCGCCCTTTTCCTTCTCCGGCGACTGGGAAATATCCAGCAGCAATCTCGGCGGGCCCACGGTCGATCTGAACATCATGACGCGGCGCGGGCGCTGCACGCATGAGATGCGGCGCCTGACGCTGGCCCCCGACGAAAGCGTCCTCGCGTCGCATTTCGCCTGGGTGGTCTTCAACGCGCCGGCGACGATCGAGGCGGATGGGCGAGAGCTGTCGATCGATCGCTTCGACGCATTGTCGCTCGACGCCGGCAAAAGCTTTGTCAACCGTGCCGAAACGCCGGCGGAGATCCTGCTTGTGACGGTCGTCCCGGCAGCGTGAGTCCGCCGGAAATGACCGGCCTGCCCCGAATCGTCAGCCTGTGAAGGTGAAAGTGCCCTTGAGTTCGTAGGCGCTGCCGTCGACCGTTTGCTCGACATGCGTTACGATCTCTCCGCTGCGTTTCGTGCGGCGCTCCACGACCAGGCATGCAGCCCCGGTCCGGAGTTGAAGAGTAGCAGCCAGCTTCTCGTCGGCATTCAGACACCGGATACGATGCTCGGACTCCGTCCAGGGGATGTGCGTCAGCAGCCAGGTGCTGGGAGGCGTGACGGTAAAGTCGATTATGCTGGCCTGGGGAACGGCCGAGACATTGATCAGACGGTCCTCCAGGGCCAACGGCACGTTGTTGGCGAAGTGGCGGCAGACCAGGGCGATGATCGAGACTTTCCGGTTCACCCCCAGGCGCGCCATATCTTCAGGGGTAGAAGATCTTCGGCTGAGCGACAGGAGCTCGTAGCGATAGGCCTGTCCGCGCGAATTGATCTCGCCCTGAATGTCGGGAAGCTTCAGCAGGGTCGAATGCGTCCCGGGAAAGGCGACGAAGGAGCCCAGCCTTCGGCGGCGTTCGATCAAGCCGCTTTCGGCGAGACGCGCGAGCGCGTTGTTCACGGTCATTCGCGAACATGCATAGGTATTCATCAACTCGTGCTCGGATGGCACTTTGTAGCCCGGCGGCCACGCTCCAGACATGATGTTGGTTTCGAATTCGGCCTTGATGCGCTGGGCGAGCGTGTCGCGGACTTCCTTTGCTGCTCTGTTCAAAGCACTGTCTTTCAGGTGATGCGGCGCCGTGATCTTACACAATCGGACCGGGTAGGAAATACGCACCGTCCGGCCAATGTCCCGGACGGGAAGGGCGGTTCGATCGCGCCGGAAAATGCAAGCTGGCGGCGAGCAGGGATAAGGCGCCGATCAGGCTTGCGAAAGCACATGGAGAAATCGGTCATTGTCCGCCGGAGTGCCGACACTGACCCGCACGAATGACTCATATCCCGGCTGCTTCCAGGGCTTCACGATCAAACCCTGCCGCAGCAAGCGGTCGCAAAAGGCGACCGCGTTCTCCCGACAGTCGAAGAACAGGAAATTCCCCTTCGAGGGCGCGACGCGCAAACCTTTCGAGCGCAGGCATGCAGCCACGCGCTCGCGCTCCCCGACCGCAAGTTCCACCACCTTCTCGACATGGGCGGTGTCCTCCAGCGCCGCGCGCGCGGCGACCTGCGCCAACAGGTTTGCGTTGAACGGCGTGCGCACCCGGTCGAGAAAGCCGCCGAGCGACGCGTTGCCCAAAACCCCGTAGCCGAGCCGCAAGCCGGCCAGTCCCCACGCCTTGGAAAAGGTGCGCAACACGATCCAGGGACGGTCCACATCCTTCAGCAGTTCGGCCGCATCCGCGTAGTCCTCCCCGCGGGCGTATTCGACATAGGCTTCATCGACGACCAGCAGGGTGCCCGGCCGGAGGGCGTCCACCACCCGTCGCAGCTCGCCGCCGGTCAGCCATGCCCCGACCGGGTTCATCGGATTGGCGAACATGACCATGCGCGGCACGCGGGCGACGGCGTCGATCAGGCCCTGCACGTCGATCGACAGATCGTCCTTCAGGTCGATTCGTTCTACCGACGCGCCCATCAACGCCGCATAATCCTCGTGCAGCGGGAACGACGGATAAAGCGTCACCATCGTGTCGCCGGGCCGCAGCACGGTGCGGCAGATGACGCTGAGAAGGTCCTCGGAACCATTGCCGAGCACGATGCGGTCCGCCGCGACGCCAAGCCGTCCGGCCAACGCACCTCTCAACTCGTGTCCGGCCGGGTCCGGATAGAGGTGCACCCCCGCCAGCGCATCCACGATCGCCGCCTGAACCGTCGGGCTCGGGCCGAGCGGGTTTTCGTTCGAGCCGAGCTTCGAGATCGTCTCAGCGCCGTATCGCGACCGCACCTCCTCGATTGTCAGGCCGGCATTGTAAGGCGAGATCGACTTGACCTCCTCGCGAACCAGGTCGTCAGCACTGCTCATGGTCGTTCCCACACTGTCGTATCCTGCCAGGCTGCCCGTCTAGACGAGTTGCGCCTCGGCCTCGATTTCGACCGGGATGCCGAACGGCAGTTCGGCCACCCCGATCGCCGACCGCGCATGACGGCCGCGTTCCGGCCCGAATGCCTCGAGGATGACGCTGGTGAAGCCGTTGATGACCTCCGGGATGCGGTCGAAGCCCTCGACGCAATTCACCATCCCGAAGACGCGAACCCAGCCGGCGATGCGGTCGAGATCGCCCAGCTCCCTCTGCAAATTGGCGAGCATCGTATATGCGGTGGCGCGGGCGGCTTCATGGGCCTGCTCGGCGCTTACCTCCGCGCCGACGCGGCCCCTGGCCGAATAGACGCCGCTGGAATTGCCGGGTCCGTGCCCGGAGATCAGCACCCGCTTCCCGACCACGTGAACCCACGGAATAGGCAAGGGACCATTCGGCAACTGGATCGGCGGCGGCAGCACGATCCCCTGGTCGTGCAGCCTTTGCGAAATGATTCCCATCGTCCCGTATCCCGTTCGCCCGCTCAAGCCATGTCCTCGTAAACAAGCCGGTTTGTGTTGATGACCGACATCTCGACGATGTCGTCCTCCCTGATCCCGCGCTTCCGGAACTCAGAGAAATACTCCCGCATCGCGTCCGCGACCGTGGGCGAGAAGATCTGGCCAACGTCGGAGGAGAGGATCACGCCCTGGGGGCCTACTGCCTCGATGACCTCGATATACTGCTCGTAGGTCAGGTCATCCATCGCCAGATTGACGAAGGCCAACTCGCTGTAGGCACCGTAGTCCTTCCAAAGACGCGCCATCGTCTCCGGCTCCAGCTCCGTCGACTGGAACAGCGGATGGGTCAGTATGATGCGTTTCACGCCCATTTCGTGCGCGGTCTTCACCACCGTCAGCGTCTCGTCTTGATCGAGATGACCGGTGGCCAGGATGAGGTCGTTGTCGGCGATCACCTGAAGGGCGCGCTTCATTGCCGCCATCTTGGAATCGTCCTGCGGATCCAGCGCGTAGCCCGTTCCTTCCGCGTAGAAACGGGTGTGGCTGCCTTTGATTCCCCATGCCTGGGACAGGTCGTAGCGGTTGTAGCAACGCAGATGCGCCTCACAGCAGACCGTCGGCATCCACACCACGAAACGGTCGGAATCCGGATCGGCGGCGGTGACATCCCGCTTCCAGCCCGAAAGGGCCGAGCGCACGCCGTGGTCGTCGACACCGCCGCATCCGAAATTCAGCGCCACCGAGCCGACCAGCGCGACCTTGTCGTCGTCCCGGCGGATCTGGCTCACCTGCCCGGTGGTCGGCTGGAAATGGTTCTTCATGACGACGCCGAAGCCTTCGCGACGCGCTTCCTCTGCCAGGGATTCGGCGCTGTAGCGACGGCGCAGGAACTCGGGCCCGATATGGACATGCATATCGATCACGCGTTTGTCGCCGACGTGGGGGAGTGCCTTCATCATGATGTTTCCCTCGCAGAGCAATCTTTTCTTTCATTTTGTATAGACAAGAGATCACGGCTGTCAACGTGTCTCTCTGCCCATGATGCGAGCACATTGCGTGGCCTGGATGCATATACAGTGCTGAAATCATGGGCATCGTTGCGCTCGTGAATCCACTTGACGGGCATCTGCAAATATCTTTGTATAGACAAAAGAAGCGGATTACCGCGCACTGAAGCGAAAAGGGGAACAATCATGACCATATTCACAAGGCGCGCCTTTGCGGCGCTCATGGCATCCTCCGCGTTCTGGGCGATGGGACCCGCCCATGCACAGCAGCCGGCGACCGGCGAGCCAATCCTCATCGGCTCCAGCATGCCGCTCTCCGGCCCGTCGGCCGTGTTCGGCCTCTATTCCCAGGGCGTCGACGCCTACTTCAAATACGTCAACGCGAATGGCGGCATCGATGGCCGCCCGCTCGTGCTGAAGGTCTATGACGATGCCTACGAGCCCGGCCGCACGCTGCAAAACGTCAAGCGCCTGGTCGAATCCGACAAGGTGTTCGCCGTGGCGTTCGTCGTCGGCACCGCGCACAACCTGGCGATCCGCGACTACATGAACGAGCACAAGGTGCCGCAGGTGCTGGCCAACACCGGTCAGGCCGAGTTCGGCGATCCCGAGAAGGTCGCGCAATACCCCTGGACCACGGCCTGGCTGCCGCCCTACGAGTACGAGGCCAAGACGATCGCCGACTACCTCAAGGCGAACGCTCCGGAAGCCAAGGTCGCCATCCTGCGACTCAACGACGACCTCGGCAAAAGCCTGCTCACCGGCTTCGAGAAGGCGATCGAGGGCACCGGCATCACCATCGTCGAGCGGCAGGTGTTCAACCAGAGCGACGCCAGCGTTGCCAGCCCCACCCAGGTTCTCGCCTATTCGGGCGCCGACACGTTCCTCAACTGGTCTTCCGGCACGTTCACGCCCCAGTCCGTGACCACGATGATGGAGAACGGCTGGAAGCCGATGACGTTCGTCATCTCCTGGAACACGTCGCTGCGCACCTACGAGCCCGCGGGCCTGGAGAACATCGTGGGCTTCTTGGCCCCGGCCTACCTCAAGACCCCGACGGACCCCTCATGGGCCGATGACGCGGGGGTCAAGGAGTACAAGGAGGCCGTCCGGACCCATGCGCCGGGCGTCGATCCGGACCAGTACAACGTCGCCTATGGCTACACGGAGGCGGAGATCTTCGTGAAGGCGCTGAAGGCGGCGCCGGAGCTTACGCGCGAAGCGCTCATGAAGTCCCTGCGCAACATGACGATCACCGACATGACGATGACGCTTCCGGGCGTGGTGGTCGAAACCAGCGAGGAGAAGGGCGACTTCTGGCCGATCAACGATCTGGGCATGCGCCAGTTCGATGGGCAATCGTGGGTCGATACGGGTTTCGTCCCGGTCGCGACCGGGGAATGATTCAGGTCGCCACCCGGCGGCAGGAGAGCGTCGCCGTCAAGGCGGCGACGCTTGACGTTGCTGCCGTCAGCCTCAGCTTCGGCGGCGTGCAGGCGCTGGAGGATGTCTCGTTCACCGTGGCGCCTCGCTCGAAATGCGCGTTGATCGGACCGAACGGGGCGGGCAAGACCACGTTGTTCAATTGCATCAACGGCCTGGTGCAGCCGCAGTCCGGCAGCATCCGGCTGAACAGCGAGGAGTTGACCCGGGTCCGGCCGCACGAGGTGTTCTCCAAGGGCATCTCCCGTACGTTCCAGGGCATTGCCCTTGTCCGCGACATGAGCGTGCTGGAGAACGTCATGACCGGCGCGGCCATGTCGCAGCGCCGAGGCATCGTCGCGTCCGGCCTTGCGATCCCGTCCTGTTCCGCGTCCGAGCGCGCGATCCGCTCCCGTGCGCTCGATATCCTGGACGAGCTCGGCCTGGGACACACCGCCCGGCTCATGCCGGGCGATCTGCCTTTCGGCACGCAAAAGCGGGTCGAACTCGCCCGCGCCCTGATGGCCGACCCGACCTTCCTGATGCTCGATGAGCCGGCTAACGGGCTGACCTCCGAAGAAGTCGAGGAACTTGGCCGGGTGCTTGAGCGGATATGGGAGCAACATGACCTCACGCTACTGCTCGTCGAGCATCACATGGGGCTTGTCATGAGCGTCAGCGACGACATTGTCGTGCTCGATGCCGGCAAGGTCATCGCCCACGCCGATCCGGCCTCCGTTCGCAACGATCCGGACGTCATTGCCGCCTATCTCGGCCGCCGGCGATCGGGTACGCCGGAATGAGCGGCCTCGTCATCTCCAATCTCAGCGCGGGATACGGCGAAGCCGCCGTGCTGCGCGACGTCTCGCTCGACCTCGCCGCAAGGGACGTGACGGTCGTTCTGGGCGCCAACGGCGCCGGCAAGACGACGCTTCTGCGGGCCATTTCCGGCCTGCTGAAACAGGTAAGCGGGACCATCGAGTTCGAAGGGCGACAGATGCTCGGCGCCAAGCCCGGGACTATCCTGCGCGCCGGCATCGCGCATGTGCCTCAGGGCCGCGGCACGTTCTTCGACCTCACCGTCGAGGAGAATCTCAGGGTCGGCGGCTTGAGCCGTCCCGCCCGCGACATCGATGGCGACATGGACATCTGGTACGAGCGCCTGCCGAAGCTCGGAACGCGCCGCAATCAGCTCGCGGGGAGCCTGTCCGGCGGCGAGCAGCAGATGCTGGCGATCGCGCGCGCCTTCATGGCGCGCCCGCGATACGTCCTTTTCGACGAGCCGAGCCTCGGGCTTGCGCCGCTTGTGGTCGAGCAGCTCTTCGACCTGCTCGGCACGCTTTCGCGGGAATCGGGGATCGGCATGCTCGTCGTCGAGCAGAATGCCGACCTCGCACTCGAGATCGCGACGAAGGCCTATGTCATCGAGGCGGGCCGCATCGTCGCGTCCGGGACGTCGGCCGAGATGGCCAACAACGATGCCATCCGTCGCGCCTATATCGGCGCCTGAACTCCCGGAGGACGCACGATGACCTATTTCCTGCAACTCGTGATCAGTGGCCTCGCGATGGGCTCGATCTATGCCTTCCTGGCACTTGCGCTGGTGCTCATCTATCGCTCGACGGGGATCGTGAATTTCTCCCAGGGCGAGATCGCGATGTTCTCGACCTTCGTGACCTGGACCTTCGTGCAGGCGGGCTTCCCGATCCTCGCCGCGCTGGGCATGTCGATCGCGCTATCCTTCGTGGCCGGCGGCCTCCTGGAGTTTTTGCTTATCCGGCGGGTGATCTCGCGCTCCGATCATCACGGGCCGGTTATCATCACCGTAGGCCTGTTCATGATCTTCAATAACCTGGCCGGCGCGATATGGCTCTACGATCCGCAGGTGCTGAGGCTTGCGCCGATCGGCGTCGTCAATCTCGGGATCGTGCGCATCACCTATCAGACCCTCCTGACCTTTGCCGTCCTGATGGCGGTGCTCGTCGCGCTCTATTTCCTGTTCAAGCACACACGCCTCGGCCTGGCGGTGCGCGCGACGGTCTCCAACCGGATGTCGGCGGATCTTTCGGGTGTCGATACGAGCCTGATGCTGATGCTGGGCTGGTGTCTTGCCGCCACGCTCGGCGCACTGGCGGGGGCTCTGGTCGCGCCATCGCTCTTCCTGTCGCCCAACATGATGGCGCCGGTTCTGGCCTATGCGCTCGCAAGTGCGGCTCTGGGCGGTTTCGACAGCCTGCCGGGCGCCGTGCTGGGAGCCATGATCATAGGCGTCTCCGAGGCGCTCGCCGGCGCCTATATCGGCTTCATCGGCAGCGACCTGAAGATTCTGGTTCCGGTCGGCGTGCTGCTCGTCGTGCTCCTCGTCCGTCCGCAGGGAATTCTCGGAAAGAAGGCGGTGCAACGTGTCTGACAGTCTCTCGCAGCCCGCAGCCGGGCGCACCGCCAGGGCCTCCGGCGGATCCTTCCTGCCGTCGGGGGCGGCCGGCTGGCTCGTCCTGCTCGCCGCCGGCATCGCCTTCCCGCTCACCCAGGCCCCGTACATGGTGGAGCTTGGCGCCGTGGCGCTCGCCTATACCGTTGCGATCTGCGGTCTCAACCTTGTCACCGGCCTCGCCGGCCAGGTCAGCCTCGCGCACTCCTTCTTCGTCGCGCTCGGCGCGTATGTAAGCGCGATCCTCGTCCAGACCTTCGGCTGGCCGTTCTTCGCGACGCTGCCCGTCTCGGCCGGCGCGGCGTTCATCGCTGGAATTCTCGTCGGCGCGCCCGCGATCCGGCTGAGCGGCCTCTATCTCGCCGTCGTCACGTTCGCCGTCGCGCTGATCGTGCCGCCGATCATCCTCAGGCTGGAGGCTATAACGGGCGGCGCCAACGGCCTTTCCATTGCGCGGCGCATGGTGCCGGACGTCCTCATGCGCGCGGACCAGTGGATCTTCCTGATCGCCTTCGTCTTTGCCGCCGCCGCGATATATCTGCTCGCCAACCTGCGTGGCAGCGCCTTCGGCCGCGGTCTTCAGGTCCTGCAAGCCAACGAGCTGGCGGCCCAGACGCTTGGCCTCAACCCGTCGCGGCTGAAGGTGCTGGCCTTTGCCGTCAGCGGTGTCTTCGGCGGCATCGCCGGATCGCTGCTGGCGCTGATCGACAGTTTCGTCGCTCCGCAGAGCTTCACCTTCATGTTGTCGATCCTGCTGCTGGTCGGCGCTGTGATCGGCGGAATCCAGAGCGCCGGCGGTGCGTTGGCTGGCGCCATCGTGCTGGTGGCGCTGCCGCAACTCACCGACGGCGTCGGCCTCGGCTGGGTTGGCGTCACCTATGGGCTGGCGATCGTGGTCATCATCCTGCTGGTGCCGAAGGGCGCCGCCGGACTGGGCCAGGCCGTACTTCGCCGTATCAGGAACTACACGGGCAGCCGCTAGCTCGTGCGAGCAACAAGAGGGAGTGTCATGCGGGATATCATCGAACTCGGCCGGCTGACGCGCAAGGACGTGCGCGAGCTGGCCCCCAACGCCATCCTCGTCCTGCCGATCGGGTCGACCGAGCAGCACGGCGAGCACCTGCCCCTGCTGACGGACGCGCTGATCGCCGATCAGATAAGCCGGCGGGCGCTGGCGGTCGTGGACACGCCGAGCCCGGTCGTCCTGGCGCCGCTGATGCCGTTCGGCAATTCGCACCACCACCTCTTCGCGTGCGCCATCTCTCTCAGCGCCGAGACCTATGTGAGCGTGCTGCGCGACATCTGCTCGACGCTCAGCCGCTCCGGCTTTCGGCGCATCATCTTCGTGAACGGCCATGGCGGCAACGACCAGGCCATGAGGCTCGTCTCCAACGACGTGATCCTCGACCTGCCGCTGACTGTCGCCGCCTGCTCCTACTGGACGCTGACATCCGTCAGGGACGGCGCTCCGCAGGTCCAGGGCGGACATGCCGGCGTCTACGAGACGGCGGTGATGAAGCACCTCGCGCCCGACCTGGTCGGGACGCCCGGCGCCGACATCGGGGACACGCCGGCATTCTTCGACCAGGTTCTGAGCAACGGCCTTCTGGTGAACCGACATGGCGAGTGGGCCCGCATCGGCGGCGTCACCGAGCGCCCGGACGGCGCGACCGAAGAAATGGGCAGGCTGATCATCGAAGACCGTGCGCTGGCACTCGCCGCGGCGATCGCCGCATTCGACAAGGCATCTTCAGGGGAGGCATGACATGACCACCGAACAGAACTATCCGAAGCCGTTCGCCAAGGTGGAATACGAGCGCCGCGCGGCCGAGGTGAGGGCCGAGATGCGAAAGGCCGGCGTCGACGTCATGGTCGTCTCCGACTTCGCCAACATGTACTACCTGTCCGGTCAGGAAAGCTCCGCGCAATACGACTATCAGTGCCTGGTCTTCCCGCTCGACGGCGATCCGATCCTGGTCATCAACGAATTCTACCAGGTGCTCTACCGGCATCAGGCAGGGATCTACGCGGTGCAGCCCTACAACGAGTTCGAAGACCCGATCAGCGTCACCAGGAAGGCGCTGGCCGCATCCGGCAGCCGCGCCAAGGTCGTCGGGATCGACCATACCTGGCCCCTGATGATCGGCAAGCTGTCGGCCGCAATCGGCGAGGTCCATCCGGGGGCCGAGATTCGCCAGAGCTACGGCATCGTCGAGAACGTCCGCATCGTGAAGACCCGGGAAGAGATCGAGCTGATGCGCCGCGCCGCCGCGATCACCGAGATCGGCGTGGCCGCGGCGGCGCGTGCGATACGGGCCGGCGTGAGCGACGGCTCCATCGCAGGTGCGGCAGCCAATGCGATGTTCAGCGCCGGCGGCGAGAGCGCGCCGGTCGGGCCGATCGTCTGCGGCGGCTATATGGGCGGCGTGCCCTACAGCAACTTCAACGGATACGTGCTGAAGGACGGCGACAACATTTTTGTCGAGCAGACCGGAAGCCTGTTCCGGTACGTCGCCCCGCTCATGCGCAGCTTCTCGCTCGGCGAGCCGGACGCGGAGCGCGCCCAGGCCGCGCGTGCCACCAGCAACGCCGTCGACGCGATCCTCAGCACCGCCAAGCCCGGCGTACACGCCCAGACCGTCGCCCAGGCGGCGCTCAAGGCCCTCGACGAGGCAATGGCCGGCAAGCTCTTCCACCACATCATCGGCTACCCGGTCGGGTTTGCCTTTCCGCCGACCTGGGTCGAGAAGCTGATGCACAAAATAACGTCGCATTCGGAGCTCGTTCTGCGGGAAGGCATGACCTTCCATCTGCCCATGTCGCTGCGGAAGGAAGGCAAATGGGCGATGGGCCTGTCACAAACCATTGTGATCGAGGCAGACGGAGCGCGCGCCCTGACCACAAGCGACGCCAAGCTGACGGTGCTGTAAGAGCGGGCTCTCGAGGAGCCATCGGCGCAGCGAGATGCGGTCCAGCGCGTCTGTAGCACTCTCGTCGACGACGGTCAGTGTCGAGACGATCTTGGCTCGCATCTCCATCTCGCCTTCGGCGAAGAAGTCGGAGGCATGTGCCCATATGCCCGGAGCGATCGGCGTCGGATGGCGAAAGCGAGATAGCGTTGCACAAAGGCAGGCGGGGCCTTCATTGCGCCGGGATCTGCTGGCGGCGGCTGATAGGCTCGGTCTATCTGGCTGACGGTCCTGCCACGTCCTGTGATCTCGCGCTCGGTCGCCAGTGACCGGCGGCCGATCGTGGCGGTCGCGCGCCTTGGCCTGACCGCCGTCCATCAAGTCGGGCGCGCCGGAGTCTATCGCGCAGCGGATGCCTTCAGCTCGATCTCGACGAAGGCGATCTCGGCATCGGTGTCGTTGATGATGTTGTGCTCGGTGCCTTTCGGCCGGGCGTAGCTGACGGCCGTCCTGATCGGATAGGCGGCACGGCCGCCGGCATGGCTTTCAACCGTCAGCGTGCCGCCCTGCACCGGCACCACCACGTAGTCGTATTCGTGGACGTGCCAGCCGGTTTCCGTGGACGGGGCGAACCGCCACAGCGTGACGCGCACGGCCTCGTCCTCGTGCTGGAGTTCGGCGACAGCCGGCTTTGCCATGGTGGTTCTCCCTTGCTCGCTTGCCGCCGTCTCATGGAAGGACGGGCGGCGGCCTCCGTCAACGATAGCCGATGCCCGGCCAGGCGGCCGGAGCGGCGCGTTGGTACTGCGGCGGGCGCCGCACCTCCGCCCCGAGCGCCTGCGCAGCCTGCCAGCCCCAATGCGGGTTGTCGAGGAACGCCCGGCCGAGCGCGACGAAATCGGCCTTGCCCTCCGCGACCACCGCCTGCGCCTGTTCCGGGGTGGCGATCAGGCCGACGGCGCGCGTCAGGATGCCGGCGCCACGGCGGACCGTCTCGGCGAAGCCGGCCTGATAGGCCGGCCCCAGGCGGGGCGCGACGTTCGGCGCGATGCCGCCGCCGGTGACGCAGACGAAATCGACGCCGAGCTTGCGCAGCCCGAGCGCGAAGGCCACCGCGTCGTCGGGCGTCAGCCCGCCCTCGATCCAGTCGGCGCCGGTGATGCGCACGCCGAGCGGAAAGCCGTTCGGCAAGGCATCGCGAACCGCGGCGATCACCCTGAGCGGATAGCGCATCCGCGCCTCGGGCGAGCCGCCATAGTCGTCCTCGCGCCGGTTGGAGAGCGGCGACAGGAACTGGTGCAGCAGATAGCCGTGGGCTGCATGAACCTCGAGGAGATCAAAGCCCAGCGCCACCGCGCGGCGGGCGGTCGAGACATGCGCCTCGAGCACTCTTTCGAGGTCGGCAGCCTGCATCTCGGACGGGATATGCCAGCCGTCGGCGAAGGCCAGAGCCGAGGGCCCGCAGGTCGGCCACGCCCCTTCGCCGGCCGGCAGCGGACCCCCGCCCTCCCACGGGCGCTGCGACGACGCCTTGCGGCCGGCATGGGCGATCTGGAGGCCCATTCGTGCATTGCCGTTCCGCTTGCAGAAGGAAACGACGCGGGCCAGCGCCTGCTGGGTGGCGTCGTCGTAGAGGCCGAGGTCGCCGGCGCTGATGCGGCCTTCCGGCTCGACCGCCGTCGCCTCGACCACCACCAGCCCCGCACCGGAATTGGCGAGCGTCCCGAGATGGGCGAGGTGCCAGTCGCCGGCGACGCCGTCCACGGCGCTGTACTGGCACATGGGCGAGACGACGACGCGGTTCTCCAGCGTCAGGTCGCCGATGGTCAGCGGTGAGAACAGGGCCGTCATCTCGAAACCTCCTGCGGAACGGTTCAGCCCAGCGCGCGCTCTTGGAACGCGGCCGAGGTCAGCATTGCATGGAAGAGGGCCGCGCGCGGCGCGATGGTGGAGAAAAGGATGTGCTCGTGCAGCGCGTGCGCGCCGGCGCCGTTGCAGCCCAGCCCGTCGAGGGTCGGCTTGCCGAGCGCGGCGGCGAAGTTGCCGTCAGAGACGCCGCCGCGCGAGGTCTCGCCCAGTTCCAGCCCGAGCTCACGCCCCAGCGCGCGCGTCGCCTCGTAGAGCTTCACCACCGCCGCCGAGCGCTGGAACGGCGGGCGATTGAGCCCGCCCTCGACCTCGAGCGTGATATCCCTGCCCTTGGGCGTGCGCGCCAGCATGGCCGCGATGTGGCGCTCGGCCGTCGCCAAGTCGTCGGCGCGCATGTCGACCTCGATGGCGGCGAAGTCGGGGACCACGTTCGCCCGCGTGCCGCCGTTGACCGTGCCGACATTGAAGGTCGCCGCCGCCTCCGTCCCGTTCAGGCCCTCGATCTCGACGATGTGGCGGGCGATCTCGAGGATGGCGCTGCGGCCGTCGGAGAGGTTGCCGCCGGCATGGGCCGACACGCCCCGCGCCGCGAGGCGGAAGCGCGCCCAGCCCTTGCGGGCGGTGATCAGCGTTCCGGGCGCCTCGAACGAGGGCTCCGGCACGAGGACGAAGGCCGCTTCCGCCGCCAGCGCCTCGATCGTGGCGCGCGAGGTGATGCTGCCGGTTTCCTCGTCGCCGTTGAGATAGACCGTGATCGGCCGCGGCGGCACGATGCCGGCGGCGGCGATGCGGCGCAGCGCCTCGGTGGCGAGGAACGAGCCCGCCTTCATGTCGAAGATGCCCGGCCCGTAGATGCGGTCGCCCTCGCGGCGCACGGGACGCTTCTCCAGCGTACCGGCATCCCACACCGTGTCGATGTGGCCCATCAGCAGCGCCGGCGCGCCCGTGGCACCAGCCGGCGCATAGCGCAGCACGAGCTGTCCGCCGCAACCGTCCCGGCCGGCGATGCGCTCGATGGAGACCGGAAGGCCGGCGAAGGTCTCGACGACATGGTCGAGCAGCAGGTCGATCAGGTCCGGCCGGTCGGACGGCGTCTCGAACTCGACCCAGCGGACGATGCCGGCGGCAAGCGCCTCGGCATCGAAGGCGTCGGGCTTCGGCAGGGTGGTCTCGAAGGGTGCTGGCATGGCGGTCTGGGTCCTGGGGATGGAAAGGGGCTGGCGGCGCCTCGTCAGGCGCCGGCCTCCGGGTCGAAGGCGTAGATTTCGCGCGCGGCGCGGGCGGAGATCATGCCGTCCGCGAGATCGCGTGCGACGGCGGCGCGGTCGCGCGTCTGCGGCAGGCCCCAGCCGCCGCCGCCCGGCAGCCTGATCTCGACGATGTCGTCCTTGCGCAGGGCGAAGGTGCTGGTGGCGCCGAGCTCGATGGCCTCGCCGTCGCGCACGACCTCGAGATGTGCCGGCATCCCGTCGCGCGCGCCCTCGCGTCCCTGCGGGCGCAGCCTGAAACGGTCGGAGTAAAGGCTGAGCGTGACGTCGTCGGTGAGGATGCGGTAGCGCCGGAAGATGCCCATGCCGCCGTTGAACGCGCCCGCGCCCCACGAATCCTGGATCAGCCCGAACGCCTCGATGCGGACATGCGGATTGAGCTGCTCGACGGATTCGGTCGGCGTCAGCCGGCAGGAGGACAAGACATGGTCGGTGGCGTGGATGGCGTCGTAATCCTTGGCGCCGCCCCAGCCGCCGCCGAGCACGTCGAGATGGATCGCCATCTTCCCCTGCGGCGGCGCATAGGCGAGGAAGAAGCCGGTGGTCGAATTCGCGCCCTGCCCCGGCACCCGCTCGGGGATGACCTTGCCCAGCGCGTCGTGCACGGCGTCGAGCGCACGGCAGGAGGCGGTGGCGCGGGCGCGCACCGGCGCGCCCTTGCGCGGGTTGAGCACCGTCCCCTCGGGGATGACGATCCTGAGCGGCCGGTTGCAGCCGTCGTTGGCGGGCATGCCGGTATCGTTGAGGATGCTGCGCAGCGCCGTCACCGCGCCGGCGACGGAGCTGGCCACCGGCGAGTTGAACATCGAGCGCACCTGCGGGTCCGTGCCGGTGAAATCCATCTCGGCCTCGTCGCCGCGAATGGTGACGGTGACGAAGATGCGGATCGGCCTCGCCTCGTCCGAAAGACCGTCGCCGTCGAGGAACGCCTCGCCCGTCCAGGTGCCGTCGGGGATGTCGGCGATGGCCGCGCGCATGCGCCGCTCGGAATAGTCGAGCGCTCCGGCCATGGCCGCGCGAACGGTCGGCGCGCCGTAGCGCCGGGCAAGCTCGACGACGCGGGTCGCCCCGGTCTGGTTGGCGGCGAACTGAGCATCGACGTCGCCCATGCCGATGACGGGCGTGCGGATATTGGCGAAAATCAGCCGTTCGGCCATGCCGCCGTTCCAGTCGCGGCCGCGCTCCAAAAGCAGCGGCGGGATGACCAGCCCTTCCTGGATCAGCTCGGTCGCGCCGGTGTTGACGCCGGCCGCCCCGCCGCCGATGTCGAGGTGATGCGCGGTGCTGCCGCTCCAGCCGAGAAGCTCGCCCTCGTGGAAGATCGGCGTGAACAGGATGATGTCGTTCAGGTGCTGGCCGCCGCTGTAGGGATCGTTCATGATGATGAAGTGATCCGGGCCGACCTTCGACAGATCGAGCTGTTGCGCGGCCGCAGCGAAGGAGGCGCTCAGCGCCGCCGTCTGCATCGGGATCATCTCGGCCTGGGCGACGACGTTGCCCTCAGCGTCGAGCAGCGCGGTCGAGCAGTCGCGCGCCTCGCGCACCACCGCCGAGAAGGCCGAGCGGATCAGGTTGGCGGCCATCTCGTCGGAAGCGGACTGCAAGGCCCGCGCCATGATGTTCAGAAGCGTCGGGTCGTGGCTCATTCTGCATCCACCATCATCAGGTCGCCGCTCGGCAGGCACTCGACCTCCCAGCCCGGGGGAACGAAGGTGGTCGATGTCGGCTCGCCGAGGACGGCCGGGCCGGCCAGCCTTGTGCCGGGAGCGAGCGTGTCGCGGGCCAGCGAGACGCCGGAGACGCGCCGGCCGTCGATGGCGATCTCGATCGGATGCGCAGCCTTGCCGGTTCCGGCGGGAAGCGGCGTCTCGACCTCGATGCCCGAGCGGGCGACGATGCGGATGCGGTAGGAAACGACCTCGACGCCGAGCGCGGCGCGCGCATAGCCGTAGCGGCTGCGATGCTCGATCTCGAACAGTTCGCGCAGCGCGGCCGGATCGCGCGGCGACGCATCGTTCCAGACCGTCAGCTCGAACGCCTGGCCGGCGTAGCGCATGTCGATGCCGACCGACAGCGCATAGGCATCATCCGCAAGACCGTTTTCCCGCGCCACGGAAGCCGCGCGCGCGGCCAGCGCCTCGATGCGGGCGGCATCGAGCGAGCCCTCGTCGAGCGCGTGCAGGTCGCTGATCGCCGCGTCGATCATCGTGTCGGCGATCAGCAGGCCGAAGGCGCTGGCGATGCCGGGCGACCACGGCACCAGCACGCGACGGATGCCGAGCTCGCGCGCGACCATCGCGGCGTGCAGCGGCCCGCCGCCGCCGAAGGCGACGATGGTGAAGTCGCGCGGGTCAATACCGCGGCTGGTCGAGATCAGCCGCACCGCGCTCGCCATGTTGCTGTTGACGATGCGCAGGATGGAAGCGGCCGCCGCTTCCGGCCCGCCCTCCAGGCCCAGCCCCGCGAGGGCGTCACGCGCGGCGTCGACGGCAAGGGTCATGCGGCCGCCGAAGAAATTGTCCGGCTGCAACAGGCCGGCCACGACCTGCGCGTCGGTGACGGTCGGGCGCTCGCCGCCGCGGCCGTAGCAGACGGGGCCGGGCAGCGCGCCGGCGCTCTCGGGACCGACGGAAAGAAAGCCGCCGCGGTCGATGGCCGCGATCGAGCCGCCACCCGCGCCGATGGTGCCCATGTCGATGACGGCGGTACGGATCGGCAGGCCGTCGATCTTGAGCTCGGTCACGGTGCTGGCGACGAGGCCGGGCGCGATGGCGACATCGGTCGAGGTGCCGCCCATGTCGAGGGTGATGATGTTCCTGAGCCCGTTGCGGGCCGCGAACCAGATCGCCGCGCGCACGCCGGCTGCAGGTCCCGAAAGCAGCATGCGCACCGCGTTGTCGCCGGCGGCCCGGGCCGGCATCACGCCGCCGTTCGACTGCATGATGCGCAGCACGCCGTCATAACCCCGCTCGCGCAGGCCCGCGTCGAGCTGCTCGACATAGGCCTTGACCGCGGGGCCGACGAAGGCGTTGACGACCGTGGTGACGCTGCGCTCGTACTCACGGAACTCGGGCGAGACCTCATGGCTGGCGAAGACCGCGACCTGCGGCGCGCGCTCCCGGATCATCGTGGCCAGCGCCTGCTCGTGCGCCGGGTTGGCGTAGGCGTGAAGCAGGCTGATGGCGATGCCATCGACGCCCTGCCGCAGGAAGGCTTCGACTTCCCGCCAGGCCTGGTCGAGGTCGAGCGCCTCGATCACGGAACCGTCGGCCCCCATGCGCTCGCGCACCTCGCGGATCATGCCGCGCCGGATCGGCGGCTCGGGGTGCACGTAGCGCATGTTGTAGATGTCGTGGTCGCGGTCGGCGCGGCCGAGGATGACGACGTCGCGGAAGCCGGCCGTCGTCAGCAGGCCTGTGGCGCTGCCCTTGCGCATGATGAGCGCGTTGGTGGCGATGGTGGAGCCGTGCGTGACCTGCTCGATGCCGGCGAGATCGATCCCGGCCTCGCCGACCACGTTGAGCACGGCTTCATGGATCGCCTTCGGCGTCGAGGGCGTCTTGCCGGTGTGCAGCACCCCTTCGGCGTCGGCCCATACCATATCGGTGAAGGTGCCGCCGATCTCGACGCCGATGCGGTTGCCGGCGGATTCTCGTCCTGCCATCGGTCGGATTTCCTCAGTAACGGATGACGACGAAAGCAAGCATGACCGTCAGGCAGCCGGCTCCTCGACGGGCGCGCCGAGATAGGCCGAGATCACCTTGGGGTCGGACACCACTTCGGCCGGCGTTCCCTCGGCGATCTTGCGGCCGGCATCGATGACGATGATGCGGTCGCAGATGCTGGTCACGGCCTTCATGTCGTGCTCGACCAGCCAGACGGTGATGCCCTTGTTGCGGACATTGCGCAGGCAGTTGACCATTTCCTGCGTCTCGGTCGGGTTGAGGCCGGCGCAGGGCTCGTCGGCGAGCAGCAGGCTCGGCCGCGTGGCGATGGCGCGGGCGATCTCCAGCTTGCGCAGCGTGCCGACGGTCAGCCCCTCGGCGGTCCGGTCGGCGATGTCGGTGATGCCGGTGATGGCGAGCGCCTCGTCGACGACCTTTTCATGATCGACCTTTTCCGGCCGGCCGAACATCGCGCCGACACGTATGTTCTCGCGCACCGTGAGCGCCGGGAACGGCTTGGAGATCTGGAAAGCGCGGGCGATGCCCATCTGGTTGCGGCGATAGGTCGGGATGCCGGCGAGCGACTGGCCCTTGAAGCGGATCTCCCCCTCGCTCAGCGCGTAATAGCCGGTGATCAGGTTGAACAGTGTCGACTTGCCGGCGCCGTTGGGGCCGATCAGGCCGTAGATCGCACCGGCGGGGATGTCGAAATCGACATTCTCGGTCGCCGTCAGGCCGGCGAACCGCTTGACCACGCCGCGGCCGGAAAGGATGATCTCGCTCATCGTCATGCCTCCACGCTCTTTGCGGCCGGCGCGCGGCGGGCGAATTTCTGCTTCACCGCGCCCAGTATGCCGCCCGGCACGAGCAGGATGATGGCGACGACGAGCGCGCCGGTGATCAAGAGGTGGATGTCGAGGAAGCGCGACAGGAGTACCTGCGTCAGGAACAGCATGATGGCAGTGCCGATGATCGGCCCGAACAGGGTGCCGATGCCGCCGATCAGGCAGAAAACGATCATGTTGAGGCTGAAATCGAGGCGGAAGACGGTGTAGGTCGTGAAATAGCCGACGCTGTAGCCGTAGACCGCGCCGAGGGTTCCGACCAGCGTCGCCGACAGGACGAACGCCAGTATCTTGTAGCGCTCCGTGGCGACGCCGAGCATCATGGCGGTGTCCTCGTCCTCGCGCACGGCCAGCAGCGCATAGCCGAAGCGCGAGTTGCGCACCAGCACCGAGACGACGAAACAGACGATCAGCAGGGCGGCGAAGACGTAGTAGAAGAAGTCCTCCGGCGGCATGCCGGCGGGCACGGGCGCGGCGAGGAACACGCCGACGCCACCCTGGAACCAGCGGATGTTGTTGACCAGCTCGCCGACGACCTGGCCGACGCCGAGCATGGCGATGGCGAAGTAGATGCCGCGCAGGCGCAGGATCGGATAGGCGATGACCAGCGCGAACAGCCCGCACAGCAGCCCCGCGAACACCACCGGCACGATCATCGACCACGGGCCGGAGCCCACCGGCCCGATCTGGCCGACGAGATGGGCGGCGGCGAAGGCGCCCATGCCGATGAAGGCCGTGTGGCCGAAGCTCCAATAACCGGAGAAGCCGCCGAGGATGTTCCAAGCGATGGCGAGCCCGGCCGAGAAGAAGAAGAGCTGGGCGACGCGGGTATAGAATGGCCCCATCCAGATCGGCAGGACGGCGATGACGACCACTGCGGCAAGGCCGAGAAGCAAAGCGAGGGAGCGGTTCATCGGCTTTCTCCGAAGGCGTTGCCGAGCAGGCCGTTGGGACGCACCATCAGCATGATCACCAGAACCAGGAACATCGCCGCCTGGGTGAGCGAGGGTCCGATATACTGGGCGGTGTAGGCGTTGATCAGGCCGAGAAGCAGGCCGCCGACCAGCGCGCCGGCCGGGCTGCCGATGCCGCCGAGCACCACGACGATGAAGGCGTTGAGCGTCCAGGCGACCTCGCTCGCCGAGCTGAACGGTTGGATGATGCCGATGATGGCGCCCGATGCGCCGGCGAGCGCGGCACCGAGGCCGAACGTCAGGCCGTGCAGGTTGCGGACATTGAGCCCCGAGAGCTGCGCCGCCAGCGGCTGCTGCGCGGTGGCGCGGATGGCGCGGCCGAAATGCGTCCGCGACAGGACCAGCGCGAGCGCGATCAGGAGGACGAGGCTCGCCCCCAGCGCGACGAGGCGCACGACGTCGATCTGCAACGGACCGAAGGTCACGCTGGAGAAGCTGTAGGACGGCGTGATCGTATGCGTGTCCGGCCCGAAGACGAGTTGCAGCAGGTTGCGGCCGATCATGGCGACGCCGAAGGTGACGACCAGCGACGCCACCAGCGAGGCGCGCGAGATGGCCCACTGGATGACGGTGCGCTGATAGGCGTAGCCGACTGCGAACAGCACCGCCCCGATCGGCAGCATGGCGAGCAGCGGGTCCAGCCCCAGCCTGGCATAGAGGACCATCGCCGCGTAGGCGCCCGCGATGACGAAGATACCGTGGGTCAGGTTGACGATGCCGAGCACGCCGAACACCAGCGAGAACCCCACCGCGGCGAGCGAGTAGATGCCGCCCAGAACCAGACCGTTCAGTGTCGTTTGCAGGAACAGCATGGCCTTCGATCCCCTACGGCGTCTTGGCTTTGGTTGGGGCCTTGGCCGCCCATGCATTCGCCACGTCCTGCCCGGTGGCGAACCAGACGTTCGGATAGCGGCGCACGAAGGCGATGAACTCCCGCAGCATCGCCAGGCGCGACGGCCGGCCGATGACCTGGGGATGGGTGACGATGTTGACGAGGCCGCCCCAGCGGTAGATCTCCTTGAACTCCTCTTTCCAGATGCTCAGGATGTGCTCGTTGGTGAAGATCGGGCGCGGTGACTTGATCGCGAACAGCGCGTAGGGCGCATCGTCCAGGCTCCAGTGCCACGGAAGCTCGACCGGACCCTCGGAGCCGTCCGGCAGCACGTGCCGGTAGGGACTGACCTGATCCATCAGCGAGCTGTCGTAGAGGAAGCCGTATTCCTTCAGCAGGCCGATCATGTTCTGCGACGTCTCGCCGGCGGGCGAGCGATAGCCGGCCGGCCTGACGCCGACGGTCTTGCGCAGCGACTCCAGCCCCTTCTCCAGCGCCTCCTTCTCCTTCTCGGGGAAGTCGGGATCGATCCATTCGTGCAGGTAGCCGTGGTGGCCGATCTCGTGGCCGCCGGCCGCGATCGCCTCGACGCGGTCTACATACTTCTCCGCGGTCCAGCCGGGAATGAAGAACGTCGCCTTCAGTTCCTCCTCGCGCAGGAGCTCGAGGATCTTCGGCACGCCGGTCTTGCCGCCATAGACGCCCTGCGACAGCACGCCCGGCCGGCGCGCATTGTCGGGGTCGCGCGAGAGCCACAGCGTCTCGGCGTCGAAGTCGAAGGTCAGCATCACGGCACAGCGCGCGCCGTTCGGCCACTCGATCGGTGTCATGTCGTCCATGGACAGTTCCTCCTATACGGCACCGGAGCCCGGCCGTTCGGGATAGAGTGGATATGCGACGAAGGGGGCTTCGCTGGGCGGGCCGTCGCTGACGTGCAGGACGCGGTCGTTGAGGTCGACGATGACGCCGGCAACCGTGATCACCCGCTTCTCCGGCGGCAGCGAAAGGTCGGCAAGGCGGCAGATGGCAGCCGGCGTCGAGAAGTCGTCCTGCAGCGCGGCGACGATCTTCGCCTTGTCGAGCCTGCCCAGGTCCTTGCGCAGGATGCGGTCGAGCCGCGGCCCGCGATAGAGCGTGTTGGCCGAGAGGCGCTCCATTTGCGAGGTGGTGCGGGCCTCCTTCACCAGATGGTTGGCATGAACGACGAGGCCGTCGACCGGATAGATGTAGGAGCAGAATTCCGGCGTCGCCTCGATGTCGATGATCTCGCCGTCGGCGTGGCCGATCAGGAAATTGCTCGAGGCGGTGCGGTCGGTCTGCACCACCGGCGTCAGCGCCTGGTCGTAGCGCCAGGCGTCGAGTATCTCGCGGCAGCGGACATGGAACGGCTTGCGCAGGCCGGTCGTGCCGTCCATCGGCGTCACCAGCCCGTTGACGCACAGGCCGATGCCGGCGGCGTTGACGCCCATCTTGGAACCGACGATGCCGGCTTCGCTGAAGCCGACCATGTCCGGTTTGCCCTCGCCGGGCGTCGAGGAGCGGCGGATACGCTGGACATAGGTGCGGCCGCGGACCTTCTCCAGCCAGTCCCAGTTCTGGCACAGCAGGGTCTTGCCCGAGGCGGTCGCCTCCGGCATCAGCCCGAAGGAGGTGCAGCCTTCCTGCTCCAGCTTGCGGTTGGCGCTGCGCGCCTCGGAGCCGAAGGCGAGATAGGTGATCTCGAAACGCGCGTTGAGCATGGCGATCTCGGTTTCCGAGACCCCGGCCGAGGCGGCGATCGCCGCCATCTCCTCGGCATATTCGGCGTTGTCGCCGCGCATGAAGGCGAGCCATTCCTCGCTCTGCTTCAGGACCGAGCTGCGCGATGCGCCGGCGACCTCGAAACGGGCGAGATAGGTCTCGATATTGTCACGGACGGCCACGCCCAACGTTTCGCCGTGAATGCGGCCGCGCTCCCGCGGATCGGGACCGAGTTCCAGTACGGGGAGCGATGGCATCGAATGTCTCTCTGCTGCTGGTCATCAAGGGTATGGGAAGTCCCCGCCCCGGCCGCACCGTCGCGGCGGCCGGGGCGGGCGGTTTGCGCGGTCAGGCGCGGTCCTGCCAGGAGGGCGCAGGATAGATCACCGGGGCGGAGGCGACATCTGCCGGCGCGATGACCTCGATCTCGCCGGCCTGGCGCTGGACGAGAAGCGGGCCGAGCAGCGCCGGATCGCCGTCGCCTTCGGGCGTGAAGCGCAGATGGCCGTAGAAGCAGTTGTAGTCGAGCCCCGAGAGCGCGTCGCGAACCGCATCGACGTCGAGCGAGCCGGCGATCTTCGCCGCCTGGACATAGGCCAGGATGCAGACCGCGCCGCTCGCCATGTGATAGGTCAGGGTGCGGTCGAAATTGGCGGCGTAGTACTCGGCGAACTTGGCCGCCGAGCCGAAATACTCGCACTCGAACGTGGCGCGCTCCGACCAGTAGGCCTGGGTGACGACGCCGTTGGCGTAGTTGCCGAGCGCGTCGCGGTAGCCGGCCGTCTGCGGCCCGAGCGTCTGGTAGAGCATCGGTACGTTGGTGTTGGTCGCCACCATCTGCCGGGTGATGAGGGTCGAGGTCTCGTCATGCGTGGTGCAGACGAGAATGTCGGGCGTGTTCTGGCGGATGGTGGTCAGGACGTTCGACACGTCGGAGACCTGCGCCGGCAGGGCGATGTAGTCGATGACCTCGATGCCGGCTTCCTCGATGGTCTTGCGCGCGCCGGCCGCCTGGAACTCGGAGAAGGCGTCGTTGGTGTACATGATCGAGATCTTGCCGACCTTCGGCTCGAGCGCCTTGAACATGTTGACCGACGAGACGAATTGCAGCGAGGCGCGCGGGAAGATGCCGAACACGCGCTTGCGGCCCTGCGTGAAGATCAGGTCGGAGCCGCCGCCGGCCTGGACCATGATGCGGCCCGCGCCTTCCGTGATGGCGCAGGTCGGCAGCACGATGTTGGAGCCGAACGAGCCGAGGAAGAAGCCGATGCCCTCGTCGACCTGGCGCTGGATCAGCGTGGTCGCCCGCGCCGGGTCGGAGGCGTCGTCGAACAGGCTCAGGTCGAGCTTGTACTTCTGCCCGCCGATCTCGACGCCGCCCATCTCCTCGTTGATATACTTCACGGCGCAGCGATAGCCGTAGAGAACGTTGAGACCGGTTTCGGCGGCGGAGCCGGTCATCGGAACCGAGCCGCCGAACGTGATGGTGCCTTCCTGCGCCCGCGCCACCGAAGGCATTGCGCCGGCAACGGCAAGCGCCGCGCCCGTCTTCAAGAAACTGCGTCTGTCCATGATCCGTCTCCCATTGTCTTACCCGGCTCGCACCTATGCGAAACCGAGATATGCTTCCTTCACCTTCGGATCGACGAGGAGGCTTCTCCCCTCGCCGTGCTGAACCACTCCGCCCTTTTCGAGGACATAGCCGTAGTCGGCGATCGCCAGCGTCTGGTGCACGTTCTGCTCGACCAGAAGCACGCTGATGCTTTCCTCGTTCAGCTTGCGCACGAGCGAGAAGATCGACGAAACGAGAATGGGGCTGAGGCCGAGCGACGGCTCGTCGAGGATCAGCAGGCGCGGATTGGTCATCAGTCCGCGGCCGATCGCCAGCATCTGCTGCTCGCCGCCGGAAAGAGAGCCGGCATTCTGGGAACGCCGTTCGCCGAGGCGAGGGAAAAGATCGAACACCCGCTCGAGGTTGGCCTGAAGGCGCGCGTGCGCCCGGCGGACATGACCGCTGACCAGAAGGTTCTCGAGAACGGTCAGGTGCTGAAAGACGAGCCGTCCTTCCGGCACCAGCGCCAGTCCCAGCTCCACCGTCTCGTGGGCGGGGCTCGCGGTAATGTCGACGCCATCGAAGATGATCGAGCCGGATCGCGGCCGCAACGCACCGGCGATCATCTTGACGCTCGTGGTCTTGCCCGCGCCATTGCCGCCGATCAGCGCGGTGATCCCTCCGGCGGCGATGCTCAGGGAGCAGTCGGTAACGGCATTCATGCCGGAATAGTCGTACGAGATACCGGAAACGCTCAGCAACGTCGGTGCTTCACTCCCCTTGGCGACCTGTTTTGACAGCTCTTCCACGGTGGTTCCCTTTGTCATATCGCAGAGCGATATACTTGAAGTGCATATTTCAAACTATGCAGCGCAAACCTCCCTTGTCAAGCAAAACGCCGGCGACCGGAGGCCGCGGGCGGACAAATCGGGACAAGCGCGAACGGATTCGGGAAAAGATCTGCCGGCAACGGGCGCAGCAGCAGCGGCGGCCTGCTGCCAGGTTGGCGCTAGAACTGGCGCAGGCCCGCGGCGGCGGCGGTGACGAGCGGGCCGGCGCGCGCCACGAAGTCGTCCGGTTCCCACTCCGCCAGCGAGCCGGCGACGTGGATGGCGCCGATCGGCATGCCGGCGCGGTCGAGCACGGCGGCGGCGACGGCGACCTCGCCGACGAGAACCTCCTCAATGGCGAGCGAATAGCCGGACGTGCGCACCTGCTCGATCTTGGCCAGTATGTCGTCGATCTCCACGGTGGTGCGCGGTGTCAGCTTGCGCCGGTCCGAGCGCAGAAGGATGTCCATCACCTGGTCGGCGGGCAGGTGGCTGAGCACCGAGCGGCCGCCTGAAGAACAGAAGGTGGGGACGCGCCGGCCGACCAGATGCGCATAGAACGTGTCGCGCTTGCTCTGCATTCGCACGACGTAATGCATTGTAAGATCATCGAAAAGGCTGAGATCGACCCGTTCCTGGATCGTGCGGCGCAGGTCGGCCAGCACCGGAACCGCGAGCTGGACGATCGGATTCGAGCGCAGATAGTCGAACGAACGGTCGAGCAGCTTGCGGCCGAGCGCGACGCCGTCCTGCTGCCTGTCGAGATAGCCGAGCTGAATGAGCGTATGCACGATGCGCTGGACGCCGCTCTTGTCGATGCCGGAGACGGCGGCGATCTCGGCGAGCGACATCGGACGGGGCGCTTGCGAGAATGCTTCCAGCACCCTGAAGCCGCGGGACAGCGCCTCCACGAACAGCCGGTCTTCGCCTGCCGCTCCAGTGTCCTTTGCTGGAGCTGCGGTCCGCTTGCGCCGCGCCCTGGCCCGTTCCTGCATGCCTGTCTCCGCACCATGTCCGGTCCTCGCCGAACAAATTGACCGCCCTCACTAAGTGACATATTGTGTGCGAAATGCAACCAAATTGCACAGCAATACGGCAACATGAAAAATTCCACGCCAGCCGACTTCGACGCATCCGCACTGCCTTTCGACATCAATGACATGACCCGGGGCATCCGGCGATGGGTCGAGCAGGAAAGCCCCTCCTACGACCAGGCCGCGGTGGAGAGGATGCTCGCCCTCGCGGCGCGGGACCTGGCCGTACTCGGCGCCGACATCCAGCACGTCGCCGGCAGCGGCGGCTTTGCCGGCTGCGTCAAGGCAACCTTCCCCCACCCGCGCAAGGGGGAACCCGGCATCCTGATCGCCGGTCACATGGATACGGTCCATCCCGTCGGCACGCTCGCCCATTTCGGATGGCGCGAGGAAGGCGAATTCTGCTTCGGACCCGGCGTCCTCGACATGAAGGCCGGCAACTACCTGTCGGTGGAGGCGATCCGCCAGTTGCAGAAGATCGGCCGGACGACGCCGCTGCCCGTCACCGTGCTGTTCACCGGCGACGAGGAGGTCGGCACGCCCGCCAACAGGGCCATCATCGAGGCCGAGGCGAGGCGCAGCCGCTACGTGCTCGTGCCCGAGCCGGCACGCCGCAATGGCGGCGTGGTCACCGGCCGCTACGCCATCGCCCGCTTCAACCTGACGACACGGGGTTCGCCGAGCCATGCCGGCCTCAGGCTCGACGAAGGCCGATCCGCCGTGCGTGAAATGGCGCACCAGATTCTGGCCATCGAGGCCCTGACGGACGACGAGGCCGGCTTCAATGTCGGCGTGGTCCATGGCGGGCAGTGGGCCAACTGCGTCCCCACGCATTGCGAGGCGAAGGTGCTGGTCTCGGCCACCACCGACGAGGTTCTCGCCCGGGCCATCGAAAGGATGATGGCGCTGAAGCCGGTGAATCCGGCTGTCGAGGTCCATGTCGGGCAGGACGTCGTCCGCCCCGTCTGGACGACCGACGGCGAGACATGGGGGCTCTACAACCACGCCAGCGCGCTTGCCCGGGACCTCGGTTTCGAGATCCCGCACCAGAACTCCGGCGGCGGCTCGGACGGGAACTTCACCGGCGCGCTCGGTGTGCCCACCCTCGACGGGCTGGGACCGCGCGGGGATGGCCCGCATACGCTGACTGAGCACATCGTCACGGAAAGCCTCGCCGAGCGGGGCCGCCTGATGGCCGCGCTGCTCGCCACCCTCACGCCTGAAATGAAGGCCTGAGGCGCGTCGCCTGGGCAGGCTTCGCCGTGGCCTGCTCCGAAAGAAGAAGCCCTGCGGGCCGTCACGACAGGGCCGGAGACGGATCGCAACACGTCAAACGGGAGCGCGAAAGATGAACATCCGGATGCTGGAAGCTGGGGACCGGGCGGCCTGGGAGCCGTTGTGGCAGGGTTATCTCGACTTCTACAAGACCTCGCTTCCGGCGGAGGTGTGTAGGGCGGTGACAAATTAGGCCATGGAGCGCCGGCGTGCTGCTGGTGCGGGCGGAGTAAAAACCGTCCATTGGCTAGGCTGATCCCTTTGAGGATCGGCCGGGAATGTTTGCCGTGGAAGTCTATGCCGCTGTCCGGCACTTCGTGTTTGTCGAGGGCAACAGTCGTCGTGAGGCAGCTCGCGTTTTCGGGTTGAGCCGGGAGACGGTTCTGAAGATGTGCCGGTTCTCGCTTCCGCCGGGCTACACGCGCACGAAGCCTGTCGTGAAGCCGAAGCTTGGTCCGCTGCTGCCGGTGATCGATGCGATCCTGGAAACCGATCGCGCCGGGCCTGTAAAGCAGCGGCATACGGCGAAGCGGATCTTCGAGCGGCTTCGTGACGAGCACGGCTATGGCGGCGGCTACACGGTGGTGAAGGACTATGTCCGGGTTGCCCGAGCCAGGGGCCGCGAGACGTTCGTGCCCTTGTCGCATCCGCCGGGTCATGCGCAGGTGGACTTTGGCGAGGCGATTGGTGTGATCGGCGGGGTCCGGCAGAAGATTCACTTCTTCTGCATGGACCTGCCGCAGTCGGACGCACCCTTCGTGAAGGCCTATCCGGCGGAGACGACGGAGGCGTTCCTGGACGGGCACGTCTCGGCCTTCGCCTTCTTCGGCGGCGTGCCGCTGTCGATCCTCTACGACAACACCCGGATCGCGGTGGCGAAGATCTGCGGCGACGGCAAGCGGGAGCGAACGCGTGCGTTCACCGAGCTGGTGAGCCACTATCTGTTCCGCGACCGGTTCGGCCGACCGGGCAAGGGGAACGACAAGGGCAAGGTCGAAGGGCTGGTGAAGTATGCCCGCTCGAACTTCATGACGCCGATCCCGATGGCCGCCAGCTTCGACGATCTCAACGCCATACTGGCCGAGCGATGCCGGTCGCGACAGGCAGAACGAGCCGGCCGCCATGCCACGACCATCGGCGAGCGCCTTGCCGCCGATCTTGCCGCGTTCCGGGAGTTGCCTGCCGTGCCGCTGGAGCCTTGCGAGAAGCGCTCGGCCCGCGTCTCCTCGACGGGCCTGGTGCGATACCGCGGCAACGACTACTCGGTTCCGACCGCCTATGGCTTCCAGGATGTGATGGTGAAGGGCTTTGTCGACGAGATTGTCATCCTGTTCGGCGGCGAGGAGATCGCCCGGCATCAGCGCTGCTATGGCTCGGGCACCTTCGTCTTCGATCCTCTGCATTATCTGGCGCTGCTCGAGACCAAGCCGAATGCGCTCGACCAGGCGGCACCCCTGCAGGACTGGAATCTGCCCGAAGCCTTCCAGCATCTGCGTCACCTCATGGAAGCCCGCATGGGCAATCGCGGCAAGCGCGAGTTCATCCAGGTGCTGCGGTTGATGGAGGCGATCCCGAAAGAGGTGGTGACCCATGCCGTCACCGAGGCGATCAGGCTGGGCGCGATCGGCTTCGATGCGGTCAAGCAGATCGCACTGGCTCGCGTCGAGCGCCGCCCGCCCCGTCTCGATCTCGCTGCCTATCCGCACCTGCCAAAGACCACAGTGAAGACGACCTCGGCGGCCGATTACACCATCCTCATCCCGGGAAGAGCCGCATGAGCGGGAAGCCGATGGACACGATGCCGGCGGGAACGACGAGCGGCACGCCGCAGGTGCTGTTGGCCCATCATCTCAAGCAGCTGAAGTTGCCGACGGTCCTGCGTGAGTACGACAAGGTCGCCCGCGAGTGCGCCCGCGACGGTGTCGATCATCCCCGCTACCTGCTGCGTCTCGTCGAACTCGAACTGATCGACCGGGAACGGCGTGTCGTGGAGCGCAGGATCAAGCAGGCCAGGTTCCCGGCTGTGAAGAGCCTCGACACCTTCGACTTCACCGCCATCCCTTCGCTCAACAAGATGCTGGTGCTGGAGCTTGCCCGCTGCGAGTTCATCCTGCGCCGCGAGAACATCATCGCGCTCGGCAATAGCGGAACCGGCAAGACCCATATCGCGCTCGCCCTTGGCCTTGCCGCCTGCCAGAAGGGCTTCGCCGTCGCCTTCACCACCGCGGCAGCCCTCGTGCATCAGCTCATGGAAGCGCGCGACGAGAGACGACTGCTGAAGCTGCAGCGCGAACTCCAGGCCGTGAAGCTGCTCATCGTCGATGAACTCGGATACGTGCCGCTGTCACCCACCGGTGCGGAACTCCTGTTCGAGGTCTTCTCCCAACGCTATGAACGTGGCTCCACCATCGTCACCTCGAACCTGCCCTTCGAGGACTGGACATCCATCTTGGGCTCCGAGCGGCTCACCGGCGCGCTGCTCGACCGCCTGACCCACCACGTTCATATCCTGACCATGAACGGCGACAGCTATCGCCTCAAGCAATCCGCAGGTCGCAGGGCCGCCGCCGCGTCAAACGGGGCGGAGCAAAACCAGGCCACCGCCTGAGCTTCGTTCTTCCAGATTCAAAGGGCCGCTCGCTCGCTACGGCGCAATGTGGAAGCGCGCTCGCGAGCGGCCAGCGCCAAGACCTCAATGGCCTGCTTTTACTCCGCCACGCTGGTCCGGATTCCGACCGCCGTTGACACGGAGGTTACGGAGACGGCCTGGCGACGGCTCCTCGATACCGCCGAACCCGTGCACGGACTTGGTGCTTTTAGCGAGGACGGCCGATTGATGGGCATCGCCCATTACATCTTCCACCGCTCGACATGGAGCCCGACGAGCTATTGCTATCTCAACGACCTGTTCACCGTGCCCGCCGCACGCGGCAAGGGCGTCGGCCGTGCCCTGATCGAGCGGCTTTACGCGGAGGCGGCCGCGGCAGGCGCCACCCGGGTCTACTGGCTCACCCACGAGACCAACGAGACCGCGCAAGCGCTCTACGACAGGATCGCCGACAAGCCGGGCTTCATCCAGTACCGGAAGACGGTCTAGCTTCTGTACTCGTATGGGATTTCGTTTGAGATTGGTTTGTGATTCATGCTCCTTGAGGAGGAGCTTGAGCCGCGTGGTGCTCGTGCCGACGCCATCAATTCGGACGAAGCCATGGCAGGGCCGGCGATTTCGACCTTAGGGCAGGGTTTGCGTGTTACCTCGTTTTATTTTGCCTGTTCTCAATCAGGTCATCCGCCACGGCTGGATCAGCCAGCGTCGAGGTGTCGCCCAGCGCATCGAAATCGTCCTCGGCGATCTTGCATAGGATGCGGCGCATGATCTTGCCGAAGCGGGTCTTGGGCAGCCCTGGCGCGAACTGGATCTTGTCGGGTGAGGCGATCGGGCCGATCTCTTGGCGCACATGTGCGACCAACTTCTTGCGCAACTTATCGCTTGGCTCGACTCCGGACATTAGCGTGACGTAGCAATAGATGCCTTGGCCCTTGAGATCGTGCGGATAGCCGACCACTGCGGCTTCCGACACGGTGTCGTCGTATGTTCGCCCGACAATTTGCAGGCCGGTCGGCACACCCGAACTCGCGAAACCGCTGGCGCAACGCGTTGAGGTTGCCGACGACGAGGTTCGCGTCATGGGATCGAAGTCGGAATTGCTGCGAACACTGGTCGCCGCTTCAAGCGTAGAAACGGCGGCGTTCGGCGTTCAGAGTTCTGTACTGAAATGGCGCGCCCGTGAGGACGAAACTGGGAACTCATATGTCATTGTTTCGTTTATATAATTCCTTCATCCAAAACCGCGTTAGATGCGTCCCGTAGCGGTCCAGCCAAGTGCGTTTTCAATGGCCTTTCGATAAGGGGTCGTGATTTGGCGAGGCGTGAGCCGGATGTATTCTTCGGCGACATCCCGTTCTGTTCCTTGAAGTCGCGCAAGATGTTTAATCACTTCATCCTGCGTGGGCACGCGATAGTCTGATCCCAACTTCGGCTTAAGGGCGGTCCACACTACGCCCTGGAGATGGCGTCCCGCAGCCCATTCAGCGATCGCCTCAGCGCCAGGGTGTTGAGAGACCCCTGTCGGACTCCACCACCCGACGCTGTATCGAATATTAGCTGGCTTCACACCTTCACGGACCGCCAGCGCCTCCTTCGCCGCGTCAAGTGTCTGAACGGCCAGAGCACCCCAAAGAGTCTTGACGACAGGAGCGCCGTCACAGACCACCAGTGTTATGCGCTTGTCACCGGATTCACGCGCGAACTCGATCGGCAGATCGGGACCGTCCGACTGCCACGCGCCCGCAATGGGAAGTGTCTTCTGACACCAGATTAGTGAACCCCAACCAAGACATACAAACATATACCCTCCCTGTACGGACGCGGCCGTTGCTGATTGCCCGCCAACCGGAGCGGTGCGCGGACTCAGGAGTCGATAGCGGTCGTCCTCCAGACATCTTGCGCCAGCGTAATGAGCATCTCATAGAGGTGGTGCCGGTTTCTGAGACAGGGGCATAAGGTGGATCGCCCGATGGAAAGGACGATCCAGCATGAAGACACGCAGACGGTTTACGGCCGAGTTCAAGGCCAAGGTTGCGCTTGAGGCGATCCGCGGCGAGCGGACGATTTCGGAACTGGCGACGAAGCACCAGCTTCATCCGAACCAGATCACTGAGGTGGACCCGCTTGGTGAGACAGTTTGGCGGCTTGGCTAAGGTGGATCGGGTTGGTTTTTACGCCGCCAATTTCTCCATCATTTCTGCCGTAGCATAGACCTCGTCGGGTGTCCTGCCGTCGAAGGTCGAGTGGGGGCGTCGCCGGTTGTAATAGTCGATCCATGAACCGATGCCAGCCCGGGCCTCACCGCCTGTCTCGAAGGCGTTGAGGAAGACGCACTCGTATTTGAGGCTGCGCCACAGCCGCTCGATGAAGACGTTGTCCATCCACCGGCCGCGCCCGTCCATGGAGATGCGGATGCCGGCATCCTTCAACGTCGTGGTGAAGGCGAAGCTGGTGAACTGGCTCCCCTGATCGGTGTTGAAGATGTCGGGCCTGCCATGGCGGGCGATCGCCTCTTCCAGAGCGGCGACGCAGAAGTCGGTATCCATCGTGTTCGACAGCCGCCAGGCCAGCACCTTGCGGCTGAACCAGTCCATGATGGCGACGAGGTAGAGGAAGCCGCGCCGCATGGGGATGTAGGTCACGTCGGCGCACCAGACCTGATCGGGGCGCTCAATGTTGAGATGCCGCAGCAGGTAGGGATAGATGCGGTGCTGCGTCGTGTCGGTCGGGGATGGTGTTGAGCACATTAAACTCGGCGACCGCGTGGCTTGGGTTTATGCACCGGGGAGCTACGCCGAGCGCGTTATGGTTCCAGCCTACGCACTCGTTCCGGTGCCGGACGCCATTGATGATCGCACTGCGGCGGCGGTCATGATGCAGGGGTTAACCGCCAACCATTTCGCGTCGGCCTTTTACGAGGTTCGCGAGGGAGACATAGCGCTGGTCCATGCAGCGGCGGGCGGGGTCGGATTGCTGCTGACCCAACTTATCAAATTGAAGGGCGGCACGGTCATCGGCCGCGTATTCGGATTGCTTGAAATCACCGCGCAGGATTTCCGCGATTGACCATACGAAGCCGCCAAGGCCCTGAATTCTGCTGCTTGCCCCCTTCACGTCCATCGCTCCTTCAATCCTTAGTCGAACCGGATTCCGGTCCTTCGGTTTTCCGTTGTCCCCGTTTCACCAGCGTCGCATGGCTATGCGCGGCCCGCACCAACGCCGCCGATGGCTCAGGTGGCGAGCGCAACGCCTCGACAAGACGGCGCTGGTCGTCAGAAGACAAGACAATGACATGCTCGGCAGATGGCAGATTCATCCTGTGTCCCTATCGTGGCTGGTGTTCAGCCATCGCAGGCACACCGGCACGAACCGGCAGCCGCGCGATCGCCTGTCCCGCCTTTTCCTCCGCAACGCGGATTTCGTAGGCGCTTTGCAGGTTGAGCCAGAACTGTGGTTCAGTGCCGAACCAGTGCCCGAAGCGCAGGGCGGTATCGCCGGTCACCGCGCGCTTGCCGGCGATGATCTGGCTGACCCGGTTCGGAGGCACGTCGATTTGCCGTGCAAACTCGGTTGGCGAAACACCCAACCCGTCCAGCTCATCCTTGAGGATTTCGCCGGGATGAACAGCTCTCATAAACATGGCGTGATCTCCTTTCCTCAGTGATAGTCCACGATTTCAACATTACCCGGCCCGGTTTGGCCGGGGGGCCACTCGAAACAGATGCGCCATTGCTGGTTTATGCGAATGGAGTACTGTCCGGCACGATCCCCTTTGAGCGCTTCAAGCCGGTTGCCCGGTAGGGCGCGGAGCGTATCGAGCGACAGCGCCGCGTTCAGGATCGACAGCCGCCGAGCGGCCTGTTCGTCAAACCCTTGAAAGGCTTTGACGAACTCCCCCTTTGCAAAACGGTCTGTGTTTTTATCCCGATAGCTCAAAATCATGATCTTCCAATTGTTCCATAATTGACGATGTACGTCAATCGTCAATTATGGATTATGCCTGCACTGCAAGTGAGGGGCGTCTGCAAGAAAGCGCCGTCCGGCAAAACCGCGTCGATGACGAAGGGATGGCAACCGGAAAGGAAAGTATTGGGGCTCGTCTGTTCCTGCCCCTACGCTAACCGGCGGTGCCGGGTAAGGGCTGACATCTCTTTATGGCAAAGTTTGCCATTAATTTTGACGAAGATCGCCATGGCATGATATGATGCGAGAAAAGGAGAATGCAGATGGCGACGATGAATGTGTCCCTGCCGGAAGCGATGAAGGCATGGGTCGAAAGCCAGTCCCGCGACGGGCAGTATGGTAATGCAAGCGATTATATCCGGGACCTCATTCGCAAGGACCGGGAGCGCAAGGAGGCTGTAGCTGCCTTGCAGGCGGCGATCACCGAAGGCATTGAAAGCGGCGAGGCTGAACCGTTCGACGCAGCCGCGTTCAAGCTGCGTATGCGCGAGCGTCATGTCGTCCGGTAAGTCCGAGCGATACAGGCTCACGCCGCGCGCCATCGCCGACCTTGATGATATCTGGCGGTTCACGGCTGAAACGTGGTCCATCGAGCAAGCGGATCGCTATGTGGATGATCTTGTCAGGGTTTTCGAGACGATCACCGTGATGCCGTCATTGGCTCGGGAGCGCACCGAGTTCAACCCGCCCGTGAGAATCCACGCCCATGAGAAGCATCTGGTCGTCTATACGGCGCAGGACGATCATGTTGCCATCCTGCGCCTGCTCGGCGGGCGGCAGGACTGGGTCGCGATCTTGAACGCTACAGAATGATGATTCTGGCTGCTGAAGCGGCACCGCTACAGGTGCTTGAGGTCCTTTATCAGCGCGAACAGGTGCAATGGATCGGTCGGGGATTCCACGAAATCAAAACGCCGGTAAAAATTCCGTGCCGCGTCATCTTTTGCATGAACGGCGAGCGCCCGGATGCCGGCGATGTCAGCAGCCTGCAAGGTTCGCAGGACGGCGTCGCGCAACAGCCCCGCTCCTACGCCCTTGCCTTGCCACTCCACGCTGACGCCGAGACGGGCGAGCAGCATGATCGGTACTGGATTGCGGGCCAGGCCTTTGATCAGTCGCTCCGGTGCATCGTCATGGCGGGCTTCGCCGACAACCAGCGTGTAGAAGCCGATGACTGCATCATCGGCCAATCCGATGTAGGTCTGTGAGGCATTGGCGTGCTGGTTGGGAAGTGCAAACCGAATCAGGAAGCGGTTCAGGGCGTCTTCGCCGCAATCGAAGACTTCGACTGCATGACGGCGATGGAGCTTTTCAATGCGGAACGCGGTCACGCCGGACCGTTGCCTGAAAAGATACCGGGTTTGTTGAGCAGCCTCCGCAGGTGCGGCATGTCGCGCGGCGGCGCTTCAAGGGCGGTAATGAAAGCTTCCCACTTCTCGGGATCGAGCTGGAAAACGCGGCGATCTGCCAGTGCTTCTTCGGCGCGGCCGAGCGCGCTTTCCAGCACGAAGTCACTGAGCGAACGCCTTTCGGCGTGGGCGGCGGCGGCAAGCGTGCGCTTTGCCTCCGGCGTTAACCTGAGATCGAGCTTTTCGGTTCGGGTTGCGCGTGTGGCCATGATGATACCTCTTGATTCCATCATAACACGAATTGCCAGACAATGTCATGACAATATTGCCCTGTTGGGAGCGTGTTGCCAATTTTGACGGGGACGCATGAAATTCTGTAAACTTGAGGGGTGTGGAATTGTCACGGGGGTGTTCTTGGAGGGGAAAGCGTTCAACGAGTTCAATATGGTGGCCGTGCCCTCGCAGGCGCTTGCGCGCCATCTGCTGAATCTTTCCATGTCCGACGACAGCATGGTCAATACGGCTGCGCGACGGCAACCAGATCGTTGAACAGCATGTTCAACCTGTCGCGGGTTCCCCTCAAGACGGGCTGAATATTCTTGATTGCGGTGTACCGGCGCGTCCCCCACCAGCCGGGATCGGCCTCAAGGGCTTCCGCGCTCATTCCGAGATCGACGCCTGCCGTTTCCAGGTCGGCGCGAAACTGCCGAAGGTCGGTCAGCAAACGCTGCGCGCTGGCATGCGGGCGCTCAAGGACAAGTTTAACGATGCCAGCGAACGGTTGAAGCGCCTCTATCAGGCGATCGAGAACGGTATTGCCGATCCAAGCGATCCGACGCTGAAAGACCGGATCGCGGCGGTGAAGACCGAGCGCGACATTGCGCAGGTCGCCCATGACCGCGCTCTCGCGGAGCTGCGACCCGACGCGCGGATCACGGAAGACAAGATCGCCGCCGCCGTCGAGGTCATGCGCGCCAATGTGCTGGAGGGGGCTATTCCGTTCCGCCGCGCCTATCTGCGCGCCATGATCGACAATGTCGAAGTGGACGACACGGAAATCCGTATTCACGGAAGGCGGTCGGTTCTTGAACGGCTTGTTATGGGAGAAGGGATAGCTCCGGCAGGAGTGCCCAGTTTTGTTCGTAAATGGCGCGCCCGAAAGGATTCGAACCTCTGACCCCCAGATTCGTAGTCTTTGTCCGATAAAATGACATCTGTTCCAACTTGACCCGAGAATGCCGGAAACGGCCGGAATGGGGCGTTCCGCGGCCTCAGCGGCAAGGCGGAGGCGTCGCGGCAGCAAGGATTCAACGGATGTACAGTGGTATGAAAGTGGTATCGATCTCTTAACGTAGATGGCTTATGACCAGGCGACGGTGAAGTCGAGGAGCCTGGCATGCCATCCAAAAGAGCGGACATAGGTCCTAGCGAGGTGCAGGAAGCGCGCGCAGCAGCCGCCGCCCGAAGCCACAGCAGTCGCGATCCGCTCATCATAGCCGACGACATATGCAGAGGACTTTCCCTCCGGGTACAGGGCGGCTCAGCCTCGTGGGTCTTGAAGTTCTCGGGACACACGAGGTCCTTGGGTAGTGTCGCCGAGATCCGCACGGCGAAAGCCGCGAGAGAATTGGCGGCACATACAAGGGCGCTCATGAGGAGCGGCGAGGAGGTGAAGTCCTACGTCCGCTCTCGTCAAGCCGGGAGGAGCCACCAGGATGCTGCCGCCAAGGTTTCGACAGAGCAGGCGCGCGCAGCTGGCCGTTGGACTTGGGAGGACCTAGCGACCCAATATGCGGACGTCTACTTGTCGAGTCCGCGCATCACCACGCGCGGCGTCCTCAAGCAACCATCGTTAGCTACGGCGGCAGAGGCACGTCGCTACCTCATGATGGAGGAAGCCAGCGGTCTCTTCGGTCGCCTGCTTTCTGAACTCAGGCCCGGTGACCTAGAGGAGGTGCGCGATGCCTGTGCCCGCGCCGGACGGAAAACGGGTTCCCGGCAATTCGTAGCCTACGCCAAGGGCGCCCTCTCGTTCGCACGTAAGAAGCATTCGCGCAGCGCGGGGTTGGAGGGGGCACCGAAGTGGTGGCTCGAGGTCGAGAAGCTGGACTCCACGATTCCGTCGCCGAGGTCACGCCTCCCGTCGCTTAAGGAGCTTGCAACAGTCCTCTACAGGGCGGAGCGCTATCGCGTGATGCCTGGGAGAGACAGCGGAAGGAAGACCTCTGAGACGGTAATATGCGCTCTGTGGTGGCTCGCCCTGACCGCTCAGCGCGCCAGTGCCGGACTGTCCATCCGGCGCGCGCACGTGTTGCCTTGGCCGAACGGTCCAGAGGGTTGGAAAGTCGCCTACTTCCCGTCTGTGGTCATGAAGGGGAAGCGGCCCCACTCGGTTCCTATCCCGCCCCGAGTGTCCCTGCTTTTTGATCGCGCCCTATGGGGCGCAGACGAGGAATCCCAGTATGTCTTCCCGGCCCTTCGGTTGATGGGCGAGAAGGTGGACGCGCCGCTTTCGCGATCAGCTCCGAAACTGCTCCTTGATAGGCTGCGAGGCCGTCCGGCAAATCTGGAGGCAGCCCGGGCACCTCAGGAGGCAGCGGCAGCATCCGGTGAGGTGGGCCAGGCATCAGACCTTCTTGAAGGCATCACCTACTTCACGCCCCACGATATCCGAAGGACCTTCGCCACCGTCTGCGCCGACTTGGCCGTTCGTGGGGATGCGATTTCCGCCGTCCTCGACCACGCAGATGTTTCCACGGGGCAGGCACCGATGGTCTCGGCCGACATCACTCGCATTGCGTATGACTACTCGCAGCGGCTCGAATTGAAGCGACTTGCGATCGAGGCATGGACGGATGCTCTCTTTGCCGCCTGTGATGCTGAATGGGCGTCGCACCAACCCCGTCGGTCGGCCTTCCAGAAGGTTCCGCCTCCCCGCCCAACGACTTCCGGGAAAGTCGCCGAGATACGGTTCACTGCAGCAGAGCCATGGTATCGGACGATTGAGCGGGCGAAAGCACAAAGGGTACCGTCACTCAGGCTCTCTTCGATAGCTCTCTCACGCGACGACGCCGATTTTTGACTCCCGTTGAACTTAGACCTAATCGAGATGCTAAAGGTGCTCGCCAACCTTGATTAATCGCCCACTCATTGTGAATGTACCGCAGCTGAGAACAGCCTTCCGCTGCGGTTGTTGGCAATTCGTTTGACAATCGAACCGTCGTAATATCCGCTGCGTCGGAGCTATGGGGGTAGCCAAGTCTGCATGCATGATCCCACATTCCACTACGCGACAATGGCGAGGAATTTCCAGAAGGCGGACTTTCGTCGTGACCCGAATCTGATCCAGGAGCCTGTTCGTGCGGCGGTGATCGTTGCGGCGGTCCAGAAAGCTCAGGTCGGTTTTCAACAAGTCGATATAGCCTCGTCGAAGTTGCGTAACAGCGATGTCTATCGACTAAACGACATCAGTGAGCAGCTTATTCTTCGGCACATAAATAGGACGATCCGCCGAATAACAAGAATAAAGCAGTCAAACAGAACATCAATAGTTAACAGTATTATACGCCTTTCTGAAGAAGGGCTACCATTCCGTATATACAAACTAGATATTGCAAGTTTCTATGAGAGCATCGATCCAGCCGCTGTAATTGAACAAATACGACGAGATGGCGCCTATTCGTCGCACTTCTCGTCTCTGCTGCGGACCTTTTTTGCCTGTTTGACGAATGTCAATATTCTTGGCCTGCCCCGAGGCCTTGCGATCAGCGCTACCCTCAGCGAGATACTCATGCGCGATTTTGATCGGGAAGCGATGCTAGATCCACGCGTTCACTACTATGCCCGATTTGTTGATGATATTATCATCATCACCTCTGGAAAAGAAAACGCGCGTGAATTCCTACGGACCGTTCGACGACGTCTGCTTCCTGGAATATCGTTCAATTCCAAAAAGACACGGATTTACACTCTTTCTCAATTTAGTAACACGCATAACGCAAGCCCACCCATTGATGCAGAACTTGATTATCTTGGGTACAAAATCTCGATACATCATACACAGCGCACGGATCGCCGATACCATCGCAAAGTTCGGCTAGACCTGTCGGAGAAAAAGGAAAAGCGTATCAAGTCTCGCTTATATTTGTCATTTGCGGAGTTTCGCATAAACAATGATTTTACCGCACTGCTGAACCGTGTTCGCATGCTATGCAATAACTTCCATTTCATCGATGTCGATAGGTCTATCAAGCGCAAGTCAGGCATATTCTTCAACTACCCACTCATCAACCTAGACGCCTCGGAGGCGCTTCCACGGCTGGATCGGTACCTACACCACCTTATCGTCTCTCATTATGCGGCAGCCCCCGGGCCTGGACTGTTTGGCCGCGCCCAGCGCGAGGCATTGTTCAGGAACTCGTTTGTAAAGGGCTACCGGGAAAAGCGGTTCTTTCACTTCCCTCCGTCCCAACTGGCGGCCTTAACGCGATGCTGGCGATATGCGTAGACGCCGCTACATCAGAGCCAACTTTCTACCCGACGATGTCGACCGCGTAGTGACTACGGACACTGCGCCTTACGAAGTACCTATCGTGTTCTCGAATGATGGCTTCTACAAAAACCTCCGAACAAGAAACCTTGGCTCCACTGAAAAGAGGGAGACGATAGCGGCGATCATAAATTTGAGTGAAAACAAATATACGATACCATTTCGTTATAGTATCGTAAAAACGTCAACTTCATTTCGCCAGTTGAGTCTGCCGCACCCGGCAAGTCAGTACAGGGTCTCAGAGTTTTACGGACGTTATCAGGATCTAATTTGTTTCTACGCCTCTCGCTCACCTTACTCCATAAGGCATCCGAAGTCGCGAGGGAAAAGGTACTTCTTCCGTGTAAGCATATCTGATGAGCATAAGTACAAGTCGAATCATATAACGACGGATGATATCGACGCGCTTGTGAGAAATCCTGCATCGTTTTTCTCATATAGCGGATACGATCGCCTTTATCGCTTCTTCAAGTCCCCCGATCATGTGCGGCTGGAGAAGAAATACCGAATAATGCACTCCGTGGATGTCAGCAAGTGCTTTTCGAGTATTTACACCCATTCTATTGCGTGGGCCCTAAAGGACATACGCACTGCAAAGGATAGTACGTCGGCAATAACGTTCGGCAATCAGTTCGATATATTGATGCAGAAGATGAACTTTAACGAAACGAATGGAATTTGTATCGGACCGGAAGTAAGTCGTATATTTGCAGAGATAATATTATCTCGTGTAGATCAGGATATCGAGGCCTCGTTAGCGCAAAAGCAAATCTTCAATAAGAAGGAATATGAGATCAGGCGATATGTCGATGACTTTTTTATTTTCACAAACGATTATAAGCATGTAGAGGCAATCGGAAAGCAGATTTCTTTGTGTCTAAGTCGGTTTAATTTGCATGTAAATGAGGGGAAGATTGAGACTATAGAAAGACCATTCTATACGACAAAGTCAAAGATTGTCGACGATGCGTCTAGGGACATAAATTCATTTTTCGAGAGTATGTTGGAGAAGAAGTCCGTTTCGGGGAGAGAGCTGCTAGAGCCTAAGAATATATGGAAGCCGAGTGCGGTTGTTCGTCATTTTCTGAATGAAATAAAGTCTAGCTGCTTCGATAGCAACGTGGGATATGACATGGTGTCTAGCTACGTGATATCGGCGATTGAGAAGAGACTCGATCGAATAATAAGTGACTACGATGCGCTCGGCGATGATAAACCCGACGTGGAGAGGTACTTATCAATCTTCACGGTACTTTTGGAGATCATGTTCTTTTTCTACACGGTCCACGCGACGGTTGCGGCATCTTTCACGCTTTCGAAGGCAATCATTAAATCATCTGATTTTCTCCGCAGGGTCGCCCCTGAGCGGCTTCCTTACCTTGGAGAGAAGGCTGCGGCTTGGACTGCGCGGTTGCTGCAGGATCCCCAGATTGCTCGCATATATGAGCATCATGACGCGGTACCTATTGAGATACTTAATATACTGATTGCGCTCAGGGAAGTAGATCAGACTGGAGCTTTGGAAACCGAAGCGATTGAGAGGATAATGCCGAACATTCAGTCGGCAGACTATTTTTCCATCATATCGGTCCTGTATTACATGGGCGGCCATGCAAAATATGACCGTATTCGGCGGAGAATTGTAAAGGGGGCACTTAGAAGGCTCGAGACTGAAGACGGATGTATGAAATCCTCGGAGATGGTTCATCTAGCACTGGACATAGCTTCATGCCCCCACATCCCGTTAATTGAACGGGCGAAATTCTTGGGAGTAGTACGAAGCCAGTTCCAGCTTCCTGCACTGAGTGCGGCAGCCCTTCAGTCACTGTCGACAGAGTTTGAAAACGAACCTTGGTTCGTCCGGTGGACGGGAGTTGATCTTCTTGCACTGATCGTTAAGAAGGAATTGAGTGCCGTCTATTAGCGTGCTAGCTGTGGATGGAGGGTTGCCCAATAATCGCTTCAGGCTTTTCGCAAGAAGAGTCTGCCGCCTGCCATCTCGACCGGGGCGATATCTGATATCCGATCTCGGAAGCTGGTTGGAGCATTCGTGCACACACATCATGCGTGAGGGCAACTCTCACCTGCTGATTCAGCGATCCATATGCCGGGTACGAGTGCCAACGGCCTCCAGAGACCGCACCATCCCAGCCAACTTCAGAAGGACGTCTTGGTCTGGTGGCTGCGTGTGATCGTTTAGCTGAGCACGATGATCGGATTCTGCTTCCGAACGCCAGGCCTTAAAGACTTCATGATCATTGGTACTTGGTCGGACCCAGACGGCCAAGCGATTGACTTCGCAGGCTAGAATCTTCTCTCTGACCCACTGTCTCGTCATAGGGTCGGGGATGCGACTGAGAAGAATTTCGGTCGCATCCTCACAAGCTGCTCTGCGGCGCAGATCGCGTATCAAGCGGGCAATGGAGGGCGCCCTTCGATAGCGGCCAGGCCTTTTGCTGCGTCGGTGGGATACGTACAATTCCCCACCCAGTCCGCGTTCATAATTGTTCACTCGCCACGTTTCCCCCATAGGCCCGGCTGATGCCGGGAGCACCGAGCGCGTCCCGGAGACTGCCGTCGTTCCGAACGGTCCCGTCAGGAATGCCCAGAGGAACACGAGTAGCGCGACCGTCCGGCCACGTCCGGCCCGGCGCGACAGCCGGGCCCTGTGTCGTGCAGCGCGGAGGCAGCCCTTCGGGCGGGTCTTTGAGCTGCTCGTGTCGATCATGGTCGTGCTCCTAGCTGGTGTTGATACGTATGGGCGTTTCGTATGGCAGCAACCTCGTTCCGCGCCGCATCCCGTTCCCTCCCAAGTGCCTGGGCGGCAGCCATGGCGGCATCTCGCGAGCGCTCTGCAGCCTGCCGTTTCCGGACTTCAGCGGCGGCCCGTTCCTTCGCGTCCTCTGCCTGCTTCTTCGCAGCGGCAGCCTCTGTCTCGAAAATCTGGCGCAATCGGGCCTCCAGCCGTGACCGCAGCAGACCGTCCCAGAGCGACCGGATTCTTGATCCGAGGGTAGCCAGCCGCGTGGCTTCCGCGCGAGCAGCTTCCAGGACTCTCGCACCGTCCCTGCGCGCGCGGGAAAGGATACGTCCCGCCATCCGGACACGAGCGTCCGCTTCGTCGTGAAGGCGAAGGGCTGCCCGTTGACGTGCGATTGCCTCGTCGCGAATCCTTGAAGCAGCCTGGGTGGCCTCTGCGAGGGCAGCGGCTGCCTCCGCGCGCGTCCGATCCATGAAGGCAGTTCCGGCACGCTGGAGATGGTCGGCACGCTCCCGTGCGATCCGGACGGCTTGAGCTTGGACCCGCTCGGCGCGCCATTCCTCCCGCGTCAAGCGACGGCGGCCTGGACCGAGCCGGGTAAGTCCTGACGGCAGCCCAACCGCCTGCCAATAGGAATCCTGCCAGTCACGCAATGCTTGGCGATAGGCGACATCTGCCCGCCTGTTGAGTGCCTTGCCATCCTCCCCATCGGCAGCGCCTCCCGTAACGATCCGGTGCTTGGCTTCCTGCCCCGGATGAAGAGAGCCTGCACGGAGGTCGGGAGTCTCGGGAAGGATGAATGCATGCAGATGCGGGTGACTTTCATCGACGTGCCGGATGACCGACACCAGCGCGGAACCGTACTGGTCGCGCAGCCATGCCACCGTCTGGACTTCCCACGCCCTCACCTCGTCGGCGAGCGAGGGGTTCTTCGCCACCAAATCCATCGCGGCGGGGTGTGACGCCACAATCGTGACGAGCGTGTTCTGGTCCTGTCGGATTGCTCGCTGCTTTCCATTCGCCAGCGTGGCTTTCGCGGAGGCCGCGCGTTCCTCATGCAGGCGGCGGACTTCATCGACATCAACGCCGAACACGACTTCCGGGGAGGCGGGATTCTCGACGTGCAGACAGGCGTCAGGACGGCGCGCCGCTTCCGCTAAGACGAAGTCCACGTTTCGCCCATCCCGGCCCTTCCGGCTGTAAACCTCCATATGCACGAACTGGTAGGACATGCCTCACGATCCCCGGCGCATGGTGCGCCCTCGTGACTATGTTTTGTTTCGGCGGAGCCGGATGCAAGGATTAGTGACCGACTACCGCTATTGCGCGCGGTCCTGCGGCCCGTGCTCATAGCGTCGGCTCTCCGAGGGCCCCGCGGGACTATGCGGCCATAGCGGGACTGGCACAGCCATGCTCGGCGCGCATCGCCAGCACGAAGGCCGAAAGAGGCGGATCGAACGGGATCTGATCGTCCTCCAGGTCAGGAGGCGGGAGTTTCGATGTCCACCCGGGTCTAGGGTGAAGCAGATCGTCTTCCCATGACACTGCCACTCCCGACCATGCTCCTGCTTGCGCAGGTGCGGCTGGGACAGTTGGCCCACATGTGTGAACCCTATAGCTGTCGGCTGCGCCTCCCGCGATAGGGGGGGCCTCGTCTTCGGCTTCGATCATGGCGACATCGATCGCGCTCAGAGTTCCGGCGGTGGCCCGCGCGGCGATGTCCAAGGCGACGGACGGGTCTGGCGCGCCGTTGCTGTCCCAGTCGATGCGGGCGAGCCCCTTCTCGGTGTCGATCTCCTCCAGCCGGGCACGGTCGCCAGCTCCCGGCGCGAAGGGGTCATATCGCTGGACAAGGATCAGCGGCTCCGCCCAAGGTGTATGACGCCACTGCGGCAGGGATACCCCCAAGACCAGGTTTGTGGGCCTGCTACGGCTGCCTCCGTCCGTCCCGGGGGCAAGGTCGGCATCATCGAGGACGGAAGGCGCTGGCTGGCTCTCGTCGCCCTCGGGGCCATTACCGGGATCGTCGCTCGCATGGTGGTTCAGGCGCGACGACTTCCGGACACGCTGGAGCCGGCCGTCCTCCCCGGAGCGGACCCGAACCACCTTTTCACCCGCGTCTTCCAGCTCACTCATGAAGGAGGCGAACGGGCCCATGGGCTGCGCTAGCTTGAGCCGCTCCGTCTGCAGGTAGAGCCAGAGGACTTCCTCGTCCGGCGCCTCGCGGATATCGGCAGGCTTGAGGCAGTTCTTCACGAGCTCCTCTGCCTTCTGGATCCGGCCATTGTCCTGCCAGTGTCCCTTCACCGCGCGCCACGTCATCCGCAGGAACGCTGACCACTCCGAATCCTTCATTGCCCGCTGTGGCCAGGTCAGGATGTTGGCGTGCACGTGATACAGGACTGTATCCGCACCGAACCGACGCGTGAGGGGCGCATCGGGCGGACCGATCTCAGTAGAAGGCATACGCCGGGCAGCATCCGCGTCGCGATCGGCCGCCGTCGCGCGCGTGAACTCGATGCCCCTGAACAGTACTTCGACATCAGCGTCGCGGGCTTCAGTCGCCCATTTCGACACGCGCCTGGAAAGAGCCTGGATGGCCTTTCGGAGTTCCCCGCCGAACGGGACCGGCTCGGGTGCGGTGATGACGGCGTAGCGGAAGAAGCGCGCGGCGCGGTGATGCTGGATAAAATACTTCATCCCGTTCAAGACCGGGCGGCGGTCTCGCGCGGCCACGGTGGGAAGGAACCGGATGGCACGGTATGCGGGCAGCGTCTCGACCTTTCCGGTCACTGCGCCGATCGCCGTGATTTCGGCGTCCAGGCGCGCGGGCGTGCCCATCCGCTCCAAGGCATCCGCAATCATCTCCGACTGCTCGGCGAGCAGCTTCGACGCGGCGGCGCGGCGCGCCCACTTGATAGGATCGATACGCCAGCCCGTGTTGGCCGTCAGGACGTCGGTATGTCCGCGTCTGGCAGGGCCATTGGTTTCCATTGCAGCCAGCGCGCGAGCAGCAATGGAGCCCAGTGATTTCGGGGCTTCGTCAACTTTTTTGGCTGAGGGGGTAGGGGGTGGCGTCGATCCGGAAGCCGGACCGAGCCGGAGGCTCACCGTCCCCTATGAGGGGGCTTTACTGCTGCGCGCCGAATGGCCATGCTTTGAGTCCTTCCCGAGGGCCGCGCAATGGGTTCCAGCCCGCGCGGCCTTCATCATGCTCAGAGCAGGCGAAGCAGGCGTCAAGCGCCTCAGACGCCAAGCATCCTGATGGCGGAAATGCGCTCCTGCGGCGAAAGGACGGCATGCAGCGCGGTGCGGCCGCGCTTGAGCAGATCGGGCACCTGAGCAGCTTTGATGCTCTCCCAAGAGACCGAGTGGGATATGTCGCGCAGAAAGGCGGTCACGTCGGCCCACGCTCCAGGCTCATGCCCGGCACGCGCCAGAAGTGTCTTATGGACAACCATCGACCCGGTACTGGCCTGCTTCTGGGAGAGTTGCTCCAGAGCGTCGGTCAGCCACTGAGCATCGCCGCGTAGGTTCTGTTGGAGCCTGGCGAGGCTTGTCTTCCCCTTCGACGCATGCAGCGCCTCCGCATCCTCGATAACGTGTAGCACCGTCCTGAGCCGGGTGACGATCTGGGGAACGAGTTCATCGCGGGCCAAGTCGGCCATTCCGAGAAGGGCGGCAGCCGCAGTGGTGTGCACCGGCTCCGCAGCAGGGATGGTTTTCACGCCCGCTTCTTCCTCAGCGTTTCGCTTTCGGAAGTCCGCCACGATGTGCTGCACATCGATGACCCGTAGCCGCTCTCCGTCCTTCACCCGATCCAGAACGTCTTCGAAAGCACCATCAGGCGCAGTCGCGAGGCGGACAAGGGCCGTCGGCGGCAGGGCAAGATCAAGATCGTGCAGAAGGGTGGGAGAGTGCTCGAAGCGCCGGAAGACATTGATGGCGTCCCGCGCCGACTGATCCGACATGCCCGCTTCTTCCCAGACCCAGTCCAGCCAAGCCCCATGAGGAGTTATCTCTTTCCATCGGGACAGCCTCTCTCCCGCCTCCATCAACGCGGCTGCCGCACCAATAAGACCCTTCCGGATTTCAATCGCGTCTGCCTTCATCGGCTTGCGGTGTGCGGCAGGCACGCGGCTGTAGTCGAACCCTCCCCGATCGCCGAGTTGTCGCCTCGCAGGCAGCCTACTTCCCATTGCACTCTCTCCGTCAGATCATCATCGCCGAGACCTACCGAGGCAGGAGTTCACAAATCCCCAATGATTGGGGATTTGATGGAAGGGTGAGTTTCGATAGGGTCCCGGGGAACCTCTTCCGCCGCCTCCGCTCGCCCCTTCATGCCCTGAAGCCGCCCCCGGTGCCGGGCAAGGGGACCGAGGCTCGGCCTTCGGCCTGCGCCCGCACCACTCCCCTTGCCCGGCACCGGGAACAGCTTCTTTCCGGACATGGGCGAGCGAAGGCGACGGAAGAGGCGCAGGTTGGACACAAGCGATTTTCCTGCCCTGACGGGCGAGGAAGCGACCGAAGAGGGGCTCACTCAGACTCTGGAAGAGGGTGGCGCGCTGCGCGCCAGGGATTCGAGCGCAGCCAGCGCGGGATCGTTCAGTTTCTACCGATTCCCTTAAGCCCCAAGAATCAGCGCGTGGTATGAACTTGGTATGAGCGTACAGACAAGAATGGACGGGCCGCAGCTAAGCATGCCAGAGTCCTTGATACGTAGGGAGTTGAATGGCGCGCCCGAAAGGATTCGAACCTCTGACCCCCAGATTCGTAGTCTGGTGCTCTATCCAGCTGAGCTACGGGCGCGTAACAGGTCGCGGGGCGACCGGAAGCAGGGCCGGGGCTGGCCCCGTCTTGCTCGGTGCTTCCTAGCGGCACGCCGTGCGAATTGCAAGCGCGTCGTTGCACTTCTTTTCGGCGGCACGACGAGTTTTTTTGAGAGCCGGCTTGCCCGGCCGGGTATACGGCGTCGGGCGCGCAAGCGGCGTTGTTGCGGCTGCGCGTCCGCTATGGCAGAAGCGCGGGGACGATTTTCCCGGAGCGCAGATGAAGAGCCAGCGCGACAGACAGACCGACAGGCGCGCGCGCAAGCCGGCGGCGCGGGCCGTCGCGCCGGCCGAAGGCGGGGCGGCAGGCAAGGCTGTGGGCCGGGCAGCCGGCGCTGCGGACGGCAAGGTCGCCGGCCGGCCGGCCGGCGGACAGGAGAGCCGCGAGAGGGAGGTGTCAGCCCGCCCGCGCGCGCCGCGCCGGCAAGAGCCTCTGCCGGCCGAGACCCTGCCGCTGATCCTCGAGGTCGAGCCGGGCGCGGACTATGCGCTCGTCGATTCCGGCGACGGCCGCAAGCTGGAGCGCTACGGGCCCTATCTCATCGACCGGCCCGAGGGGCAGGCGATCTGGCGGCCGGCGTTGCCCGAGCGCGAATGGCGAAAGGCCGACGCCGTCTTCACCGGCGACACCGACGAAGAGGGCATGGGCCGCTGGCGCTTCCCGAGGGAGCCCCTCGGCGAGACCTGGCCGATGAAGCATGACGGCATCGACTATCTCGGCCGCTTCACCTCGTTCCGCCATGTCGGCGTCTTTCCCGAGCAGGCGTCGCACTGGCGGCACATGGAGGAGGCGATCGCCGCTGCCAGGCGCCCGGTCAAGGTGCTGAACCTCTTCGGCTATACCGGCCTCGCCTCGCTCGTCGCCGCGCGCGCCGGCGCGCAGGTGACGCATGTCGACGCCTCGAAGAAGGCGATCGGCTGGGCGCGCGAGAACCAGGAGATGGCGCGGCTCGCGGAAAAGCCGATCCGCTGGATCTGCGAGGACGCGATGCGCTTCGTCGAGCGCGAGGAACGGCGCGGCAGCCGCTACGACATCGTGCTGCTCGACCCGCCGGCCTATGGCCGGGGCCCCAAAGGCGAGGTCTGGCAGCTCTTCGACGACCTGCCGGCCATGGTCGAGCTGACCCGGGCAATCCTGTCGCCGAAGCCGCTCGCCGTGGTGCTGACGGCCTATTCGATCCGCGCCTCGTTCTTCGCCATACACGCGCTGATGCGCGATGCCTTCGCCGGGATGGGTGGGCGCGTCGAGTCGGGCGAGCTGGTCATCCGGGAGGAAGCGGCCGGGCGGCGGCTGTCGACCTCGCTGTTCTCGCGCTGGGTGGCCGCATGAGCGAGACGCGCCGCGCCGCCGAGGGCAGGGTCGGCCAAGTCAAGGAAGTGACCAGCCTCGCCAACCCCATCGTCAAGGACATCCGCGCCCTGGCGCTGAAGAAGTATCGCGACGTGCAAGGCGCGTTCATGGCCGAGGGGCTGAAGCTCGTCATCGACGCGCTCGACCTCGGCTGGACCATCCGCACGCTGGTCTTCGCCAGGTCGCAGCGCGGCAATGCGACGGTCGAGAAGGCGGCGGCGCGCGCCAAGGCCGCCGGCGGGCTGGTGCTCGAAGTGCCGGAAAAGGTGCTGACCGCCATCACCCGGCGCGACAACCCGCAATCCGTGCTCGGCGTGTTCTCGCAGCGCTGGATTCCCCTGAAGGACATCCGCCCCGCGAGCGGCGACGTCTGGGTCGCGCTCGACCGGGTGCGCGATCCGGGCAATCTCGGCACGGTCATCCGCACCGTCGATGCCGTGGGCGCGAAGGGCGTCATCCTCGTCGGCGACACCACCGATCCCTGGTCGCTGGAGACGGTGCGCGCCACCATGGGCTCGATCTTCGCCGTGCCGGTCGCGCGCGCCGACGCCGCCGCGTTCATCGGTTGGCACAAGGCAGCGAAGATGCGCCTCGTCGGCACCCATCTCAAGGGCTCGGTCGACTACCGCGCGCCCGACTATGCGAAGGGGCCGCTCGTCCTGTTGATGGGCAACGAGCAGCAGGGCCTCACCGACGATCTTGCCCGGGCCTGCGACACGCTGATCCGCATCCCGCAGGCGGGTCGGGCGGATTCGCTCAACCTCGCCGTCGCCACCGGCGTCGCGCTCTACGAGATGCGCCGCCACGCCTTCCCCGTCACGCAAGGAAAGGCCGGATGAGGCGTCTTCTCCCCGCCGCCGCCATCGTGCTGGTCGCCACCGTCCTCGACCAGGGGCTGAAGCAGGCGGTCGAGGCGCAGCTCGACATGCATGTGCCCGTGCCGGTGCTGCCGTTCCTGTCGCTCTTCCGCACCCACAACACCGGCATCGCCTTCTCGCTGCTCGACGATTTCGGCAGCGTCGGCCTGATCGCGGTGACACTGGCGGTAATGGGCTTCGTCGCCTTCATCGCCGCGCGCACCGACCCGGCCCAGCGCCTCGCTCGCCTCGGCTTCGCGCTCATTATCGGCGGCGCGCTCGGCAACCTGATCGACCGGGTCTGGCACGGCTACGTCGTCGACTACATCCTCTTCCACCTGCCGTCATGGTCGTTCGCGATCTTCAACCTCGCCGACGTGTTCATCACGGTCGGGGCGGGGCTGGTCATCCTCGACGAGTTCCTCGTCTGGCGGCGCAGCCGGCGGCAGAAGGACGATTGACCCCGCGGGCGACGGGCCGCACAGTCCGGTTGCGGGAACAGGCTGGAATGGAGGTTTTCATGTCGGATACGTTCAGGGCGATCCTCGTCTCGCGCGACGAGGACAAGAAGCAGTCCGTCGACGTGGTGGACATGAGCGAGGACGACCTGATGGAAGGCGACGTCACCATCGCCGTCGAGGCCACCACCGTCAACTACAAGGACGGGCTGGCGATCACCGGCCGGTCGCCGGTGGTGCGGCGCTGGCCGCTGGTTCCGGGCATCGATTTCGCCGGAACGGTCGTCTCCTCGCACAATCCCGACTGGCAGCCCGGCGACCGCGTCATCCTGAACGGCTGGGGCGTCGGCGAGGTGCATCACGGCGCCTATGCCGGCCGCGCCCGGGTCAAGGGCGACTGGCTGGTGCCGCTGCCCGCGGGCATGAGCGCGCATGAGGCGATGGCGGTCGGCACGGCCGGCTACACCGCCATGCTGTGCGTGCTGGCGCTGGAGCGCCACGGCATTTCGCCGTCGCGCGGGCCTGTCGTCGTCACCGGCGCGGCCGGCGGCGTCGGCACGGTGGCGGTGTCGATCCTGTCGAAGCTCGGCTATGCGGTCATCGCCTCGACCGGGCGGGCCGGGGAGACGGACTTCCTGCGCGATCTCGGCGCGGCCGAGGTGATCGACCGGGCCGAGCTTTCGCAGCCGGCGCGGCCGCTCGGCAAGGAGCGCTGGGCCGGCGGCGTCGACGCGGTCGGCGGCCACACGCTGGCCAACGTCCTGTCCATGACCGCCTATGGCGGCGCGGTCGCCGCCTGCGGCCTCGCCGGCGGCATGGACCTGCCGGGTAGCGTCGCCCCCTTCATCCTGCGCGGCGTCTCGCTGCTCGGCATCGATTCGGTGATGGCCCCGCGCGACATCCGGCTGGAAGCCTGGCGGCGCATCGTTGAGGACCTCGATCGCGACAAGCTCGTCGCGCTTTCGACGACGATCTCCTTCGACGGCATCATCGCCACGGCGCACGACATCCTTGACGGCAATGTGCGCGGCCGCGTCGTCGTCGATATGGCGGGTTGAAGGCGCGTTCGCTAAAATTCTATCGAGCGGCCCAAACCTTCCCTAAGCAGTCGCTGTTATTGTCCGCCCCCATGATGGCGCAGGAAAACGAGGCGGGCGGGGCGTTCCTCGAAACGGCGGCAGTCGCATCCGGCAGCGGGCGCGGCGGCCGTCCGCGCATTGCCGCGCCGCCGCTTGCGCCCGACAGTCCCGGCCCCGACCTTGCCGCCTCGATGATCGACGGCGCGCACGGCGAGGCCACGCTGGCGGTGGCGGCGCTGGCGCTTCTCGCCTCGGCCGCGCTCGCCGCGTTCTTCGGCGCGCCGCTTCTGGCAGCCGTCCTTCCCGGCGCGGCCGGCCTTGCGGCGCTTGGCCTCCACGGCCTCGGCCTGCGCCGGCAGGCCGCGCGCGCCGGCGCCCGCGAGCGCGAGACCCGCGAGCGGATCGAGCGGCTTTCCGACCTGATGTGGGAATATCAGGAAGGCGAGGCGCGCAGCCGCGACCTGACCGACGCGCTGGGCGACATCGTCGTCCACCGCGACCGCGACGGACGCATCGTCTACGCCAACCGCGTCCTGTCCCGGCTTCTCGGCCTCGAGCCGGAGGCGCTGTGCGGCCGCAGGCTGACCGAGCTGGGCATCGAGATCGGGCTGGTGCCCGACAGCGCCTTCCACGACGGGGAATGCCTGTCCTCGACCGATGTGGCGCTGCGCACGGTCGAGGGCGAGCGCTGGTTCTCTTGGATCGAGCTGTCCGTGCGCGACAAGGACGACGACGCGGTCTCGCACCGCGCCATCGCGCGCGACATCACGGCGCGCAAGCAGGCGGAAGCCGCGCTGATCTCCGCGCGCGAGCGGGCGGAAGCCGCCAGCGAGGCGAAATCGCGTTTCCTCGCCACGGTCAGCCACGAGATCCGCACGCCGATGAACGGCATAATCGGCATGGCCCGGCTGCTCGCCGACACGAAGCTGACGCCCGAGCAGCGCACCTATGTCGGCGCGGTCTCGACCTCGGCCTCGTCGCTTCTGGCGCTGATCGACGACCTGCTCGACTATTCCAAGATCGAGTTCGGCCGCTTCGATCTCGAGCCGCAGCCCCTCAGTCCGCGCGAGCTGGTCGAGAACGTCGTCGAGCTGCTGGCGGCGCGCGCCCACGACAAGGGCATCGGCATCGGCAGCCACATCGCGCCCGACGTGCCGGCGCTGGTCAGCGCCGATCCCGGCCGGCTGAGGCAGGTGCTGATCAACATCGTCGGCAATGCGGTCAAGTTCACCGAGGCGGGCGGCGTGCTGGTCGAGGTCGAGATCGCCGGCGAGGCCGGGCAGCAGCGCTTGCGGTTCCACGTCACCGACACCGGGCCGGGCCTCAGGCGAAGCGACCTCGCCCGCATCTTCGAGGAGTTCGAGCAGGGCGACGGCACGGCGACCCGCGTCCATGGCGGCACCGGCCTCGGCCTCGCCATTTCGCGGCGCATCGTCGAGGCGATGGGCGGGACGATCCTCGCCGAGGCCGAGCCGGGCAAGGGCTCGCGCTTCACCATCGATATCCCGGCCGCGGATGCGCTCGCGCCCCGGCTCGACCTCGCGGACGCGCTGGCCGGGCGGCGCATCGCCGTCGTCTCGGCCAATGGGATGGAGGCGCGGGCGCTGATCAGCACCGTTGCCGCCCATGGCGGCGAGGCGCAGCTGATCGCCGACTCCCGGCAAATGCTCGACGGCGGTGCGGCTGCCGCAAGCAGCTTCGATACCATCCTCGTCGATGCGGCGCTGGAGGCGGGCGAGGGCGGGTTCCTGCGCCGCTTGCGCGAGGCCTGTCGGGGGGCGCCGCGGGCGATCACGCTGGTCGCGCCGGCCGATCGCGCGCGGCTGCCGGGTTGGGTCGCCGGCGGTTATGATGGCTTCCTCGTCCGCCCGGTGCGGGCGGCGACGCTGCTGCGCGTGCTTCTGTCGCGGGAAACGCAGGGCGTGGGCATCGCCGGCGAAGGGCAGGCCGTCCTGCCCACGCCGCAAGGCGCGCCGCGCGGGCTTTCCGTCCTCGTGGTCGAGGACAACGACATCAACGCCCTTCTCGCCCGCTCGGCGCTCACCAAGGCCGGCCACCATGTCGACGTGGTGACGAACGGCAAGGCCGCGGTCGAGGCGCTGACCGAAGGCGGAGGCGCCCATCGCTACGACGTGGTGCTGATGGACCTCCACATGCCGGTGATGGACGGCCTGTCGGCGCTGTCGTTCATCCGCAGCCACGAGGAGCGGAACGCGCTGCCCGCCGTGCCGATCCTCGTGCTTTCGGCCGACAGCCAGGAGAAGACCCGCCATGGCGTCATCGCCCATGGTGCGACCGGCTTCCTGACCAAGCCGGTCGACCCCCGGGCGATGATCGAGGCCGTGGAGCACCACGTCGCCGGCTAACGACCGGGCGAGCCGCCTTGCGCAGCCGGCGTCGTCATGACACCTTCGTCACACTCGCGTTGCAATGCCCGCCTAGAGCGGCGCGCAAGGAATGGTCCTGCCCGATGCGATTCGGCGTCGGACAGGCCGTTCGAGGAGCGAGGAGAACGAGCCATGCATGTCACCATGACTGAAACCTCCCGGAACACCCCGCACGCCGCGCCCTCGGCATCGCCGATGCCGTTCTCCGGGCTGGCGGCCGGCGCGATCCTCGGGCGCATCGGCGCCATCGAGGTCAGGCTGGCCCGCGACGAGGCCGAGATCGCCGCCGCGCAGGGGGTGCGCTACCGGGTCTTTCATGAGGAGCTGGGCGCCCGCGCCTCGGAGGCCGACGCCCGCGCCCGCCGCGACGCCGACCGCTTCGACGAGGTCTGCGATCATTTGCTGGTGCTCGACGCGAGCCTTGCCGGCCCCGACCATCGCCGCATCGTCGGCACCTACCGCCTGATGCGGCAGGAGAACGCGGCGCTCGCCGGCGGCTTCTACTCCAGCGACGAGTTCGATCTCGACCGGCTGGTCGCGCGCCATCCTCACCTGAACTTCCTCGAGCTCGGCCGCTCCTGCGTCCTGCCGCAATACCGCTCCAAGCGCACCATCGAGGTGCTGTGGCAGGGCATATGGGCCTACGTGAACCATTACGGCATCGGCGCGATGACCGGCTGCGCCTCGTTCCACGGCACGGTGCCGGCCGCCCATGCCGAGGCCCTGTCCTTCCTCGCCCAGAACTGCCTCGCGGAGGGCGACTGGCGGATTTCGGCCGTGGCCTCGCGTTTCCACGCCATGGACCTGATGCCGGGCGAGGCCGTCAATGCGCGCGCCGCGCTCGCCGCCATGCCGCCGCTCATCAAGGGCTATCTCCGTCTCGGCGCGAAGATCGGCGAGGGCTGCGTGGTCGACCACGCCTTCGGCACCACCGACGTCTTCGTCGTCCTGCCGGTGGCGACGATCTCGAGCCGCTATGTCAACCATTACGGCCCGGACGCGACGCGCTTCGCGGCCTGAGCGATGGCCCGTGACCTCGGCCCCGCCTTCGAGCGCCTGAAGCGGGCGGCCGCCGGCCTGCCCGAGGTCGAGGAATCCACTTGGTACGGCACGCCGGCGCTGAAGGTGCGCGGCAAGGGCTTCTGCCGGGTCAAGGACGCCGAGACGGTCGTGGTGATGGTGGCGCTCGACGAGAAGGAGATGCTGCTTCAGGCCGCGCCCGACCTTTATTTCGAGACCCCGCATTATCGCGGCTGGCCGGCGATGCTGGTGCGCGTCCACGCGATCGCCGACGACGAGCTCGCGCACCGGCTGAGGCGGGCATGGCTGCAGAAGGCGCCCAAGGCGCTGGCGCGACAGCGCGAAGGATAGCGCCGTCTGCTGCCCGCCGCCCCGCGTAGAGGCCGGGCAGGCGAGGACGCCGGGGCTCAGGCCCCGGCGCTGTAGGCGGCGATCACCGCCATGTTGACGATGTCCGAATCCTTGGCGTTCATCGGCACGATCTGCACCGGCTTGTTCAGGCCGACGAGCAGCGGGCCGATCACGGTCGAGCCGCCCAGCTCCTGGAGCATCTTGGTCGAGATCGAGGCCGAGTGGTAGGCCGGCATGATCAGCACGTTGGCCGGGCCCGAAAGCCGGCAGAACGGATATTGCCGCATCAGGTTCGGGTTCAGCGCCACGTCCGCCGCCATCTCGCCGTCATACTCGAAATCGACGCGCCGCTTGTCGAGGATGCGCACTGCCTCCTGCACCCGCTCCGAGCGCTCGCCCTGCGGGTGGCCGAAGGTCGAATAGGCCAAGAGCGCCACGCGCGGCTCGTAGCCCATGCGCCGGGCGAAGCCCGCCGCCTCCTCGGCGATGTCGGCGATCTGCATCGCATCCGGCATGTCGTGGACGGCGGTGTCGGCGACGATCACCGTGCGCCCGCGCGCCAGCGCCACCGACGCGCCGATCACCCGGTGGCCGGGCTTGGCGTCGATGATGCGGCGGATGTCCTCGAGCGCGGTCGAATAGTTGCGCGTCACCCCCGTCACCACCGCGTCGGCGTCGCCCAGCGCCACCATGCAGGCGGCGAAGTGGTTGCGGTCGTTGTTGATCAGGCGCTGGCAGTCGCGCAGCAGGTAGCCCTTGCGCTGCATCCGCTCGTACATGAAGTCGGCATAGACGCCGTTGCGCCGCGACAGCCGCGCATTGACCAGCTCGATGCCCGGCCGGTCGAGGTCGACGCCGGCGTTCTTGGCATTCTCGCGGATCACGTCGTCGCGGCCGATCAGGATCGCCGTGCCGAGCTTCTGGTTGACGTAGGAGACGGCGGCACGCATCACCTGCTCCTCCTCGCCCTCGGCGAAGACGACGCGCTTGGGCTGGCGCCGCACCCGGTCGTAGATGCGCTGGAGCGTCGAGGCGATGGGGTCGCGTCGCGCCGACAGCTCCTGCCGGTACTTCTCCATGTCGAGGATCGGCCGCCCGGCGACGCCCGATTCCATGGCCGCGCGCGCCACCGCGACCGGGATTGACGAGATCAGCCGCGGGTCGAACGGCACGGGGATGATGTAGTTGGGGCCGAATTTCGGCCGGTTGCCCTGATAGGCGGCGGCGACGTCGTCGGGCACGTCCTCGCGCGCCAGCGCCGCCAGCGCCCGCGCCGCCGCGATCTTCATCTCCTCGTTGATGGTGGTGGCGCGCGCGTCGAGCGCGCCGCGGAAGATGTAGGGGAAGCCGAGGACGTTGTTGACCTGGTTGGGATAGTCCGAGCGCCCGGTCGCCATGATGGCGTCGGTGCGGATCTCGGCCACTTCCTCGGGCGTGATCTCGGGGTCGGGGTTGGCCATGGCGAAGATGATCGGCTTCTTGGCCATCGACTGGATCATGGCGGTGGAGAAGGCGCCCTTGGCCGACAGGCCGAACACGATGTCGGCCCCGTCCATGGCGTCGGCCAGCGTGCGCTTGTCGGTCTCGACGGCGTGGGCCGATTTCCACTGGTTCATGCCCTCGGTGCGGCCCTTGTAGACCACGCCCTTGGTGTCGCACAGGATGACGTTCTCGGGCGAAAAGCCCATCGCCTTGACGAGCTCGATGCAGGCGATGCCGGCCGAGCCCGCGCCGTTGCACACGAGCTTCGCCGTCTTCATGTCGCGGCCGGTGATCTCCAGCGCGTTGATCAGGCCCGCGGCGGCGATGATCGCCGTGCCGTGCTGGTCGTCGTGGAAGACGGGAATGTCCATCAGTTCGCGCAGCCGCTGCTCGATGATGAAGCATTCCGGCGCCTTGATGTCCTCGAGGTTGATGCCGCCGAAGGAGGGTCCGAGGAAGCGCACGCAGTTGATGAACTCGTCGGCGTCGCGCGTGTCGACCTCGAGGTCGATGGAATCGACATCGGCGAACCGCTTGAACAGCACCGCCTTGCCTTCCATCACCGGCTTGGAGGCCAGCGCGCCGAGATCGCCGAGGCCGAGGATCGAGGTGCCGTTGGAGATGACGGCGACGAGGTTGCCGCGCGTCGTGTAGTCGAAGGCGCGGCTCGGATCTTCCGCGATCGCCTTGACCGGGGCGGCGACGCCCGGCGAATAGGCGAGGGAGAGGTCGCGCTGGGTGGCCATCGGCTTGGTCGGGTTGATCTCCAGCTTGCCCGGCCGTCCCGAGGCGTGGAAATCGAGTGCTTCCTGTGCGCTCACGGAAGGCCCAGCCTCCGTGTTCCTGTCTTTCAGCGGCATGTTGGTGTCCGTATCCTTCCCCGGTGGCGCCTTCCTTGTGGAGTTTTGCTGAAGCGCCGCGAATAAGGCTACACTTCGCGGGCACAAAACGCCAAGCAGGAAAACGCCAGTCCGCCAGAAGGCAAACGCCCTTGAACCAGCATCCGCATGAGAGCGACGACGTCTCCCTCGCACCGCAGCCCCCGCTCCCCGCCGCGGGCGCGACGCCGATGATGGAGCAGTATATCGAGATCAAGGCGGCGAACCCGGATTCGCTGCTGTTCTACCGCATGGGCGATTTCTACGAGCTGTTCTTCCACGACGCGGAGCTGGCCAGCCGCGCGCTCGGCATCGCGCTGACCAAGCGCGGCAAGCACCAGGGCGAGGACATCCCGATGTGCGGGGTGCCTGTCCACGCCGCCGACGACTATCTGGAAAAGCTGATCGCGCTGGGCTTCCGCGTCGCCGTCTGCGAGCAGATGGAGGACCCGGCCGAGGCGAAGAAGCGCGGCTACAAGGCGGTGGTGCGGCGCGACGTGGTGCGCCTCGTCACCCCCGGCACCATCACCGAGGACAAGCTGCTCGCCCCCGGCGAGGCCAACTACCTGATGGCGCTCGGCCGGGTGAAGGGGGCGGGGCCGGCCGGCACAAGAGGCGCGGAGCGCGAGAGCGCGACAGGGAATGGAGAAAGCTACGCGCTCGCCTGGATCGACATCTCGACCGGCGCGTTCAGGGTCGCCGAAACCGCGGGCGACCGGCTGCTAGCCGACATCCTTCGCGTCGATCCGCGCGAGCTGATCGTCGCCGAGCCGCTGTTCCGCGATCCGGAGCTGAAAGCCCTGTTCGACGTGCTCGGCCGCACCGCGAGCCCGCAGCCGGCGACGCTGTTCGATTCCGCTGCCGCGCCCGGCCGCATCGCCCGCTTCTTCGGCGTGGCGACGCCGGACAGCTTCGGCCAGTTCGGCCGCGCCGAGCTCTCCGCCATCTCGGGCGCCATCGCCTATGTCGAGAAGACGCAGCTTTCCGAGCGCCCGCCGCTCGCCCGGCCCGAGCGCGAGGAGGCGGGGTCGAGCCTGTTCATCGACGCCGCCACCCGGGCCAATCTCGAACTGACCCGCACGCTCTCCGGCAATCGCGACGGCTCGCTGCTCAAGGCCATCGACCGCACGGTCACCGGCGGCGGCGCGCGGCTGATGGCCGAGCGGCTGACCGCGCCGCTGACCGAGCCGGCCGCCATCGAGGAGCGGCTCGACGCGGTGTCGTTCTTCCTCGCCGGCACGCGGCTGACCGAGGCGCTGCGCGCGGTGCTGAAAGCCGCGCCCGACATGCCGCGCGCCCTGTCGCGGCTGGCGCTCAACCGTGGCGGCCCGCGCGACCTCGGCAGCCTCAGGGCCGGGCTCGACGCGGCGCGCCAGGCCGGCGAGCTCATCGCCGGCCAGCCAGTGCTGCCGGCACGCCTCGCCGCTGCCGCTGCGGCGCTCGCCGCCCTGCCGTCCGCCTTCGCTGATCATCTCACCAACGCGCTCGCCGACGAGGTGCCGCTGATGAAGCGCGACGGCGGTTTCGTGCGGGCGGGCTACGACGCCGAGCTCGACGAGATGCGCGCCCTGCGCGACCAGTCGCGCCGGGTCATCGCCGGCATGGAGCGCGACCTTGCCGAGGAAACCGGCATCCGCTCGCTGAAGATCCGTCACAACAACGTTCTCGGCTACTATATCGAGGTCACGGCCAACCATGCCGGGGTGATGACCGGGACCGACGCGGCCAAGGCCCGCTTCATCCACCGCCAGACCATGGCGAGCGCGATGCGCTTCACCACGACCGAGCTGGCCGGGCTCGAAACGAAGATCGCCAACGCCGCCGACCGCGCGCTCCAGATCGAGCTCGGCGTGTTCGAGCGGCTCACCGCCGAGGCGGTTGCCCACGCCGACGCCATCCGCGCCGCCGCCGACGCACTGGCCGAGCTCGACGTCTCGGCGGCGCTCGCGGTGCTGGCGGCGGCGGAGAACTATTGCCGGCCGGCGGTCGACGCCTCGCTCGCCTTCCGCATCGAGGGCGGCCGCCACCCGGTGGTCGAGCAGGCGCTGCGCCGCCAGCTTGCCGACCCCTTCGTCGCCAACGATTGCGACCTGTCGCCGGAGGACGGGGCGAAGAACGGCGCGATCTGGCTGCTGACCGGCCCCAACATGGGCGGCAAGTCGACCTTCCTGCGCCAGAACGCGCTGATCGCCATCCTTGCCCAGATGGGCTCCTTCGTGCCGGCGGCCTCGGCCCATATCGGTGTCGTCGACCGGCTGTTCTCCCGCGTCGGCGCCTCCGACGACTTGGCGCGCGGCCGCTCGACCTTCATGGTCGAGATGGTCGAGACGGCGGCGATCCTCAACCAGGCCGGCGAGCGTGCGCTCGTCATTCTCGACGAGATCGGCCGCGGCACCGCCACCTTCGACGGCCTCTCCATCGCCTGGGCGGCGGTCGAATACCTGCACGAGAAGAACCGCTGCCGGGCGATCTTCGCCACCCATTTCCACGAGATGACGGCGCTGGCCGGCAAGCTGCCGCGCCTGCACAACGTCACCATGCGTGTCAAGGAATGGGAAGGCGAGGTCGTCTTCCTGCACGAGGTCGGCAAGGGCGCGGCCGACCGGTCCTACGGCGTGCAGGTGGCGCGGCTTGCCGGCCTGCCCGAAGCCGTGGTCGAGCGCGCCCGCGCGGTGCTGCACCAGTTGGAGGAGGGCGAGACCTCCGGCAAGGCGGCGCGCCTCGTCGACGACCTGCCGCTGTTCTCCGTCGCGGTGAAGCGGGAGCCGCCAAGGCCGAAGGCGAACGACGCCCTTGCCGAGGCGCTCGCCGCGCTCCATCCCGACGAGATGACCCCGCGCGAGGCGCTCGACGCGCTCTACCGGCTGAAGGGGCTCGCCGCCGGCTGACGCGGCTTCCGCAGGGGAATCGCGCCGTTAACCCGCGTTTGAATATTTTCATGGCCTACTCGAATGCGAGTGGGAGGCAGTTCGCATGGCGAAACTCGTCAGCGTCTTCATATCGTCGGCATACCGGCAGGCCATCGCCGCTCTCGTCTGGGTATCCGTCTTCCTCCTCGTGCTCGCCGTCGCGGGCGGCTATGCCCTCTACAAGACCTCCGATCTCGCGCGCATGGAAGGCGAGCGCGCCATCGAGCCGTTCGTCAGGCTGCGCGCCAGCCTCCTCGAGACCTTCGACAGGATGCACGCGCAGGTGACGGCGGAGCCGTGCTCGCCACTCTTTCGCGAGCAGCTGCGCCGCATCGCCTACCTGCCCGACGGGCTGAACGAATTCCTCTACGCGCCGGGCGGCCATGTGCAATGCTCGCTCAACCTCGCGGCCCTCGCCGAGCCGTTCTATCTCGGCGCGCCCGATCTGGTCGGCCCCGGCGAAGAGCGGATCGCGCTCTGGATCGACCGGGATCTCAGCTTTCTCGGCCTTGCCGGCGAGCGGGGCACCTTCGCGCTGAGCGAACCCTTCGTCGCGGTCGTGCCGCCGCAGGGGGTCGACTTCCGGCCGCCGCAATGGCTGACGACGGAGCTGATCCTGCGCGACGAATTCGGGCGGTGGCTCCACCGCGCCGGCGAGGCGGGCCTCTACGAGGGCTGGATGACGGTGCCCGGCTTCGCCGGCCTCTCCGGCGGGCGTTTCAGCACGCTTTCCTGCGATCCCCGCGGCGTCCACTGCGTCGTCGTCGAGGCGCGGCTTTCGACCATTCTCACTGCCGCGACGGGCGCGGTCGCGCTGCTCCTCCTCGCCGCTGCGTTGATCGCCGCCTACGCGTCGAACCGGGTAAACCGGCTGATCACCCGGTTCTGGTCGTTCGAATCACGCTTCTGCCGCCATCTCGACGCCGGCTCCGTCCTGTGCGCCTACCAGCCGGTCTTGCGCCTCGCCACCGGCGAGATCGCCGGCTGCGAGGTGCTGGTGCGCTGGCGCGACGTCAACGATGCCGTCGTCTTCCCCGACCGCTTCATCGAGATCGTCAAGCGACGCGGCCTGACCATGCACCTGACGCGGCTCGTCGCGCGCCGCGCCTTCGACGAGCTGTCGGCGATGATCCCGGAAGGGCACAGGCTCCAGGTCAGCTTCAACATCTTCCCGCAGGACCTCGACAGCGCCCGGCTCGCCGCCGTGTTCGCGCCCTTCACCGCCCGGCCGGACCGCTTCGGCGTCGTCCTCGAGATCATCGAGAGCGACGAGATCCCGGCCAACGCCCAGCGCGAGATCGAGGCGCTGCGCCGGGCCGGCATCAAGACCTACATCGACGATTTCGGCACCGGCTATTCCAACATGCACAACCTCGCCGGCCTGTCGGTCGACGGGGTGAAGCTCGACCGCTCCTTCGCCATGGCGCCCGACAACTCGATGATGGCGCAGATGCTGCGCCACGCCATCGAGATGATCGAGGCGACGGGCCGGGCCATGGTGGTGGAAGGCGTCGAGACCGCCGAACGGCTGGCGCTGCTGCGCGGCATGGGGGCGAAGGTCGATTTCGTGCAGGGCTACTTCATCGCCCGCCCGCTCGACATCGCCGCCTTTGCCGCCTTCCTCGAGGAAAACGCCCTCGGCGCCTTCGGCCGCGAGACGGTCCCCGCCATGCAGAGGCGGCTGCGCGACCGTATCCAAGGCGGCAAAATCGCGATATAGACCCTGCCGGTGATGCAAGACCGGCAGGCATGGCGAAGATTCCCCTGAAGCTCGAAGAGATCGTCGACGGCGCGGGCCTCGGGCGCGACGTCGCCGCGCTCGCCGCGCCGACGAACGGCGACGGCTCCGGCCCCGAGGCGCGGGCCGGCCTCGTGCGGCTGTTCAAGGAAAGGCTGGCCGAGGGCCGCGCCCGGGCCGAGGCGATGCTGCGCGAGGACGGCGGCGGCCATGCCTGCGCCGAGCGCCTGTCGCACCTGATGGACGAGGTGATCCGCGCGCTCTACGTCTTCGCCGCCGAGAACGTCTATCGCGCGCGCAACCCGTCCGCCGCCGAGCATATGGCGATCGTCGCGGTCGGGGGCTACGGCCGCGGCACGCTCGCCCCGTCCTCCGACATCGACCTGCTGTTCGTCCTGCCGTGGAAGCAGACGCCGTGGGGCGAGCAGGTCGTCGAATACATGCTCTACGTGCTGTGGGACCTCGGCCTGAAAGTGGGCCACGCCACCCGCAACATCGACGAGTGCATCCGCCTGTCGCGCACCGACATCACCATCCGCACCTCGATCCTCGAAGCCCGCTTCCTGACCGGCGACGAGAGGCTGTTCGACACCCTCGTCGAGCGCTTCGACGAGGAGGTGGTCAAGGACACGGGCGCGGAGTTCGTGCAGGCCAAGCTCGCCGAGCGCGACGCCCGCCACGCCAAGGCCGGCGAAAGCCGCTATCTGGTCGAGCCGAACGTCAAGGAGGGCAAGGGCGGCCTGCGCGACCTCCAGACCCTGTTCTGGATCGGCAAGTATTATTATCGCGTGCGAACGGCCGAGGAACTGGTCGGCAAGGGCGTGTTCACGCGTGGCGAGTACAACCAGTTCCGCAAGGCCGAGGACTTCCTGTGGGCCGTGCGTTGCCACATGCACTTCCTCGCCGGCCGTGCCGAGGAGCGGCTGCATTTCGACATCCAGCGCGACATCGCCGAGCACCTCGGCTACACGACCCATCCGGGCCTCTCCGCCGTCGAGCGGTTCATGAAGCACTATTTCCTCGTCGCCAAGACCGTCGGCGACCTGACGCGCATCTTCTGCGCCGCGCTGGAGGAGGAGCAGGCCAAGCACGTTCCGGGCTTCAACCGCGTCATCCTCAATTTCTCGCGCCGCAAGCGCAAGCTCGCCGGCACCGCCGATTTCATCGTCGACAACCATCGCATCAACGTCGCCGACGAGCAGGTGTTCGCGCGCGATCCGGTCAATCTTCTGCGGCTGTTCTGGTTCGCCGACCGGCACGGGCTGGAGTTCCATCCCGACGCGCTGAAGCTCCTGACCCGCTCGCTCCGGCTCGTCGACCGCAATCTGCGCCGCGACAGGGAGGCCAACCGGCTGTTCATGGAGGTGCTGACCTCCAGCTGCAACCCGGAGCTGAACCTGCGCCGCATGAACGAGGCCGGCCTGCTCGGCAGGCTCATCCCCGACTTCCAGAAGATCGTGGCGATGATGCAGTTCAACATGTACCACCACTACACGGTGGACGAGCATCTGATCCGCTGCGTCGGCGTCCTTGCCGAGATCGAGCATGGCGAGGCGGGGGCGATCCATCCGCTCAGCCATTCGCTGATGCCGGGCCTGAAGGCGCAGCGCGACATCCTCTACGTCACCGTGCTGTTCCACGACATCGCCAAGGGCAGGCCGGAGGACCACTCCACCGCCGGGGCGAAGATCGCGCGCCGGCTGTGCCCGCATATGGGCTTTTCGGCCGCCGACACCGAGACCATCGCCTGGCTGATCGAGAACCATCTGCTGATGTCGATGACGGCGCAGACGCGCGACCTGAACGACCGCAAGACGATCCAGGATTTCGCCGATATCGTGCAGTCGGTCGAGCGGCTGAAGCTCCTGCTCATCCTCACCGTCTGCGACATCCGCGGCGTCGGTCCCGGCGTCTGGAACGGCTGGAAGGGCCAGCTCCTGCGCACCCTCTATTACGAGACCGAGCTTCAGCTGACCGGCGGCTTCTCCGAGGTCTCGCGCGGCGAGCGGGCTAGGGGCGCGCGCGCCGCCCTCGCCGGGGCGCTGTCCGCCACGATGGCCGATTGGCCCGAGGCCGACCGCGAGCGCTATCTCGCTCTGCCCTACGACAATTACCTGCTCACCGTGCCGCTCGACGATCAGGTCCGGCACCTCGGCTTCATCCGCGAGGCCGACGCCACCGGCCGCCGGCTGGCGACGGCGGTGCGCACCCACCAGTTCGAGGCCGTGACCGAGATTACCGTGCTCGCGCCCGACCATCCGCGTCTGCTCTCGGTCATCGCCGGGGCCTGCGCGGCGGCCGGCGCCAACATCGTCGACGCGCAGATATTCACCACCGTCGACGGGCGCGCGCTCGACACCATCCTGATCTCGCGCGAGTTCGATTTCGACGAGGATGAGCGCCGCCGCGCCGAGCGCGTCGGCCGGCTGATCGAGGACGTACTCTCCGGCAAGGCGTGGCTGCCGGAGATGATCGAGAAGCGGGCCGGCCGCAAGCGCGGGACGAGGGCCTTCCGGGTCGAGCCGCGCGTCGAGATCCGCAACACGCTGTCCAACCGCTTCTCGGTCGTCGAGGTTCGATGCCTCGACCGGCCTGGCCTTCTGTCCGAGATCACTGGCGCGCTGTCCGATCTTTCGCTCGACATCGCCTCGGCCCACATCACCACCTTCGGCGAGAAGGTGATCGACACCTTCTACGTCACCGACCTGACCGGCCACAAGATCGAGAGCCCCGGCCGGCAGGAGAAGATTCGCGCCACGCTCGTCGCCGTCATGGAGGGCGCGGCGGCGGCAGGCGGCGCGAAGGCCGCCGCCGGCTGAACCACCTGTCCCGGGATGCACCGCCTATGAGCCTCGTCAAGAAATTCGCCGCCGTCGGCGGCGCGACCTCGGCAAGCCGCATCAGCGGCTTCGTGCGCGAGGCGCTGATCGGCGCCGCCCTCGGCGCCGGGCCGGTGGCCGACGCCTTCTACGCCGCCTTCCGCTTCCCCAACCTCTTCCGGCGCCTGTTCGCGGAAGGGGCGTTCAACACCGCCTTCATCCCGCTCTTCGCCAAGGAGCTGGAAGGCAGCGGCCCGGAGGCGGCGCGCCGCTTCGCCGAGGACGTGCTGTCCATGCTGATGGCGGCGCTGATCGGGCTGTCGGCGCTCGCCATCCTGTTCATGCCGTTCATGGTCGAATGGGTGATCGCGCCGGGCTTCGCCGAGGACCCGGAAAAGCTCGACACCACCGTGCTGCTCACCCGCATCATGTTCCCTTACCTGTTCTTCATGTCGCTGGTGGCGATGCTGTCGGGGATATTGAACTCGATGCGGCGCTATTTCCTCGCCGCCATCGTGCCGGTGCTGCTCAACCTGATCCTGATCGGCGTGCTGGTCGTCGCGCTGTCGTTCGGCTTCGACGCCAAGGCCACCGGCCTGTGGTTGGCCTGGGGCGTGTTCGCCTCCGGCGCGGCCCAGCTCTTCTTCCTGCTGCGCGGCGTGCGCAGGCAAGGCTTTTCGATGTCGCTGCGCCGGCCGGCGCTCACCCCCGACGTGAAGCGGCTCCTGGTGCTGATGGGGCCGGCGCTGCTGACCGGCGGCGTCACCCAGATCAACCTTCTCGTCGGCCAGATCATCGCCTCGTCGCAGGAAGGCGCGATCTCGCTGCTCAACTATGCCGACCGCATCAACCAGCTCCCCCTCGGCGTCATCGGCATCGCCATCGGCGTGGTGCTGCTGCCGGAGCTGTCGCGCACGCTGAAGGCCGGCAATTTCGCCGACGCCCAGCATCTCCAGAACCGCTCGCTGGAATTCGGGCTGGGGCTGACCCTGCCGGCGGCGGTCGGCTTCATGCTGTTCGCCGGCCCGCTTGTCAATCTCCTCTACGAGCGCGGCGCGTTTACCGCCGAGACCACGGCGCTGACGGCGGCGGCCCTTTCCGCCTTCGCCACCGGCCTGCCGGCCTATGTGCTGATCAAGGTGTTCTCGCCGGCCTATTTCGCCCGGCTCGACGTCAAGAGCCCGATGTGGTTCTCCTTCGCCGCAGTCGTCGTCAACATCGTCGGCAGCCTGATCCTGTTCCCGATCTGGGGCCATGTCGGCATCGCCGCCGCCACCTCGATCTCGGCCTGGCTGAACTTCGCGCTGCTCGCCGGCGTGCTGTGGCGGCGCGGCGATTTCCGCCCCTCGCCGGTGACGCTCCGGCGCGTCGCCATGATCGTGCTGGCCAGCGTCGCCATGGGCGCGCTCGTCATCCTTCTCGACGGCTGGATGGCCTCGTGGCTCGCCTCGCCCTCGACGCTGGTGCGCCTCGTCGCGGTCTTTGCCGTCATTGGCATCGCCGCGCTCGCCTATTTCGCCATCGTCATCGCCACCGGCGCCATCGACCGCGATGAGCTGAAAGCCGCGCTCAGGCGGCGCAAACGGGCCTAGGCCGGGCCGTCACGCCGCGCGCGGCGTGATCTTGTCGAGCGCATCGCCGAGCGCGCGCTTGCGCTCCATCAGCTCGTAGCTTGTCTGCAACCCGAGGAAAAAGCCTTCGGACATGCGGAAATAGCGCGCGAGCCGAAGGTCGGTGTCGGCGGTGACGGCGCGCTTGCCGAGGACGATCTCGTTGATGCGCCGCGGCGGCACCCCAATGGCGCGCGCCAGCGCATTCTGGCTGAGGCCCAGCGGATCGAGGAATTCTTCCTTGAGGATTTCCCCGGCATGCGGGTTGTGAAGAAGCTCCTCGCCCGGCTCAATGGTAGTCGACGATTTCGACATGATATGCTCCTCCATCTCGCCAATGGAAACAGATGCGCCACTGGTCGTTGATCCTGATCGAGTGAGTCCCCTTCGGTCGCCTTTCAGCGCCTCGAGGCGATTGCGGGGGGCGTCCTCAGATCGTCCAGCGTTTGGGCGCGGTTGATCAGGGTGAGCTTCACCAGCGCCTTCTGCTGAATGTCGGCAGGCAGCTTCCGGCTCTTTATGCCGATCCAGATCCGTTCCGTTTCCCGGTCGGCAAAGCTCCGTATCATGTCCATCTATAACGCATAACGTTATGGAGTTCAACTCGCCCCCCTTGATCCTTGGCGCCCCATCCGCCATAAGCCGGGCCGACCTTCGGCGCGCAACGCCTCCGGCCCTCCACAAGCTTCGGACCCTGACCATCATGAGCAGTTTCAAGCCTCTCGTCTTTTCCGGCGTCCAGCCGACCGGCAACCTGCACCTCGGCAACTATCTCGGCGCGATCCGCAAGTTCGTCGCGCTGCAGGAGAGCCACGACTGCATCTATTGCGTCGTCGACCTGCACTCGATCACGGCGCAGCTCGTCCATGACGACCTGCCGGGCCAGACGCGCGCCATAACCGCCGCCTTCCTCGCCTCCGGCATCGACCCGAAGAAGCACATCGTCTTCAACCAGAGCCGGGTGTCGCAGCATGCCGAGCTCGCCTGGATCTTCAACTGCGTCGCCCGCATCGGCTGGATGAACCGCATGACGCAGTTCAAGGACAAGGCCGGCAAGGACCGCGAGAACGCCTCGCTCGGCCTGCTCGCCTATCCCTCGCTGATGGCCGCCGACATCCTCGTCTACCGCGCCACCCATGTGCCGGTCGGCGACGACCAGAAGCAGCATCTTGAGCTGACGCGCGACATCGCCGCCAAGTTCAACAACGATTTTTCCCAGAAGATCGGCGAGCTCGGCCTCGGCGTCGAGATGCAGGCCGGCGACGAGACGGTCAATGGCTATTTCCCGCTGACCGAACCGCTGATCGACGGCCCGGCCACCCGCGTCATGAGCTTGCGCGACGGCACCAAGAAGATGTCGAAATCCGACCCGTCGGACCTGTCGCGCATCAACCTGACCGACGATGCCGACGCCATCTCGAAGAAGATCAAGAAGGCGAAGACCGATCCCGAGCCGCTGCCGTCCGAGCTTGGCGGCCTGAAGGACCGGCCGGAGGCAGAGAACCTCGTCGGCATCTACGCGGCGCTCAGCGAGACGAGCCGCGAGCAGGTGATCGCCGAATTCGGCGGCCGGCAATTTTCCGTGTTCAAGCCGGCGCTGGCCGAGCTTGCCGTGGAGAAGCTGGCGCCGGTCGCCGCCGAGATGCGGCGCATTTCCGCCGACCGCGCCTATGTCGACGCCGTGCTGCGCGACGGCGGCGAGCGGGCATCCGCCATCGCCGAGCGGACGATGAAGGACGTGCGCGACATCATCGGCCTGCTCGACGACTGACGGGCAGGGCGCTGCCGCAGGGGAAGGCCGGCCGGCCGCTGCCGCCGCTTGTGCCGGGGGCGGCGCGGTGGCAGATTGACCGCCGGCTTGCCCGCGTGAACGCCGGGGGGCGACGGGGCCGGGCCCGTGCGGGTGGATGCCGCGCGGCCCAGAGCCAGGAGAGGGCATATGGTATCGAAACGCCTGAGCAGGGAAGCCGGCCACCGGCGCAAGTTCCTCGCCGTGGTCGACAACACGCCCGAATGCGAGCGCGCGATCGCCTATGCATCGTGGCGCGCCCGCTCGACCGGCGGTGCGGTGGTGCTGCTCTACGTCATCGACACCGCCGATTTCCAGCAATGGCTCGGCGTCGAGCAGATCATGCGCGAGGAGGCGAACGCCACCGCCCGCGCCGCGCTCGACGGCCATGCCGCGCGCGTGCGCGACAAGGCGGGGGTCGAGCCGGAGCTGGTGGTGCGCGAAGGATCGGTGGCGCAGGAAATCCACAAGCTGATCGAGGAGGACCAGGACATCGCCATCCTCGTCCTCGCGGCCGGCGGGGCCAAGGAAGGGCCGGGGCCGCTGGTGGCCTCCATCGCCACCGGCAAGGGCACTGCCTTTCCCGTTCCCGTCACCGTGGTTCCGGCCAGCCTGACCGACGAGGAAATCGAGACGCTGGCCTGACGCCGGGGCCGGCGGATGCCGCGTCAGCCACGCCGCCGATTGCATATTCGCCCCGCCGGTCTCATATAAGGCGCAACGGACCATGCGCGGCCCGAGCTTGCCGCAGGCGTCGCGATGTCCTATTTAGAATAATTCCAGATTGAACCGATGGAGACGGTCATGTTCATCCAGACCGAGGCGACCCCCAACCCCGCGACGCTGAAATTCCTGCCGGGCAAGGTGGTGCTCGACGATGGCACCGCCGATTTCCGCGAGGCGTCCGCCGCGCGCGAGGCTTCGCCGCTGGCCGGGGCCCTGTTCGAGGTGCCGGGCGTGACCGGCGTGTTCTTCGGCTACGATTTCGTCACCGTCACCAAGCAGGACGGCCCCGACTGGCAGCATCTGAAGCCGGCGATCCTCGGCGCGATCATGGAGCATTTCATGTCGGGCCTGCCGGTGATGGCGCGCGCCGGCGCGGCCGCCGCCCATGCCGAGGAGAGCGAGGGCGAGGAGTTCTACGACAAGGCCGACGAGGAACTGGTCCTGACCATCAAGGAGCTGCTCGACACGCGGGTGCGCCCCGCCGTGGCGCAGGACGGCGGCGACATCACCTTCCGCGGCTACGAGAACGGCACGGTCTTCCTGCACATGAAGGGCGCCTGTGCCGGCTGCCCGTCCTCGACCGCGACCCTGAAGCACGGCATCCAGAACCTGCTGCGCCACTTCGTCCCCGAAGTGGAGCATGTCGAGCAGATCTCGTAGGGCTTGCCTCGAAAGTTAAGTCCCTGAAAACGAAAAACCGGGCTTGAGGCCCGGTTTTTCGCTGCTTGCGTCGTCCACGTTGCCTGGACGGTTCGCCTTCTATTTCGCGATGACACTATTTGACGATGACCTTGGCGCCGACGTCGACGCGGTCGTAGAGGTCGATGATGTCCTGGTTGATCAGGCGGATGCAGCCCGAGGACATCGCCTTGCCGATGGAGCTCCACTCCGGCGTGCCGTGCAGCCGGTAGCCGGTGTCGCCGCCCTTGTTGAACAGGTACATGGCGCGCGCGCCGAGCGGGTTGGAAAGGCCGCCCGGCTGGCCGCCGCGCCACTTCGCCAGCTCGGGCTGGCGGCCGATCATCGCCGCCGGCGGCGTCCAGGTCGGCCATTCGCGCTTCAGCGCGACGCGCGAGGTGCCGTTCCACTCGAAGCCTTCGCGGCCGACGCCGATGCCGTAGCGCATCGCCTTGCCGTCGGCCATGACGAGGTAGAGGAACTTGTCCTTGGTGTCGACGATCACCGTGCCCGGCTTCTCGTCCGTCTTGTAGCGGACGACCTGGCGGTGATATTTCTGCGGCACCTGGCCGATCGGGATCGCCGGAAGCTGGTATCCGGCATCCTTCTTCGAGCCGTAATCGGCGGTGAAAATGCCGCCGCCGGTGGTGCAGCCGGCAAGGGCGGTGACGGCGCCGAGCGCCGCGACGATAAGGAACTGTCTCAGTTTCATGTAGGATACCGAACCCTGTTGACCGGATGCCGCCCGATTCGAGCCGCAATTTCGCCATGGTTTTTCTGGCTTACCTTGGGGCCTTTGCCAAGCCCGTCCACCGCATCGGAGTGCGATTTTGTCGCAGGTTGATTCGCGGATATGGCAAATCGGCAACATGTTTTACGGTTTCGCCCCTCGGCGAGACGAAAGCGGGCGAAAGCAAAGGAGCGATCGAATGAATGTTTCCGAGGCCGCCCACCGGTCCGGCCTGCCGGCCAAGACCATCCGCTACTACGAGGATGTCGGGCTGGTCAGCCCCGGCCGCGCCGCCAACGGCTATCGCGATTATTCCGACGACGACGTCCACAGCCTCGCCTTCCTGAGGCGCGCCCGCGGCCTCGGCTTCTCGATCGAGGAGTGCCGGCAACTGATGGCGCTCTACCGCGACAAGAGCCGCGCCAGCCATGACGTGCGCGAGATCGCGTCGGCGCATGTCGCGGCCATCGACGACAAGATCGCCGAGCTGCAATCCATGCGCCGCACGCTCGACACGCTGGTGCGCGCCTGCCATGGCGACAGCCGGCCCGACTGCCCGATCCTTGAGGACATGGCCGGCGGCGAACTGGCGGGTGCGCGCAAGGCGGATGGCGCGAAGGGCGCCTGCTGCTGAGGCGGCGCTTCACGCGCGGCTGCCGGAGTGTCATTCTTACCCCATGCCCATCGTCTCGCCGATTCCCTTCAACCCGCTCGTCGACGGCCGCCAGTCGCAGGCCGCGATGCTGGTGCGCCGCGGCGTCCAGCGCCTGTTGATCGAGCTGGGCGCGGTCGCCATCCCCGAGCTGCCGCTGGCGAGCGGCCGCCGCGCCGACCTGATGGCGCTGACGCGCAAGGGCGACATCTGGATCGTCGAGATCAAGTCGTCGGTCGAGGATTTCCGCACCGACCGCAAATGGCCGGAATACCGCCAGTTCTGCGACCGCCTGTTCTTCGCCACCCACCCGGACGTGCCGGCGGCGATCTTCCCGGCCGAGGCCGGCTTCATCCTCTCGGACGGCTACGGCGCGGAGATCCTGCGCGACGCGCCCGAGCACCGGCTCGCGCCCGCCACGCGCAAGGCGCTGACGCTGCGCGCCGCCCGCGCCGGCGCGGCGCGGCTGACGGCGGCGGAAATGGCGGGCGTGTCGATTCCCGCGCTCGAAGGGGAGGGAGAATAGGGCAGATCGTTCGACGGTCGCGCTGCCCCTCATCCGACCCTTCGGGCCACCTTCTCCCCGTGAACGGGGAGAAGGAAGAAGCGGCAACGTTGCGGCAGTTCCTCCTCTCCCCGTTTACGGGGAGAGGATGCCGGCAGGCAGGTGAGGGGCGGCGCAGGCGGCCCGCTATGAACCACGCCGGAAACCTTCAGCCCACCCCGACATAGCGGCGCAGCCTTTCGGGGTCGGCGCGCACCTCGGCCGCCGTCACCGTCTCGCGGTTGCGGCCGTTCTCGATGAAGGCGACGCGGTCGGCAAGCGACAGCGCCGCCTCCACCCGCTGCTCGACGAGGATGACGGAGACGCCCCTGGCCCTCAAGCCGGCGACCGCCTCGCGGATGCGCTCGATCATCGACGGCATCAGCCCTTCGGTCGGCTCGTCGAGGAGGAGGATGTCGGGTTCGAGGCACAGCGCCCGCGCCATGGCCAGCATCTGCTGCTCGCCGCCCGACAGCGTGCCGGAACGCTGCGACAGCCGCTCGCGCAAGGCGGGGAAGAGGTCGAGCACGGCGGCCCGCGTTGCCTCGCCCTTGCCGCGTGTCATCAGGCCGATCTCGATGTTTTCCGCCACCGTCAGCTCGGCGAACAGCCGCCTTCCCTGCGGCACGTAGCCGATGCCGGTCTTGGGGATCTCGTGGGCGGGCAGGCGCGTCAGCGCGGTGCCGTCCTTGGCGATCGTGCCGGCCTTGACGGTGACCAGCCCCATGATTGCCTTCAGCGTCGTCGTCTTGCCCGCGCCGTTGCGCCCGAGCAGGCACAGCACCTCGTCGCGCCCGAGGCTGAGCGACAGGCCGCGCAGGGCCTGCACCTCGCCGTAGAAGGCGTCGACGCCGGAAAGTTCGAGCCCGATCCTGCCCGCCGGGTCAGCCATTGCCGCCGCTCCCCAGATAGGCGTCCTGCACCGCGCGGTCGGCGCGGATCGCGTCCGGCGTGCCTTCGGCGAGAATGCGGCCGGCATTCATCACCGTGATCTTTCCCGCCAGCTCCATCACCACCTGCATGTTGTGCTCGATCAGGAGCACGGTCGCCTCGCGCGCGATCTCGCGGACCAGCGCGACGAAGCCCTCTATCTCGCCGTCGGACAGCCCCTGGGTCGGCTCGTCGAGGATCAGGAGGCGCGGTTTCAGCGCCAGCCCCATGGCAATCTCGAGCAGCCTTTGATGGCCGTAGGCGAGGCCGCCGGCCGGCGAGGCGGCGCGGCCACTGAGCCCGACCTTCTCCAGCGCCTCGGCGACGCCGGCATCGAGCGCGCGCTTGCCGACGCCGCCTTCGGCCAGCAGCCGGCGTTGCACCGGCAGCGCGACATTGTCGTAGACGGTCAGCTTCGGGAAGATCGAGGTGATCTGGAACGTATAGGCGATGCCGGCCATGACGCGGGCGTGCGCCGGCAGGCGGGTGATGTCGCGCCCCTCGAACAGGATGGCGCCGGAGGAGGGGGCGATGCGGCCGCAGATCAGCCCGACCAGCGTGGTCTTGCCCGCCCCGTTCGGGCCGATGATGGCGCGGATTTCGCCTTTCTCCAGCCGGAAATCGACGGCGTCGACCGCCTTCAGCCCGCCGAAAGCGCGCGACAGTGCCCTCGTCTCGATCAAGGGGGTCTCGATCAGGGCAGCCATTTCAGCCACCTTTCCCGCACCGTGCCGAGAATGCCCTTGGGGAAGAACAGCACGACGAAGATCAGCGCCGCGCCGACCAGCACCAGCCAGGCCGTGGTCAGCCCCGAGGCGTAGTCGATGACGTAGAACATGAACGCCGTGCCGAGAAGCGGCCCGAGCGTGGTCGCGGCCCCGCCGACCAGCACCCATAAGAGCGGCAGGATCGAATACTGGATCGAGGCGAAGCCCGAGCCGACATAGCCGAACAGCAGCCCGTAGGCCGCCCCCGCCGCGGCGCAGGCCAGCCCCGAGACGACGACCGCGGAAAGCTTGGCGCGGAACGTGTCGTAGCCCAGCATGCGCATGCGCTCCTCGTTCTCGCGGATGCCGGCGAGCGTGCGCCCGAAGGGCGAGCGCACCAGCCGCAGCATGGCGAGAAGGACGATGGAGAACAGGGTAAGCGCGATGGCGTAACGGCTCGTCGGGTCCGACAGGCTTAGCACGGTATCGCCGAACCCGACGCGGCGCGCGGCCGGCGGCAGCACCAGCCCTTCCTCGCCGCGCGTCCACGTCGTGAAATAGAGCGTGGTCAGATAAACCACCTGCGCGAACATCATGGTCACGATCATGAAGGCGACGCCGACCGTGCGCAGCGCCAGCGCGCCGACGACAAACGCCAGCCCCCCGCCCGCCGCCACGCCGGCAAGGAAGGACGCCGGCACGCCCCAGCCGAGATGGTAGAGCGGCAGCCCCGCGCCGTAGAGGCCGGCGGCGAAGAACATGGCGTGGCCGAGGCTCAATAGCCCGCAATAGCCGAGCAGCAAATTGTAGCCCATGGCGAAGACCGCGAGCACGAGGATGCGCGAGAACACGCCGCGATGATAGTCGGGCAGCAGGAAGCCGGCCGCCACCAGCGCGGCGATGAAGGCGAGATGCAGCAGCCAGACACGGGCGGAGGCCGTCCCGTTCATCGCGCCGCCGTCCCGAACAGGCCCTGCGGGCGGAAGACGAGCACCAGCGCGACGAGCAGCGTCGCGAGGATCTTGGCCAGCGTCGGCGAGAAGAAAAGGGTCGAGATGATGCCGTCGGAGAGGCCAATCAGCAGCGCCGCCACCACGGTGCCGCGCAGGGAACCGAGCCCGCCGATGATGACGACGACGAAGGAGAGCAGCAGCGGGTCGCGGCCCATCAGGTAGTGCGCCTGGCTGACCGGCACGACGAGCACCGCCGCCACCGCCGCCAGCATCGCGCCGAGCGCGAAGACGCCGGCATAGACGCGCCCGACCGGGATGCCGAAGGCCTGCGCCGTCTCGGCGTCGTATTGCGTCGCGCGCATGACGAGGCCTGCCCTCGTGCGCGCCAGCACGAACCAGACCCCGGCGAGGAGCACGCCGGCGGCCGCGATGACGCCAAGCTTGTAGCCGGAATAGCCGAACCACGGCAGCTGGATGCGCGGGTTGAACGGCGGCTGGACTGGCCGCGCATCCGCGCCGTAGAAGGTCAGCGCCAGCTGCTGGACGATGTAGAGCAGGCCGATGGTGGCGACGATGGTCGCTTCGGGATCGTAGTTCAGCCGCTTCAGCACCAGCCGCTCGGCAAGGAAGGCGACCGCGCCGACGACGAGCGGCGCGACGAGGAGCGCGGCGGTGAAGCCGATGGCCGGATGGCCGGCGAAGGCGGTCGAGACCGCCCATGCCACCACCGCGCCGAGCATGAAGAACTCGCCATGCGCGACGTTGACCACCCGCATGACGCCGAACACCAGCGACAGGCCGAGCGCCATCAGCGCCAGCGTCGCGGCGGTGACGAGGCCCTCGAGCGAGGCGAGGAGAAGGAGCGGCCCGAAACCCATTCAGTTGGTGCTTCTACAGGAAAGGCCGCGCTGCCCCTCATCCGGCCCTTCGGGCCACCTTCTCCCCGTGAACGGGGAGAACGGGAAGCGGCGGCGTTGCCGCAAGCCGTCCTCTCCCCGTTCACGGGGAGAGGATGCCGGCAGGCAGGTGAGGGGCAGCGCCGACGCTCTCAACGGGAACGCCCGTCAGAAGGATTGCGTCGTGTAATCGGCTTCCGGCTCGTAGAGGCCGTCCTCGATCGCGGTCTTGTGGACGACGTTGAGCTTGCCGTTCTCGACCACGGAGATGTTCTGGACGCCGAAGACCTGATGGATCTTGCCGTCGAACCGCTTCGGCCCCTGCGGGTGCTCGACGCCTTCCTCCAACTCGGTGATGGCCTCGGTCGCCTCGATCAGCTTCTGACGGTCCTCGATACCCCGATAGCCGGCGGCCTCCATCGACCGCTTGATGATGTAGAGCGTCTCCCAGCAGCCGAACATGTGGGCGTTGGTCGAGACGTCGCGCGGGTCGTTGGCGGCCGCGCCGTTCTCGTCGAGCCCGACGGCGTCGCGATAGGCGCGCTCGGCTTCCGAGGCGTCCGCCTGGAGGTAGCGCGGCATGCCTTCCCAGAAATGCGAGCCTTCGAGGAAGTCGAGGCCGGGGCTCTTCATGTCGACCGCCTCCAGCGAGTCGATGAAGCCGAACAGCTTCGGCCCGCGCCCGCCGTAGAACTCGCCCAGCTCCTTGACGAAGGTCAGGACCGCCGGGCCGACCATGACGTGATAGATCACGTCCGTTCCAGCCGGAATCTGCGGGAAATAGCGGGTGAACGAGGTCTCCGTCGGCGGGATGGCGATCTGGGCGATCACCTCCGCGCCCTGCTCCGCGGCCGCCGGGGCGAAGAAGTCGCGATGGTCGTGGCCGAAGGCGTAGTCGGGATAGATCATGGTGATCTTCTTGCCGACATTCTGCGAGATCCACGGCGCGACCGAGCGGCACTGCGCGCGCACGTCGGTGATGCCGGGCTGGATGACCCAGCGGTTCAGCTTGCCCGAGGCGACGTGGTAGCCTTCGGAGACGACGTAATAGGGGATCTTCAATTCGCCCGCCGCCGGGGCCGAGCCGGTGACGACGTGGGAGAACAGCGTGCCGTAGACGAGATCGACCTTGTGCTGGCTGGCGAACTTCTCGACCACTTCCGCGCCGCGTGCGGGGTCGGTGCCGTCGTCCTCGGTGACGATCTCGACCGGGCGGCCGTTGATGCCGCCGGCCGCGTTGATCGCCTTGACGGCAGCGGCCGTGGTGCGCTCGTACCAGCGGCCGTAGGAGGCGCCGATGCCGGTGCGGTGGGCCTGGAAGCCGATGCGGATCGGCGCCGAGGACTGCGTCTGCGCATAGCGCACGAAGCCCGGCGCGGCCGTCAGCGCGGCCGTTGCGCCGAGGCCTTTCAGCGCGCTGCGCCGCGAGACGGATGAGGTGAGGAAACTCGAAGGCTTGCGCGCGTCGGTCATCGTGGACCCCCTGGCTGGAGCCTGCATGCGAAACCGCGTCTGGCCGCGCGATTTCGCTGCCGGGTGTTAAACGGGCGCAACGTAAACCATCAATCGCACGCGCATGCAACACGGCAATTGCTGCGGCGCGGAACCTTTTGGATTCCTAGACGCCGTGGGTTCCGTCATAGCCGTTCAGCGGCGGCCGCGCCCAGCCTTCGGGCAGCCGTGCCGGCTTGTAGATTTCGACCACCAGCGGGTGGCAGGCGGCGGTGTCGGACGAGTGCTCGGCCGAGCAGTCGCCGCCGGGGCAGACCGACAGGCAGCCCAGAAGGTCGATCTCGGCGAAGAACTCCAGATAGTCGCCGGGCCTCACGGGGCTCGCCTTCATGAAGTACTGGCCGGTGTCGCGGGTGAAGCCGGTGCACATGAAGACGTTGACGACGTCGTGGATGTAGCGCGACGCCTCGTCGAGCGGCTTGCCCGTCTGCCGGGCGAAGGCGCGCGTCAGGTTGGAATGGCAGCAATGGTGATACTGCCCGCCATGGCTGAGTAGGTTGTGGGTGTAGGGATCGCACCTTGTGCCGATGACGTCGTGCACCGCGCCGCCGAAGTCGTCGAAGCCGTACCAGTCGAGCGTGTCGTGGGTGATGGTGGCGATGGGGCGCATCGCCGGGAAGGTCGAGAAGAGCTGGTCGCCGAGCCCGACATGGGTGCCGTTCAGCGCCCGCGTCTTGCCGGTGTAGAGCCGCTCGTCGAGATCGTCGGCGTTGAAGAGGTTGAGGTCCCCGACCTGCGGCCCCTCGACGGAGAGGATGCGGAAGAAATGCCCGGCGGGCGCGTTGAAGCACGCGGCCTCGCGCGGCGGCACGACGACGCGCTCGACGAGCTCGAGATCCTCGCGCACCGCCCGGTAGGCGGCGAGATCCGGCCGCGGCAGGCTCTCCACCGGATAACAGATCACTGGCCTCACCGCCTTGCGCGCGGCGGCGTCCTGCGGGGCCTCGGTGATGGGGTGCGGCTTCATGGCGATCCTCCGAATTGATCCGTCTCCCGTTGATAGGCATCGGCGGGCGCGAGGTAAACCGGGCAGCCGCCTGCGCCGCTGTTGCGGAGGGGCATCCCGGATGAAACGAAATTCCTGTCTCGCGGAGGAAAGAGGTTCGATTTGCGAAACTCGACCCTGATCTGGCCTGATGGCAGGATGAATTTTCTTCGATGCGGGCTGTAAACGACATCGCTTGCCTCCTTGGAAGCGGGCTGCCTGCATAGACTGGCCGGCGAATTTTCCTCGATCCCGCAATTCCCCGGACCCTGTCTGTTTTTCTGGAGAGACCCATGAAGCGCATTCTCGTTCTCGGCGCCGCCCTTGCCGGCCTGCTTGCCGCCCCGGCACAGGCGCAGTCGCCCGATACGCTGCTCAACGCCTCGTACGACATCGCCCGCGAGCTGTTCGCCGACGTCAACGCCGCCTTCGTCGCCAAGCATCCCGGCAAGACCATCGACCAGTCGCATGCCGGCACGTCGCGGCAGGCGCGCGCCATCGTCGAGGGGCTGGAGGCCGACGTCGTCACCTTCAACCAGGTCACGGACATCGACTTCCTCGTGCAGAACGGCTTCGTCACCGACGACTGGCAGGGCGATTTCCCCAACCAGGCCTCGCCCTTCTACTCGCTGCCCTCCTTCCTCGTGCGCGCCGGCAATCCGAAGGGCATCAAGGACTGGGGCGATCTCGCCCGCGACGACGTGAAGATCGTCTTCCCGAATCCCAAGACCTCCGGCAACGCCCGCTACACCTATCTCGCCGCCACCGCCTACGCCAAGGAAGCCTTCGGCGGCGACGAGGAGAAGGTGATCGCCTTCATCGACAAGGTGTTCGACAACGTGCCGGTGTTCGATACCGGCGGCCGCGCCGCAACCACCACCTTCGTCGAGCGCGAGATCGGCGACGTGCTCATCACCTTCGAGGCCGAGACGCGCGGCATCGCCAAGGAGTTCGGCGAGGACAAGTTCGAGCTGGTCGTGCCCTCCGTCAGCCTGCTGGCCGAGTTCCCGGTCGCCATCGTCGACAAGGTGGTCGACAAGCGCGGCTCGCGCGAGCTCGCCAAGACCTATCTCGACTTCCTCTACACGCCCGAGGGCCAGACCATCTCCGCCGAGCGCGGCCACCGCGTCAACGACCCCGCGGTCAAGGACAAGTTCAAGGACCAGTTCCCCGAGGTGCGTCTGGTGACGGTCGAGGACGTGTTCGGCGGCTGGGAGAAGGTGCAGGCCGAGCACTTCGCGTCCGGCGGCCTGCTCGACAAGATCTACGGCGAACGCTAACGCATTGCGGCCATTCCGCATCGCCGGCGGGCGCCTCGCCCGCCGGCTTCGTGCCGTTTGAAGCAAAGACTTTGAAGGAAAGACGAAGTTGAAACGCCGCGTCCTGCCCGGTCTGCCGCTGTCGCTCGGCATCACCCTCTTCTATGCCGGCATCATCATCGCGCTGCCCATCGGCGCGCTGATCTTCAAGGCGGCGAGCCTCGGCCCGGAGGAGTACTGGCGCATCGTCAGCTCGGGCCGGGCGCTGGCGAGCTACCGCGTCACGGTGCTTGCCGCGGCGGCGGCGACCGCCGTCAACGTCGTGTTCGGGCTGGCGCTGGCCTGGGTGCTGGCGCGCTATTCGTTTCCGGGCAAGCGGCTGGTCGACGCCATGGTCGACCTGCCCTTCGCCCTGCCGACGGCGGTGGCGGGCATCGCGCTGACCACGCTGTTCGCGGCCAATGGCTGGTTCGGCGCGGCGCTGGCGGAAATAGGCGTCAAGGTCGCCTACACCCCGCTCGGCATCATGATCGCCATGGTGTTCACCTCCATTCCCTTCGTGGTGCGCACGGTGCAGCCGGTGCTGGAAGACCTCGACCCGGCGCTGGAGGAAGCGGCGCAGTCGCTCGGCGGCTCCGACGCGTCGATCTTCGCACGCGTCATCCTGCCCCTGCTCGCGCCGGCGCTGCTGGCGGGCGTCTCGCTCTCCTTCGCCCGTAGCCTCGGCGAGTTCGGGGCCATCATCTTCATCGCCGGCAACCAGCCCTTCGAGACCGAGATCACCGCGCTTCTCGCCTTCATCCGGCTCGAGGAATACGACTACCCGGCCGCCGCCGCCATCGCCTCGGTGCTGCTGTTCACCGCCTTCCTGATGCTGGCGGCGACCAACATCCTTCAGGCGCGCGCGCTGCGCTACACGCAAAGGAGCTGAGCGATGGCGGCAACGCATCATGGCAGGCCGCCGCGCATCGGCGATTCCCCGGCGGTCCGGCGCACGCTGATCGGCTTCGTGCTCGTCCTCGGCGCGGTGCTGGTGCTCGCCCCGCTGATCGTCATCTTCACGCAGGCGTTCCGCCTCGGCGTCCCGGCCTTCGCGGCGAACATCGTCCATCCCGACACGCGCCACGCCATCCTGCTCACCGTGCTGACGGCGCTGGTCGCGGTGCCGGTCAACACCGCCTTCGGCGTCGCCGCCGCCTGGGCGATCACCAAGTTCGACTTCCGGGGCAAGCGGGCGCTGACCGTGCTGATCGAGATCCCGTTCTCGATCTCGCCCATCGTCGCCGGCGTCGCCTATCTCTTCGTCTACGGACTTCAGGGCCTGTTCGGCCCGGCGCTGCAATCGGCGGAGATCAAGGTGCTGTTCGCGCTGCCCGGCATCGTGCTGGCCTCGATGTTCGTCACCGCGCCCTTCGTCGCCCGCGAGCTGATCCCGCTGATGCAGGCGCAGGGGCGCGACCTGGAGGAGGCTGCGACCTCGCTCGGCGCATCCGGCTGGCGCACCTTCTTCTCGGTCACGCTGCCCAACATACGCTGGGCGCTGCTCTACGGCGTCGTCCTGTGCAACGCCCGCGTCATGGGCGAGTTCGGCGCGGTCTCGGTGGTGTCCGGCAACATACGCGGCCAGACCAACACGCTGCCGCTGCACATCGAGCTGCTCTATCACGACTACAACACGGCCGGCGCCTTCGCCGCCGCCTCGATCCTGACGCTGCTCGCCCTCGTCACCATTATCGCCAAGCTGGCGCTGGAGCGCCGCGGCGCGGGCCGGGTCAGCCGCCCCGCCCTCGCCAGCCCGGCCCTCGCCGCCTCCACTGAAGGAGCCAGACCATGAAGATCGTCCTCGACAATGTGGTGAAGACCTTCGACACCTTCCGCGCCGTTCACGGCGTGTCGCTGGAAATCAGCAGCGGCGAGCTGGTTGCTCTGCTCGGCCCGTCCGGCTCGGGCAAGACGACGATCCTGCGCATGGTGGCGGGGCTCGAATATGCCGACGGCGGCGCGATCCGCTTCGGCGACCAGGACGCCACCAACATCCCGGTGCGCGAGCGCGGCGTCGGCTTCGTCTTCCAGCACTATGCCCTGTTTCCGCACATGACGGTGGCCGACAATATCGCCTTCGGCATGAAGGTCTCCAGACGCAAGCGCAGCCGCGCCGAGATCGAGGCGCGCGTCGGCGAACTCCTGTCGCTGATGCGGCTCGACGGGCTCGGCGGCCGCTTCCCGGGGCAGATCTCCGGCGGCCAGCGCCAGCGCGTGGCGCTCGCCCGCGCGCTTGCCGTCGACCCGCGCGTGCTGCTGCTCGACGAGCCGTTCGGCGCGCTCGACGCCAATGTGCGCCGCGAGCTGCGCCGCTGGCTGCGCGAGATTCACGACGAGCTCGGCATCACCACCCTGTTCGTCACCCACGACCAGGAGGAGGCGCTCGACCTCGCCGACCGCGTCGTCATCCTCGACCACGGCCGCATCGTGCAGGAGGGCAGCCCTGAGGGGGTGTGCCGCAACCCGGCCTCGGCCTTCGTCACCCGCTTCCTCGGCGACACCAACCGGCTGGAGGCGCAGGTGCACGGCGGCGTCGCCCGCATCGCCGGCGGCAGCATCGCGGCCGACGGGGTCCCGGACGGTCACGCCGAGATCTACGCCCGCCCGGCCGACCTCGAATGGGCGGGCGAGGGCGCGGGGCTTTCCGCCCGCATCCTGCGCATCCTCGACCGGCCCGACAGCCGCCGCCTCGTCGCCCGCCTCGACGACGGCGAGACGGTGGAGCTTGACGTGACGCCGGAAACCGTGGTCAGCGTCGGGGATCAGGGCGCGGTGAAGCTGCGCCGCGCCAATGTCTTTTCGCTGGCGTGAGCACCGACAGGGGACAGACGGCAACCGCGTGAGAGGCGAAAGAACCATTGTCATCATCGGCGGCGGCGCGAGCGGCGTCCTGCTCGCCGCACAGCTTCTGAAGGCGGAAAATCCGGCGCTTCGGGTCGTGATCGTCGAGAAAACCGGCGTCTTCGGCCGCGGGCTCGCCTATTCGGCGACGCTCGACGAGCACCTGCTCAATGTCGGCGCCCACGGCATGAGCGCCTTTCCCGACGCGCCGGACCATTTCCGCATCTGGCTCGGCACGCGCGGCATCGCCGTTGCCGCCGATTCGCTCCATTTCGCCCCGGGCCGGCTCTATGGCGACTATCTCGGCGAGATCTCCGCCGGTCTCGCCGCGCGCGAGCCCGAGCGCCTGCGGCTCATGCAGGCTGACGTCGTCTCCGTCTCGCCGCACGCGGCCGGCGTCGCGGTCCGCCTCGCCGACGGGACGGTTCTTCAGGCGGACGCCGCCGTGCTCGCGGTCGGGCACGACGCGGAGCCTGCCGGCATCGCCCTGCATGCGATGAAGCCGGGCGCACCGGGCGACACGCCGCTCGCCCCAGACGCGCCGGTGCTGATCCTCGGCTCGGGCTTGAGCATGATCGACGCCTGGCTTTCCCTCAAGGCGCGCGGCCATCGCGGTCCGGTCACGGTGCTGTCGCGCCGGGGGCTGATGCCGCGCGCGCATCTCGCGCGAAAGCCCATCCCGATCGACATCGCCGACGTGCCGCTCGGCGCCCCGCCGGCCCGCTTCATGCACTGGCTGCGCCGGCTGGTGCGCGCGCACGAGGCCGCAGGCGGGCACTGGCAGAACGTGATCGACGGCCTGCGCCCCTTCAACCAGCGCATCTGGCAGGCATGGAGCGACGACGAGCGCGGGCGCTTCCTGCGCCACGCCAAGGCGTGGTGGGACGTGCATCGCCACCGCGCCGCGCCGCAGATCGCCGCCCGCCTCGCCGCCGCGGTGGGCGAGGGCGGGCTGACGCCGCTGGCCGGCAAGGTCGGGACGGTCGAGAGGGCGGACGACGGCCTGCTCGTCACGCTGCGCCTGCGCGGCGCGGCAGCGGCGCAGACGCTGGCGGTCGCCCGCATCTACGATTGTACCGGCGTCGTCAGGGACGTGGCGTCCGGCTCGCTCGCAGCCGTGCGCAGCCTGACCGACCGCGGGCTGGCGCGGCCTGATCCGTTGCGGCTCGGCCTCGACGTGACCGAGGATTGCGCGGTGATCGATGCCGCCGGCAATCCGTCCGGCCGGGTCTTCGCCATCGGCCCGCTGACGCGCGGCGCGCTGTTCGAGATCGAGGCGGTTCCCGACATCAGGGTTCAGGCCGCGAAGCTCGCCCGGACCCTGATTTGAGGACGCCGCGATGAACGGCATCAAACGTCTGACTCTCTGCCTCGCGCTGCTCGGCGCGGCCCCGGCAACATCCGCGGAGGTCGAGGTGGAGGCGCAGGTGGAAAACGGCCCGCTGCGCGGCAGCCTCGCGATGCCGGCGGACGGAGTTGCGCGCGCGGCGGTGGTCATCATCCCCGGCTCCGGCCCGACCAATCGCGACGGCGACAGCCCGCTGGGCGTCGAGGCCGGCTATCTGCGGCTGCTGGCCGACGCGCTGGCAGAGCGGGGCATCGCCTCGATCCGCGTCGACAAGCGCGGCATGTTCGCCAGCGCCGGAACCTTCGCCGACCCCAACGCCGTCACCTTCGACGACTATGCCGGCGACGCGCTGGCATGGGTCGAGGTGGCGCGGGAGAGGACGGCGGCCGAATGCGCATGGCTCCTCGGACACAGTGAGGGCGGGCTCGTCGCGCTGGTGGCGGCGCGAGCCGCCGGGCCGTCGCTGTGCGGGCTGGTGCTGGTCGCCGCGCCCGGCCGGCCGATGGGCGTCGTCCTGCGCGAGCAGCTGCGCGCCAGCCTCGCCGACGCCTCGGTTCTCGCCGAGGCCCTTGCCGCCATCGAGGCGCTGGAACGCGGCGAACGTGTCGATGCCGCCGGGCTGGACCCGTCCTTGCAGGGCCTGTTCTTCTCCGAGGCGGTGCAGGGGTTCCTCATCGACGCCTTCGCCCGCGATCCCGCCGCCCTGATCACCGGTGTGAAGCTGCCGGTGCTGATCGTCGAGGGCGACGCCGACCTTCAGGTCGGCGCCGCGGATGCCGACGCCCTGTCGCGGGCGCAGCCGGCGGCCGGGCGCGTGCTCATCCCGGGCATGAACCATGTGCTGAAGGCGGTGCCGCCGGGCGATGCGGCCGCGAACCTCGCCGCCTATGGCGATCCGTCCCTGCCGCTCGCGCCGGGGCTGGCCGAGGCGATCGCCGGCTTCGTCCTCGCCCGCGCTGAAGCCTCAGTTGCGCGGCGCGGGCAGGGCCGGCTGGTTGCCGCCGGGGCGGGCGGGAGCGGGAGCAGGCGCGGCCTCGCGCTGGCGGGCCGCCTTGCGGTAGCGCCCCTGGCGGAACCAGGTGGCGAGGCTGCCGAGGATAAGGCCGAGCGCCAGCGCGGCGAACAGCAGCACGAACAGCGGCAGCGTGATCGTCAGGCCCGGATTGCCGGGATTGAACGGGTCGATGGTGAAGGCCGCCGGCATGCGGTTGGCCACCGCCAGCGCGATCAGCACGATGGCGAGCGGGATGAAGACGAGAACGGTCACGATGCGGTTGAGCATGTCTTTATCCGGTTTCGCGGGGGGCTTCCGTCCGTCCCCGGTTCAGCGCTCGTCCTCGGTGTTGAGGCGTTCGCGCAGCTCCTTGCCGGTCTTGAAGAACGGGACCCATTTCTCCTCGACCTCGACCGACTCGCCGGTGCGCGGATTGCGGCCGATGCGCGCCGGCCGGTTCTTGACCGAGAACGCGCCGAAGCCGCGCAGCTCGACGCGGTTGCCGGCGGCCAGCGCCTCCGTGATCTCCTCGAAGATGGCGTTGACGATGTTTTCGACGTCACGCAGGAAAAGATGCGGATTGCGGTTGGCAATCGTCTGCACGAGTTCGGACTTGATCATCTTGGAGGCTCCACGCCGTGGGTCGGGCCGCATCTCGCGGAGAATCTCCGCTAGGCGGGTGTTTTGCTTGGGTTTTCAGTCCCTGAAAGAGCGGCCGGCAGGGTGCCAGACCGACACAAGCCCGTCAAGGAACAAGCGATCCGTTCCCGCCCGGTCCAGTCCGGTCAGCGCACCGATGACGCTCGCGGCCGACAGCGTCGAAAGCAGGCCGCCGCGCGGCTCCGGTTTCCACTCGATCACGTCGAGCTTGTCGTCGACGCCCTTCGAGGCGAGCCATTCGATCGCCTTCTCCTCGCCGCCGAGGCTGTCGACCAGCTTGCGCTCCAGCGCCTGCCGGCCGGTGAAGATCGAGCCGTCGGCAACGGCCAGCACCTCGGCGCGGCTGAGCGGCCGGCGCTCCTCGACCAGCCCGACGAACCAGTCGTAGCTGTCCATGACCAGCGCGCGCAGCATGGCGCGCTCCTCCTCGGTGGTGGGGGTGAAGGGCGACGGCTCGGCCTTGAGCGGCGACGATTTGACGCCCTCCAGCTTGACGCCGACCATGTCCATCAGCCCGGTGACGTCGGGGAACTGGACCAGCACGCCGATGGAGCCGACGATGGAGGACTGGCGCGCGACGATGTGGTCGGCGGCGCTGGCGATCATGTAGCCGGCAGACGCGGCGAGCGTGCCGACCTGCGCCACCACCGGCTTCTCGCCCGCCAGCTTGCGCACGGCCTCGTAGATCGCCTCGCCGCCGGCCGTGGTGCCGCCGGGCGAGTCGACGGTCACGATCACGCCCTTGACGTGCGCGGCCTCGCCGATGCGCTTCAGCCGCTTCAGGAGCTCCTCGTTCTCGGTGATCGTGCCTTCGATCCTGACCCGCGCGATCTGGTCGGCGACGCTGAGGCTGTCGCGCATGGCGAAGGAAGCGGCGCCGGCGATGGCGAGCGCGGCGACGACGAACGCCGCGACGCGCCAGAAGGTCAGCTTGCGGCGCAGCCGCCTGCGGTCGATGATGTCGTCTGCACGGTTCGTCATGGCACGCCTTTCTCCGACGCTTGCCGCCCCTCGGCGCTGCTTTTAGTGCAAGCCGGCGCGCGCCGGAAGGGGCATGCCGCTCCCCCGCCGCGCCCGGCAAGGCCGGGAGGCTTCCCCGCGCGGCGGCATATCTGTATGAATGCCGCTGAAACCATCCAATTATCACCATAATGGGGTGCAAGTCGAAGTCGCTACCATGCGGACGCAAAGAGGGTTGCCGGCGCGAAGGCCGGAACCGGTGAAGTCCGCCGCTTCGGGCATGAGGGCATGAACATTTCGCAGGCACGGACGGACACCGGCAGTATGCGGCGGCCCGCGCAGGCCGACCCGGCGCGCGCGCACCGCGTGGAGCGGGCGTTCTCCGACGCGCGCCGGCATTCGCGCCGCGTGCGTCTGCTCAAGCGCGTCCTGCCCGTGGCCGCCTTGCTGATGATCGTCGTCTTCGCCGGCCGGTCGTGGCTGTGGACGCCGCAGGCGCTGCCCATCGACCTCAGCTCGCTCGCCATCGAGGACGGGCGGCTGGTGATGACCGATCCGAAGCTCGACGGGCTGACCGGCCGGGACGGACGGCCCTATTCGATGACCGCCACCCGCGCCATCCAGGACATCGGCATGAGCGGGCGCATCGATCTCGAGGGCATCAACGCCAGGCTTCCCGTCGACGAGACGGGCTGGATGTCGGTCTCCGCCGCGTCGGGCGTGTTCGACCGCGAGGCCAACCGCCTCGCCATCGACAGCGAGCTGACCATGACCAGCGACGACGGCATGAAGGCGGTGCTCCAGTCGGCCGTCGTCGACGTCGCGGCGGGCAGCCTCGAAACACCCGACCCGGTCGACATTTCGCTCGACGGGGCGCACATAAGCGCGGACTCGATGTCGGTTCGCGACAAGGGGGCGGTGCTGGTTTTCGAGAACCGCGTCCGCATGACGATAGACGGCGGGCGCCTGCGCGGCACGCCGGCAGATAACGGGCGCCCGGGCGGCGCCGGGGCCGAGGGCGGGGAGACGCAATGAAGACCATGAAACGCATGCTGTCGCTGGCCCTGCCGCTCGCCTGCTCGCTCGCCGTGCTGGCCGGGCCGTCGCTGGCGCAGGACGCCGGGCGCATGACCGGCTTGAAGCTCGACGGCGACAAGCCGATCGAGATCGAGAGCGACCATCTCGAGGTGCGCGAGAATGACGGCCTCGCCGTGTTCACCGGCAATGTCGCCGTGACGCAGGGGCCGGTGCTGCTACGCTCCGGCAAGATGACGGTCTACTACGCTAAGGAAGGCGGCACCGGGTCCGCCGCCACCGGCTCGGCCAACATCGACCGCCTCGTCGTCGAGAACAAGGTCTATGTGAAGTCCGACACCCAGGTCGCCACCGCCGACCACGGCAGCTTCGACATGAAGAGCGAGGTGCTGGTGCTGACCGGCAAGGAGGTGGTGCTGTCCGAGGGCGACAACGTCATCGTCGGCTGCAAGCTGACGGTCAGGATGGCGACCGGCCTCGCCAACCTCGAAGGCTGCGGCGGCGCCGGAGGCGCCGGCCGGGTCAAGATGCTGCTCAAGCCCGGCTCGCAGGACCGCCGGTGAAGCTCCCGACGCTTCTGCGCAGGCCGGCCGCGAAAGCGCCCGCCGAGCGGCCCGACCGCGAGCGCTTCCGCGGCACCATGATCGCGCGCGGCCTGACCAAGAGCTACAAGGGCCGGCAGGTCGTCAACGGCGTGTCGTTCGGCGTGCGCGCCGGCGAGGCGGTCGGCCTGCTCGGGCCGAACGGAGCCGGCAAGACCACCTGCTTCTACATGGTCACCGGCCTCGTGCCGGTCGATCAGGGCACCATCGAGATCGACGGCTACGACGTCACCGCGCTGCCGATGTACCGGCGCGCGCGGCTCGGCATCGGCTACCTGCCGCAGGAGGCGTCGATCTTCCGCGGCCTTTCGGTCGAGAACAACATCCGCGCCATCCTCGAGATGACCGAGAAGGGCCGCAAGGCGCGCGAGCGCCGGCTGGACGAACTGCTGGAGGAGTTCCACATCGCGCATCTGCGCAAGTCGCCATCGATCGCGCTGTCGGGCGGCGAGCGCCGCCGGCTGGAGATCGCCCGGGCGCTGGCGTCGAACCCGAACTTCATGCTGCTCGACGAGCCGTTCGCCGGCGTCGACCCCATCGCAGTCTCCGATATCCAGCAGCTCGTGCGCCATCTGACCGCGCGCGGCATCGGCGTCCTGATCACCGATCACAACGTCCGCGAGACGCTCGGCCTCGTCGAGCGCGCCTACATCATCCATGCCGGACAGGTGCTGACTCACGGCGTCCCGGCCGAGATCGTCGAGAACCCCGACGTGCGCCGGCTCTATCTCGGCGAATCCTTCAGCCTGTAGCGCGCCCCGAAGCCCAAGCGAGAAACCGTTCGCCGGCGCTTGACAAGCAAAAGCCGGGCCAGTTTCATGTCGCACTGCGGCATGGGGAAACACCGGATGGCACTCAGCGCCAAACTGCAACTGCGCCAGGCGCAATCGCTGACCATGACGCCGCAGCTCATGCAGTCGATCCGCCTGTTGCAGTTCACCCATGCCGAGCTCGAGCGCTTCATCGAGGACGAGATCGAAAAGAACCCGCTGCTGGAACGGCCGGAGGCGGAAGGCGACGGGGCGGCCGTCGAGCCGCAAGGCGACGGGGGGGCTAACGAGCCGCCCGCCGGCGAGGCGGCGGCCGAGCGGCTCGACCGCATGTTCGACGAGGCCGGCATCAGCGCCGAGACCATGTCGGAACGGCTCGATTCCTCGATGGAAAACGTCTTTCCCGACGATCCCGGCACGGAAGAGCGCATCGGGCCGGACCTCGCCGGCCAGTGGAAATCGGCGTCGGGCGCGTCCGGCGGGCCGGACGATTTCGACATGGACGCCTTCGCCGCCGTGCCGCCCTCGCTCGCCGGCCATGTCGCCGAGCAGATCGCCTTCGCCTTCCACGATCCCACCGAGCGGCTGATCGCGTCGGAGCTGGCCGACGCGCTCGACGATTCCGGCTATCTCCAGGCCGATATCGCCGGGCTGGCGCAGCGCCTCGGCTGCGCGCAGGAGGCGGTCGAGGCCGTCCTCGCCGCCTGCCAGGGTTTCGATCCGCCGGGGCTGTTCGCCCGCGACCTCGCTGAATGCCTCGCGCTCCAGCTCAAGGCGCGCGACCGCTTCGACCCGGCGATGCGGGCGATGGTCGCCAATCTCGAGCTGGTGGCGCGGCGCGACTTCGTCCAGCTGCGGCGGCTGTGCGGCGTCGGCGACGAGGACCTGCTCGACATGATCGCCGAGATCCGCCGGCTCGACCCGCGCCCCGGCACCGCCTTCACCGCCCAACCGGCCGATGCGGTGGTGCCGGACGTGATCGTGCGCCGCGCCGCCGACGGCGGCTGGGCGGTCGAGCTCAATCCCGACGCGCTGCCGGCCGTCCTCGTCAACCAGAGCTATTTCGCCCATGTCTCGAAGCACGCGACGAGCGAGGCCGACCGGGCGTTCCTCGCCGAATGCATGCAGAACGCCAACTGGCTGACGCGCAGCCTCGACCAGCGGGCCCGCACCATCCTGAAAGTGGCGAGCGAGATCGTGCGCCGGCAGGACGCCTTTCTCGTCCATGGCGTCCGGCACCTGCGGCCGCTCAACCTGAAGGACGTGGCCGAGGCGATCGGCATGCACGAATCGACCGTCAGCCGGGTTACCGCCAACAAGTACATGATGACCCCGCGCGGCGCGTTCGAGCTGCGACGCTTCTTCTCGGTGGCCATCGCCTCGACCGAAGGGGGCGACGCCCATTCCTCAACGGCGGTGCGCGACCTGATCCGCGAGCTGATCGAGGCGGAAACGCCCGACGACGTGCTCTCCGACGACGCGATTGTGGATATGTTGAGGAAAAGAAGCATCGACATCGCCCGGCGCACCGTCGCCAAATATCGGGAAGGCATGGACATTCCGTCCTCGGTCCAGCGCCGGCGCGAGAAGCGCGCCCTTGCCGCCGTGCGGCGTTGAAAAACCCCGCCGTGCGGCGCTGAAAGGCCCGGTCGGCGGGCGCTCCGGGGCCTCGCGTTGACAAGCCGATGCAAAACGGACTAGAAGCGCGGCCGCATGCGCCGGGTGGCCGAAACGGGGTTCCCGCGCTGTGGCGCCGTTGACGTGGGCGCCGGTGGCGTAGCCGGAAGCCGACGCCCGAGCCGCCGAAAACCTTGAGTGTGCCGACCACAGGTATAAACTCGACAGCAGTCGGAATCCCGAGAGAGAACCAGCACAAGAAAAGGTCAGTTCGACATGAGCCTGCGCATCTCCGGTAAGCACATGGATATTGGCGACGCCTTCCGCGTCAAGATCGAGGGCCGCATCGAGGATGCGGTCAATAAATACTTCGACGGCGGCTATGGTGGGACCGTGACCGTGGAGAAGAATGGCTCGCGGTTCTCCGCCGACTGCCTCGTTCATCTCGACACCGGCATCTCGTTGCAGGCGAGCGGCCAGGCGCAGGACCCGCAGCTTGCCTTCGACGCCGCCGCCGAGCGCGTCGAGAAGCGGCTGCGCCGCTACAAGCGCCGCCTGAAGGAGCATCCCGTTTCGGCCGCGGCCGAGTGGATCGATCTCGACTATCGCGTCGTCGCTCCCGTCGCCGGCGAGGACGAGGAGGTCCCGGTCGACTACGCGCCGGCCGTCGTCGCCGAATCGACCGTTGCGCTGAAGACCATGTCGGTGGCCGACGCGGTCATCGAGCTCGACACCAGGGACGGCCCCGTTGTGGTGTTCCGCAATGGCGGCAACGGGCACGTCAACGTCGTCTACCGCCGGGCCGACGGCAATATCGGCTGGATAGACACCTCGTCGGCGGCGAACTCGGCCTCGCGCTGATCGCCGCGCTCTCGACCGGACCGCAGGCGGGGCTTGCGTTGCGGCAAACGGGCAGAGCAGGAAGGATGACCTGAAAATGGATCTGAACGACCTGATCGAGGTTTCGGCGGTGATGCCGGCCTTGAAGGCGAATTCCAAGAAGCAGCTTCTGCAATTGCTGGCCGAGAAGGCCGCCGCCGTCACCGGCCTGCCGGAGCGCGAGGTGTTCGACACCATCCTCCAGCGCGAGCGGCTGGGCTCTACCGGGGTCGGCAACGGCATCGCCATCCCCCACGGCAAGCTCGCCGGCATCTCCCGCATCACCGGCATCTTCGCGCGGCTGGAAACCCCGGTCGACTTCGAATCGCTCGACGACCAGCCGGTCGATCTCGTCTTCCTGCTGCTGGCGCCCGAGGGCGCCGGCGCCGATCACCTGAAGGCGCTGTCGCGCATCGCCCGCGTGCTACGGGATCCCGACACGGTGGCCAAGATTCGCGCGACGCGCGAGGCCGATGCGATCCACACCCTGCTGTCGCAGGCGCCGACATCGCAGATCGCCTGAGCGTGCTTCGCGGCCGGGCGGGATCGTCCGGCGTCGTGTCGGCCGCCGCTTGGCGCTGCCATTCCCGAAAGGCGGCCTTCAGGGCCGCCTTTTCGATTCCCGGACCTCGATCTTCAGTGCGTGCTGACCGGGGTCAGGTCGTTCTGGATCGCGCCGGCCAGCGCGGCGTCGCGCGCGTCGGTCAGCATGATCGGCCGCCCGTCGGCGGCGAAGACGGCCCACAGCTTGGTGCCGGGCGCGATATGCGGCATGCCGGGGAACCGGCCGGCGAGCTCCGCGCCGTCGATCTCGCGCAGATAGGCGAGCGAGCCTTCTCCGAGATGCGCGAGTTCCGCGGGGGTCAGGGCAGGGGTCTTGTCGTTGTCAGTCATGTCAGCCTCCTTCTTTGCGGGGCGTCCATAAGACCGGCCCGCAGCAGAGCTTTCCTTGTTCCGGTGCGGCCGGAACTCAGTCTTTCACCGAAATGTTTATTTTCCGTACCAGCCGGTCCGGCTCCGGTCGGTCGAGGTCGATGGCGAGCAGGCCGTTCTTCAGCTGGGCCCCCGTCACCCGCATGCCGTCGGCAAGGACGAAGACGCGCTGGAACTGGCGCGCGGCGATGCCGCGATGCAGGAACTGGCGCTCGGTGTCGTCGTTCTGGCGGCCGCGCACCACGAGCTCGCTGTCTTCCAGCGTCACCTCGAGGTCGGCCTCGCAGAAGCCGGCCACGGCGAGGGTGATCCGCAGGCGGTCGCCGCTCTCGCCGCCGGCGAGGCGCTCGATATTGTAGGGCGGATAGCCGTCGCCGCTCTTGGCGACGCGCTCCAGCGTCTTCTCGATGGCGTCGAAGCCGAGCAGGAGCGGGCTGGAAAAGGGTGTGACGCGGGTCATGCGAAGCGTGTCCTCGAAGAGCGACTGTCGGCGTGAAGACCCAGACGGCGCCTTCACTTGCCCAAGATATGGTCTGTCGCGGTTTCGAGTTCAAGCGGGGACGGTGGCTGCCGCTTCACTTGCCCTCGATCTCGGCCGCCAGCGCCTCGATATGCGGGGCGGCTGCGGCTTCCACCGCCCGCTCGATGGCGCGGTAGCGCGCGACGACGGCGAGGCCGGTCGGGGTCAGTTGCGCGCCGCCGCCGCTGCGCCCGCCCTTCTGGGTGGCTAGCACCGGCTTGCCGAAGATGGTGTTCATCTCCTCGACGAGGTCCCAGGCCCGCTTGTAGGACATGTTCATCCGCCGCGCGCCGGCGGAGATCGAGCCGAAGGCGGCGATCTGCTCCAGAAGCTCGACCTTGCCGTGGCCGATCTGGCCCTCTGGGTCGAACCTGATCTTGAAGGTGAAGGTGGGCACGGGCGGACATCCTCGCGATGACGGGCTGCCCGCCTGTTATGCCGCAACCGCGCCCGGATCGCTACATTCCTGGTCGCTACCGCCGCGCGGGCGCTGCCGCCGTCGCTGCCGGGTCGAAGGTCGCGGTCTTGACGATGGCGAAGACCTCGGCGCCCGGCGCGAGCCCAAGCGTGTCGAGCGAGCGGCGGGTGATGCGGGCCACGAGCTCTTCGCCGCCATGGTCGAGCCGCACCAGCGCCTGCGGCCCGTCGTCGCTCGCGATCGAGGCGATCCGCGCTTTGAGGACGTTGAGCGCGCTGATGTCGTGCGGCCGCTCGCGCGCCAGCATCACGTCGCGGGCGCGCACCCGCACGCGCAGCCGCGCCCCGGCCGGTGCGTCGGCCTTCGGCAGGCGCCATTCGCCGCCGCCGGCCGAGCGCATCAGCGACAGGCCGTAGCCTTCGTCGGGCTCGACCATCACGAGCTCGATCAGTGCGCTTTCCCCGTCCTGCTCCTTGCCGCCGGGCAGGTTGAGCAGCGGCAGCACCCGCGCCGCCGGGCCGCTGGCCGCCACCTTGCCCTCGGCGAGCGCGACGATGTCGGTGGCGAGCCGCGCCACCTCGGCGATGGAATGGCTGACATAGACGATGGGAATGTCCGCCTCGTCGCGCAGCGTCTCGATATAGGGCATGATCTCGGCCTTGCGCGCCTCGTCGAGTGAGGCCAGCGGCTCGTCCATCAGGATCAGCCTCGGGCTGGCGACCAGCGCCCGGCCGATGGCGACGCGCTGCTTCTCTCCGCCCGAAAGCCGGCCCGGCCGCCGGTCGAGCAGATGGCCGATGCCCAGCAGCTCGACCACGGCGCCGAAATCGGCGTAGCGTTCGCCCGCCGGGGTGAAGAAGCGCCCGTAATTCAGGTTCTGCGCCACGGTCATGTGCGGGAACAGCCGCGCGTCCTGGAAGACGTAGCCGATGCGCCGTTTGTGCGCCGGCACGAAGACCCCGGCCTCCACGTCGACCAGCACGCGGCCGTTGACGGCGATGCGGCCCGTATCCGGGCGGGTGAGACCGCCGATCAGGTTGATGAGCGAGGTCTTGCCCGAGCCGGAATGGCCGAACAGCGCGATCAGCCGCCCGTCACTCTCGAAGCGGGCCTCCAGCGCGAACTTCCCTAGGCGGTGGACGACGTCGATCTCGATCGTCATTTGACGTCGAGCCTTGCGGCGACCCGGCGCGCCAGCGCCTCCGAGGCGACGAGCGCCGTCATCGCGATGACGATGGAGATCGCGGTCAGCCGCATCGCGCCGGCGTTGCCGCCGGGAACCTGGGTGAAGGTGTAGATGGCCGAGGGCAGGGTCTGCGTCTCGCCGGGGATGTTGGAGACGAAGGTGATGGTCGCGCCGAACTCGCCCATCGCCTTGGCGAAGGCGAGGATCATGCCGGTGATGATGCCGGGCAGGATCAGCGGCAGGGTGACGGTGGCGAACACCCACAGCGGGCTGGCCCCCAGCGTGCCGGCCGCCGCCTCCAGCCTGCGGTCTACCGCCTCGATGGAAAGGCGGATGGCGCGCACCATCAGCGGAAACGCCATCACCGCGCAGGCGAGCGCCGCGCCCGTCCAGCGGAAGGAGAAGACGATGCCGAAATGCTCGTAGAGGAACGCCCCCACCGGCCCGCGCCGGCCGAAGGTCAGCAACAGCAGGTAGCCGGTGACGACCGGCGGCAGGATCAGCGGCAGGTGGACGAGGCCGTTCAGCGCCGCCTTGCCCCAGAACTCCTTGCGCGCCAGCACATAGGCGACGACGATGCCGAGCGGCAGGCTCGCCACCGTCGCCCATATCGAGACCCGGATGGAGAGCCGGACCGCGTCCCACTCGCTCGGGCTAAGGTCCAGCCACCACCCCATATCCGCCACGACTGCTTTTCCCCCGTCCGCTGGCTGTTCTCAGTTGGCCGTCAATACGGTGAAACCCTGCTCCTCGAACAGCCCCCTGGCGGTGTCCGTCTTGAGGTAGTCGAGGAAGGCGGCGGCGTCCGTGGCCTTAGCCTCGGCGGTCAGCGCCGCCGGGTAGATGATCGGGTCGTGGGTGTCCTGCGGGAAGGTGCCGACGATCCTGACCGCCGGGTCGGCGGCGGCGTCGGTCTGGTAGACGATGCCGAGCGGGGCCTCGCCTGCGGCGACGAGCGCGAGCGCGGCGCGCACGTTCTCGGCCTGCGCCACCCTGGGCGCGACCGCGTCCCACACGCCGAGCTTCTCCAGCGCCGCCTTGCCGTATTTGCCGGCCGGGACGGAATCGGTGTTGGCCATGGCGAGACGCTCGTCGCCCAGCGTGCCGGCGAGATCGAAGCCGGGCGCGATCTCGATCTCGGTGGTGGAATCGGCCGGCGCGACCAGCACGATGCGGTTGCCGAGAAGCTGCACCTCGGTGTCCTTCTGCGTCAGGTTCTTCTCCGACAGATAGTCCATCCAGGCGAGGTCGGCCGAGATGAACACGTCGGCCGGCGCGCCTTCCTCGATCTGCTTGGCCAGCGCCGAGCTGCCGGCATAGGAGATCGTCGCCTCCTTGCCGCTGTCGGCCTTCCAGGCGGCGTTGATGTTGTCGAGCGCGTTCTTCAGGCTCGCGGCCGCGAAGACGGTGACGGTGTCCTGCGCCAGCGCGGCCGGCAGCGGCGCTGCCAGCATCGCGGCGAGACCGGCGGCGAGCGCGACCATGCGCGTGGTGAAGCGTCTGCGGTTCAGCATCGGATAACCCCTTGAAAGATGGCGCCGCGGGATGCGGCGCGGGAAGGATTGGATATATTCATACGTATATATCCAATCCCCATCAAGGGCGGATTGACAGAGCTCAAACGACGCCGAAGCGCAGCAGATATGTTCGATCGGAAATATCGAAACGGCCGTGGATCGCCCGCCGGAGGCGTCGGCGGGTCAGGCCGCGCTGGCCTGTCCCGCCTCCCAGCCGAGCATGGCGCGCTTGCGCGTCAGGCCCCAGTGGTAGCCGGTCAGCGCCCCGGTCTTGCCGAGCGCCCGGTGGCACGGCACCACGAACGAGACCGGGTTGGCGCCGATGGCCGCGCCGACCGCCCGGCTTGCCGCCGGCCGGCCGATCTCGGCGGCGATGGACGAATAGGTGCGCGCCTGGTTCATCGGAATCTTCAGCAGCGCCTCCCACACCCGGACCTGGAAGTCGGTGCCGATCAGCACCACGCGCAGCGGCTCGTCCGGCCGCCAGCGGGCGGGGTCGAAGATGCGCGCGGCATAGGGCGCGGTCGCCGCCGAATCCTCGGCATAGGACGCGTTCGGCCAGCGGCTGGCCATGTCCTCGAACGCCTCGCGCTCGGCCCCGGCGTCGCAGAAGGCCAGCCCCGCCAGCCCGCGCTCGGTGATCATCAGCAGCGCGGTGCCGAAAGGCGAGGGGTGATAGCCGTAGCGGATGGCGAGGCCCTGGCCGCGGCTCTTGTAGTCGCCCGGCGACATCGCCTCGTGGGTGACGAAGAGGTCGTGCAGCCGCCCCGGCCCCGACATGCCGACCTCGAAGGCGGCCTCGAGCAGGGGCAGCCCCTCGTCGAGCAGGTGGCGCGCATGGTCGAGCGTGACCGCCTGAAGGAAGCCCTTGGGCGACAGGCCGGCCCAGCGGGTGAACAGCTTCTGCAGGCCGGTCGGCGTCTCGCCGACATCGGCGGCGAGCTCCTCCAGCGACGGCTGGTCGCGATAGTCGAGGCTGATCTTCTCGATCACCCGGCGTACGGTCTCGTAGTCCGGCCCGGTCGGGGTGATGTCGCGTTCGAGGATCGCGGTGGGGGTGTTGATGTTCATGGCGAAGTCTCCTTGACCGGCAATATCGTGCCGGAAAGTGCCTTTCGCCACCCGATTCCTGCGCGGGTATGCCCTATCTCAGCTTCGCCGTCGCCAGCGCCCGGCCGAAGGCGGTGGCGAAGCTCTCGCGGTCGTCGGGGTTGAGGAAGGAACCGATGGCCACCCTGCGCCCCTCGCCCTCGACCGCCATGCCTGTGATGCCGATCTCCTCGTGGCGGGCGACGTTGAAACGGGTCCAGAACGGGTTGAACCGGTGCGCCTGCCGCCGGCCCGAAGGCGCGACCTTGACGATGTCGAGCGCGGTGCGCGACACCGACACCTCCTCGCGCACCCGCGCGGCGCGGTAGTTGAAATGGAAGGCGAGGTAGAGGGCGAGGACGTCGAGGCCGAAGAAGCCGAACACCGGCCACGCGCCCATCGACAGGAACGCCGCCCCGGTCGTCAGCCACACCGCGGCGCACAGCCCCATCAGGATCAGGAAGCCCTTGCGGCCGAGCGAGCGGTACGGCACCAGCAAGGCGCGGAAAAAGGGTTCGTCTGCGGCTTTCATCTCGGCCATGGAGCCGAGTATAGAGAAGCCATGCGAAACCCCAAGGATAAAATCGCCGGCAAGACGGCTCCTGCCGATACGGAAGGCCGCGCCGTGCGCCCCAACGCGCTGGCGAAGCCCCGCCCGAGCCCCAAGCGGCCGCCTTTGACGCTCTACACCCCGGCCGAGATCGAGGAGATCTTCCGCCGCTTCTCGGTCCAGCGGCCCGCGCCGAAGGGCGAGCTCGACTACATCAACGCCTTCACCCTTCTGGTGGCGGTGGTCCTGTCGGCGCAGGCGACCGATGTCGGCGTCAACAAGGCGACCGGGCCGCTCTTTGCCGTCGCCGACACGCCGCAGAAGATGCTGGCGCTGGGCGAGGAGAAGGTGGGCGCCTATATCCGCACCATCGGCCTGTGGCGCAACAAGGCGAAGAACGTGATCGCGCTCAGCGAGGCGCTGATCCGCGATCATGGCGGCGAGGTGCCCGGCACGCGCGAGGCGTTGACCGCGCTGCCCGGCGTCGGCCGCAAGACCGCCAATGTGGTGCTCAACATCTTCTTCGGCGAGCCGACCATGGCGGTCGACACCCACATCTTCCGCATCGGCAACCGCATCGGCCTCGCCCCGGGCAAGACGCCGGAGCAGGTCGAGGCGACGCTGGTGCGGGTGATCCCGCCGCACTACATGCGCCACGCCCACCACTGGCTGATCCTGCACGGCCGCTATGTCTGCAAGGCGCGCAAGCCGGACTGCCCGGCCTGCGTCATCGCCGACATCTGCAAGTCGCCGGAAAAGACGACGTCGATTCCCGCACCGCTGGTCGAGATCGAGCCGGCCGCCGCCGCGGCCGGCTGAGATTCAGGCAAGCGTGACGCCCGCTTCGGCCATCCTGCGCGTCATCGCTTCCAGCGAGCCACCGAGATCGATGGCGCGGCAGGCGCCCGTCTCGACCGTCGCGGAAAAGCCGTGCCGCACCGCGTCGAGCGCCGAATAGGCGACGCAGTAATCGGTGGCCAGGCCGACGAAGGTCAGGTCCGAGATGCCGCGCTCCTTCAAATAGCCGGCAAGGCCGGTTGGCGTCTTGTGGTCGTTCTCGAAGAAGGCCGAATAGGAATCGATCGAGGGGCGAAAGCCCTTGCGGATGACCAGCTGCGCCTTCGTCCAGTCGAGGCCGGGATGAAAGTCCGCGCCCCTCGTGCCCTGCACGCAATGGTCGGGCCACAGCGTCTGCGGTCCGTAGGGCATGTCGATCGTCTCGAAGGGCTGGCGGCCGGGATGGGTGGAGGCGAAGCTCGAATGGCCGGCCGGGTGCCAGTCCTGCGTCAGCACCACATGGTCGAACGCGCCGATCAGGGCGTTGACCAGCGGCACGATCTCGTCGCCGCCGGCCACCGCCAGCGCCCCGCCGGGGCAGAAATCGTTCTGGATGTCGACGACGATCAGGGCTTTCGCGCTCATCTTCTTCTCCCGTGCTGCGGGCCGGGCCGTCCCGCGACTGTCGATGCCCGCCCTTTGCATACAGGCCGTGCGGCCCTATGCCACTGCCTTGACGCAACAAATTTTCCCATATTAATCGAAAGCGCGTATTACAGCAGTTGTTCATGTCCCGCAGCGACACCTCTCCGGCCAGCCATCAACAGACAGGATGCCAGGAATGACACAAGCCGCGCGCCAGGAGACGGACGTCGCCGCCGCTCCCGAATTTCCGATTCCGGCCGGGGTCCATGCCGAGAAGGTGATTTCGGTCCGCCACTACACCGACTTTCTGTTCTCGTTCCGCATCACCCGGCCGCAGAGCTTCCGCTTCCGCTCGGGCGAGTTCGTCATGATCGGCCTGCCCAATGCGGCGAAGCCCGTGTTCCGCGCCTATTCCATCGCCAGCCCGTCCTGGGACGAGGAGCTGGAATTCTTCTCGATCAAGGTGCCGGACGGCCCGCTGACCCAGCATCTGCAGAAGATCAAGCCGGGCGACACGGTGCTGATGCGCCAGAAGTCGACCGGCACGCTGGTGCTCGACGCGCTGACGCCGGGCAAGCGGCTGTGGATGATCTCGACCGGCACCGGCATCGCGCCCTTCGCCAGCCTGATGCGCGACCCCGAGACCTACGAGAAGTTCGACGAGGTGATCCTCACCCACACCTGCCGCGAGGTGGCGGAACTGACCTATGGCGAGGAGCTGGCGAGGAACCTCGTCGAGGACCCGCTGATCGGCGAGCTGGTTCAGGGCCGCTTCTTCCACTATGCCACCGCGACGCGCGAGCCCTATGCGCGCTCCGGCCGCATCACGGCGCTGATCGAGAGCGGCAAGCTGTTCGAGGACCTCTGCATGCCGCCCTTCGACCCCGCCGTCGACCGGGTAATGATCTGCGGCTCGATGGACATGATCCGCGACGTCAAGGCGCTGGTCGAGAAGGCGGGGCTGAAGGAAGGCTCCAACGCCGCGCCGGCCGAGTTCGTCGTCGAGCGCGCGTTCGTCGATTGAGGGGCGTCGATTGAGGGGCGTCGATTGAGGGGCGCGGATTGAGCGGCTCTATTCGGCCGCCGCTTCCCGCGCCCTGGCGCGGGCCAGGGCCGGCCGGGCCAGCACTCGGTTGAAATAGGCGTTCACCCGGTCCGAGGTGATCGTGAACTGCGAATCCCGCGCCCATTGCCCGCAATGGCCGAGGATCACGTCGGCCGCGGTGAAGCGGTTGCCCATGGCGAAGCTCGATTCGCCCAGCCTTGCCTCGAGCGCGTTGATCTCGCGGTTGAATTCGGCCGTCGTCCACGGGCCGACGTCGACTCGCTCGATCTCGGGCAGCATCGACGCGTGCTTCTGGCGGTTCCACAGCGGCGCTTCCAGCTCCGACTGGGCGAAGAACAGCCAGGCGTTGAGATGGGCGCGCTCGGCCGGCGTCTTCGGCCCCATCTCCTTTTCCGGATGCTTGTCGGCGAGATAGGCGCAGATCGCGGCGGAGTCGGTGACGGTCATGCCGTCGTCGACCAGCACCGGCCCCTTGCCGGAGGGGTGGTAGCGCCGCATCTCCTCGCTGTCGCGCGCCGCCTTGAGGATGCGATAGGGCTGGCCCAGCTCCTCCAGCATCCAGGTGACGCGTATGAGACGCGACCCTGGCGATCCGACTGCGAGATACATGACGATGCCTCCCCCGACTCATCACCGGCAGACTAGCCGAATGCGCCGGAAAGTGGAGTCTCGCATGCCGCATGGCCCACGGCCGGCAAGCGCGGCGATTATGGCGCGGGGTTGTTGCGCGCCCGCGATTGCGCTTCTATAGCTGGCGTTCGGCCGAGCGCGCCCTGGCGAGGTTTCACAAAAGGACGGACGAATGAGCGATGAACTGGCGACAACCATCCTCGGCAAGATCAAGGCTCACGCTGCTCCCGAAACCGGCGCGATCACGCTCGACACCGAATTGAGCGAGCTGGGCATCCATTCGCTCGAGCTGACGGAGATCGTCTTCGAGCTGGAGGACGAGTTCGACATCGAGATCGAGATGAACACCGTCGACGCCTGGGCGAACCTGACCAATGTCGGCGACATCGTCGATGCCGTGCGCGGGCTGGTCGAGACCAAGGCCTGACATGACGCGTCCGCGCATCGTCATCACCGGGCTCGGCGGCATCTGCGCGCTCGGCACCGACGTCCCCGCGATCTGGCAGGCGATGCGCGCCGGCCGCTCCGGCATCGGCCCCATCACCACGACGCCGCTGCACGAGCTCAAGGTTTCCTGCGGGGCCGAGATCGCGCAACTGCCCGACCACGGCATCGAGCACAAGCGGCTGGTGACCATGGACCGCTTCAGCCTGCTCGCCGTGATCGCCGCGCGCGAGGCGGCGGCGCAGGCCGGGCTCGCCCTCGACGCGGAGGCCTCGACGCGCGCCGGCGCGGTGATCGGCACCGGCGTCTGCGGCTGGGAGACGATCGAGGACAATTATCGCGGCATCCTGCTCGAGGGGCGGCCGCGCGCCAACATCTTCTCCATCCCGCGCGGCATGACCGCCGCGCCCGCCGGGCAGGTCAGCATGGATCTCGGCCTGCGCGGCCCGGTCTTCGCCGTCAGCTCCGCCTGCTCGAGCGGCAACCATTCGATCGTCTCCGCTGCCGACCAGATCGTGCTCGGCCGCGCCGACGTCATGCTGGCGGGCGGCACCGAGGCGCCGATCATCTGGGGCGTGCTCAAGGGCTGGGAGGCGATGCGCGTCCTCGCCCGGCAGACCTGCCGCCCGTTCTCGGCCGATCGCGACGGGCTGGTGATCGGCGAGGGCGCCGGCGTCATCGTGCTGGAGCGGCTGGAGCACGCGCTGGCGCGGGGCGCGCCGATCCTCGCCGAATATGCCGGCTGCGGCATGTCGGCCGACGCCACCGACATCGTCGCCCCCACCGTCGAGGGGCCGACGGCGGCGATGGCGAACTGCCTCGCCGATGCGGGCCTCGCGCCGCAGGACGTCGACTACGTCAACGCCCACGGCACCGGCACGAAGATGAACGACCAGATCGAGACGCAGGCCATCCGCCGCGCCTTCGGCGAGGCGGCGGACCGCCTTTCCGTCTCCTCGACCAAGTCGATGCACGGCCATTGCCTCGGCGCGACCGCGGCGCTGGAGATGATCGCCTGCGTCAAGGCCGTGACCGACGGTGTCGTGCCGCCGACCGCGAACTATACGACGCCGGACCCGGACTGCGACCTCGACGTCACCCCCAACGTCGCCCGCGAGCGCGAGGTGCGCGCCGCGCTCAGCAATTCCTTCGCCTTCGGCGGCACCAACGCCACCGTCGCGGTCAAGGCCTACCGGCCCTGAGTGGCAGGAAAGGGCGGGGCGGACACCGCCCGTTTACGCAGCGTTCGCTTCCCATGTCTTGCGCGCGGCGCGGCGGGGGGCCTATCTCTGTCCCGTCCGATTCCGCGCCGCGAGGCGGCGCCTTCCCTGAACGAGGCTTCTTCCCATGACCGATCTTTCGAGCTTTGCGATCACCGCGCGCTGGCCGGCGAAGGAGCCGGAAAAGCTCCAGCTCTATTCCTTCGCGACGCCGAACGGCGTCAAGGTCGCCATCGCGCTGGAGGAACTCGGCCTGCCCTACGAGGCGCATCTCGTCGACATCACGAAGAACGAGACCTGGACCGAGCCGTTCCTGTCGCTCAATCCCAACGGCAAGATCCCGGCGATCCTCGATCCAGACGGGCCGGGCGGCAAGCCGCTGGCGCTGTTCGAATCGGGCGCGATCCTCGTCTATCTCGCCGAGAAGACCGGCAAGCTCATGCCCGCCGATCCGGCGCGCCGCTACGAGACCATCCAGTGGGTGTTCTTCCAGATGGCGGCCATCGGCCCGATGTTCGGCCAGCTCGGCTTCTTCCACAAGTTCGCCGGCCGCGAGATCGAGGACAAGCGCCCGCTCGAACGCTATGCCGGCGAATCGAAGCGCCTGCTCGGCGTGCTGGAAGGCCGCCTTTCGGGCGGCAAGTGGATGATGGGCGAGGACTACACCATCGCCGACATCGCCATCTTCCCGTGGGTGCGCACGCTGCGCGACTTCTACGAGGCGGGCGACCTCGTCGGCTATGACGGCTTCCCGGCGGTCGCAGCCTGGCTCGACCGCTGCCTCGCCCGCCCCGCGAGCGCGAAGGGCCTCGTCATCCCGGCGCGCGGCTAGCGCGTCAGGCCCTGGCCGCCGCCGCGGCCTGAAGCCGCGAGCGCGTGAAGGCGGCGATGAACACCGCCGTCATCAGCACGACGATGGTCGGGGCCGGGGCGCTGTCGATGAAGAACGACAGGTAAACGCCGAGGAACGAGCAGCCGGCGGCGATCGCCACCGCCGCCCCCAGCATCGCCTCGAAGCGGCGGGTGAGGAGGAAGGCGCTGGCGCCCGGCGCGATCAGCATCGCCACCGCGAGGATGATGCCGGCCGCCTTCAGCGCGCCGACGATGGAAAGCGACAGCACCGCCAGGAGCCCGTAGTGGTAGAAGCGTACGGCCAAGCCGATGGCGCGCGCATGGGCGGGGTCGAAGGCGACGGCCAGCAGGTCGCGCTTGAAAAGGCCGACGAACCCGACGACGACCAGCGCGATCAGCCCCGTCTCCACGACATCGGCCCATGTCAGGCCGAGTATGTCGCCGAACAGGATGTGGTCGAGGTGCAGCTCGGTCTCGATGAAGGAATAGAGCACGATGCCGAGGCCGAACATGCCGGAAAAGACGACGCCCATCACCGTGTCCTCCTTCACACGGCTGTTCTCCTTGAGATAACCGGTGGCCAGCGCGCAGATCATGCCGGCGGCGAAGGCCCCGGCTGCCAGCGGCAGGCCGGCCGCGTAGGCGAGGATGACGCCGGGCAGCACCGCGTGGCTGATGGCATCGCCCATCAGCGACCAGCCCTTGAGCACGAGGAAGGACGAGATTAGCCCCATCGGCAGCGCCACCAGCAGCGCGGCGAGGAACGCCTGCTGCATGAACGGGAACTGGAACGGCAGGAGCAGCGTGTCGATCATCGTCATGCCTCTGCGCTGAGCCCGGCGCGCGCCTTGCGCCGCGCGGCGAGAAGGCCGTGCCGGGGCGCGAGGAAGAAGGCGGCGAGGAAGATCAGCGTTTGCAGGACGACGATGATGCCGCCGGTCGCGCCGTCGATGAAGTAGCTTGCATAGGCGCCGGTGAAGCTGGTCAGCGTGCCGATCAGGACGCTGATGACAATCAGCCTGCCGAAGCGGTCGGTCAGGAGATAGGCGGTCGCGCCCGGCGTCACCACCATGGCGATGACGAGGAACGCGCCGACCGTCTGCAACGCCGCCACGGTCGAGGCCGACAGGAGCGTGAAGAAGACGACGCGCAAGAGGCCGGGTTTCAGGCCGATGGAGCGGGCATGCGCCTCGTCGAAGAAGACGGCCATGAAGTCCTTCCACTTGGCGGTGAGGATCGCCAGCGACACGCCGGCGATGATGACGAGCTGAAGCGTATCGGCCGGGGTCACGGCGAGGATGTTGCCGAGCACAATAGTCTGGATGTTGACCGAGGTCGGCGACAGCGAGACCATGAACAGTCCGAGGCCGAAAAAGGAGGTGAAGATCAGGCCGATGACGGCGTCCTCCTTCAGGTTCGTTTTCTGGCTCAGGAACAGCATCGCCGCCGCCGCCAGCCCGCCGGAGAAGAACGCGCCGAAGGCGAAGGGCAGGCCGAGCATGTAGGCCCCGGCGACCCCCGGCACGATGGCGTGCGACAGCGCATCGCCGATCAGCGACCAGCCCTTGAGCATCAGATAGGCCGACAGGAAGGCGCAGACCGCGCCGACCAGCGCCGACACCCACATGGCGTTGACCATGTAGCCATAGGCGAAGGGTTCGAGAAGGACGCTCATCCCTCGCCCTTTCCCGTCGCTTCGCCGGGCGGTGCGGTCGGCCCGGCGGTGGCCAACCCGGCACTCGACTGCGCCTGGTCGCCATAGAGCACGAAGGGCCGCTCGTCGTCGGAAAGGACGGTGATGGCGCGCCCGTCCTCGTCGTCGTGCAGGTCCGGCCCGCCGAGGACGAAATGGCGCAGCGTGCCGCCGAACGCCCGCTCCAGATTGGCGCGGTTGAACACGTCGTGCGTCAGGCCGTGCGCCAGCACCGTGCCCTTGATCAGCACGGCGCGGTCGCAGAATTCCGGCACGGAGCCGAGATTGTGGGTGGAGACCAGCATGACGCGGCCCTCGTCGCGCAGGGTCCTGAGCAGCGCGATGATCGCTTCCTCGGTCGTCACGTCGACGCCGGTGAACGGCTCGTCGAGCAGGATCACCTCGCCCTCCTGCGCCAGTGCCCGGGCGAGGAAGACGCGCTTCTTCTGCCCGCCGGAAAGCTCGCCGATCTGGCGCTTGCGGAAATCGGCCATGCCGACGCGCTCCAGCGACTCCGCGACCTTCTCGCGGTCGCGCGCCTTCGGCATGCGCAGGAAGTTCATGTGGCCGTAGCGGCCCATCATGACGACGTCCTCGACGAGGATCGGAAAGCTCCAGTCGACGTCCTCGGCCTGCGGCACGTAGGCGACCGCGTTGCGCTTCAGCGCCCGGCCGGCCGGCTCGCCCATGATCGAGACCGAGCCGGCGCTGAGCGGCACGAAGCCCATGATCGCCTTGAACAGGGTGGATTTTCCGGAGCCGTTGACGCCGACGAGCGCGGCGATCGTGCCGCGCGGGATCGAGAAGGAGGCGTCGCGCAGCGCCGTGTGGCCGTTGGGATAGGTGACGGACACGCCGGAAACGGCGAGGCCGGCGCTCGCCGCGCCGGCCGCAGGGGAATGCGGTTTCCCCGTTGCGTTTCTCATCGGGTAAGACCCTCGGCGATGGTCTCGGCCGTGACCTTCAGGAGATCGAGATAGGTCGGCACCGGGCCGTCGGGGCCGGACAGCGAGTCGACGTAGAGCATGCCGCCATAGTGGGCGCCGGTCTCGCGCGCCACCTGCATGGCCGGGTCGGGCGAAACCGTGCTTTCGCTGAAGATTGCGGGGATGGAGTGCTCGCGCACCGCGTCGATGACCTTCCTGATCTGCTGGGGCGTGCCCTGGCTGTCGGCATTGATCGGCCAGAGATAAAGTTCCTTCAAGCCGAAATCGCGCGCAAGATAGGAAAATGCGCCTTCGCTGGTGACGAGCCAGCGCTTCTCCTCGGGAATCGCGGCGAGCTTCTCGCGGATCGGCCCGGCCACGGCCTCTATTTCCGCGGCATAGGCCTTGGCGTTCGCCGCGTAGGTCTCGGCATTGTCGGGGTCGTGCTCGGCAAAGGCAGCGCGGATGTTCTCGACATAGACGAGCACGTCCGACGGCGACATCCAGGCATGCGGGTTCGGCTTGCCGCTATAGGGGCCTTCGCGGATGCCCAGCGGCTCGACGCCCTCGCTGACCACCGCGCTCGGCACGTCCTTCAGATTGCGGAAGAAGCGTTCGAACCACTGTTCGAGGTTCAGCCCGTTCCACAGGATCAGGTCGGCATCCTGCGCCTTGAGGATGTCGCCCGGCGTCGGCTGGTAGTTATGGATCTCGGCGTCCGGCCGGGTGATCGATTCGACGGTCGCGGCATCACCGGCGACGTTCTGCGCGATGTCGGCGATGACGGTGAAGGTGGTGACGACCTTGAACCCGTCATCCCCGGCGGCGGAGGCGGGGAGGGCGGCGAGGCCGAGGAGGGCGGCGGCGATGAGGCTTCTGAGAGACATTGTATCCGGCTGGGTCGAGGGATCGGGAGGTCTGGTTGCCAGTCTTACATAGCCCGCCTTTCGCGTTTCGTCAATGCAATTGCAAATCGTTTGCAATTAGAAAGATAGTGCGGGCATCGACCCGTCGGCGCGGATGGCTGCGCTTGCGAGGGGGGCGACCCGGAAAAGCCTGCCGGGCATGGCATGGTGTCCGCCATTGCGCTTTGCATCGTCGGCGCTCCTGACGCATAGTCCGGCCATGAGCGAGACCGCGAATCCGGACCCAGACTACGAGACCGCCCTGCGCCGGGCCGGCGTGCGCATCACCCGCCCGCGCCGCATCATCCTCGGCATCCTCGCCGACGCGGGCGACCATCCCGACGCCATGGAAATCTTCCGCCGCGCGGTCGAGGTCGACCGGGGCATCTCGCTGTCGACCGTCTATCGCACCATGAAGCTGCTGGAAGGCATCGGCGCGATCCACCGCCACGCCTTCGAGGGCGGGCCGTCGCGCTTCGAGCCGGCGGCGGGCGAGCATCACGATCACCTGATCGACATCGACACCGGCGACGTGATCGAGTTCCAGTCCGACCGCATCGAGCAGCTCCAGCAGGAGATCGCCCGCTCGCTCGGCTACGAGATCGTCCATCACCGGCTGGAGCTTTACGGCCGCAGGCTGCGCAAGCAGTAAGCCGGCTCGATTGCCGGTTCATCTGCCATCTTCGCTGTTGCGAGCAAATTTTTGTGCACTGCATCGGGTATGGCAGCCATGCATGGCAGGCGCTTGTCTTGGCTCCGGCGCCTGTTCATCATATTTGTTCTTGCCGGAAGCCACCTCAACCGGGAGCAATCATGGCCAAAGCGGAAATCGGACTGATCGGTCTCGGCGTCATGGGTTCGGGTCTTGCCCTCAACATAGCCGAGAAGGGTTATCCGGTAGCCGTCTACAACCGGACCTCGTCGCGCACCGGCGCGTTCTTCGAGAACGCCGGCGACCTGCGCGGCAACATCGTTCCCTGCACCTCGCTGAAGGAGCTCGCGGCCCAGATCAGGCCGCCGCGGCCGATCATCCTGATGGTGCAGGCCGGCAAGGCGGTGGACGAGCAGATTCGCGGCCTGCGCGAGTTCCTGTCCGAGGGCGACATCGTCATCGACGGCGGCAACGCCAATTTCCGCGACACGATGCGCCGCTTCGACGACCTCGAGGGTTCCGGCATCACCTTCATCGGCATGGGCGTCTCCGGCGGCGCGTTCGGCGCGCGACACGGCCCCTCCATCATGGTCGGCGGCTGCCGCGAGGCCTATGCCCGCGTCGAGCCGATCCTGACCGCCATCGCCGCCCGCTATGAGGGCGAGCCGTGCGCGGCGTGGCTCGGCGAGGGCGGGGCCGGCCATTTCGTCAAGACTATCCACAACGGCATCGAATATGCCGACATGCAGATGATCGCCGAGATTTACGGCGTCCTGCGCGACGGCTTCGGCATGGCCGCGGGCGAGATCGGCGCGATCTTCGGCCGCTGGAACGGCGGGCGGCTCAACTCCTATCTGGTCGAGATCACCGCCGAGGTGCTGGCCACCGCGGACCCGCAGACCGGCCGGCCGCTGGTCGACATGATCCTCGACCGCGCCGGGCAGAAGGGAACCGGCCGCTGGGCGGTGATCGAGGCGCAGATGATGGGCGTGCCGGCAACGGCCATCGAGGCGGCCGTCGCCGCGCGCAGCCTTTCGGCCGAGAAGGCGATGCGCGCCCGGGCCGCTGCCGCCTATGGCGGCCGCGCCGCGCCGTCGGCCGACAAGCCAGACGCCGCCTTCCTCGAGGATCTCGAGCTCGGGCTGTTCGCAGGCAAGGTCGCGGCCTACGCGCAAGGGTTCGCAGTGATGGAGGAAGCTTCCTGCGAGTTCCGCTGGGACCTGCCGATGGCCACCATCGCCCGCATCTGGCGCGCCGGCTGCATCATCCGCTCGCAGTTCCTCGACCGGCTCGCCCGCGCCTATGACGACGACCCCGACGCCGAGCATCTTCTGCTGACGCGCGATTTCGTCGCCATGATGGGCCAGTCGCACGCGTCGCTGCGCCGCGTCGTCGCCCGCGCCGCGCTTGCCGGCCTGCCGGTGCCGGCGCTGTCGGCCGCGCTCGGCTATTTCGATCTTTTCCGCCAGGCGCGCGGCACGGCCAACCTGATCCAGGGTCAGCGCGACTATTTCGGTGCCCACGGCTTCGAGCGCGTCGACGCCGAGGGGCTGCACCACGGCCCGTGGGGCTCGTCGGAAGAGGGATAGGCCGCCGGCGCCGGGCGGCGGCCTTTCGGTTGCAGTCCGACCCTCAGGCGTCGCGCCGCCCCTCATCCGCCCTTCGGGCACCTTCTCCCCGTGAACGGGGAGAAGGGATGCCGGCTGCATGCCTCACACAGTTTTTGCAGCGCTTGCGATTGGCGAAAGCGGCGATGAAGGTCCTCTTCTCCCCGTTCACGGGGAGAAGGTGGCGGCAGCCGGATGAGGGGCGGCGCAAGCGGTCGTCATCGCGCACCTGCGGAACGCACGAGACGCGGTTCGGCTCAGTTCGCCATCTTTTCCGCGATCCAGTCGCGATAGTTGGCGAGCCTCGTGTAGACGCCGTAGGCGTTGGCGTGGCCGCAGGCAGCCTCGGCGTCCATCGGTCCCTCGCCCCAGCTGACGATGCCGACCTGCACCGGCTTACCGTCCTCGACCGCGAAGAGCGGGCCGCCGCTGTCGCCGTTGCAGGCGTCGCGCACGCCGTCGGTGGTGCCCGCGCACAGCATGTTGCCGGTCAGCGGGTCGCTCATCGAGGCGACGATCTCCTTCGTCGCGTCCGAGACCGCGGCCACCGAATAGCGCAGGCGCGGGGCATAGGCCTGAAGGATCATGTCGAGGTCGCGCGCGTAGATCTCCTTCATGCCGGCATTGCAGGCGGCGTTGGCGGTCAGCTCTATCTCGGCCTCCATCAGCGTGGAGGGGAAGTAGCCGGTCTCCATCCGCCCCCAGCCGATGACGGTGGCGGCGCCTTCCTCGCGGTCGGCATCGGTAAGGGCGATGACCGGCGCGTCGGCATCCTCGGCGAGGCGCAGAAGGCCGATGTCGTTGTCGAGCGTCGATTCGCTGTAGCCGGGATGGACGATCACCTCGGCCACCGCATGGCGCTTGCCCTCGTCGAGCGAGGTCGCGCCGACCAGCGCGGTGACGACGCCGGCCGGGATCGGCGCTCCCGAATCGACGAGGCAATGCGCCGCGGTCAGCACCCAGCCGGGCGCGATCAGACTGCCGCCGCAGAACTGGGCGTTGAACTGCGATTGCGGGCTCTCGTCGATCGCGTTCGAGGCGAGCAGCGCCACCTGGAACGGATAGGCGCCCTTCGCCGCCTCGCGGCCGCCGAAGACGCGATCGTCGCCGTCCTCGGCCGACTTGGTGCGGGCGGCGGGGACGCGGGCGATGGGCGAAGTTCCGGCGCGCGGCGCGTCAGCGCCGTCCTTCAGCGGGCTCGCGCCGGCGAAAGCCGATGACCCGGCCGTCAGCGTTCCCGCCGCCAGCGTGCATACAGCGAGAGTGCTCAGTCTTGCGAATGTCTTCAAGGCGTCCTCCTGAGACGTGACGATCCGCGGCTCCAGGGCCGCAAAGCAAGGTGCCCGCCATCTAACCCCTTGGAATGACGGTACGGAAGCGATTTGTCGTTGTGAATATTGGAATATTTGCGGCGATGTGCGAGGCTTGTGCCGCCTGTCGGCGGGGAGGGCGCCGACGGCGGGGTCGCTGGCGCGGAAAATTGCCGGTTCGCGCGGCGACATGATCTCGACATCTTTTGCGGATTGGTTCCCGCTGCTTGCTTAACTTTGGGAGAGTTTCTGAAATGAAACCCACGACTACGAAACTGCTGATGTCCGTCGCCCTCGCCGCTTCGATGTGGTCGGGTGCGGCCCTTGCCCAGTCCAGCTCCGAGGGCAGCGGCGAAAGCCCGCGCGCGGTGCCGGGCGGCCCCGAGCTTTCCGATCGCGGCGTCGCCGTCACCCCGCCGAAGGTCGATGTCGACGAGATCGGCCGCGACCTGAACCTTGATCCCGAGAAGCTGAAGCAGAGCTACGGCACCGTCAGCCGCTCGCGCGGCGGCGAGGAGAAGCGTGAGGGGCCGAGCGAGGACGTGCTGCGTTCGCTCGACGGCGCGTTCAACCCCAACGCCGACCCGGCCTTCGCCGAATCGGGCGACCGGCAGGTCTTCGGCGACGACGACCGCGTGCAGGTCACCGATTCGTCGACCTACCCGTTCCGCGTCTTCGGCCTGCTCCAGGCCCAGACCAAGGAGGGCTTCTCCAACTGCTCCGCGACGCTGATCGGCCCGCGCACGCTGCTCACCGCCGCGCACTGCCTCTACGACCACGATGAAGGCTGGTACGACAACTTCATGTTCGCGCCCGGCCTGACCTCGATGGACAGCGCCCCCTTCGGCGTGTGGGACTACGAGACGGCCTACATCTTCGAGGGCTACATCACCAACTACCAGGGCTATTACGGCTCGGTCGTGCCGTGGGACATCGCGGTGGTCATCCTCCAGCAGCCGATCGGCGATCATCTCGGCTGGCTCGGCTACGCCCACGATCCCAAGCTCGGCGACTTCCACGCCAACATCATCGGCTATCCGGGCGACAAGCCGGCCGGCACGATGTGGCGCGCCAATTGCGACGTGTCCGCCCAGGCAGTGCAGGAGCAGTATTTCCAGTACCACTGCGACACCTATGCCGGCACCAGCGGCGGTTCGGTCTACAAGTACGACCCGCAGAGCCAGCAGCGCACCATCCTCGGCATCAACGTCGCCGAGAGCCCCAACGCCAACACGGCGGTGCGCATGAACCAGACCTATTTCAACTGGGTCAAGGGCCTCGCGAAGTAAGGCGCGGCCTTCTCCTTGACGCTCCGAAACCCGCGGCTGCGAAACAGCCGCGGGTTTCGTGCATCCGGGGCGGGCGTGTTGCACGCCGCGCCGCGCCGGTCTAGTTTTCCTTCCCCAGGGGCAAGGCGGGAGCTGCGAAATCGCATGGTTGCATCTCGGTCGCGGTGCGGGCTGATGGCGACGGCGCTTGCCGGCGGGTTGGCAGGGCTGGTCCTCGTCGTCGCGCCCGGCGCCGCGCAGGACGACGCCGGCGCATGGGCGCAGCGCGTGCAGGTGATCCACGACGCCGCCTCCGGCACGGTCGCGCGGGTGCAACTGCGGGCATGGAGCGCCGAGCCGGTCGACGCGCTCGAATTCGTCTTCGAGCCGGAACCCGGCTCCGGCTTCGACCCCGCCGCGGGCGAGGGCGCGATCACCGGGCGCGGCAAGCTGGTGTGGCGTGTGCGCGGCTCCGCCTCCTACGACCGGCGCACGATCCATTCCACCTATGTCGGTGAGCTCGCCGCCGGCCGGCCGCACGGCAAGGGCCGGCTGGAGAGGCGCAGCGGCGAGGTTCTGGAGGGCGAGTGGGTCGCCGGCCGGCTCCACGGCGAGGGCGTGCTGCTCGAAGCCGACGGCACCCGCACCGAGGCCTCCTTCGTCGCCGGCCGCGCCGAGGGCGAGGGCCGGCAGACGCGGCCGGACGGCTCGATCTATCGCGGCACGTTCCACAATGGCCTGCGCGACGGCGAGGCGACCATCCGCCTGCCAGGCGGCACCACCTATGCCTCGCGCTGGCGCGCCGGCGTCGAGATATCCGGCCAGCGGCCGGATGCGCTGGCCGACGCCATGGTCGGCGGGCTCTTGCGCGCCCAGTCGGGCGGCGGCGACGCCGGCAAGGTCGAGCTTTCCGTGTCGGTCGACCAGCGCATGACGCGCCAAGCCGATATGCAATATACGCAATCGGTCTATGACGACCATATCGAGATCCATCCCGAGGATAGCGACATGGTCGATGCATGGCTGGGCAAGGCGAAGATCGCGGCCTACAACCATTTGGCCATGTTCGGCTTCGTGGACTGGGAGGAGACCCCGTCCTATCTCGAGGTCGCCATGAAGACCGCCGACAATTCGCGCGTCCGGGTCGAGGCGTTCCAGCTTCACTTCGAGGACAGCCAGGTCTATCGTAAGCCGTTCCTGACGATCTCCGAGCATCGCGGCTGCGTCGGCTTCCGCCCGACCTTTTCTTTCCTCAACAACGGCTGGGGACCGGCCCGCGACGGGCGGCTTTCGATCGAGTTCTACAAGCCGACCGATCCGGACGAGGAAGGGTCGCGCCGCTTCGATGTCGCGGTGGACGATTTCGACGACGGGCTCGAGGTCTCGCTGCACTCCGTCCTCGATCAGGCCGGGGTCGACACGGCGGCGCTCGAGCGGGCGCGCTTCACCTGCGCCTCCGAGCAGGACCTGCCGCAATGCCGGCAGCGGATGCTCGACACGGTCGATTTCGGCGAGATCGAGCCGCTGCTTTCCGAGGGGTATGCCATCGGCGTGGGCTATCGCGGCGAGTTCACCTATTCGTGGTCGGACGACCGCGGCAACACCTACGAGATGACCGAACCGGTCGAGGCCGAGCTCCAGCTCGCAGCCATCGAGACCGAGGTGATGGTGGCCGAGCACGGCTCGGGCTGGGGCGATCCGCCGGCGGCGCTGCGCTATCAGGAGGTGCGCCTGCCCTCGGACGATCAGGACTACACGGTCGACCTCGCGCTGCGCGGCAACCGCAACGTTTCCGACCTGACGGCGCGGCTCAAGGTCTTTGCCGGGGAGAACTCGATCCACCGCTTCCGCGCGGTGGCGACCTTCGCCGACGGCAGCATGCGCCAGAGCAAGCCGGTGCACTACTACCACGTCCGGCCGCGCGACTCCGGCTATGTTCCCGGAAAGCCCGACAATTGCTATCTCGACGACGCGATCTTCGTCCCGCCGGAGTGAGGGGGCGGAGTGACGTGGCGGATAGTCGCGCTCAGCGCGGCGCGGGCTTCGCGAGGTCGAAGAGGTTCGGCAGCTCGATCAGCCGCGCTGCCACCGTTCCCTGTCTGAAGACGCGCAGTTCGAGCAGCGTGCCGGACGTATCGGTGGCGGTCTGGTCGAACAGGAAATTACCCAGCGAATAGGCCATGATCGCCTCGCCGCCGCCGAGCGAGACGAGGCGCCCGTCCGCGACGTGCGGGTGCGCGCCGGCAATGACGGCCGCACCGCGCAGCCGCATCTCTTCCGCCAGCTCCCGCTCGCGCGGCGAGGGCTCGGTCACGTATTCGCGGCCCCAATGGGCGAAGGCGACAACCGGCCGCGTCGCGTCGTTAACGAGCAGCCGGTCGAGAAGCTCCGGCGTCACCAGCCCGCTATAGGGCGGGCCATTGGAATCGAGGTCCGTCAGCCCGACGAGGGAAAGCCCGCCGATGTCCAGCCGCTCGCCCTGCCCGAAATGCGGGATGCCGGCTGCGTCGAGCGCCGCCTTCGTCTCCTCGACGCCGGCCGCGCCGAGGTCGCGCGCGTGGTTGTTGGCCAGCCCGACGGCGGCGACTTTGAGCCGCCTCAGCCACGGGATGGCGAGGTCCTGCGGCATGGCGATGGTCATGTGCGGCAGCGATTCCGGCACGTTGGGCAGGATCACCCCTTCGAGGTTGAGGATCAGCGGCCGGCCGTGCGTGCGCGCAAGCACGGCCTCGGCCACCCGCTCGGCGGCGTCGGCGTCCGTCAGCGCCTGCGTCATCGCCCGGCCGAAATGGGCGTCGCCGGCAAGGTAATAGACCTCCGCCTCCGGCTCGTGCGGCGCGTCGGTCGGCCCGAAGCGGCCGAAGGCGATCAGCTTGTAGCTCGTCGTCTCGTCGAGGCGCGCGCGCGTGTGCTCCTGCTGGTTCTCGGAGGCCAGCACCACGGGCGCGGCCCCATATGCCTCGCGTTGCAGCGTCATCTGGACATGGAGGCTGGCCAGCGAATCGAGATGGTCCGGCTGGTCGAGACGCGAGAGCGCGTCCGGATCGCCCTCGGCGATCAGGTTCAGCGTCTGCTGGTCGAAAAGCCGTGCCGGGCCGTGCGGGTGGTAGTGCGAGAAGTCGGTCGACTGGACGATCAGCGTCCGCTCGCCTGTAAGGGGGCGCAGCAGCGCCGTGAGCCTCTCCCAGTCCGCCCGCTTCGAGCGGATCGAGATCGAGACCGGAACCAGCTTCGCCGCCGGGAAGGCGTGGCGCAGAAAGGGCAGCAGCGCCAGCACGCCGTGGTCGTCGGCGAAGAGGCACGAATCGACGGCCCCCGCCGCGAGCAGCGCGTCGGCTGCCTCTTGATCGACGTCGATCGGCCCGAGCACCGTGTCGAAGCCGCGCCGCGTCGTCGCGAAATCCCCGCCCTTGAGGCGCAGGAAATGGTCGGGCGCGAGCAGGATCACCCGGTCGTAGTCGAAGCCGGATGCGGCACGGAAGCCGCGCGCGATCAGCCGCGGCACGACGAGGTGATGCGGCACGACGAGGCCGGAAAGCCGGATTTTCGACGGGGTATAATCCTTCTCGGCGGCAATCGCCGTCTCGAACAGGTACGGGCCGGGATAGAACCCCGTCCCGAAGCGGCCGTCGCCCTCGGGGCAGGAGGCGGCGAATGCGGGGGCGCAGGCGAGGAGGAGCGCGGCGAGAGCCGACATTAGCCGGCGCTGCCCCTCATCTGCCTGCCGGCATCCTCTCCCCGTGAACGGGGAGAGGACGAACTGCCGCAACCTTCCAGCCTTCCCTTCTCCCCGTTCACGGGGAGAAGGTGCCCGAAGGGCGGATGAGGGGCGGCGCGAGCCGCGCAGAAAGCCCGCCAGCCAACCCGGCCAGCCCATCCCCCTCACGGCCGCGCCACCAGAAAGTTCTCGGTGCGCGGCAGGTGGTAGAAGGGCTGCTGTCGCTCGTTGGTGAGCCGGCGCACCTCGCGGTCGACATAGTCGGAGAGGCCGAGGATGCGCACGCCGTCGCCGCCGGTGTTCGCCCCGCCCTTGATGCCCTCCAGCACCGACCATGTGAACGCGCCGTGGCCGAGATCGGCGAGCTCGGCCGCCGTGTTGTTGGCCGCCGTCGCCGCCAGCACGACGATGCGCGCGTCGGCCGCTTCCTTTTCCAGCTTGGCGTTGAACGCGCCCGCGGCGTGGCAGGTGTCGAGCAAGAGGATGCGGCGGCCCTTGGCGCGCTCGATCGCCTCGTGGATGTCGGACCAGGCGACGAGCGAGGAGCGCCGCCAGCGGTCGCCATCCTGCTTGCGCGCGTCGGTCGGCAGCACGTAGTAGTCCTCGTCGACATTGATGCCGTGGCCGGCGACGAAGACGATTGTCGTGTCGTCCGGGCCGGGCAGGTCGAGGAAATCGACGATCTCGTCGCGGATCGAGCGCGCCTCCGGCTCCAGGATCCGCTCGTCGCCGACGATGCGCATGATGTCGCCGGCGCGGGCATCGTCCGCCTCCAGCGCCTCGCGGTTGACCAGCAGCAGCGCCTCCATCTGCGCATGCAGCGGCGCGGAGCGCTCGGCCACCGCGCGCACGAACTCGCTGGCGTCGGCGACCGGGAAATTCAGGTCGCAGGAGCGGCCGCCGCAATCGCTCGGCAAATGCGGATAGTCGTTGACGCCGACGGCGACGACATAAAGCTTGCCCTTCGGCTTCTCGGCCGCCGTCTTCTTCGCCAGCGCCCGGACGCCGCGCTCGGTGACGTAGCCGTACTCGTTGACGCCGCTGATCAGGATCTCGTTCTCGCCCTCGGCCACCGGCACCTCGATGACGACGCGCCCGTCGCCGACCGCGCGCGGCGTGAACTCGTCGACGCGGCGCTCGTTGGCGAGCACGGAGAAGGTGGCGACGTCGGCGCCCGCTTCCGCCGCGCCGATTATCTCGACCGAGACGTAGCCCTCCGCCGCCGGCGGGTCGGTCTCGATCACGCGCGCCTCGAATTCGGGCGGCTTGCGTTGCAGGAGCTGGTCGAGCTGGCTGTCCGTGCCGCGCAGCTCCCGTGCCGCGCCGGCCGGGTCGCCGGTCAGGATCGCGCGGCGCACGATCTCGGGGCTGCTCAGATGCTGGCGGATCTGCCGCGCCCAGATGTAGCGCGCTTCCTTGTCCTGCCCCTGGTTGACGTGCCAGCCGACGAGCGAGTCGCCGTTTGGCGAGGAGTAGAAATAGCCCTGCGGCGTCCACATGATCCACTCGTCGCCGGAGGCGAACAGGCTGGCGACGAGGCCCTTCGTGTCGAGGTTCCACAGCCGCACCGTCTGGTCGCCGCCGCCGGTGACGAGCAGCCGCGCCGCCGGCGCCTCGGCCATCGCCATCACCGCGCCGGAATGGCCCCCGGTGAACTCGCCGGCAAAGCCGCCGCTCTCGCGGTCATAGGCGATCAGCGTGCCGTCCGAGCCGCCGGTGACGAGCGTCCTGCCATCCGACAGCAGCGTATAGGCGCCGTGGAGATAGCCGTTGGTGGCGTCGTTCTCGATGCGGTGGAGGACGGTACCGCCGCGCAGGATTTCGAGCACGGCGTTGGGCAGGCGGTGCTCGCCGCCCGCGGCGAAGCGCAGCGCCCACTCGCCGTCCTCGACGACCGCGCGGTCGAACGTGGCGCCGCTATCGCCATAGGGCGCGGGGGCCTCGAAGCCGCGATCCGGCGTCGGCAGCAGGAACTCGCCTTCGAGCGCGCCGATCGTGTCGGGGCAGGCGTCCTTGCCGGGGCAGGGGTTCTGCGTTCCCCAGGCTATGACACCGCCGTCGCCGGCCACGCCCACCGCCGTCACCGGCGCGCCGGTGCCGCGCATGACGCGCCTCGCCTCGCCGCTTTCCGGGTTCCAGACATGGATTTCGTGGCGCTCGCCGCCGGCGCTCGCCATCAGCCCCTCGGGCGCGGCGGCGGCGGCGAAGACGGTGTTGTCGTGGCCGGGATAGAGCATCGACGGCGCGGCCGGCTCGGCGAGCGAAAAGACGGCGAGCCCATAGTCCCCCTCGCAGCGATAGCCGCAGCTCGCCGCGAGCCGCGCGCCGTCGCCCGAAAAGGCGAGCGCGCCGATGCGGTGACCGCGCGCCGGCAGCGTCATGACCGGCGCGCCGTCCTGCGCCGCCCACAGGTGGATCTGCCCGGCGTCGTCGCCGGTGGCGAACCGCGTGCCGTCCGGCGAGACGGCGAGCGCGGAAAGCTGCGCGTCGCGTAACGCCTCGGCGGCCGGCATGGCGATTTCCGTGCCCTGCGCCATGTCGTAGAGCCGCACGCCGTTGTCGGCCGTGGCCACGGCGAGGCGCGCGCCGCCCCCGGCGAAGGCGAGCGCGCGGATGCGCCAGGAATCGGCGTCGAGCGCACCGTGCAGGGTCCAGCCGGTCGCAGCCGTTTCGTCGCGCCGCCAGACATTCACGAACCCGTCGTCGCCGCCGGCGGCGAGGAAGGCCCCGTCCGGCGAGAAGGCGACGTCGAGCACCGCCTGCTCCAGCCCTTTCAGGACGGCGGTGATGCGCCCGGTCTTGATGTCGAAGAGGCGCACATCGCCATAGGGCGGCGTTTCGCCGATGCCCGGCCCGAAATAGCCGCCGGCGGCGACGGTGCCGCCGTCCGGCGAGACGGCGAGCGCGAACACCTTGCCCTCGTTGCCGTCCCCGATCTGGTGGCGCAGGATGCGCAGCGTCACCCCGGCCCGCCAGTCCCAGACGCGGATGGTCTTGTCGTCCGAGGCCGTGACCAGCAGCTCGCCGTCGGGCGAGAACGCCATGTCGTTGACCAGCGCCCGGTGGCCGCCGCTGTTGAGGAACAGATGATGCGACGGAGGCTGCGACGGCTGCTGCGCCCGGGCGGGAAGGATCGCCGCCGCGGCCAGCATGAGGGCGGCGGCGAGCCGAAGGGCCGCCGCGCCGCGCGCAAAAGCCGAGTGCGACATGGACGCCTCCGAAGCCGGCGCGAGGGGGTCAGCCCCGCGGCGTGGTTTCCATCGGGAAGATCAGCACCGCGCCCTTGGCCCCGGCCTTGTCGCCCAGCCGCGCCGCGCCGCGCGTCGCCGGCGCGGCCGCGACTTCGCGCAGCAGCTCGCTGAAGGAGGCCGCGCCGCCGCCGAGGCTGCGCGTCGCCTGGCGTATGCCGACCTGCTCGAGGAAGGACAGGTCCTCGACCGGGGTCTGCGGCTCGGCCTCGGACAGCACCACCACCATGCGCTCGATGCCGTAGCTCGAATCGGTGAAGGCGAGCAGCGGCAGGTCGATCTCGCTGCCGCTCGACAGCCGCTCGGCATACATGTGGCTGATCGAGTAGTCGCTGCCGATATAGAGCACGTTGATGTCGACCGGCTTGGCCGAGGCGCTCTTGGCCTCGATATGCACCTCGTCGTCGGGGTGGACGACGGGCACGGTGCCGGCGCGCAGCGGCTCGGCGTCGGCCGCCTCGGTGCGCTTGATCTTGAAGCCGACCTCGACCTCGTTCGGGCGGAACTCCGACGCGGCCGACAGCCGCGACAGGCTGGTGGCGCGGAAGATGCGCACGAGGTCCTCGGCGAGCTTCGCGGCGATGTCGTCGACGCCGGAGCCGGCCAGCGGCAGCGACGGCGAGCGGCGGCCCTCTTCCAGCGACAATTCGGCGGAAGGCGGCAGGAGCCAGACGCGCGGCTCGGTGGACAGGCTGGCGCGCGCCGCGTCCTCGCTCTGGCGCGCCTGATCAGCGATGATGATGCCGACATCCATCTCGCTCATCACCGCGAGCGTCAGGTCCGCCGCCTCGCCGGCATCGACGAGGCGCAGATTGACCGGCACCTTCTTCTCGTCGACGATCTTGTCGAGCGCGGCGTTGAGCAGCTCCGTCTCGGCCGGCGAGTCGCCGCCGCCGGGGCGGGCGACGACCAGCTCGAAGCCGATGGCGAGCTCGGTAAGCCGCGCCCATGAATTGACCGGCACGTCGGCGACGGCCAGCGCCGGCAGTCCTTCATGCGCGACCGGCACGACGCGGCTGGTCAGGTTCTTGGCCGACTGCACCTCGACATAGCCGACCGCCTGGTCGAGCGTCGCGGCCGGGGAGGCGAGGATCGCGAGCTTGGTTCCCGGCGACAGGCGGTGAAGCTGGCCGGCCGGGATTTCCAGCATGCCGTTCTCGGCCTTGATCGCCCACTGGGCGATGCGGTCCTCCGGCGTCGAGCCGAACACCTGCCGGTCGAGGTCGCCTTCGAACAACGGGGTAGGCCGCATGCGGTTGTCGCCCGAATAGGCCTGGAGCACGGCCTGGCCGAGCTGGCGGTAGGTCATGGCCGGGTTCTCGGCGATCTTGGCGAACACGGTGTAGGTGAAGAGGCCGAGCTTCGTCGCTTCCGGGTCGCCCTTGGGCAGCGGCATTTCCGGCGTCGTCTCGGTGTTCTGCGCGGCGAAGAACGCCACCATGCCGCCCGGTGCGATGGATTCCGCGCCCGTCGGCTCGGCCGAGGTGATGCCGAGCGAATTCTGCCGTGGGCTTTCCTCGCCCATCCCTCGCGTCGCCGGGCCTTGCGCCTCGGCGATCGCCTCGGCCATCGCCGCCTCGGGAATGCCGAGATCGGTGAAGTCGATCTTGCGCTCGGTCTCCTCGCTCTCGGTCACGGCGCGGGTCATGGTGCCGGAATGGCAGCAGTCGAACACCGCCCAGATGAACGCGCCCTTGTCGCGGATCTTCTGGAGATGGTCGCGGAATTCCTTGTCGATCAGCGCGTTGGGAATGCCCTTGTTGCGGTCCTCCCACATTCCGGTGTCGGCGGGCAGGAAACACTCGTCGAGCCCGTCCGGCTCGATGGCGGGGTCCATGGCCGGCTGCTGGGTGCCGTGGCCGGAGAACTGGAGATAGACGAAGTCGCCGGACTTGACCGTGTCGGCAAGGCGGTCGAGCGCGTCGCGGATCGAGCTGCGCGTCGGCGAGGCCGTGCTTTCGATGCCGTCGGCCAGCACCGCGACATTCTGCGGCTCGAACGTCACCGGCGCGTTGTTGAGCAGGAATTCGCGCACCAGCGAGGCGTCGTTGTTCGGCCCGACGAGGCTCGCCTTCGGCGGCAGGTTCGGATAGGCGGTCACGGCGACCAGAAGCGCGTGATAGGTGCGCCCGGCGGCGTCGCCCGCCTGCTGCGCGAAGGCCGGAAAGGCGCCGAGGCCGAGGCCGCCGACGCCGATGGCCGCGGTTCCGACGAGCAGGCCGCGTCGCGTGATGTGATGATGCATGATCGTTCTCCCAAGCCCATCTTCCCGTACGGAACGTCTTTGTACAGGAATGGGGCGTCAATTTGAAAGCGGGGTTCGGCACAAAAGCGGGTTCGATGGCGATGAGACGTCGCCGGGCGGACGATCCTTGGGTCCGCATCCGTCTTTTTCTCGACAAGGCGGCGCGGGCGCGCTAGGCGAACGGCGAACCGAACCGGAGCCCGCATCATGACCGACACGACCGCCGCAGGCACGCTCATCGCGCCGTCCGTCCTCTCGGCCGATTTCTCGCGGCTGGGCGAGGAGGTCGAGGCCGTCGCCGCCGCCGGCGCGGACTGGATCCATCTCGACGTCATGGACGGCCATTTCGTTCCCAACATCACTTTCGGCCCGCAGATCATCAAGTCGATCCGGGGCCGCACCGACAAGGTGTTCGACTGCCACCTGATGATAGCCCCGGCCGATCCCTACCTCGCCGCCTTCGCCGAGGCCGGCTGCGACATCATCACCGTCCATGCCGAGGCCGGCCCCCATCTCGACCGCTCGCTTCAGGCGATCCGCGCGCTCGGCAAGAAGGCCGGCGTGTCGCTCAACCCGTCGACGCCCGAAAGCGTCATCGAATACGTCCTCGACCGGCTCGACCTCGTGCTGCTCATGACGGTCAATCCCGGCTTCGGCGGGCAGGCGTTCATCCCGTCCGTCATCGAGAAGGTGCGCCGCGTCAAGGCGCTGATCGGCGACCGGCCCATCGACATCGAGATCGACGGCGGCGTGACGCCCGAGACCGCGCCGCTGGTCGCTGCGGCGGGCGCCAACGTGCTGGTCGCCGGCTCGGCCGTGTTCAGGGGCGGCGGCAGGGAAGCCTATGCCCGCAACATCGAGGCGATCCGCAGCGCCGCCGACGCGGCGGTCGGGCGGCTGGTGTAGTTCGCGGGAATTGCCGAAGCGGCTCGTCGCCTGACCTCTCAGGCGGCCATTTCCTTGTCGGCGCGGGCGGCCGCGTCCTCTTCGCCATCGGCCCGCCCGTCCGGCGCGCGCAGCGCCTCGGCCAGTCGCGCGAATTCGCCTGCCGCTTCGGCATTGCGGCGCGCGGCGACGCCGACGCCTTCCATCGTGTGGCGGGCGATGACGAGCGCCTCTGCCGAGTCGCGCTTGCCGAGCACGTCGATGATGCGCAGATCCGTCTCGACCCGCGCGCCGAGCTTTTCCGCCCGCTTGCCGAGCCGCGCGGCCGCCTCCTCGAGCGCGCCGGCCTGCGCCGCCGTCGCCTCGCGTAATGTGGTTAGCGCGGACGCCTCCGCTTCGAGCCGTTCCATGGCGGCGTTGAAGTCGCGGCCGAACGCGTCGTAGGGCGCCGGCAGGTCGACGGAGATGCGGGCGGAAAAATCGCCCTCGGCCAGCCGGCCGATGCCTGCGCCCATCAGCTTCGCCACCGCCGCATGCGCCCGCGCCGTTTTGTTCCGCGCTGCGAGGCCGGCGCGGGCTCGGGCGAGCGCGGCGACGAGTTCACGCGTGTCAGTGTATTCCTCGACCTTGCTGTCCTCCGAGAAATCGAGCGCCGCCAGCCGCTCGGCCATCGCGATAGCGGGGGAAAGCGTGGCGCGGATCGCATGGCGGGCGGCGAGCCACGCGCTCGCCGCGACGACGAGGGGCGACAGGAGAAGGACAGGCACGAGAAGCGACGACTGGACGCGCCACAGGAGAAGGCCGCCGCAACTGGCAAGCAGCGCCGCCGCCCCGGCCGCGGCTGCAACCGCGAGGCCGGGCGTCAGGCGCTTGTCCCGCCCTTGTGCCGATGTCGTTCCCATGCGCGCGAACTTTCCGCGATCTTTCGGTGCCGACCCTAGCGGCGCAAGCTTGCTCGAACTTTGCGTCCTGCGTTCAGCCCTCCGCCCCGGCGCGGTCGAGCGCCGCGATCTCATCGGCGGCCAGCCGGATCTGCGCCGCTCGGGCAAAGCTCTCGACATGGGCGGTCTTCGTCGCGCTGGCGATGGGCGCGGTCACGCCTTCGCGTGCGATCAGCCACGCCAATGCGATCTCGGACGGCTGCGCGCCGTGGGCGGCGGCGACCTCGTCGAGCGCCTTCAGGATCCGCTCGCCGCGCGGCGTCAGGTAATTCTTCACCTTGCCGCCGCGCAGGGATTGGCCGAGATCGGCCTCGGAGCGATACTTGCCGGAGAGGAAGCCGGAGGCGAGGCTGTAATAGGTGACGACGCCGATGTTCTCGGCGATGCAAAGTTCGCGCAGGCCGCCGTCGAAACGCGCCCGGTCGTAGAGATTGTATTCCGGCTGGACCGCCTGATAGCCGGGCAGCCCGTTCGCGCGCGCCACCTTCAGCGATTCGCCGAGCTGGCCGGCATCGACGTTCGACGCCCCGATCGCCCGGACCTTGCCGGCCTTCATCAGCGTGTCGAAGGCGCCGAGCGTTTCCTCGTAGGAGGTGCCGGCCGGGTCCGGCCAGTGGGAGAAGTAGAGATCGATCCGGTCGATGCCGAGGCGCCGGAGCGAGCGCTCGACCGCGCCGAGGATCCATTCCCTGGACAGGCCGTGCTCCTTCGGGCCGCCGGTCGCCGAGCCGACCTTGGTGAAGATCGTCATCTTGTCGCGAAGCCGCGGCCGCGCTTTCAGCCAGTTGCCGATGATGGTCTCGGATTCGCCGCCCTCGTTGCCGGGCGCCCAGGCCGAGTAGCAATCCGCCGTGTCGATGGCGTTGAAGCCGTGATCGGCGAAGGCGTCGAGCACCGCGAAGCTGGCGCGCTCGTCGATGGTCCAGCCGAACACGTTGCCGCCGAGGACGACGGGGGCGATTTCGAGGCCGGTCGTGCCGAGCGCGCGTTTCTTCATCATGACTTCTCCCTGACGTGATTGGCTGTCGCCCCGCGCCCAGCTGTGGAGGGAACGGCGCAGCGGTGCAATGGTTTCGGCCGTGCGGGAAGGGCGGCTGCCCGCCGCTCAGCCGCGCAGCTCGACCCCGCGGGCACGGGCGGCCTCGACCGCCTCGGTCACCAGCGTCTTCAGCCTGTCCTCGCCCATCAGCACCGACAGCGCGGCCGCCGTGGTGCCGTTCGGGCTCGTCACCTGCCGGCGCAGCTCGCCCGGCTCCTCGTCGCTCGCCTCGGCCAGCGCCGCCGCGCCGTAGACGGTCTGCATGGCGAGGAGCTTCGCGGTCTCGGCCGGCAGGCCGGCCGCCTCGGCCGCCGCCGTCAGGCACTCGATGAAATGGAAGACATAGGCCGGGCCGGAGCCGGAAACCGCGGTCACCGCATCCATCAGCGCCTCGTCGGCGATCTCGGCGACGCGGCCGCTGGCCGAAAGCAGGTCGGCGACGAAGGCGGCGGCCTCCCGTGTCACATGCGGGTTGGCGAACGTCACCATCATGCCCTTGCCGATGGCGGCGGGCGTGTTGGGCATGCAGCGCAGCACGGCGGCATCGGTGCCCAGCGCCTCCTCGAAGGCGGCGACCGGCGTGCCGGCGGCGATGCTGACATAGGTCGCGCTCGCCTTGAACCGCTTGTAGGCGGGAATGACGTCGCGGATCACCTGCGGCTTGACCGCGAAGACGACGAGTCGCGGCGCGACGTCGCCGCCGATCTCCCCCGCGTCGGCCAGAACGGTGACGCCAAGCGCCGCCGCTCTGGCGCGCAGCGCCTCGGCCGGCTCCACCACCAGCGCCTCCTGCGCCTTCAGCTTGCCCGAGGCGATCCACCCTTCCAGCATGGCGCGGCCCATATTGCCGCAGCCGACGAGCACAACCGGTCCGCTCATTGTCTTCTCTCCGTTCCTGCTGCCGTTCTGATGCCACCGGCGGGCCGCCGCGTCCAGTGGTCGCATCCGCCTGGAGCGGGATGAGGAAAAGTGTGAAGCGGCTTTCCGCCCGCATCCCGCTCTATCTCTCTAAGAATCGACCTGAATTCGTCGCGATCTGGCGCCCCGCCGGCGGGGATAAGCTTGCACGCAGGGCCCGGGAATGCGATGGCGTCGCTTTGGCGCGACGGAGGGAATCATGACCCGGATCATCGACGGAAAAGCGGTCGCCGAGGAAGTTGCGGCGACCGTGAAGCACGAAACGGCGGCGCTGGCGATGCGCAACGACATCGCGCCGGGTCTGGCCGTGATCCTCGTCGGCGAGGACCCGGCAAGCCAGGTCTACGTCGCCTCGAAATCGAGGAAGGCGAAGGAGTGCGGCTTCCATTCGGCGCAGCACACCCTGCCGGCGGATACCTCGCAGGCCGATCTCGTGGCGCTGGTCGAAAGCCTGAATGCTGATCCGGCGATCCATGGCATCCTCGTCCAGCTTCCGCTGCCCGGCCATATCGACGAGCTCGCCGTCATCGAGACGATCTCGCCGGACAAGGACGTCGACGGCCTCACCTACGTCAATGTCGGCCGGCTCGGCGCGGGCGCGCCGCAGAAGGCCTTCGTGCCGTGCACGCCGGCGGGATCGATGCTGCTGATCGAGAGGGTACACGGGCGCGACCTCTCGGGCCTGAACGCTGTGGTCGTCGGCCGCTCCAACCTCGTCGGCAAGCCGGTGGCGCAGCTTCTTCTGGCCGCCAACGCCACCGTCACCATCGCCCATTCGCGCACGCGCGACCTTGCCGCGCTGTGCCGCACGGCCGACATCCTCGTCGTCGCGGTCGGGCGGCCGGAGATGGTCCGCGGCGACTGGGTGAAGGAGGGCGCGACCGTCATCGACGTCGGCATCAACCGCATTCCCGCACCCGAGAAGGGCGAAGGCAAGACGCGGCTGATCGGAGACGTCGCCTTCGCCGAGGCATCGCCACGCGCCGGCGCGATCACCCCGGTTCCCGGCGGCGTCGGGCCGATGACCATCGCCATGCTGATGGCCAACACCCTCGTCTCAGCCTGCCGCGCGGCCGGCGTCGCGCCGCCGGAGTTCTAGAGCGGCCTTGCCTCTCCCGGCCGGTAGGGTTCATGCTACGCGACCGCGGGAGAAGCCGATGAGCGAAGTCCTCTATACCTACATGGAAAGCCCGATCGGGCGCCTGCTGCTGGCCGGCGACGGGCAGCGCCTGTCCTGCATCGGCTTTCCGGCCGGGAAAGGCGTCGTCACGCCGCGGCCGCACTGGCGGCGCGCCGACGACGCCTTCGGCCGCGTGAAGGATCAGCTGCGGGAATATTTCGACGGGACGCGGCAAGAGTTCGACCTGCCGCTCGACCCGCGGGGCACCGCGTTTCAGCTCATGGTGTGGCGCGAGCTGGCGCGGATCCCGTACGGCGAGACGATCAGCTATGGCGAGCTGGCCCGCCGCATCGGCCAGCCGGAGGCAAGCCGCGCGGTCGGGGCTGCCAATGGGGCGAACCCGATCCCCATCGTCATCCCGTGCCACCGCGTCATCGGCGCGAATGGCAGCCTGACCGGGTTTGGCGGCGGCATCGAGACCAAGAAGCGGCTTCTAGCGCTGGAGCGCCCCGGCACGATCGACGATCAGCCCCGGCTGCTCTGAACCGCTAAAAGCGTGTCGCGTCATGCGCATCATCGGTAACGCTTGTGCCGCCCCTCATCCGGCTGCCGCCACCTTCTCCCCGTGAACGGGGAGAAGAGAGCTGTCGTCCTTGATTTCGCCAATCGCAAGCGTTGCAGGAGAAATTGCGGAGATCGCGGCCGGCATTCCTTCTCCCCGTTCACGGGGAGAAGGTGCCCGAAGGGCGGATGAGGGGCGGCGCAGGCGCTCGAAGATCGCGCTCCTCCGGAGTGGACAGGACGCGGCGCGCTTTAGCCGAACACGGCCGCCCCCATGTCAGCGCGGCTGGCCAGTGCGCGGAAGCCGGTGAACAATTCCCGCCCCATGCCGAAACCGTTGGCGGAAAGGTCGGGCGCAGCGGCGGGGCGGGCGGCGAGCTCCGCCGCGTCGACCAGCGCCTCCAGCGTCCCGGCCTCGGCGTCGAGCCGGATCGGGTCGCCGTCGCGGATGCGGGCGATCGGGCCGCCGTCGAGCGCCTCGGGGGTGACGTGGATCGCCGCCGGCACCTTGCCGGACGCGCCCGACATGCGCCCGTCCGTCACCAGCGCCACGCGGTAGCCGCGATCCTGTAGGACGCCGAGCACGGTGGTCAGCCTGTGCAGCTCCGGCATGCCGTTGGCCTTCGGCCCCTGGAAGCGCACCACGGCGACGAAGTCGCGGTCGAGCAGGCCGGCCTTGAAGGCGGCGCTCAGCTCCTCCTGGTCGTGGAAGACGAGGGCGGGGGCCTCGATCACGCGCTTCTCCGGCTTGACCGCCGAGGTCTTGACGATGGCGCGGCCGAGATTGCCGGACAGCACCTTGAGGCCGCCCGTCGGCTGGAACGGCTTTTTCGCCGTCGCCAGCACCTTGTCGTCGCCGCTCACGGTGGGGGCGGGGCGGCGGGTCACGCCGCCGTCCGGCCCGAGGCCGGGCTCGATGGCGTAGGGGCGCAGGCCCTCGCCCCAGATCGTCCTGACGTCCTCGTGCAGATAGCCCGCGTCTAGAAGCTCGCGGATCAGGAAGCCCATGCCGCCGGCGGCGTGGAAATGGTTCACGTCGGCCAGCCCGTTGGGATAGACGCGGGCGATGAGCGGCACGATGTCGGAAAGGTCGGAGATGTCCTGCCACGTCAGCGATATGCCGGCCGCCGCCGCCATCGCGATCAAATGGATGGTGTGGTTGGTCGAGCCGCCGGTGGCGTGGAGCCCGACGACGCCGTTGACCACGCTGCGCTCGTCGAACAGGCGGCCGACCGGCGTGAACTCGTTGCCCTGCGCCGTGATCACCAGTGCCCGCTTCGCCGCCTCTTTCGTCAGCGCCTCGCGCAGCGGCGTGTTCGGGTTGACGTAGGAGGCGCCCGGCGTGTGCAGGCCCATGATCTCCATCAGCATCTGGTTGGAGTTGGCCGTGCCGTAGAAGGTGCAGGTGCCGGGGCCGTGATAGGATTTCGACTCCGCCTCCAGCAGCTCGGCGCGGCCGACCTTGCCCTCGGCATAGAGCTGGCGGATGCGCGCCTTCTCGTCGTTGGGCAGGCCGGAGGTCATCGGCCCGGCGGGGATGAAGACGGCCGGCAGATGGCCGAAGGTCAGCGCTGCGATCAGCAGGCCCGGCACGATCTTGTCGCAGACGCCGAGGAAGACGGCGGCGTCGAACATGTTGTGCGACAGGCCGATGGCCGCGGACATGGCGATGACGTCGCGCGAGAACAGCGACAGCTCCATGCCGGGCTGGCCTTGCGTGACGCCGTCGCACATCGCCGGCACGCCGCCCGCCACCTGCGCGACGCCCCCGGCCTCGCGCGCCGCCTCGCGGATCAGCGCGGGGAACGTCTCGAACGGCTGGTGCGCCGAGAGCATGTCGTTGTAGGCGGTGATGATGGCGAGGTTCGGCACCCGGTTGCCGGCGAGCGCCGCCTTGTCGCCGGGCGCGCAGGCGGCGAAGCCATGGGCGAGGTTGCCGCAGGACAGGACGGTGCGGTGCGGCCCGGCCGAGATCGCCGTCTCGACACGCTCGAGATAGGTCTGCCTCGCCGGCTTCGAGCGCTCGGCGATGCGTTGCGTTATGGCTTCGATCTCGCGTCTGGCTGTCATGGCTCTCGGTCTTTCAGGGCGTCCAGTAAACGGGAACCGGCTTGTCCGCATGGGCGAAGACCGCGCTGACCGGCTTGTCGCCGCCGGGTTCGAGCGCACGGTCCAGCACCGCGCGCTTCTCCTCCCCCTCTATGTGGAGTGCGAGGAAGCCGGCTTCCAGCAGCCGGGCGAGCGTCAGGGTCAGCCGCGGCTCACCGGCGCTTTGCGCATGGACCGGCAGGACGAGGCCGTCGCTCGCCGGATCGGTGAGCGCGGCGAGGCTGCCGGCATCGGGGAAGAACGAGGCGGTGTGGCCGTCCGTTCCCATGCCGAGGATTGAGGCGTCGAGCGGCCACGGCAGGGCGGCAAGGGCGGCCGTCGCGCGCCGCGCCGCCTCCTCGACGGTCCCGGCCTCGCGGAACAGCGGCGCGAACCGGGCGGCGGCCGCCTTTTCCGCAAGCAATGAGTTACGAATGAGCGCCCCGTTGGAGCGCGGCGAACTTTCCGGCACGAAGCGCTCGTCCACCGGCACGACCGTCACCTTCGCCCAGTCGAGCGCCTGCCGCGCCAGTGCGCGAAAGAACAGCCTCGGCGTCGTGCCGCCCGAAACGGCGAGCAGGGCATGGCCGCGCCGGGATATCGCAGCGCCCAGCGCCCGCGCGACGTCATCCGCCAATGCTTCGGCAAGGGTTTCGGGCGAGGGGAAGAGGCGCCAGTCGGGCCGGGCGGTCATGGCGCGCGCCCCGAGGAGCCGCCGCGCTGCCCCTCATCCGCCCTTCGGGCACCTTCTCCCCGTGAACGGGGAGAAGGGGATGCGGCGAGGTTGCGGCAGTTCCTCCTCTCCCCGTTCACGGGGAGAGGATGCCGGCAGGCAGGTGAGGGGCGGCGCCAACGGTGCGGAAGATGAAGCAACGTCCTCACCCGCTCTCGTGCCATGTTCGGCCGTCGCGCTCGATCAGGGCAATCGCCCCGGACGGGCCCCAGGTGCCGGCGGTGTAGCCTTGCGCCGGCTGGCGGTTGTCGTCCCACGCGGCATGGATCGGGTCGATCCAGTTCCATGCCGCCTCGACCTCGTCACGGCGCATGAACAGCGTCTGGTTGCCGCGCACCACGTCCATGATCAGCCGCTCATAGGCGTCGGGGTTGCGCACGTCGAAGGCGTCGGCGAAGCTCATGTCGAGCGGCACGTGCCGTAGCCGCATGCCGCCGGGGCCGGGGTCCTTGATCATCAGCCATTGCTTGACGCCCTCGTCGGGCTGGAGGCGGATGACGAGCTGGTTGGCCATCACCGTGCCGGTGCTGTCGCCGAAGATCGAGTGCGGCACCGGCTTGAACTGGATGCAGATTTCCGACACCCGCTCGGCCAGCCTTTTTCCCGTGCGCAGGTAGAACGGCACGCTCGCCCAGCGCCAGTTGGCGATCTCGGCCTTGATGGCGACGAAGGTCTCGGTGTCGCTGTCGCGCCTCAGCTCCTGCGTGTAGCCCTTGACCGCGCCGCCGTCCGACGCGCCGGCCCGGTACTGGCCGCGCACCGTCAGCTTCTGCGCTTCCGCCCCCTCGATGCGCTTCAGCGAGCGCAATATCTTCAGCTTCTCGTCGCGCACCGCGTCGGCGTCCATCGACGAGGGCGGCTCCATAGCGGTGAGGCACAGGAGCTGCAGCATGTGGTTCTGCACCATGTCGCGCAGGGCGCCGGCCGTGTCGTAATAGGAGACGCGGTCCTCGAGCCCGACCGTCTCGGCGACGGTGATCTGCACATGGTCGATATGGGCCGAGTTCCACAGCGGCTCGTAAAGCGCGTTGGCGAAGCGCAGCACCATCAGGTTCTGCACCGTCTCCTTGCCGAGATAGTGGTCGATGCGGAAGGTCTGGTGCTCGTCGAAGACACGGCCGATGGCGTCGTTGAGCGCGTTCGCCGAGGCGAGGTCGCGGCCGATCGGCTTCTCGACGACGATGCGCGCGCCGTCGCCGGCAAGGCCGTGCGCGGCGAGGTTGCCGGCGATGTCGCCGAACAGCGCCGGCGCCACCGCGAGATAGAATACCCGCACCGCCCGGCTGCCCTCCGTCGCCTCCTTCAGCCGCTCGAAGCCGTCGCCGCTCCTGGCGTCGACCTGGACGTAGGCGAGGCGCGCGAGGAACGTCCTCAGCTCCTCCTCGTCGATCTCCTCGGCCGCGACATGCTCGCGGATCGCGCGGCCGGCGAAATCGCGATAGGCCTCGTCCGACAGCGCCGAGCGCGAGGCGGCGATGATGCGCGTCGGTTCCGAGAACTGGCCGGCCTTCTGGCGCTGGTAGAGCGCGGGCAGGAGCTTGCGTTCGGAAAGGTCGCCGGTGCCGCCGAAGACGATGAGATCGAACGGATCGACGGGAATGGTCTGGCTGGTCATGATCGTGCGCGATTCCTCGCCTTCCGTTGCCGGGCGTTCCATGTGGGCAGCCTATAGTCTAATCGATTTAAAAATGCCAATACCGAAATTGCCGCTTGCGGGCATCCTAGCCTGAAACTGTACCGGATATGTGAACGGCGGGGCGGGAAGGGCGTTCCGGCCGAAGCGCGGGCGCGAAGGGCGCGCGGCTGGCGGCGCAGGGCCTCATTCGCCCCGCTCGCGGCTTTTTCCTTGACATGGTTTGCCCCGCTGGGTTTGTCAGCTTCATCGAACTGGTCCATCGCGCCTCGTCCGCCGAGAGGATAGGACAGGCCATTCCCCCGACAGGAGCAAAAGACCATGGGCACTCCCTTGACCCTCACAGTCGCCGAAGGCGTCGCATTCATGAACCTGATCGACGGCAAGCCGGCCGACGCGCTCTCCGGCGCGCGCATCGACGTCGCCTCCCCCTCCGACGGCAAGGTGTTCGCCTCGATCCCGGCTTCGGGCGCCGCCGATGTCGATCTCGCGGTCAAGTCGGCCTACAAGGCGTTCCACGAAGGCCCGTGGAGCCGGATGCCGGCGGTGGAGCGCGGCCGCTGCGTGACGCGCCTGTTCCATCTGGTCGAGAAGCATGGCGAGGAGCTCGCCGCGCTGGAATCGCGCGACACCGGCAAGCCCGCGCGCCAGGGCAAGGCGGACGTCACCGCCACCATGCGCTACTACGAGTTCTACGGCGGCGCGGCCGACAAGATCCACGGCGACACCATTCCCTTCCTCGACGGCTACACCGCGCTGACGCTGCGCGAGCCGCACGGCGTCGTCGCCGGCATCATCCCGTGGAACTATCCGATGCAGATTCTCGCCCGCGTCGCCGGTGCGGCGCTCGCCATGGGCAACACGCTGGTCGTCAAGCCGGCCGAGGACGCCTCGCTGACCACGATCCGCATCGCCCAGCTCGCGCTCGAGGCCGGCGTTCCGGAAGGCGTGTTCAACGTCGTCACCGGCTATGGCCGCGACGCGGGCGCGGCCCTGTCGGCGCACCCGCTGGTCGATTACGTCACCTTCACCGGCTCGCCGCTGACCGGCACCGCCATCCAGCAGGCGGCGGCGATCAACAATCGCGGCGTGACCATGGAGCTGGGCGGCAAGTCGCCGCAGATCGTCTTCGCCGACGCCGATCTCGACGCCGCGCTTCCCGTCCTCGTCAACGCCATCATCCAGAATGGCGGCCAGACCTGCTCGGCCGGCAGCCGCGTGCTTGTCGAGAAGCCGGTCTACGAAAGGGTCGCGGCCGAGCTCGCCGCGCGCTTCTCGAAGCTCGTCGCCGGCCCGCACGATGCCGACCTCGACCTCGGCCCGCTGATCAACGAGAAGCAGCGCGACCGCGTCGCCGGCATGGTGGCGGCGGCGAAGGAGGCGGGCGTCTCGGTGCTCGCCGAGGGCTCCGTCCATGCCGACGCGCCCAGGGGCGGCTATTATCAGGCGCCGGTGCTGTTCGGCTCGGTCGATCCGCAGGCGGTGATCGCGCAGGAGGAGGTGTTCGGCCCGGTGCTGGCGCTGTTCCCGTTCGAGGGCGAGGAGGAGGCGGTGCGCCTCGCCAACTCGACCGAGTTCGGCCTCGTCGCCTCGGTGTGGTCGAAGGACGGCGCGCGCCAGCACCGCGTCGCCAAGCGCGTGCGCGCAGGCCAGGTCTTCGTCAACGGCTACGGCGCCGGCGGCGGCATCGAGCTGCCCTTCGGCGGCTTCAAGAAGTCCGGCCACGGCCGCGAGAAGGGCTTCGAGGCGCTCTACGACATGAGCGCGACCAAGACGGTCGTGTTCAACCATCAGTAATCCGGGCATCAGTAATCCCGGCACCAGTAATCCCGGAAAGAGGACATCATGACACGTCTCGCAAACAAGGTCGCAATCGTCACCGGCGCAGCCTCCGGCTTCGGCGAGGGCATCGCCAAGCGCTTCGCCGAGGAGGGCGCGAAGGTCGTGGTCGCGGACCTCAACGTCAAGGGCGCCGAGCGCGTGGCCGGCGAGATCGGCAAGGCGGCGGTCCCGGTCCAGGTCGACGTGTCGCAACGGTCCGAGGTCGAGCGCATGGTCGCGCTGGCCATGGACACGTTCGGCCGCGTCGACACCATGGTCAACAATGCCGGCTACACCCACCGCAACGGCGACATGCTCAAGGTCGAGGAGGAAACCTTCGACCTGATCACCGCCGTCAACATGAAGGCGATCTACTATTCGACGCTTGCCGTCGCGCCGATCATGGAGGCGCAAGGGGGCGGCTCGATCATCACCACCGCCTCGACCGCGGGCCTGAGGCCCCGGCCGGGCCTGACCTGGTACAACGCCTCCAAGGGCTGGGCGATCACCGCCACCAAGTCGATGGCGGTCGAGCTCGCGCCGAAGAACATCCGCGTCAACGCGCTGTGCCCGGTGGCCGGCGAGACCGGCATGCTCGCCCAGTTCATGGGCGAGGACACGCCGGAGCTGCGCGCCAAGTTCCGCGCCTCGATCCCGCTCGGCCGGCTGTCCACCCCGCTCGACATCGCCAACGCGGCGCTGTGGCTCGCCTCCGACGAGGCGGCGTTCATCACCGGCGTCGCGCTCGAGGTCGACGGCGGCCGCTGCATCTGACCGTTCCGGGAATCAAGCGACGGCGGCCGGGGCTTTCCCCGGCCGCCGTTTCTTATGTGGCGAGATGCCGGCTTTCCTTGCCCGTTTCCTCGTGTAAGAGAAGGTGAAAGACAAGAGAAAAACGGGAAACGCCATGCACAGGGTCGCGATCAGCGGAACCGGGCTCTTCACGCCTGATGACGTCGTCACCAACGCCGAGCTGGTGGCGTCCTACAACGCCTATGCCGAGGCGCAGAATGCCCGCAACGCCGGGGCGATCGCTTCTGGTGCGGCTGAGGCGCTGCCCTTCTCCAGCGAGGAATTCATCGTCAAGGCGTCCGGCATCGAGCGGCGCTACGTCATGGACAAGAAGGGCGTTCTCGACCCGGCCGTGATGCACCCGATCCTGCGCGAGCGGGCCGACGACGAACTGTCGATCATGGCCGAGATCGCGGTCGCCGCGGCGAAGGAGGCGATGGAGGCCGCCGGCCGCACGGCGGGCGACATCGACGCCGTGATCTGCGCCGCCTCCAACCACGAGCGCGCCTATCCGGCGCTCGCCATCGAGGTGCAGCAGGCGCTCGGCATCAAGGGCTTCGCCTTCGACATGAACGTCGCCTGCTCGTCGGCGACCTTCGGCATCCAGGCCACCGCCGACATGATCCGCTCCGGCTCGGCCCGCGCCATCCTGATGGTCAATCCCGAGATCACCTCCGGCCACCACGAATGGCGCGACCGGGACTGCCATTTCATCTTCGGCGACGTCTGCACGGCGGTCGTTCTGGAACGCGCCGATGCGGCGAAGTCGGACAATGCCTGGGAGATCCTCTCCACCCGCTGCATCACCGAGTTCTCCAACAATATCCGCAACAACAACGGCTTCCTGCGCCGGACCCGCGAAGGCCACATGGCGGACCGCCGCGACATGCAGTTCCGGCAGGAGGGCCGCAAGGTGTTCAAGCAGGTGGTGCCGATGGTGACGGAGCTGATGCTCTCGCACCTCGCCGACGAGGGCGTCGCGCCGGCCGACCTCGACCGCATGTGGCTGCATCAGGCCAACAAGAGCATGAACGACCTGATCGGCGCAAAGCTGCTGGGCCGCGAGCCGACGCGCGAGGAGCAGCCCAACGTCTTGCAGGACTACGCCAACACCTCCTCGGCCGGCTCGATCATCGCCTTTCACAAATTCTCCGAAGACCTCGCTGAGGGAAGCCTCGGCGTCATCTGCTCGTTCGGCGCCGGCTATTCGGCCGGCAGCGTCATCGTCAGGAAGATCGCGTCCTCTGCATAACCCGGAAAAGACAGGCGAAATCGTCCGCGGCGGCGGGAACGACCGCCGGCCCTCGTCCGTTTATCCCGCGGCTTGACCGCTGGCCGAGGGGACGCATGTCATACGAGCAGATGTTTATCTTCGGGCTGCTGGGCGTCCTGCTCGGCATGCTCGTCTGGGGGCGCGTGCGCTACGATCTGGTGGCCTTCGGCGCGCTGATCGTCGCCGTGCTCGGCGGCGCGGTGGCGGTGGAGGACGCCTTCTCCGGCTTCGGTCACGAGGCGACGGCCATCGTCGCTCTGGTGCTGGTCATCTCCCGCGCCATGATCAATGCCGGCGCGGTCGAGCTGATCGCCCACTACGTGGTCTCCGCCTCGCGCTCGCTGCCCGCGCACATCACCATCATGTCGGTGACGGGCGCGGCACTGTCGGCGATCATCAACAACGTCGCCGCCATCGTCATCCTGATGTCGCTCGACATCGAGGCGGCGAAGAAGGCCGGCCGCTCGCCTTCGCTGTCGCTGATGCCGCTGTCCTACGCCACCATCTTCGGCGGCATGATCACCCTGATCGGCACCCCGTCCAACATCGTCATCGCCCAGTTCCGGCAGGACGCGCTCGGCAAGCCCTACGGTATGTTCGACTTCGCGCCGGTCGGCCTCGTCTGCGCCGCCGTCGGCATCGCCTTCGTCGCGCTGGTCGGCTGGCGACTCATTCCCCAGCGCGGCGAGCGCGCGCGCCCGAGCATGACCGAAAGCGACCTCTTCGTCGCCGAGGCCCGCGTGCCGGAGAAATCGCCTTCCGTGGGCAAGACGCCGTCCGACCTCTACGAGCTCGGCGACGAGCACGACGTCACCCTTCTCGGCCTCGTGCGCAACGGCAAGCGGCTTCCCGGCTTCGCCGCCGGCGTCGAGATGCGCAAGGGCGATTTCCTCGTCCTCGAGGGCAACCCGAAATCCATCGAGGCCTTCATCGGCGCGGCCAAGCTCGCTCTGTCGAAGCAGGAGGTCAAGGAAGGGCTGACCGACAAGTCGGTCTCGCTCATGGAGGTCATCGTGCCTGAAGGCTCGCGCGCCGTCGGCCGCAACGTCCACGAGATGCGCCTGCGCTACCGGCGCGGCGTCAGCCTGCTCGGCATCTCGCGGCGCGGCCAGCGTTTCCAGGAGCGGGTCGAGAAGCTGCCCATCCGCCAGGGCGACGTGCTCCTGCTATTCGGCCCGATCGACCTTCTGTCGGACGCGGCCGAATGGCTCGGCACGCTGCCCATCGCCGACCGCCGGCACACCGTCATCCAGCGGCGCAAGGCGCTGCTCGCCATCGGCATCTTCGTCGCCGCCATCGCGCTCGCCGTCGCCGGCATCGTGCCGCTGTCCATCGCGCTGGCGGCGGTGGTCGCCATCTATGCGATACTCAGCATCGTCACGCCGTCCGACATCTACGGCTCGGTCGAATGGCCGATCATCGTGCTCCTCGCCGCGCTGATCCCCATCGGCAACGCCTTCGAGGAGGCGGGCGGCACCGAGATCATCACCCACGCCATCATGAGCCGCACCGAGGGCATGCCGGTCTGGCTGATCCTCGCCATCGTCATGGCCGTGACCATGGTGCTGTCGGATTTCATCAACGCCATCGCCACGGCGCTGATCGCCGCGCCGATCGGCGTCTCGGTCGCCCAGTCGCTCGGCGTCTCGCCCGACCCGTTCCTGATGGGCGTGGCCGTTGCCGGCACCTGCGGCCTGCTGACGCCCATCGGCCACAAGAACAACGCCATCATCATGGGGCCGGGCGGCTACCAGTTCTCCGACTACTGGCGGCTCGGCCTGCCGCTGGAGCTCCTGATCATCGCCGTCGGCGTGCCGACGATCCTGTTCTTCTGGCCGCTGTAAGGGCTCAGAACCTGTCGCGCAGCGCGTACCAGTTGAGCGCGAGGAACAGCAGCGGCGCGCGAAAACGCCGGCCGCCGGGGAAGGGCGGCACCTTCAGCTCCTCGAACAGCTTCAGCCTGTCGCGGTTGCCGGCGACCGTCTCGGCATAGAGCCGGCCGACGAAGTTCGACAGCATGACGCCGTGGCCGGAATAACCGCCGGCCGAGATGACGTTCGGCATCACCTCGCGCACGAAAGGCGTGCGCGGCAGCGTGATGCCGACATAGCCGCCCCAGGCATGGGTGATCTCGACGTCCTTCAGGGCCGGATAGATCTCGGTGATCTGCCGGCGGATGTGGATGTTGATGTCCCGCGGGTCGCCCGGCGCATAGATCTCGCGGCCGCCGAACAGCAGCCGCCCTTCGCGGTCGCGGCGGAAATAGCGCACGACGAAGCGCGAATCGTCGACCGATTCCAGCCCCGGCAGCACGGGGCTGTCCGTCCCCAGCGGCGGCGTCGCGCCGATGAACGAGCCGATCGGCATCACATGCGCGGCGCTGATGGGCTCCAAGTCGCCGCCATAGGCGTTGACGGCGATGAGCGCCTTGTCGGCATGAATCGTGCCGCGCGGCGTCGTCACCGTGACCTTGCCGTTCGCAGACGAGATGCCGGTCGCCTTGGTGGACTCGAAAAGCCGCGCCCCGGCCGCCGCCGCGACGCGGGCGGTGCCGACAACCAGCTTCAGCGGGTTGACGTGGCCGGTGCCGGTGTCGCGCACGCCGCCGAAGAATCGCGTCGAGCCGACGCGCTCCGCCGTCTCCTGCGCGTCCATGAACGCGATGTGGGGATAGCCGTAGCGCGTGGCCATGATCTCGGCATGGGCGCGATAGTCCTTCACGTAGCGCGCCTTGTGCGCGACCGACATGTGGCCGGGCATGTACTCGATGTCGATGCCGTGCTCCCCGGCGAAGCCGAGAAGGTGCGCCTTGGCGTCTTCGGCCAGGTCGAACAGCGCCCTGGCGCGGGCGAAGCCGAGCCCGGCCTCCATGTCCTCCGGCCAAGCGCGCTGGCCGGTGTTCAACTGGCCGCCATTGCGCCCCGACGCGCCGTCGCCGAAGCGGTGCGCCTCGATCAGCACAACGTCGACGCCGGCCCGCGCCAGATGCGCCGCCGCCGACAGCCCCGTGAACCCGCCGCCGATGACGACGACGTCGGCTTGGGCCTCGCCGTCGAGCGCCGGATAGTGCGGTCGCTCGCCAAGCGACGCCTCGTACCAGGATAAGCCGGGGGAGATGGGGTTCATGAGCGAATAGCGAATAGTTGGTAGCGAATAGGGAACAGCGAATAGCGAATAGTGAGTAGTGAGTAGTGAGTAGTGAGTAGTGAAGGACGCGGATAGCGAGGTGAAATTGCTTTTTCCCTATTCGCTATTCCCTACTCGCTATTCGCTCTCCTACACATTGAGAAGCAGATACTCCCGCTCCCACGGACTGATCACCTCCATGAAGGTCTCGAACTCGGCCTTCTTGATGGCGGCGTAGGTGGAGGCGAAGGAGGTGCCGAGCAGCTCGCACAGCGACTCGTCGCTCTCGAACAGCTCGACCGCCTCCAGCAGGCCGCGCGGCAGGTCGATGTCGTCCTCGTTGGCCGTGGTGCCGACCGGCGCGTCCGGCTCGATCGCGTTCGTCATGCCGATCAGCCCGCAGGCGAGCGAGGCGGCGAGCGCCAGATACGGGTTGGCGTCCGAGGAGGGGATACGGTTCTCCACCCGCCGCGCCGCCGGGTCCGAGCGCGGCACCCTGAAAGCGGTGGTGCGGTTGTCGTAACCCCATTTGGTGTTGACCGGGGCCGACGCCGCCTGCGTCAGCCGCCGGTAGGAATTGACGTAGGGCGCGAACATGACGAGCGCGTTGGGGATGTGGCGCTGCATGCCGCCGATGAAATGGCGGAAGGCCGGCGTCTCGCCGCCCTCGGCGTCGGTGAAGACGTTCTTGCCGGTCTTCCTGTCGAGGATCGACTGGTGGATGTGCATGGCCGAGCCGGGCTGGCCCTGGATGGGCTTGGCCATGAAGGTGGCGTAGGTGTCGTGCTTCAGCGCCGCCTCGCGGATGGTGCGCTTGAACATGAACACCTGATCGGCGAGCTCGACCGGATCGCCGTGGCGCAGATTGATCTCGAGCTGGCCCGCGCCCTCCTCGTGGATCAGCGTGTCGATCTCCAGTCCCTGCGCCTCGGAGAAATGGTAGATGTCGTCGATCAGCTCGTCGAACTCGTTGATGCCGGCGATGGAATAGCCCTGCCCGCCGCCGATGGCGCGCCCCGAGCGGCCGACCGGCGGGGTCAGCGGATAGTCGGGGTCGGGGTTCTTGTTGACGAGGTAGAACTCGATCTCCGGCGCGACCACGGGTCTGAGGCCGCGTTTGGCATAGGCATCCATGACGCGGCGCAGCACGTTGCGCGGCGTGAACTCGACCGTGCGGCCGTCTTGATGGACGAGATCGCAGATCACCTGCGCCGTCGGGTCGCTTTCCCACGGCACGATGGAGAGCGTCGACAGGTCCGGCTCCAGCTTGAGGTCGCCGTCGTCCTCCGGGTAGACGAAGCCGTGGCCGTCCTCCGGGTAGTCGCCGGAGATGGTGGCCATGAACACCGCCGAGGGTAGCGCCAGCGAGGTGTCGGAGGTGAACTTCTTCGACGGCATCATCTTGCCGCGCGCCACGCCCGCCTGGTCGGGCGTGATGCATTCGATGTCCTCGATGCCGCGCCATTCGAGCCAGGCGCCCGCCTCTTTCCAGTTCTTCACGCCGCGGAATTTCTTGACGAATTCGGGCACGCGCGCACGCGTTCCGCGGCCGTTAGCGCGGATTTCCTTCTTCTGCACGGGAGGCATCAATCACCGGAAAGATCGTTCAGGATGGTCGAGTATAGCCGCCTCCCCCGGACGTTGGGAAGGGCCGGCCGCGCGGCCTATTCCTCGAAGCGGTTGGCGTCGTCGCGGTCGTGCTCGTACCGTCTTTTGAGCGGGAAGGGCGGCAGCCAGGATTCGCGGCGGACGGTCCACAGCTCGTAGGTCGGCGTCAACTGATCGGGGGCGTCGAGGGAGCCGAGATTCACCTCGACCTCGTCGCCGCTGCGCCCGAAGATGGAGGAGCCGCAGCGCGGGCAGAAGTGCCGCCCGGCATAGTCGCGCGTCTCGCCGGAGATCGTCACCGCGTCCTGCGGGAATATCGCCGAAGCGTGGAAAAGAGCGCCGTGATGCTTGCGGCAGTCGAGGCAGTGGCAAAGGCCGACCCGGTAGGGTCGTCCCGACGCCACGATCCGCACGTCGCCGCACAGGCATCCGCCGGTGAATCGCTCCATGCCCGTGTCTCCTTCGACGCCTTGCGGCCACCGATACGAAAAAGGGGCGGTCTCGCGACCGCCCCTTGTCTTGCCGTTCATCCGGCCCGCGCGGGCCGCGCCTGTCCGTTACTCGCGGTTGCCGAGGAACTGGAGCAGGAACATGAACATGTTGATGAAGTCGAGATAGAGGCGCAGCGCGCCCATGATCGCCTTGCGGCCGGCGACCAGCGCGCCGTCGCCCTCATAGTACATTTCCTTGATCTGCTGGGTGTCGTAGGCGGTCAGGCCCGCGAACACCAGCACGCCGATCGCCGAGATGGCGAACTGCAGCGCCGACGACTGCATGAAGATGTTGACCAGCATCGCCAGGATGAGGCCCCACACGCCCATGATCAGGAACGAGCCCATGCCCGACAGGTCGCGCTTGGTGGTGTAGCCGAACAGCGACAGCGCCAGGAACGCGGTGGCGGTGATGAAGAACGTCTGGACGATCGAGCCGCTGGTGTAGACCAGGAAGATCGACGACAGCGAGATGCCCATCACGGCGGCGAAGGCCCAGAACGTGGTCTGCGCGGCCGAAAGGCTCATCTTCTCGACGCGGAACGACAGGAAGAACACCATCGCCAGCGGCGCGAGCATCACGACCCAGCGCAGCGGCGAGCCGTAGAGCGCGGCGCCGAGCGAGGTCAGCATCTTGCCGTTGCCGAGCGTGGCGACGGCGGCGGAGGGGTCGTTGGTGGTGGCGAGCATCACCGTGCCGAGCGCGGCGAAGCCGGTGATCGCAAGACCGAGCGCCATCAGGTTGTAGACCTTGATCATGTAGGCGCGCAGGCCCTCATCGATCGCGGCGTCGGCATGCACGCCGGCGGGCGCGACGCGAGCCTGATAGTTGCGAAGGTCAGCCATGGAAAATCCTCTTATCTGCTCATGTCCCGTCGGGTGTCAGGCATGCGCACCTTGCGCAGACCCAGGCGCCGCTGGCGGGACTCCAGCATGCCTATCGGCAAATATGATGGTTCTTGTGCCCCGCGACAAGGGCCGTTGCAGGTTGAAATGCACTGTGATGGTGCCGCCGCCATCACTTTTTCTTCAAGGACGTTCTTAAAGACCGCCCCGTTTGCCGCTCAAAGATTGCGCAGCACCGGTGCCGCCTTGTGGCCGAGAACCCGCCATGTGCCGACGAGGCCGAAGCCGACGGTCAGCACCAGCGCCAGCAGCAGCGTCGACAGCGCCACCTCCGGCAGGAAGCTCGAGGGCAGGGTCATGATGCGCGCCACCACGAACCACGCCGCGATGCCGCCGGCGATGAGCGCGAAGATCGCCGTCGCCAGCCCGATCAGCGCGTATTCGAGCGAGAACGCCTTGATCAGCGTGCGCCGCGTCGCGCCGAGCGTCTTCAGCACCACCGCGTCGTGGATTCGGGCGCGGTTTCCGGCGGCGAGCGCCCCAGACAGCACCAGCACCGAGGCGACGAGCGCGATGGCCGCCGCCGCCCGGATGGCGACGGCGAGCTGGGCGACGATGCCGTTGATGATGTCGAGCGCGTCCTTGACGCGCACGCTGGTCACCGAGGGGAAGGCGCGGGTGATGGCGTTGAGCACCTGGGCCTCCTCGGCCGGCGTCGCCCCGGGGTCGGACAGCGTCGCCAGCCACGAATGCGGCGCGCCGGCGAAGGTGTTGGGCGAGAACACCATGACGAAATTGATGGCGAGCGATTCCCACTGCACCTCGCGGAAGCTGGATATCCGCGCGGTGATGTTGCGGCCGAGCACGTTGACCGTCACCGTGTCGCCGAGCTTCAGGCCGAGCTCGCGCCCTTCCTGCGCCGCGAAGGAGACGAGCGGCTCGCCGTCATAGCCGTCCGGCCACCATTCCCCCTGCGACAGGGTCGAGTTCTCCGGCACGTTGCGGGCATAGGTGATGCCGCGGTCGCCGCGCAGCACCCATGCGCCTTCGGGCGGCACGTCGAGCTCGCGCACGTCGGTGCCGTTCAGCGCCATGACGCGGCCGCGCAGCATCGGCACGCGCACCAGCTTGCCGTCCGGCGCCTCGGCCTCGACCAGATCGGCGAAGGCGTCGACCTCGCCGCTCTGGATGTCGACGAAGAAGAAGTTCGGCGCGTGCGCCGGCAGGCTGCCGGCGATCTGTCGCCTGAGGTTGCCGTCGATCAGCGCCAGCGTGACGACGAGGGTGAGGCCGAGCCCGAGCGACAGCACGACCGAGGGCGTCAGCGCCCCGGGGCGGTGGATGTTGCCGATGGCGAGGCGAAGCGCCGCCCCGCGCATGCGCGGGGCCCTGCGCGCCAGCCATTGCACGAGGACGCCGACGAGCCGCAGCACCACGAAGGCGGCGACCGCGGCGGTGACGAAGATCACCGCGATGCGCCGGTCGCCGGCGGTGAAGACGGCAAGCGCCGCGAGCACGGCGGCGATGGCCAGCACGGCGACGACATAGACCGGGCGCGGCAGGCCGCGCTGGTCGAAGCCCATCTCGCGGAAGAGGGCGGTCGCCGGCACGTCGCGCGCCCGGCCCAGCGGCAGCAGCGCGAAGGCGAGCGTGACGAGGATGCCGAACAGGGCGGCGAAGCCGAGCGCACCCCAATGGACGCCGCCCTCCATCGGCACCGGGAACACGGCGGCGAGGAACCCGGCCGCCACCGGCGGCATCAGCGCGGCGAGGACGAGGCCGATGGCGATGCCGATCCCCGCCACCATCAGGATCTGCACCAGATAGACGAGGAACACGAACCGGCCCGACGCGCCGAGGCTCTTGAAGGTGGCGATGACGCCGCGCTTGGCTTCCAGATAGGCGCGCACGGCGTTGGCGACGCCGACCCCGCCGACGACCAGCGCGGTCAGCCCGACCAGCGTCAGGAATTGCGAGAAGCGCTCGACATTCGACGACAGCGAGGGTGCTGCCCCGGTGCGGCCGCGCACGCTCCAGCCGGCCTCGGGGAACTCGGCGGTCGCCCTTTCGCGGACGGCCTGGATGTCGGCCTCGCTGGTGCCTGCCGGCATGCGGATCTTGTAGGCGTGCTCGACGAGGCTGCCGGGCTGGATCAGGCCGGATGCCTCCAGCGCATCGAGCGAGATCAGGAGGCGCGGCGCGAGGCCGAACCCGTCCGAGATCGCGTCCGGCTCGCTGACGATCCTGGCGCGCAGCTCGTAGTCGGCGTCGCCGAGGCGGATCGTGTCGCCGATCTCGAGGCCGAGCCGCGAGAACAGCATATCGGCCGCCGCCGCGCCGTGGATGCCGCCGCGCGCGGCGAAGATGTCGGCGAGCGGCAGGTTCGGTTCCGTGACGAGCTCGCCATAGAGCGGATAGAGCCCGTCGACGGCTTTCGCCTCGACCAGCGTCTGGTCCGAGCCGTCCGGCAGCCGCGCCATCGAGCGCAGATTGGCGCTGTGGGCCACCTCGCCAAGCTCATGCAGGAACGCCATTTCCCGCTGGTCGGCCTCGCGGTGGACGAGCTGGAAGCGCATGTCGCCGCCGAGGAGGTCCCGCCCCTGCGTCTCGATGCCGGTCGAGATGGCGCGGGCGAGCGAGTTGACCCCGCCGATGGCGGCGACGCCGAGCGCGATGCAGGCGATGAAGATCAGGAAGCCGGAGAGCCCGCCGCGCATCTCGCGCGCCGAGAAGCGGAAGGCGAGCCGCAAGGTGCGGCCGAAGCCGGCGGCGCCGGTGGCTGTCGCGCTGGTCATGGATCCCCCCTCCGCTCAGGCGCTGGCCGCGGCGAGCGCCGGCGGCTGCTCGATGCGGCCGGAGCGCATGGCGACCTGCCGCGTGCAGCGCGCGGCGAGCGCCGGATCGTGGGTGACGAGGACCAGCGTCATGCCGCGCTCCGCCGCCTTGGCGAACAGCATGTCGGCGATCTGCCGCCCCGTCGCCTGGTCGAGATTGCCGGTCGGCTCGTCGGCGATCAGCAGGGCTGGCTCGGGCGCAAGGGCACGGGCGATGGCGACGCGCTGCTGCTCGCCGCCGGAAAGCTCGCCCGGATAGTGCGTCAGCCGCTCGCCGAGGCCGACGGCTTCAAGCTCGCGCTGCGCCACCCCGAAAGGGTCGGCATGGCCGGCCAGCTCCAGCGGCACGGCGACGTTCTCCAGCGCCGTCATGTTGGGGATCAGGTGGAACGACTGGAAGACGATGCCGACGTTCCTGCCGCGAAAGGCGGCGACGTCGTCCTCGGAGCGGCCGTCGATGCGCGTGCCGGCGATCCAGACCTCGCCCTCGTCCACCCGCTCCAGCCCGGCCAGCACCATCAGGAGCGTCGACTTGCCCGAGCCGGACGGGCCGACGATGCCCGTCGCCTCACCGCGCGCCACCTCGAGGCTCACCCCCTTCAGAACATGCACCGAGGACGCTCCCTCGCCCAGTGTCAGGGAAACGTCCTTCATCCGGATTGCGGCTTCTGTCACGGGCGGTTCTTCCTATATGTGTTCGAGGGCGTCGGTGGGATATGGGTTGGATATGGTCGCTTTCAAACGCTTTTGTCAGCTTTTTTCGGGTGCGGCGCTTTGCCTTGCCGCCATGACGGCATGGGCCGCGGCCGAGCCGGTGAAGATCGTCGGATTCGGCGACAGCCTGATGGCCGGATACCAGCTTGCCCCCGGCGAGTCCTTCCCCGAGAAGCTCGAAGCGGCGCTTAAGGCGCGCCGTCACGATGTTTTGATCGCCAATGCCGGGGTCTCGGGCGACACGTCGAGCGGCGGGCTTTCGCGCCTCGACTGGTCGGTGCCGGACGAAACCGAGCTGGTGATCCTCGAGCTCGGCGCCAACGACATGCTGCGCGGCATCCGCCCGGACGTGACCGAGAAGAACCTCGTCGCGATGATCGAGCGGCTGAACGAGCGCGGCATCGGCATCGTGCTGGCGGGCATGCTGGCCGCGCCCAATCTCGGCGCCGGCTATGCCGAGGCGTTCGACCCGATCTATCCGCGCCTCGCCGAGACCTACGGCCTGCCGTTCTATCCGTTCTTCCTCGACGGCGTCGCCGCCGAGCGCGGCCTCTTGCTCGAGGACGGCATGCACCCGAACGCCGAGGGCGTCGACAGGATGGTCGAGGGCTTTCTGCCCGTCATCGAGCCGGTGATCGAGAAGGTTCTTTCCGCCCGCGCCGGCGCGCCGAACGACGGGTGAGGGCGGGTCGAGGAAAACAACTTGCCCCGGCGGGCGAAGAATGGTCCGCTGGACCCGAGCAGTCGATTCGAGGAGGCACCCCCATGCCGCGACTTTTCACCGCCCTCGAAATTCCGCGCGATGCCGCCCTTTCGCTCTCGCTCCTGCGCGGCGGTCTTCCCGGAGCGCGCTGGATCGATGTCGAGAACTATCATCTGACCCTGCGCTTCATCGGCGACGTGGAGGGCCATGTCGCCGACGAGATCGCCAACGCGCTCGACCGGGTGCGCCGGCCGTCCTTCACGCTCACGCTCTCGGGCGTCGGCGCGTTCGGCTCGAAGAAGCCGCATTCGATCTATGCCGGCGTCGCGCCGTCGCCCGACCTCGTCGCCTTGCAGGCCGAGATCGAGCGCATCTGCCAGCGGCTCGGCCTGCCGGCCGAAACGCGCAAGTTCGTGCCGCATGTCACGCTGGCGCGGCTGCGCAACGCCTCCGACGGCGATGTCGCGCTCTATCTCTCCGGCCGCGGCAACTTCTCGACCCTGCCGTTCCGCGTCGGCCGCTTCGTGCTGATGTCGTCGCGCGAATCGGTCGGGGGCGGGCCTTACGTCGTCGAGGAGGCGTGGCCGCTCCTTTCCGCCGATGCGCGGGAGGAGGAACCACACGCCCTGCCACAGAGGATGCTGCGGCCATGAAACCGGAGCGCCTTGACGCCGAAGCGGCGAAGGCCGCGCTTGCCGCTCTCGACGGCTGGGCGCTGGAGGAGGGCGGCGGCGCGATCCTCAAGAGCTTCGTCTTCGCCGATTTCTCCGCCGCCTTCGGCTTCATGGCCCGCGCCGCGCTCGCCGCCGAGAAGCTCGACCATCATCCCGAATGGTCGAACGTCTACAACCGCGTCGAGGTGCGGCTGACCACCCATTCGGCGCGCGGGCTGACCGCGCTCGACCTCGACCTCGCGCGGACGATGGATCGCCTCGCCGGCGGGTAAGATCACACCGGCGCTGCCCCGCCGAGGATGAAGCGCTCGATCTCGCCGAACAGCACCGGCCAGGCCTTCTCCTGCGGCAGCACCACATGGTTGCGGCCTTCGAGCAGCAGGAACTCGGCGTCCGGTATCCGCGCGGCGAGCGCGCGGCCCTCTTCCAGCGGCTGCACGCCGTCGTCGCGGGCGTGGATCACCAGCGTCGGCGTCGCGATCTCCCCGATGCGCCCGCTCACGTCGAAACGGTCGATGGCGGCGCGCAGCGCGGCCGCGTTCTCCGGCGAGGTCGTCAGACGCTGGAGATCGACCAGCGAGTCGATCTGCTCGCGGCTGCCTTCGGGGATGAACATCGTGGCGAAGGCGTCGATGAACGGGCTGCCGGGCCGCCCCCAGCCGTGGCGGATCAGCGTCAGGATCGCCTCGCCCTCGACCCGCTCGCGCTCGGAGAGGCGCAGCAGCCGGCCCTTCTCGAAGCCGCCATGCAGGACGAGGTGGCTGACCCGGTCGGGATGGCGATGGGCGTAGGCGACGGCGATCGGCGCGCCCTGCGACGTGCCGTAGAGCGCGAAGCGGCCGAGCCCGGCGGCATCGACCACCGCCTCCAGATCCTCGACGAAGCGGTCGAGCGAGAGATCGGCGATGTCCCAGTCTGAAAGGCCATTGCCGCGCTGGTCGTAGCGCACCAGCCGGAAGCGCCGTTCGAGCCGCTCGAGCAGCGGCCGCCAGATCGGGCTCTGCCGATCGTGCTCCAGATGGGTCAGCCAGTGGCCGGCCTTGACCAGCGGGTAGCCCGTTCCGCCCGTGGCGTAGGCGATGCGCGTGCCGTCGGCGGAGCGGCACAGTGCCACCCGCTGGCGCCCGCCGCTGGCCGGCGGGTGGGCGGCCGCTTCGGTCTCCTCGACCGCGCCGACGAAACGGAAGCCGCGCCGCCGGATCGTCCTGATCCATCTTTGCGCCGTGCCGTCGTCGCCGATCGCGGCGCGCGCCGCGCTGATGCGGGCGCTGGTCGCTGAATCGGAGACGATGCGGCCGTTCCACACCGCTTGGATCAGCTCATCGACGGAAATCACCCGTTCGCGCTCGCGCAGCAGGAAGACGAGAAGGTCGAACACCTGCGGCTCGACGAGGCACGGCCGCCCCGCGCTCGTGAGCTCGCGGGTTTCCGGCACCAGCGCATAGTCGCCGAAAAGATAGCGCATCGCCCTTTCTACCACGGCACCGGGGACGCCGGAACGCGGTTGCGGGCCCGGAGGGCAAAAGACAGGAAGAAGGCAGGCAAACGGCAAGGTGGCGCTCAAGCGGCAGCGCGGGGCCGGCGCTAGGGTCCGCTCTCGAAGCAGGGAGAGCCGCCATGACCGCAGCTGAGGACACCCCGATCCGCCGCCGCGCCGACGGGTCGATCGACGCCGGGTTCTATCTCGCCCGCGGCAGGACCTGCCGGGCCGTCGCCGTCACCGGGCGGACGGCGAAGCTCCTGCGGAGTCTGGCGCGGCTGGTCGCGATCCCGCGGCGGAAACCGGACGCGGCGCGCTGACGAAACCCCCTATCTTGCAATCGGGCATCCGCCCGCCCATCTTTTTGCCATGGAGCCCATCTTTTCCGTGGAGCCCATCTTTTCCGTGGAGCGCAGCGCGATGAACCACAGCAAGATCGACGATGTCCTGAAGCCGGCCGGCCAGCGCGAGGACGCACGCCGCGAGGCGGACGTGCGCGCGCGGTTCTGGCGTACGATGAGGCGCGCCGCGCGGCAGGTGCCGTTCATCGAGGACGTCGTCGCCGGCTACTACACCGCGCTCGACCGGCGGACGCCGCTCAGGGCGCGCGGCACGCTGCTCGCGGCGCTGGCCTATTTCGTCATGCCGGCCGACATGATCCCCGATTTCATCGTCGGCCTCGGCTTCACGGACGACGTCGCCGTGCTGACGGCGGCGCTCGCCGCGATCCGCGGCAACATCAGGCCCGCCCATCGCGAGATGGCCCGCGAGGCGCTGGAAGACGCCGAGCTTTAGGACGACAATCCCTTGCATGGAGCCCCGCGCCGCCGCTTCTGGCGGCGCTTGCGCTTTTCAGGTCAAACTCTCGCCGCTTTTGCCCTTTTCATGACGGGGGAAGGGATGTGGCTGCCATCGCACGGGCATGTAAGGACACGGGCGAGGGCAGGGGTTGCGAAGCGGCGGGGTCTTTCTTCGGTGAGGTTCACCCTTTCGTAACCCTGATTAATTCAAAATGAAGCGAATGGGATCCGGATGTCCGTCCCTCACCCGAACACGACCACGCACAGGGATAACGCTAAGACGATGCGCGGAATCATATCGACCATCTCCTGCCTCGCGCTGCTCGCGGCCGCCACGCCGGTTCTCGCCCAGGGGGCGACGAAAATCGGCCAGCATAACGCCTGGGGCACCTATTCGTATCAGGCCAACAACGGCAAGGTCTGCTATGTGCTGACCATCCCGACCGACAAGCAGCCGGCGAGCCTCAACCATGGCGACATCTTCTTCTTCGTCAGCCAGAAGCCGGGCCAGAACGTCTCCTACGAGCCGCAGTTCATCGCCTCCTACGACTTCCAGTCGAATTCGAAGGTCCAGGTGACGGTGGGCGACCGTTCGTTCTCGATGTTCACCCGCGGCAAGTCGGCCTGGATGGAGAACGCCGCCGAGGAGCCGCAGCTCATCGCTGCCATGCGCGCCGGCTCCGACATGAAGGTGCAGGCCACTTCCGGCCGCGGCAACCCGACCAACTACACCTTCTCGCTGCGCGGCATCACCGCGGCGCTGAACTCGATCCAGACCTGCCAGTAGGGCAGGGCGGGCCGAAAACAACGAATCGCGACGGGGCCGTGACGGAGCGGCCCCGTTCTGCTATCAGCGCGGCCTGACACTGGCGCGCGGCCGCGGCCGCCACTATCTTTGCCCGACCATGACGCTTTCGCTCGACCTGACCTCGCCTTCGACTCGCCCCGCCCCCAATGCCTCGGGTTTGGCAGCTTCCGCGCGCGCGGCCGAAAAGCCGTCGCTGATCGGCATGAGCCGCGAGGAGATGGCCGAGGCGCTTGGCGCGGCCGGCGTGCCGGAGCGCCAGCGCCGGATGCGTGTCCAGCAGCTCTGGCACTGGCTCTATGTGCGCGGCGTCAGCGACTTCTCGCAGATGTTCAACATCTCGAAGGATCTGCGCGCCGCGCTCGACTGCCATTTCACCATCGCCCGGCCGGAAGTGGTCGAGGAGCAGATCTCGCAGGACGGCACCCGCAAATGGCTGTTCCGCTTTCCGCCGCGCGGCGCCGGCCGCCCGGTCGAGATCGAGACCGTCTACATCCCCGAGGAAGGGCGCGGCACGCTGTGCATCTCCAGCCAGGTCGGCTGCACGCTCACCTGCTCGTTCTGCCACACCGGCACCCAGAAGCTGGTGCGCAACCTGACGGCCGAGGAGATCCTCGCCCAGCTGCTGACCGCGCGCGACCGTCTCGGCGATTTCCCGGATACGGACACGCCCGACGGCGCCATTGTCCCGGCCGAGGGGCGCAAGGTGTCGAACATCGTCATGATGGGCATGGGCGAGCCGCTCTACAATTTCGAGAACGTCAAGAAGGCGCTGCTCATCGCCTCCGACGGCGACGGGCTGTCCCTGTCGAAGCGCCGCATCACGCTCTCGACCTCCGGCGTGACTCCCGAGATCGCCCGCACCGGCGAGGAGATCGGCGTCATGCTGGCGATCTCGCTGCATGCCGTGCGCGACGACCTGCGCGACATGCTGGTGCCGATCAACAAAAAGTATCCGCTGAAGGCGCTGATGGATGCCTGCCGGCGCTATCCGGGCCTCTCCAACGCGCGGCGCATCACCTTCGAGTATGTGATGCTCAAGGACGTCAATGACAGCCTCGACGACGCCAAGGAGCTGGTGCGGCTGCTCCGGGGCATTCCGGCCAAGATCAACCTGATCCCGTTCAACCCCTGGCCGGGCACCAACTACCAGTGCTCGGACTGGGAGACGATCGAGAAGTTCGCCGACTACATCAACAATGCCGGCTACGCCTCGCCGATCCGCACCCCGCGCGGCCGCGACATCCTCGCCGCCTGCGGCCAGTTGAAGTCGGAATCGGAACGCATGCGCAAGACCGACCGGCTGGCGCTGGAAGCGATGATGATCGCCGGGCACGGCGAGGCGTGAGCGGCCAGCGCATCGCCACCATCCTTATCGTCGGCTTCGGTTATCTGGTCGCCGTCTGCGCCGCGGTCGTCGTCACCGTCGCGCTGATCTTCTCGCCCTCCGCCCTGCCGGATGACGGCGCGAACGGCTCGCTTTTCCCTCTTCTGGGCGATCTGCCCTTCATCCTGGCGGTCGGCTTCTTCTGGACGGTCTCCTGCGCCCTGCCGGGATTCATCGTCGCGATCCTGCTGGGAGAGAGCGAGCGATGGGAGCATTGGTGGGCCTATGCCGTCGCCGGCCTCGCCAACGCCGTGCCGTCGCTGGCGATCTTCGGCCTCTTCGTCGGTTCGCCCTTCGAGATGCCGTCGATGGTGATGGCGTCGTTTCCCGGCGGCTTCGCCGGCGGCGCGGCCTACTGGCTTTCGGCCGGCCGGCTGGTGGCGCGCCGGCGCGCGGTCGCTTCCACGGACGTCGCCTGACCCGGCTCCCTGTTTTGACGCAATTCCAGGAAAAGCGCTTCACACTTTTCCTGGAATTGCTCTATTTCGCCGATGCGGTCAGGATCCGGAAGGCGAAGGCCGAGAACACGCCGGCGAACAGGTAGTCGGTCAGGCGCATCAGGCGCGGGGCGCGCTTCAGCATCGACGAGAACGAATCCGCCGCCAGCACCATCGGCACCGTCACCGGCAACGACAGCGGGATGAAGAGCAGGCCGAGGAACAGCAGCTTCTGCGGCGCGTAGGGGTCACTCGCGGTGACGAACTGCGGCAGGAAGGTCATGAAGAACAGCACGATCTTCGGGTTGAGCAGGTTGATCATCAGCCCGAGCGCCCAGTTGCGGAAGAACGGGCGCTGCTTTTCCGGCCTCGCCTCCGGCGAGAAGGCCGAGCCGTGGCGGATCGCCTGGAAGGCGAGGAAGATCAGGTAGCCGGCGCCGGCCACCTTGAGCACGAAGAACGCCTGCGGCGAGGCGACGATCAGCGCCGAAAGGCCGAGCGAGACCAAGAGCGTGTGGATCATGATGCCAGTCATCGCGCCGGTCATGCAGGCAAGGCCCGCGGCCCTGCCCTGGCTCAGCGCCCGCCCGACGAACAGCGTCATGTCGGGGCCGGGAGTGATGGCGATGACGAACACCGCCACCGCGAACTGGAGGATGACGGAGAAGTCGGGCACGAAGTTCGCGAGTGTCATGACGATGCCGCCGTGGGTGGGAACCGAGGTTCTATACTCCATCGCCGGTGCGCGCGCGAGGGGGAGGGCGGCATGGCCGCCTCGTTTCAATCAAGGGCGGCGCAGCCTTTCGCCAGCCGGATCGCCTGCGCGCCCTCTATTCCTGCGCGGCGGTCTCCTCGCCGGCTTCCGCCTCCGGCTCCTCCGGCAGCTCGCCCTTGAGCGCGTAGGCGTTGCCGTCCCAGCGCCAGACGAGGCCGGGGCCCTGCGCGCGCGCCGGCAGGGTCACGATGTCGGGCCAGCCGTCCGTCACCGCCTTCGGGTCGGTGTGGAGATGGACGTTCTCGGTGTCGTAGACGGCGCGCCAGTTGTCGCCGTCGGGCGCGAAGCCGGTGATGTTGCAGCCCGATGCGCCGTAATACCACGACGAGCCGCACAGCCGGGTGAACAGCACCCGCCGGCCGCCGTCGAACTCGGCCATGGCCGCGACGAGCGTCGGCTCGGAGGCGGTCGAGAGCCGGAAGCCGGCGATGTCGTCCTTCCTGAGCTCCCGCGCCAGCGCCATGTAGGAGGAGAAGGGCGTGAACGTCACCGGCGTATAGGCCGACATGTCGCGCAGCGAGCAGCGCTCCTGCGCCGCCGTGATGGCGATGCGCGAGCCGCGCAGGGCGAAGGCGGCGTCGCCGACCGCCTCGTCGAGTGCGCCGGCGAAGTCGAGCCGCATGCGGATGCCGTCCTTCAGCGGTTCGATGGCCGCGCGCGGCAGCGCCAGCGTCAGCCCGCCGTCGGCGGCGGCAGCCACCTCCACCTCGAAGGCGCGCCTGTCGACCTCGATGACGGCGCCGCCCGCGGCCGGACGGGTTCCCTCGGAGAGCGCGAGGTCGAGCCGCCAGCGCTGGGCCTCGCAGGAGAGCGTCGCCCCCGTCACCTTCGTCTCGCCCTGCGCGGCGGGCAGGCTCGCCCGCGCCTCGGTCTCGTGCGCCGCCCATCGGTCGGCGCCCTGCGCGGCGGCCTGCGGGGTTGCGAACGGGAGGAGGGCTGCAAGGGCCGCTGAGAGCCGCAGCACGTTTCTGCCGGAAGGTGTCGCCAAGCGTCGTCCCCTTGGACATGTCGGTTCTGAATCGGTGCAGCGATCCTACCGCCCGCAAGCGGATCGGCAAGGCCGGCCGGCTTCACAAACCGGCGAGCGCGTTGCGCGCGGGCACACTCCCTTGTCCGGCGCGGCATTCCTGCTAAAAGGGCCGCCGATCCTTATGGGCCGCGCATGGCCCGGCAAGAAGCGGGGAAACCATGGCCAAGTGGAAAGACGTCAAGAAGGTGGTGCTTGCCTATTCGGGCGGGCTCGACACCTCGATCATCCTGAAGTGGCTCCAGACCGAGCTCGGCGCGGAGGTGGTGACCTTCACCGCCGATCTCGGCCAGGGCGGCGAGCTCGAGCCGGCGCGCCAGAAGGCCGAGATGCTCGGCATCAAGGAAATCTACATCGAGGACGTGCGCGAGGAGTTCGTCCGCGACTTCGTCTTCCCGATGTTCCGCGCCAACGCGCAATATGAGGGCATCTACCTGCTCGGCACCTCGATCGCCCGGCCGCTGATCTCCAAGCGCCTCGTCGAGATCGCCGCCGAGACCGGGGCCGACGCCGTCGCCCACGGCGCCACCGGCAAGGGCAACGACCAGGTCCGCTTCGAATTGTCGGCCTATGCGCTCAACCCCGATATCAAGGTGATCGCGCCGTGGCGCGACTGGGAGTTCAAGTCGCGCACCGACCTGCTCGACTTCGCCGAGAAGCACCAGATTCCCGTCGCCAAGGACAAGAAGGGCGAGGCCCCGTTCTCGGTCGACGCCAACCTCCTGCACTCGTCCTCCGAGGGCAAGGTGCTGGAGGATCCGTGGCAGGAGCCGCCGGAATATGTCCACATGCGCACCATCTCGCCGATGGAGGCGCCCGACGAGCCGACCGAGATCACGGTTCGCTTCAGGAAGGGCGACGCGGTCGCCATCGACGGCAAGGAGATGTCCCCGGCGACGCTGCTCGCCGCGCTCAACGATCTCGGCCGCGACAACGGCATCGGCCGCATCGATCTCGTCGAGAACCGCTTCGTCGGCATGAAATCGCGCGGGGTATATGAAACCCCCGGCGGCACGATCCTGCTCGCCGCGCACCGCGCCATCGAATCGATCACGCTCGACCGCGGCGCCGCGCATTTGAAGGACGAGCTGATGCCGCGCTATGCCGAGCTGATCTACAACGGCTTCTGGTTCTCGCCCGAGCGCGAGATGCTCCAGGCGCTGATCGACAAGAGCCAGGAGGAGGTCGAGGGCGAGGTGCGGCTGAAGCTCTACAAGGGCAACGTCATCGTCACCGGCCGCCGCTCGCCGAAGTCGCTCTATTCCGACGCGCTCGTCACCTTCGAGGACGACCGCGGCGCCTACGACCAGAAGGACGCCGAAGGCTTCATCCGCCTCAATGCGCTCAGGCTGCGCACGCTGGCCTCGCGCAAGCGCAACGCCTGATACAGCTTTCTTCTCCCCGTGAACGGGGAGAAGATGCCGGCAGGCAGATGAGGGGCAGCGCAAGCCTTTGCGAGGTGAGCGCCGCCCCTCATCCGGCCCTTCGGGCCACCTTCTCCCCGTGAACGGGGAGAAGGAATGCGGTCGTCGCGCCTACTTGTCGATCGCCTCTGCCATGATGGCGATGGCCTGCTGGTAAACCTTGGCCGCGTTCCAGCCGGCGATGGCGCCCATGTTGCCGCGGTAGCCCGCGCCCGGCTTCCAGCCGTGGCCGCGCAGGAAATTGGCGGTGGAGGCCAGCGCGATTTCGCGGTTGCGCAGGTCGCGGTTGCCGACGCCGTAGCGGATGACGTTCCCGGGCAGGAACTGGGTGTGCCCGATCTCGCCATGCATCGCGCCGACCGAGTTCGCCGACAGCGCGCCGCTGTCGATCAGCTTCAGCGCGGCGAGCGCATGCGGCCGGAAGAAGTCCGGGCGGCGGCAGTCATAGGCGAGCGTGACGATGGCCGAGACCGTGTTCTGCTTGCCCATATAGGAGCCGAACCCGGTTTCCATGCCCCATATGGCGAGGAGCACGCCCGCCGGCACGCCGTACTGGCGCTCGATCCTGTCGAACAGCGCCGCGTTCGACTTCTTTAGCGATCGGCCCTTGGAGATGATGGTCGACGCGCCGCGGCGCTGCATGAAGCTCTCCACCGAGCCGCTGAACGCCTTCTTGACGCCGCGGTCGGCCTTGATGGTCGCCGTGGCGTAGCGCGCGCCGGCAAGCGCCGAAAGTCCGCCCCGCTTGACGCCTGCGGCCTTCGCCTCCTCAGTGAAAGCGGCCTTCCAGGCCTCGAAGCCGCCGCCGTCATTGCCGCATTTCGCGGCGTGGGCCGCACCGCCCGAAGCAACGAGCGCCGCTAGCGCCACCGCGAGAAACCCGCCCCTGAAACCTGCTGCCATTCCTGTCTCCTCGTTCGCCCGAGTCGTTCCGCCGGCGAAATTGTGCCAAGAGCGGGCGCGCTTGTCATCCGCCTGACGAAAGGTTGATCCGATTTCGTCGCTTCACGGATAGCCCGTTTGCCTTGCCGTTGCGTTACCGCCATACCCCTTCGGCGACGAAAATGTCGATCTCGTGATCGCCGCCCATGCCGCTTGCCGGAACATTTTCCGCTCATTGCCCGTTCGGATGCCTGACGAAACCGTTCGGGAGAAGACCGATGACGATGAAGCTCGTAATGACGGCCGCGGCCTGCGCCATGCTGGCGGTGCCGGGAGCGACTCTCGCCCAGCAGGCGGTGATCGCCAATGCCGATCTCAACGTGCGCACCGGTCCCGGCGACGATTATCCGATCGTCGACAGGATAGCCCTGGACAGCGAGCTGCTGCTGCTCGGCTGCATGGAGGCCAGCGAATGGTGCCAGGTCAGCTACGGCGACCGCGAGGGCTGGGTGTCGTCCGATTATCTCCTCGCCGCGGCCGAGGAGGCGGACATACCGGTGGTGATCTACGAAGGCCCCGCCAACGGCACGATGGTGGGCAGCATATCCGGCGATTACGCGCCGACCCCGCAGGTGCGGGCCTATATCGAGGACAACCGCTACGAGCCGGTCTATCTGGAAGGCGAGTTCGGGGTCGGGACGAGCCTGCCCGAGACCGTCGAGGTCTACAAGATCCCCGATTACGAGTACCGCTACGTCTACATCAACGACCGGCCGGTGCTGGTCGAGCCGCAGACCCGGCGCATCGTCTACATCGTCCGCTAGGGCAATTCCAGGAAAAGTGTGAAGCACTTTTCCGTCCGGAATTGCAGAAAGAGTTGCGTTTCCCGCGCGACGATGGAGAGCTGCCGGCCCGCGCGGCCGGCAGCCGTCGTGCTTGACTCCGGGCGTTTTTTCCTGTCTAGAGCGGGCCGAGAATTCAGCGACGAGTGTCAACTCCGAGCCGCCGACCGGGGCGCGTCTTAACGATGAAGACGACGATCCCGGAGGTCAACACCCGGCAGCGCGATGCGCCCCCGGGTGCTTTTCGGTTTTGGGGTTTTGCATCCGGGCGCTGAGCCATTACCTCTCTGACGGGTCCAATGCGTCAGGGAACGGGAAAAGCGGATGTTTGAATCACTTCAGGAGCGTCCAAGAGGCGTGGAGGGCCGCAGGCCCGATAGGGACATGAAAAAAACCGAGGCGTGCTCGCGCCGCGGAGGCAAGCATGTTTGAGTCGCTTCAGGAACGCCTCGGCTCCATCCTCAATGGCCTGACCGGCCGCGGCGCGCTGTCGGAGGCCGATGTCTCGGCGGCGCTGCGCGAGGTGCGGCGCGCGTTGATCGAGGCCGACGTCGCGCTCGAGGTCGTCCGCTCCTTCGTCGACAAGGTGCGCGAGAAGGCCGTCGGCGCCGAGGTGCTGAAGTCGATCAAGCCCGGCCAGATGGTGGTCAAGATCGTCCATGACGAGCTCGTCGCCATGCTCGGCGCCGAGGGCGAGACCATCGACCTCAACGCGCCGGCCCCGGTCGTCGTCATGATGGTCGGCCTCCAGGGCTCGGGCAAGACCACCACCTCCGCCAAGATCGCCAAGCGGCTGACCGAGCGCCAGGGCAAGAAGGTCCTGATGGCCTCGCTCGACACGCGCCGGCCCGCCGCGCAGGAGCAGTTGCGCCAGCTCGGCGAGCAGACCGGCGTCGCCACGCTGCCCATCGTCGCCGGCCAGACGCCCGTCGAGATCGCGCGCCGCGCCGTGCAGGCCGGCAAGCTCGGCGGCCATGACGTCGTCATCCTCGACACCGCCGGCCGCACCCATATCGACGAGCCGCTGATGGCCGAGATGGCCGAGATCAAGGCCGCCTCGAATCCGCACGAGATCCTGCTCGTCGCCGATTCGCTGACCGGCCAGGACGCGGTCAACCTCGCGCGCAACTTCAACGAGCGCGTCGGCGTCACCGGCCTCGTGCTGACCCGCATGGACGGCGACGGGCGCGGCGGCGCGGCCCTTTCCATGCGCGCCGTCACCGGCCGGCCGGTCAAGCTGATCGGCACCGGCGAGAAGATGGACGCGCTGGAGGAGTTCCATCCCAAGCGCATCGCCGACCGCATCCTCGGCATGGGCGACATCGTCTCGCTCGTCGAGAAGGCCGCCGAAACCCTCGACGCGGAAAAGGCCGCGGCGATGGCGAAGAAGATGCAGTCGGGCAAGTTCGACCTGAACGACCTCGCCGACCAGCTTCGCCAGATGCAGAAGATGGGCGGCATGGGCGGCATCATGGGAATGATGCCCGGCATGGGCAAGATGAAGGACCAGCTCGCCGCCGCCGGCCTCGACGACAAGATGTTCGGCCGCCAGATCGCCATCATCCAGTCGATGACCAGGGCCGAGCGCGCCAATCCCGATCTTCTGAAGCATTCGCGCAAGAAGCGCATCGCCGCCGGCTCGGGCACCGACGCGGCGCAGATCAACAAGCTGCTCAAGATGCATCGCCAGATGGCCGACATGATGAAGGCCATGGGCGGCAAGGGCAAGGGCGGCGGCATGATGCGCGCGGCCATGGGCGGGCTGGCGTCGAAGATGGGCCTCGGCGGTGGGGGCATGGGCGGCATGCCCGATCTGTCGCGGATGGACCCCAGGCAGCTCGAGGCGCTGAGGAAGCAGGCCGAGGCCGCCGGCTTGGGCGGCGGCATGCCGCAGATGCCGAAGGGGCTTCCCGGTGGCATGCCGGGGCTGGGCGGCTTGCCTGGCATGCCCGGCGCACCGAAGCTGCCGGGCCTGCCCGGTTTCCCGAAGAAGAAGTGAGGGAGCGAAGATGACCAGCGAAAACGATGACGTCCGGCGCGCGCGCGTGCTTCTCGGCGACCTGCGCGCCTCGATCGACAATATCGACGCCGCCATCATCTACATGCTGGCCGAGCGGTTCCGCTGCACCGAGACGGTCAGCCGCCTCAAGGCCGAGCACAACCTGCCGCCGGCGGACCTGACGCGAGAGGCGGAGCAGATCGCGCGCCTGCGCCGGCTGGCCGAGGACGCGCGCTTCAATCCCGATTTCACCGAAAAATATCTCGGCTTCATCATCCCCCACGTCATCCGCCATCACGAGGCGGTGTCGGCCGGGGCGACGGACGCCGATCTCGTCACCCGCCGGTCCTGACCGGACGGCGGAAAACCCGACAAACCCGAAAACACCGAACGCTATAGTCCGACAGGAGAAAATCGAATGGCCCTGAAAATCCGCCTTGCCCGCGCCGGCTCCAAGAAGCGCCCCTACTACCACATCGTCGTCGCCGACGTGCGCAGCCCGCGCGACGGCCGCTTCATCGAGCAGCTCGGCGCGTGGAACCCGATGCTGCCCAAGGACGGCGAGCGCGTGAAGATCAATGAGGAGCGCGTCAAGCACTGGCTGTCGAACGGCGCGCTGCCGACCGACCGCGTCGCCCGCTTCCTCGCCGATGCCGGGCTGGTGACGCGCGAGGCGCGCTCGAACCCGACCAAGGCCGTTCCGGGCAAGAAGGCTCAGGAGCGCATCGCCGCCGCCAAGCAGGCCGAGGAAGCCGCCGCCGCCAAGGCCGCCGAAGCGGCTGCCGCCGCCGAGGCTCCGGCCGAAGCCCCCGCCGAGGCCGCGGCCGAGGAATAGACCGGACCGGGCACGACCCGTCCGTGAAAAAGGCCCGGCGCTCGATGGAGCGCCGGGCCTTCGTGCTTGTGGATATGCGTGCCGTGCTGGCGAGCCGGCCGGCCGTCTCAGGCCTCCGCCAGGCGCGCGCGGATGGCCGCGCGCCATTCCCGAAGAAGCATCCGGTCTTCCTTGGAGAACGCCGCCCGGCTTTTCAGCGCCTCGAACGTGTCGTCCGGGTGGCAGCGTTCATATTCCGTGCGCAACAGGTCGTCTTCCCGTTCCGCCATGTCCCCTTCCTCCGCCGATTTCGCCGCTCGCCGGAGGCGCGCCCTGCGGCGGCGCCTTCGGCGTGTCGGTTCCGCGCGGCTTACTGCTCGAGCTGCGCGAACAGGTCGGCGAAGACCTGCTTGGCCTTGCCCGGCTGCTTGACGGCCTTGGCCGCCTCGGCGTTGACCGGCTCGCCGGCCACCACCAGCATCACCATGCCCATCGCGTAGTGCGGCGTGCACTTGATGCCGTAGACGCCTTCCTTCTCGACGGTGAAGGTGACTTCCTGGTTGATCTTGCCCTTGAACTCCTCGACGCCCTCGGGGAACATGCCCTTGATCGCCTGGGCGTCATGGCCCTTGTCGACGACGAGGAACTTGACCGTGTCGCCCACCTCGACGTTGAGGAAGTCCGGCTCGAAGACCATCGCGCCCTTCTCGCCCTTGTTCAGCATCTTCACTTCGTGCTCCGCCGCACTCGCGGCGCCAGCCATGGCAACGACCGCAGCCGCGGCCAGCATCATCAGTTTCTTCATGGTCTTTCCTTCCGGTCCTGTGGACGGCCTTTGCCGTTGGGGTGAAGATAATCGCCGCAGCGCATCTAGGATTTGCGCTGGCGCAAACAAAGGCTAGAACGGGACGTGTGGCGTTGCGCCGCATGGGGAGCGGCGCCGGGACCCGCGCTGCGCGGGCCTTGATCTGGAGGGAAACGAGCGTGCCGACGCTGGACCGATCCGTGATAGCCGGCCTGCCGCCCTTCGAGGGACTTCAGCCGGACGATCTCGACCATATCCTCGAGCAGGCCCGCTCCTCGCGCTATCCGCGCGACGCCGCCATTTTCGAGCAGGACGAGCCGGCCGAGCACTTCTTCCTGCTGCTCGACGGCCATGTGCGCGTGGTGCGCATCACGCCGGAGGGCGAGCAGATCATCTCGCGCTACGTCAATGCCGGCGAGATGTTCGGCCTTGCCGTCGCCATGGGCCGCAACGCCTATCCGGCGAGGGCGGTCGCGGCCGTCGACTGCGTGGTGGTGGCCTGGCCCAACAGCGCCTTCGCCGGGCTCGCGCGCCGGTTCCCCAGCTTCGGCGCCAGCACCTACCGCACCATCGGCCGGTGGCTGCAGGATACCCATACCCGCATGCTGGAGCTGGTCACGGCGCAGGTCGAGCAGCGCGTCGCCCATGCGCTGCTGCGCCTTGCCCATCAGGCCGGGCGCAAGACGCCGGAGGGGATCGAGATCGACTTCCCCATCACCCGGCAGGACATCGCCGAGATGACCGCGACCACGCTGCACACGGTCAGCCGGCTGATGAGCGGCTGGGAGGAGAAGGGCATCGTCGTCAGCGGCCGCCAGAAGGTGGTGATCGCCGATCCGCACGGGCTGATGCTGATCGCCGAGCAGCGTCCGCGCCACTGAGACGGCGGGGGCCGCCCGCTGCTCTAGCTGTTGCGGTAGAGCAGCCAGTTCTTGCCGAAATTGCCGTCCTTGAGGGTCGAGAATCGGGTGGTGCGATTGCGCCCGGCGGTCTTGGACGCGTAGAGGGCGCGGTCGGCCTTGGCGTAGAGGTAGTCCGGGCTTTGCGCCTGCGTCGCCATGCACAGGCCGAGCGAGACGGTGATCGGCCCGTAATTGGTGCCCTTGGCGGTGTTGACGAACGGCGCGTCGAGGATCGTTTGACGCACCTCCTCGGCGACGCGGCAGGTGGCGTCCTCGCCGTGGCCTTCGAGGATGATGGCGAACTCCTCGCCGCCGGTGCGGGCGACGAACGCCTCGGCCTTGACGGTGCTGCGGATGAGGTTGGCGACGATCTGGAGGATGCGGTCGCCGACCGGGTGACCGAAGCGGTCGTTGATCGTCTTGAAGCGGTCGATGTCGGCGAGGATCAGCGCGCTGAACACGATGTTGCGGTTGCTGTCGTAGATCGTGCCCAGCGCCCGGTCGAAGGCCCGGCGGTTGGAGATCTGCGTCAGCGCGTCGGTGTCGGCGAGGCGCTTGTATTCCTCGAGCTGCATCTTCACCGATTGCAGCTCGTTCGACTTGTTGCCGATCGACGAGACGATCTCCCGCTGGCTGGCCAGCGAGGTCCGGGTCGCGGTGGCGGTGACGGAGATGATCTTCTCGAGGAACTCGCGCGACAGCGGCTGCGGCGCGGCGAGCCCGCTCGACGTCTCGCCCAGTATCTTGCCGTAGGTCTCCATCGACGTGCGCTCCTTGCGGAGCAGGGCGATGATCTCGCTGAGCTTGGTGACGATCTTGGAATGGGCTTCCTCGACGGCGGCCTCGTCGCCGCGTCCGAGGACGCGCGCGGCCACCTCGTCGAGCTGCTTCTGCGTCGGCCGGGCGCCGAGCTCGGAGAGCGCGTCGACGAGATCGCGCCGGCCCCCGGTCACCGCCTCGTAGAACAGCTCGTAATTGCGCGGCAAGCCGGCGACGCCGAGCTGGCGCATGGTCAGCACAACGGTCGCGGCGGCATCCGGCCTGTTGACCGGATGGTCGGGGCGTTCCACCTGTGTCGTCTCTTCAGCCGTGCTCACGCCAGCCACCCCCGTTCGCGCAAGACGAAACGCCCGGCGCCGGATACGCGACCCCGGCGGGAAATCGTCCTGCATGCGCCCTTCGCACGGCCTGCCTGAGCCGCCATGCATCCGGTTAAACTAACCTTGCGTCAATTAAACCCAGGTTAACCGCGTTTCCCCACCCGGGATTTGATAGAAAATTCCGGTGCGATTGGGAATGGCGGCATGCGCGGATGGACACTGCGTCGCACCCTTCGATCGCTTCTTGCACCGCCGGGGGGGGGGTGACGATGGGGTCACAATCGCGTGAGGCCATCCGTTTTGCGCCCGCCGCGCGTTAAACCTTGCCTGTTCCATGATCTCACGAGGATTCGCCATGTTCCGATCCGCATCCCTTCTCGGGGCGACCCTGCCCATGCTGCTTCTCGGCACGGCCTGCGCCCAGCCCGTGGACGGAGACCTGTCGAGCGAGGCGGGGACGATCCGCGTCGAGACGGTGGTCGGCGACCTCTCCCATCCCTGGGCCATCGCCGTCCTGCCAGACGGCGGCATGCTGGTGACGGAACGGGAGGGGCGGTTGCGCCACGTTTCCGCCGGGGGCGCGCTGTCGGCGCCGCTGTCCGGCGTGCCGGCGGTCGAGACCGCCGGTCAGGGCGGCCTGCTCGACGTGGCGCTCGATCCCGATTTCGCCGCGAACCGGCTGGTCTACCTGTCGTTCTCCGAAGGCGGCGACGGCGGCAACAGCACGGCGGTCGCGCGCGGCCGGCTCAGCGACGACCTGTCCGGGCTCGATGCGGTCGAAGTCATCTTCAGCCAGAGCCCCAAGGTCGACAGCAGCGGCCATTTCGGCTCGCGCCTCGTCTTCGGCCGCGACGGCAACCTGTTCGTGACCCTTGGCGACCGCCAGTCCGGCGCGTTCCGCGGCGAGGCGCAGAACCTCGGCTCGCATATCGGCAAGATCGTCCGCATCCGTCCCGACGGCTCCGTGCCGGATGACAATCCCTTCGTCGGCCGTGCCGGCGCGCTGCCGGAAATCTGGGCCTGGGGCATCCGCAATTCGCAGGCGGCCGCCCTCCACCCCGAGACCGGCCTGCTGTGGGAGATCGAGCACGGCCCGCGCGGCGGCGACGAGCTGAACGTGATCCGGCCGGGCGAGAACTACGGCTGGCCGTTGGTGACGCTCGGCGTCGAATATTCCGGGCTCACCATCGGCGACGGGCTGAAGACGGCGCCGGATATGGTCGACGCCATCTACAGCTGGACGCCGGTGATCGCGCCGTCGGGGATGCTGTTCTATTCCGGCGAGGCGTTCCCCGACTGGCAGGGCGACCTCTTCGTCGGCGGCCTCGCCTCCACCGCGCTGGTCCGGCTCGAGCTCGACGGCGAGCGGGTGGTGCACGAGGAGCGGCTTCTCGAGCCGCTGAAGCAGCGCATCCGCGACGTCGCCGAGGGACCGGACGGCGCGCTCTACGTCGCGACCGACGAGGCCGAGGGGCGCATCCTGCGCATCGTTCCCGCAAGATAAGCGGAGGGATCGGGCAGCCGCCTCAATGCACGGTGGCGGCGTCGTGCCTCGGCTCCAGCCGGCCGTCGCGCATGACCAGCGGGCCGGGCTTGCCGAAGAGATAGCCTTGCCCGACCTGGCACCCGGCCGCCTTGAGCAGCGTCGCCTGGCTTTCCGTCTCCACGCCTTCGGCGATGGTGCGCACGCCGAGCGCCCGCGACAGGCCGACAATGGTCGAGACCACCGCGCCGGAATTGTTGTCGCTTTCGAGCCGGCGCACGAAGGACTGGTCGATCTTCAGCTTCTTGAAAGGGAAGTCGACCAGATAGGACAGGTTCGAATAACCGGTCCCGAAATCGTCGACCGCGACCGAGATATCCATCTGCGACAGCGCGTCGAGAATGGCGGCCGCATGCGCGCGGTCCTGCATCATCGCGGTTTCCGTGACCTCGAGCTCCAGCCGCTTCGGGTCGATGCCGGTGCTGGCGATCACCCCGCTCACCATCGACAGGAAGTCGCGCGTCATGAATTGCACCGGCGAGATGTTGACCGCGACGAAGCAGTCCTGCGGCAGGAAGCGGGCGTCCTCGCATGCCTTGCGCAGCACCCATTCGCCGATCGGCACGATCATGCCGGTCTCCTCGGCCACCGGCACGAACTCGCCGGGCGGGACCATGCCGCGCTCGGGGTGCCGCCAGCGCACCAGCGCCTCGTAGCCGACGGTCCGGCCGGTCGAGAGATCGAATTGCGGCTGGTAGTGGAGCTCGAAATCGCCGCGCCGGAAGGCGACGTGCAGCTCGGATTCGATCCATTGGCGATAGTCGGCGACGCGGCCCATCTGCTCGTGGAACGCCGACCAGTTGCCGATCCCGCCGCCGCGCGCGTGCTGGAGCGCGAGGTTGGCCCGCCGCAGCAGCGTCACCGGCTCGGTGCCGTCCTTGGGGATGGCGACGAGCCCGACCGACATGTTGACCGATTGCAGGTGTGAGGGAAGCTGGTAGGGCTGCGTCAGCCTCTCGTATATGCGGCCGATGAACGCGTCCATCGAACCGAGGTCGGGCCGGTCGGGGATCAGCACCGCGAACTCGCCGGCGCTGATGCGGCCGATCTCGGCCTCGCGCGGCAAGATCTCCTTCAGCCGCTCGGCGAAGGCGTGCACGAGCCGGTCGCCGTCGCTGTAGCCGATCGTGTCGTTGATGTGCTTGAAGCGGTCGATGTCGATGTCGAGCAGGAAGACGGGCCTGCCGGTGCCGATCGCCGCTGCCGCCGCCTCGGCGATCCTGCCGACCATGGCGGCGCGCGTGGACAGGCCGGTGAGCTTGTCGAACTGCGTCTCCCGGTAGACCCACGAGGCGGATTCGTCGACGCCGGCGAAGAAGGACATGGCGGCGAAGGACGCCGCCAGCGCGCACAGCGCGGCGATCATGCCGGCCACGATGTTGGCCGGAATGCCGTCGATGCCGCCGACGCCGGATCGGACCGCCCACAGGGCGAGCGCGAAGCTGCCCAGTCCAGAGGCGGCAATGGTCGTCAGCCGGAAAACCCGGCTCCGCGTCGGAGACCTGTTGCTGTCGCCAGAGTGCCTATCGCTCATGCCCGGCCCCTCATCCGGGTAAAGAAATACAGAAGAAAACTTAATAAGCGTTTCTTTCCTTATTGCGATTTCCGGGGGCGGGCCGGGCGGTTGCTCTGCCTGTCTCAGCCCTCGTCGGTGCGCTTCAGCTCGTCCAGCGTCGGCATCGAGACGATGTGGTAACCGGAATCGACATAGTGGATCTCGCCGGTGACGCCGGAGGATAGGTCAGACAGGAGGTAGAGCGCCGAGCGCCCGACCTCGTCGGCCGTCACCGTGCGCCTGAGCGGCGAGTTGCGCTGCTGGAACGAATACATCAGCCGCGCGTCGGCGATGCCCGCGCCGGCCAGCGTGCGCACGGGGCCGGCGGAAAGGCCGTTCACCCTGATGCCGCGCGGGCCGTAATCGTTGGCGAGGTAGCGCACGCTCGCCTCCAGCCCGGCCTTGGCGACGCCCATCACGTTGTAGTTGGGCATGATGCGCACCGAGCCGGCATAGGTCAGCGTCACCATCGAGCCGCCTTCGCCCATCAGCCCGGCCGCGGCTCGCGCGACCTCGGTGAAGGAGAAGCACGAGATGACCATGGTGCGGATGAAGTTCTCGCGGCTGGTGTCGGCGTAGAGCCCCTTCAATTCGTTGCGGTCGGAGAAGCCGATGGCGTGGACGAGGAAATCCATCCCGCCCCATTCGCTCTTCAGCGTCTCGAAGGCGGCGTCCACGGTCGCGGCGTCCTCGACGTCGCAGGGCAGCACCAGCTTCGCGCCGACCTGGTCGGCCAGCGGCTTGACCCGGCGGCCGAACGCCTCGCCCTGATAGGTGAAGGCGAGTTCCGCCCCCTGCTCGGCGAGCTGCTTCGCGATGCCCCATGCAATGGAATGGTCGTTGGCGACGCCCATGACGAGGCCGCGCTTGCCCTTCATCAACCCGTCCATCGGCGTCGTCCTCAGCCCTGGTAGCGCTGGAACACCAGCGTCGCGTTGGTGCCGCCGAAGCCGAAGGAGTTGGAAAGCACCGTGTCGATCTTGGCGTTGTCGATGCGCTTGCGCACCACCGGCATGCCCTCGAATTCCGGGTCGAAATTCTCGATATGGGCGCTTTCGCCGATGAAGCCGCCCTTCATCATCAGGATCGAGTAGATCGATTCCTGCACGCCCGCCGCGCCCAGCGAATGGCCGGTCAGCGACTTGGTCGAGGAGATGTTGGGCAGCTTGTCGCCGAACACCTCGCGGATCGCGCCCATTTCCTTGGAGTCGCCCACCGGGGTCGAGGTGCCGTGGGTGTTGATGTAGTCGACGTCGCCCTTCACGGTCGACAGCGCCTGGCGCATGCAGCGGATCGCGCCCTCGCCGGAGGGGGCGACCATGTCGTAGCCGTCGGAGGTCGCGCCGTAGCCGGCCACCTCGGCATAGATCGTCGCGCCGCGCGCCTTCGCGTGCTCCAGCTCCTCCAGCACCAGCACGCCGGCGCCGCCGGCGATGACGAAGCCGTCGCGGTCGACGTCATAGGCGCGCGAGGCGACGGCCGGGCGGTCGTTGAACTTCGACGACATCGCGCCCATCGCGTCGAACAGGTTCGACATGGTCCAGTCGAGGTCCTCGTGGCCGCCGGCGAAGATGATGTCCTGCTTGCCCCACTGGATCAGCTCGTAGGCGTTGCCGATGCAGTGCGCCGAGGTCGAACAGGCCGAGGAGATCGAATAGTTGACGCCGTGGATCTTGAACCAGGTGGCGAGCGTCGCCGAGGCGGTGGACGACATCGCCTTCGGCACGGCGAACGGGCCGATGCGCTTGGGGCTGTTGTTCTTCTCGGTGATCTCGGCCGCTTCGACGATGGTCTTCGTCGACGGACCGCCCGAGCCCATGATGATGCCGGTGCGCTCGTTGGTGATGTCGCCTTCCTCGAGGCCGGCCGATGCGATCGCCTGCTGCATGGCGACGTGGTTCCACGCGCCGCCCTTGTGCAGGAAGCGCATGGCGCGGCGGTCGACCAGCTCGCTCGGGTCGAGCGTCGGCGCGCCCCAGACCTGGCAGCGGAAGCCGTGCTCGGCGAAATCCGGCGAGAAGGTGATGCCCGACTTTGCCTCGTAGAGCGATGCCCGCACCTCGTCGGCGTCGTTGCCGATCGAGGAGACGATGCCCAGCCCGGTGACCACTACCCGTCTCATATGCGCTCCCTTATCTTTTCTCGATGACGCGGCTCAGGCCGCGCTCTGCTTCGACAGGCCGACGCGCAGGTCGGACGCCGTGTAGATCTGCTCGCCATCGGCCTTGAGCCAGCCGTCGGCGGTGCCGAGCACGAGGCGGCCGCGCATGACGCGCTTGAAGTCGACGCCGTATTCGACCTTTTTCACCGAGGGCGTGACCATGCCCTTGAACTTTACCTCGCCGGTGGAGAGCGCCATGCCCTTACCCGGCTCGCCGAGCCAGCCGAGGAAGAAGCCCGTCATCTGCCACAGCGCGTCGAGACCGAGGCAGCCCGGCATGATCGGGTTGCCGATGAAGTGGCACGGGAAGAACCAGAGGTCCGGCTTGATGTCGAGTTCGGCGCGGATATAGCCCTTGTCGAACTCGCCGCCGGTCTCGCTGATCGCGGTGATGCGGTCGAACATCAGCATCGGCGGGGCCGGGAGCTGGGCGTTGCCCGGGCCGAACAGCTCGCCGCGCCCGCAGGCCAGAAGTTCCTCGTAATCGTAGCTCGACTTTCTCTCGAACATGCCTTTTCCGTTCCCCTGCGGCGCACCGCTACCCGACAATCGTTTGGCCGCAAGGGCCGCTCCTCGTCGTTTCCCCTATCACAGTCCGTTTCCCGCTGGAAACAGCCACGGCGCATATTGCATGCGTCCGTCCGGCGCATCGGCCCGCTATTGATCGCATATTCGCCAGAGAATATATGTTGAAAAGGTGGGCCCGGCGAAATTCCGTGTTTGCGCCCGAAAACGAGTGTCGAAACGGCAAGTGTCGAAACGGTAAGGGAAGCGCGGCGACCTGATGGAACTTGGGCTTAGGCAGGACGACGACCTGGAAATTCGCGTGCGCGAGGCGGGCCTGCGCCCGACGCGGCAGCGAATCGCGCTCGCCGAGCTGCTGTTCGCCAAGGGCGACCGGCACCTCTCGGCCGAGGAGCTGCACGAGGAGGCGCTCAATGCGGGCGTCACTGTTTCGCTCGCCACCGTCTACAACACGCTCCACCAGTTCACCGAGGTCGGCCTCCTGCGCATCCTCGCGCTCGAGGGCTCGCGCACCTATTTCGACACCAACACCTCGGACCATCACCATTTCTTCATCGAGGGCGAGAACCGCGTCGTCGACATCGAGGCCGCGCCGGTCAGCGTCCACAACCTGCCCGAGCCGCCCGAGGGGATGGAGATCGTCAACGTCGACATCATCGTCAGGCTGCGGCCGAAGGTCGTGCGCAAGGGCTGACCTGCGTTCCATTTCCGTTTCGAAGAATCCTGCGGATGAGCCGCGCGGCCTCAAGCGGCTGCGCCCCTGCCGGGCTCGTCCGCCGCGTCGCGGTCTCCTTCCGCCCACACCACCGCCTTGTAGTCGAAGCCGTAGACCAGCGTCGGCTTGACGATCTGGAAATAGGGCGACAGGTCGAAGTCGCGCGGCGTGTAGAGCGAGTGATGGCGGATATGCATGATCTCGGCGCGCGAGAAACGCGACTGCGCCGAGGCGCGGCCGGGCGCGCGGGTGATCTCGGGCAGGATCGGATAGCCGATCCGGCCATAGGCCTCCGCGATCAGCGACGAGCAGATCGCCCGCGTCGGGTCGCCCGAGCCGAAGGCGATCATGCGCCGGCGCCAGCGCACCGGCACCGGCGGCGTCGGCAGGAAGTAGCGCACCATGTCGACGATGTTCTTCATGTCGTATTTAAGCCCGAGCTTACCGAGCATGAACTCGACCACATGGCGGCGGTCGTCGGGCGTCAGGCCGGAGGCGCGGCAGATGCGGGTGTTGTAGGTGCGGTACTTGGACAGCGGCACCGCCACGCAACCCTCGCCGAGATTGACCTCGATGAGGCGCGGCCGCTCGCCGCCCTCGTCCGGCTCCGGCAGCGCGTCGCCGACATAAAGCGCCGCATGCGACCATGTCGACTGCGTCAGGTACTTGATCGCGGCCGAGATCTTCTGGTTGCCCTCGACCAGCAGGATGTCGCCCGGCTGGAGCGTGCGGTGCAGCGTTTCCGGGTCGGAGGGCGTGTAGGGCTCGTAGCCGGAGGATTCGCTTCGCAGGCGGCGCGCGATCATATGGCCGATGCGGTCGAGAAGCGTATCCGTCTGTTCGGTCATGGCGGTCTGTGATCGGCAAGCGTTGCGGGCGGTGGGCGGCAGGGCCGGCGCACGCTACCAAGCCCGGCGCGGAATGGCAAAAGGGATCGGCACGGCCGGCTTCGCGATAGACGCTTCGATCCTCATCGAAGCATCGGGCTTCCGATTCGGACATGCTGCCCGCGCCGCCGGGGTGGCGGATGGAGAACGACAGGCATGCGGCAACCGCCGGACATCGCAAGCTCGGCACGTGCTCAGCGCCAGAACGGCTTGCGCCGTTCCGCCTCGGCCTGCGTCCGCGTCAGGCCGATGTCGGCGAGCAGCCGGTCGTCGAGATGGCCGAGGGCGCGCCGCTGCCTGCGGCGGGCGCACCAGCGGCATAGCACGCGCGCGCCGGCCGCGATCGCCCGCCAGTGCCGGGCAAGGCGATGCGATGACATGCGCGGGGCGGGAAGGGCGGTCCGCATGGCGGGGTCTCCTGTTCCGGTCGTCCTGTTCCGTCGCGTGAAGACTAGCCATTGCCTGTCGATTATGCTTCGATTGCCATCGAATGATGCCTGATGGAGGGATGCGATGAAGGAAGGCCCGGACCTGTCGCGTATCGCGGCGCTGGTGGGCGACCCCGCGCGCGCCAACATGCTGTCGGCCCTGCTGGGCGGCGGCGCGCTGACGGCGAGCGAGCTGGCGCTGGAGGCCGGCGTCGGCCTGCCCACGGCCAGCTCGCATCTGGCGAAGCTGTCGCAGGGCGGCCTGGTGCGCGTGGCGAGCGAGGGCCGCCACCGCTATTTCGGGCTCGCCGGCCCGGAGGTGGCGGCGATGCTGGAGGCGATCGCCGGCGTGGCCGCGGCGTACGGCCCCCGCCGGACGCGGCCCGGTCCCCGCGACCGGGCGATGCGCGAGGCGCGCGTGTGCTACGACCATCTCGCCGGCGAGAAGGGTGTGGCGTTGTTCGATCATCTGGTGCGGCGCGATCTCGTCCGCCTCGACGGCGACGCCGTGGCGCTCACCCCGCAGGGGCGGGGCTGGTTCGAGGAGCTCGGCGTCGATTTCGCCGCCCTCGGCCGCTCGCGGAGGCCGCTGTGCCGCGCCTGCCTCGACTGGAGCGTGCGGCGCTCGCATCTGGCCGGCAGCCTCGGCGCGGCGGCGCTCGACATCGTCATCCGGCGCGGCTGGGCGCGGCGCGACGGCGGCGGCCGCGCGCTGGCCTTCACACCGCCGGGGCAGCGCGCCTTTTCGCGGCTGCTTGGAGAGTAGCCCTTACTGCTCCAGCACCAGCATGCCGTCCTCGACCGAATAGCGCTTCAGCCGCGACAGGAAGCTCATGCCGACGAGCGTGCCGGAAAGCGCCTGGTCGTCGAGGACCACCGCCTGCACGTCGTCGAGCTCGATCCGGCCGAGCGCGATCCGCTCGATAACGACGGGCGCGAAGCGGGCGCGGCCGTTCGCGGTCTCGGCCGAGCCGGTGAAGTCGGCCTCCGCGACGCTGAGGCCGATGCGTCGCGCCGTCGTCCGGTTGATGGCGATATGGGTCGCGCCGGTGTCGATCATCGCCGGAACCCTGCGTCCGTTGAGCCGGAACTCGGCGCTGAAATGGCCGCCGGCCGTGGCGGCGAGCTGCATCTTGCGCCCGCCCTGATGCGAGGTCGGCGCGGCGGTCGCGGGCTGCGCCTGCCCGGTCTCGGGGCGGGCGGCGGTCTCGCGCGAGGCAGGCTCCGTATCGCCGGCCGTCGGCGCCAGCTGCCGCTCCAGCATGGCCGGGACGGCGGAGAAGGCGGCGGCGAGGATGCCGGCCAGGATGAGAATGCGCAGCATGCGGCGTCCCCGGAGCGGTGTCGCGGGCAAGCCTCTGCCCAAATGCTCAGCGCCGGATTAATGCGCCACGGCTCGCGCGCCGCACGGTTAAGAAACGGTTTCCGCTGCGAGGGACATGCCTCAAAATCCGGCGGCGATCTCCGCCATCGGCCGGCGCGGCGCCGGCAGCCCCTCCATGCGCGATCCGGCCAGCCGCGCCAGCGCGGCCGGGTTCTCGATGCGAACCTCGCTGGGCGACAGATGGCAGATGATGCAGCGCCGCTTCAGTTCGCTGAACGAGCGGCTCGCCGTCTCCTGCGTGATGCCGAGATGGTCGGCGATCTCGCGCCGCGTCAGCGGCAGGTAGACCTCGTCGCCGTCCGGGTCGCAGATTTCCGCCAGCCGCTGGATCAGGCTGGCCACCCGCTCCAGCGCCGTCTTGCGGCCGAGCATGGCGGTGTGGCCCTGCACCCGGCGCAGCGAGGCGCGCAGCCGCCGCGACAGGTCGCGCTCCAGCGCCGGCGATTCGTCGACGCGCGCCATGTCGTAGCTGGTGATGGTGGCGAAGGTCAGCGTCTCGGCGGTGCAGCCGTGGATGGCGTCGCTTTCCCAGGCGCAGAGCTCGCCCGGCCCGACGAGATCGACGATGTGCCGGCGACCGTCGCAGAAGATGTGCGACAACATGACCAGCCCCTCGTCGACGACATAGACGCGGCTGGCGCGGTCATGCTCGCGGAAAACCAGCTCGCGCGGCGAGTGGAGCCTCGTGACGCACCCGCAATCGCCGCCCCGACCCGCGGTCCTGACGGGAAAAGTCTTTTGCAGTACGCCCATGCCCGGTCCTTCGCGCTCGATCCGATCTCCTCGTTGAAGACAATGCGCAAGGACGCGGGACGATACCTTGCGCCAGATCAAGTGGGGCCACGGGGCGCATGCGAAAGGCACGCCTGACATAAGACTCGGCATAAAAAAATGCGGGGGAAGCAATGCTTCCCCCGCAAGCCCCCGCGGTCACGGCCGTCTTTCCGGATGGCCGCGTCCCCTTGTGCGATGCCCCTTGTGCGATAACGGCCTAGTTGGCCGCCGGCACGATCAGCTCCGGCCGCGGCGTCGTCGACGAGTTGGGCGGCAGGATCGGATAGGTGACGTCGGGCTGCTCGCCGGTCAGCGTGTGCAGGAAGGCGACGATGGCCTCGACTTCCGTTCCCTCGAGCTCGGCGCCGAGCTGCGCGGTGGCCATGACGCCGACCGCCTGCGTGAGATCCCACACCTTGCCGCTGTGGAAGTAGGGCGCGGTGAGCGCCACGTTGCGCAGCGACGGCGCGCGGAAGACATATTCGTCGGTCGCCGTCTCGGTGACCGCGAAGCGGCCCTTGTCGTCGCGCGGCAGGATGTCGGCGCCCGGCTGCTCGACCACGCCGAAGGCGTAGTATTCGCCGCCGCCGACATTGACGCCGTTGTGGCAGGAGGCGCAGCCGCTGTCCATGAACAGCCTGAGACCCTGCTTCTCGGTCTCGTTCAGCACCGCGTTGTTGCCTTCGAGATACTGGTCGAAGCGCGCGCCGGGGGTGATCAGCGTCGCTTCGAACACCTCGATCGCCTTGGCGACGTTGTCGAACGTCACCGGATCGGCCTCGCCGGGGAAGGCGAGAGCGAAGCGCTGCTGGTACTGCGGCAGGCTGTTCAGCACGGACAGAACCCGGTCGGGCGTCGCGTTCATCTCGACCGCCGCCTGGATCGGTCCCTTGGCCTGCTCGGCGAGGTCCGCGGCGCGGCCGTCCCAGAACTGGGCGATGTTGAAGAAGGCGTTGAACACGGTCGGCGCGTTGCGCGGGCCGGTCTGCCAGCCGTGGCCGACCGAGACTTCCAGCCCGTCGACGCCGCCGATGCCGAGATTGTGGCAGGTGTTGCAGCTGAACAGGTGGCTGGACGACAGGCGCGGCTCGAAGAACAGCATCTTTCCGAGCTCGACCTTCTCGCGGGTGATCGGGTTGCCTTCCGGCGCCGGCTGCACCGTCGGGATCGGCTCGAACAGGAGCTGGGCGTCGGCGCGCAGTTCCTCGTCGTTGATCGGGGTGGCGTCCTGCGCGAGGGCGGGTGTCGCAAGCAGCAGGGCGACGGCGCTGACCGCGTATGCTAGCTTCGATTTCATGGTTCTCTCCATCGTGGCTGTGCAAACTGGATGAATCATAGCCGAGGGGGAAAAGTGTGCATTGCGATAGATCATGGCTCGGCGAAAATCGCTCCGGCGACTTGCACTATCTTCATTGGAGCACCGGAATCCGAGCTACGGGCGAGGTTCGAGGATTTCGCGCAAAGGTTTCGTGCGTGTTGTACGGTTGCGTTTGATCCAGATCATCGAAGAAATACGGTATTGATTTAAGCGGCGGGGTCATCTACTCGCGCTCATTGGGGCGCTACATGAAAATGCGTTCGTCAGCGGAGACCTCTCATGGTGGGAGCCGACCAGGAGCTTGACCCGATAAAGATAAGCCTGGCCGCGCGCCTGTTGGTCGAGGAGTATGGAGAGGAGGCTTTCGCCCGCGCGGCCGCGCTCGAAAGCGGATCGGCGGCGCCCCATTTCGCGAAGGCCGTCCTCAAGGAAGTGAAAAGGCTGCTGAAGCGTTGAGGGTCGCCGGGTATCGGCTTGACGCAACGTCAATCACCCCATCATAATGAATCTGAACGAAATATGGTTCATGGGTAGGGAATAGGGCATGGGGCCTTCCTCCGGTTCGTCAGGAATGCCGGATGTGTCCGATTGGGACCGTATCGCGTACATCCAGGAAGTGCTCGCGGAGTTGCGCGCGGTCAGCAAATGCATCGAAGGCAACGACGTGCTGACCTATTTCATCGAGATGGCGATGATGCAGGCTGCCGACAGGGCACGTGAAATCGGGCCGCGAAAGTAGGCCGGTCGCGGCCGCGGGCGTTGCTGCGTCGCGCTTGTGAAGCCACCCGCCCCCTGCTAAAGCGCGCGCCATGACCAGAACCCCGCTTTCCCATATCCGCAACTTCTCCATCGTCGCCCATATCGACCACGGGAAGTCGACGCTCGCCGACCGGCTCATCCAGGCGACCGGTTCGCTGGAGGAGCGCGAGATGAAGGACCAGGTGCTCGACGCGATGGACATCGAGCGCGAGCGCGGCATCACCATCAAGGCCAACACCGTCCGCCTCGAATACGACGCCGGGAACGGCGAGCACTATGTGCTCAACCTGATCGACACGCCCGGCCATGTCGACTTCGCCTACGAGGTGTCGCGCTCGCTTCGCGCCTGCGAGGGCTCGCTGCTGGTGGTGGACGCCAGCCAGGGCGTCGAGGCGCAGACGCTGGCCAACGTCTACCAGGCCATCGACGCCGACCACGAGATCGTCGTCGTGCTCAACAAGATCGACCTGCCGGCCGCCGAGCCGGAGCGCATCAAGGAGCAGGTCGAGGAGGTGATCGGCCTCGACGCCTCCGAGGCGGTGATGATCTCGGCCAAGACCGGGCTCGGCATCGGCGAGGTGCTGGAGGCCATCGTCAACAAGCTGCCGGCGCCCAAGCACGGCGATGCCGACGCGCCGCTCAAGGCCATGCTGGTCGATTCGTGGTACGACGCCTATCTCGGCGTCATCGTCCTGGTGCGCATCGTCGACGGTGTGCTGAAGAAGGGCCAGCAGATCCGCATGATCGGCACCGGCGCCAAATACCACGTCGACCGCGTCGGCGTGCTGACGCCCAAGATGGTGATGGTGGACGATCTCGGGCCGGGCGAGCTCGGATTCATCACCGCCTCGATCAAGGAAGTGGCCGACACCCGCGTCGGCGACACCATCACCGACGAGCGCCGCCCGACGGACGCGCCGCTGCCGGGCTTCAAGCCGGCGCAGCCGGTGGTGTTCTGCGGCCTGTTCCCCGTCGACGCCGCCGATTTCGAGGATCTGCGCGCGGCGATGGGCAAGCTCCGGCTCAACGACGCCTCGTTTTCGTTCGAGATGGAGACCTCGGCCGCGCTCGGCTTCGGCTTCCGCTGCGGCTTCCTCGGCCTGCTTCATCTCGAGATCATACAGGAGCGGCTGGAGCGCGAGTTCGACCTCGACCTGATCGCGACCGCGCCGTCCGTGGTCTACCGGCTCAATATGACTGATGGAAAGCAGATCGAGCTGCACAATCCGGCCGACATGCCCGACGTGGTCCGCATCGACACCATCGAGGAGCCGTGGATCAGGGCGACGATCCTGACGCCGGACGACTATCTCGGCGCGATCCTCAAGCTGTGCCAGGAGCGACGCGGCGTGCAGGTCGATCTCTCCTATGTCGGCAAGCGCGCCATGGCGACCTACGACCTGCCGCTGAACGAGGTGGTGTTCGATTTCTACGACCGGCTGAAGTCGATCTCCAAGGGTTACGCCTCGTTCGACTACCAGCTGACCGACTATCGCGAGGGCGATCTCGTCAAGATGTCGATCCTCGTCAACGAGGAGCCGGTCGACGCGCTCTCCATGCTCGTCCACCGCTCGGCGGCGGAAAAGCGCGGCCGCGCCATGTGCGAGAAGCTGAAGGACCTGATCCCCAAGCACATGTTCAAGATCCCGATCCAGGCGGCGATCGGCGGCAAGGTCATCGCCCGCGAGACCATCTCGGCCCTGCGCAAGGACGTGACCGCCAAGTGCTACGGCGGCGACGTCACCCGCAAGCGCAAGCTTCTGGAGAAGCAGAAGGAAGGCAAGAAGCGCATGCGGCAGTTCGGCAAGGTCGAGATTCCGCAGGCGGCCTTCATCGAGGCGCTGAAGATGGGGGATGGCTGAGCGTCTTGTCCAATTTGGACAAATTACCTATTGTCTGCGGATGAAGATTTTCTCCGCCTCCGACGCCAAGAACCGCTTCGGCCAGTTGCTCGACATGGCGCAGGCCGAGCCCGTGCGCGTGCAGCGGCAGGGGCGCGACGTTGCCGTCGTCCTGTCGCCTGAGGAGTTTCGCCGCATGGCGGAGGCGGCGCGCGGGCGGGTCAACCCCGCCGTCGAGCGGCTGCACGCCGAAAGCGCGACGCGCTGGGCGAGCGTCTACGAGGCGCTGGCGAAGTAAGTGGACTATCTCGCGCTCGATGACGTGCTCTATATCCACGCCGAGCAGTTGCGCCTGTTCGGCGGGGCGCACGGCGTGCGCGATCACGGCCTGATCGAATCCGCGCTGCTGCGCCCGCAGACCGGTTACTATGCCGACCTGATCGAGCAGGCGGCGGCGCTGTGGGAGAGCCTCGCCATGAACCACGGCTTCGTCGACGGCAACAAGCGCGTGGCGTTCGCCTCGATGGACATCTTCCTCAGGCTGAACGGCGCGCGGCTGGAAGCCGTGCCGGCCGAGGTCGTCGCCTTCATCTACCGGCATCTCGAGGCTGGCACCTTCCGCAAGCCGGTTCTCGACGAATGGCTGCGCCGACATGTGATAATGGGAAAATAGCCGATGCGCGCGCTCATCCAACGGGTTTCCTCCGCCTCCGTCACCGTCGACGGGAACGTCACCGGCGAGATTGGCCCCGGCCTGCTGGTTCTCGTCTGCGCCATGCAGGGCGACACGGAAAAGCAATCGCAATGGCTGGCGCAGAAGGTCACCAAGCTGCGCATCTTCCGCGACGAGGAGGGGCGCATGAACAGATCCGTCCTCGACGTCGGTGGCGCGGCGCTCGTCGTCAGCCAGTTCACGCTCGCCGCCGAGACCAGGGGCAACCGCCCCGGCTTCTCCACCGCCGCCGCGCCCGACGACGGCAAGCGCCTCTACGAGCATTTCTCGGCGCAAGTCGCCGCGCAGGGCGTCGCAGTCGCCAACGGCGTCTTCGGCGCCGACATGAAGGTCGCGCTCGTCAATGACGGGCCGGTGACGATCTGGCTCGACACGGAAGCCTGATCTTCCGCTGATGCTGCCGCAATCGGCGGCAGCACACGCATCGATCGCGGCAAACTGCCCGCGGCATGGGCATTTTTCCTGAAATCGCGCCCCGCCGCTTCGTTTGCCGGCGATTTTTCTTGATTTTGCGGCTTCCGCTCCCTGTTATGAAGGTGAGAGGGAGGTGCCGCTTGGTCGCTTTCGACGAGATGCGCCCGCACGGGAACGGGCCGAGACAACCCTATGCCGGCTATGACGCCTGGCTCGGCACGCAGGACCCGGCGCGCCTTTCGGAAAAGATGCAGGACGCCGAGCGCGTCTTTCGCCGCACCGGCATCACCTTCGCCGTCTATGGCGAGGCCGAGGCGGCCGAACGGCTGATCCCGTTCGACATCGTGCCGCGCATCATCTCCGGCGCCGAGTGGCGCAGGCTGACGCAAGGGATCGAGCAGCGCGTGCAGGCGCTGAACGCCTTCCTCGACGACATCTACCACCGGCAGGAGATCCTGCGCGCCGGCCGCATCCCCAAGCAGCTGATCGCCGCCAACGAGGCGTTCCTGCCGGAGATGATCGGCGTGCGCCCGCCGGCCGGCGTCTATACCCACATCATCGGCGTCGACATCGTCCGCACCGCCGAGAACGAGTTCTTCGTGCTGGAGGACAATGCGCGCACGCCCTCGGGCGTCTCCTACATGCTGGAGAACCGCGAGACGATGATGCAGCTCTTTCCCGAGCTGTTCCAGACGATCAAGGTCCGGCCGGTCGAGAACTATCCGCAATTGCTGCGCCAGTCGCTGGCGGCGGTGGCGCCGCGCAGCGCCGGAGCCGCGCCGACCATCGCGGTGCTGACGCCGGGTAGCTACAACTCCGCCTATTTCGAGCACGCCTTCCTCGCCGACCAGATGGGCGTCGAGCTGGTGGAGGGGCAGGATTTGCGCGTCGTCGACGGCCATGTCGCGATGCGCACCACGCAAGGCTTCAAGCGCATCGACGTGCTCTACCGGCGGGTCGACGACGCCTTCCTCGATCCGCTGACCTTCAACCCCGATTCCGCGCTCGGCGTGCCGGGCATCATGGACGTCTACCGCGTCGGCAACGTCACGCTCGCCAACGCGCCGGGAACCGGCATCGCCGACGACAAGGCGATCTATTCCTACATGCCCGAGATCGTCGAGTTCTATACCGGCCGCAAGGCGATCCTCGGCAACATCCCGACCTGGCGCTGCTCGGAGCCGGACAGCCTGAAATACGTGCTCGAGCATCTCGACGAGCTGGTGGTGAAGGAAGTCCACGGCTCGGGCGGCTACGGCATGCTCGTCGGTCCGGCGGCCTCGAAGAAAGAGCGCGAGGCGTTCGCCGCCAAGCTGAAGGCGAGACCCTCCAACTACATCGCCCAGCCGACGCTGGCGCTCTCCACCTGCCCGATCCTGACGGAAAAGGGGCTCGCGCCCCGCCACGTCGACCTGCGCCCCTTCGTCCTCGTCTCCGACCGCATCCGCATCGTCCCCGGCGGCCTGACGCGCGTGGCGCTGAAGGAGGGCTCGCTGGTGGTGAACTCGTCGCAGGGCGGGGGCACGAAGGATACGTGGGTGCTGGATGACTGAGAGTGAGTAGAGAGTAGGGAATAGTGAGTAGTGGGGGAGAGAGTGGAAGGGGGCGTCAATTCCTACAGGGATTTGCAGATCTGGAGAGCTGCGATGGATCTGGCGGTCGATTGCTACGATGTGACGAAGGCATTTCCCGCCAGCGAAACCTATGGAATGACCTCGCAGATGCGGCGGTCGTCGTCGTCCGTGGCCGCGAACATCGCCGAAGGTTACGGAAGGGAGCACACCAGTTCGTTTATCCAGTTCCTCCGCATCGCCCAGGGTTCCCTCAAGGAGCTCGAGACGCATGCGATCCTCTGCGAACGGGTAGGATTGATGTTCGAGGCCGATGCCAGCCGCCTGCTCGATCGGTCGAGCAATCTCGGCAAGATGCTGCGCGCGATGATCCGCAGCCTCCAGCGAAAGCATCAACAATGATCCTCCTTCACTACTCACTACTCACTATTCCCCACTCCCTCAGCGGCAGGAGCCGCTGATGCTCCTCGGCCGCACCGCCAACGGTCTCTATTGGATGAGCCGCTATATCGAGCGGGCCGAGAACATGGCGCGCATCGTCGATGCCGGGCTGCGGCTGGCGCTGACGCGCACCGATTCGTCGGCCGACGAATGGACTTCCGTCGTCGTCAGCGCCGGCGCCAAGGACGCCTTCGCGGCAAGGCATTCCGACTATTCGGCCGACACGGTTTCCGACTTCCTGCTGCGCGACACCTCGAATCCGTCGAGCGTGCTTTCCTCCATCGAGACGGCGCGGGCGAACGCGCGCATGGTGCGCACGGCGCTGACGCGCGAGACGTGGGAGAGCATCAACGAGGCGTGGATGTCGTTCCGCCGCATGCTGGCCGGCCCCATCGACCAGCGCGAGCTTCCCGCCATCCTCGACCGGATCAAGCGCGAGACGGCGCAGATACGCGGCGCGTTCTACGGCACCATGCTGCGCAACGAGATCTTCGACTTCGCCCAGCTCGGCTCCTATGTCGAGCGCGCCGACAACACCGCCCGCATCCTCGACGTCAAGTATTACGTGCTGTTGCCGTCGGTGTCGTGGGTCGGCTCCTCGCTCGACAACTACCAGTGGGAATCGATCCTGCGCTCGGTCTCGGCGCACCGCTCCTATCGCTGGGTCTACGAGGCCGACTACCGGCCGGCGCATATCGCCGATTTCCTGATCCTCAACCGGCGCATGCCGCGCTCGCTCGCCTTCTGCTACCGGATGATCGGCGAGAGCCTGAACTTCCTCGCCGACGAATATGGCGAGCGCCATGCCTGCCACGGCACGCTGGAGCTCATCGCCTCGCGGCTGAAGCCCGGCACCATCGACGCCATCTTCGACGGCGGGCTGCACGAGTTCCTCGGCGAGTTCATCCGCTGCAACAACAGGCTCGGCAACGAGGTGGCGCAGGATTACCGGTTCTTCTGATGCGGCTGAAGGTTTCCCACAAGACGCTCTATTCCTACGACGCGCCGGTGCCCTACGCGCTCCAGCGCCTGCGGCTGACGCCGCGCAGCGAGCACAACCAGACGGTACTGTCCTGGTCGCTCGACATCGAGGGCGCGAAGGAGGAGGTGCGCTTCACCGACCATTTCGGCAACGACACGCGCCTGCTCAGCGTCGCGGGCGAACCGCACGCCATCGCGATCTCGGCGCATGGCGAGGTCGACGTCCGTGACACGTCCGGCGTCACCGGCGCGCATTCGGGATTCGCGCCGCTGTGGCTGTTCGAGAGCGGCACGGCGCTGACGGCGGCCGGCCCGCGGGTGAAGGAAATCGCGCACGCGGCGTCCGGCGGCACCGATCTCGACCGGCTGCACGCGCTCTCGCACGCGATCAGGGACCGCGTCGCCTACCGCGTCGGCGCGACCGACGCGGGCACCAGCGCCGAGGACGCGGTGGCGGCGGGCGAGGGCGTCTGCCAGGACCATTCACATATCTTTCTCGCCGCGGCGCGGCTGCTCGGCTTTCCCGCCCGCTATGTCAGCGGCTATCTCCTGATAGACGGCACCAGCGAGCAGGTGGCCACCCATGCGTGGGCCGAGGCGCATGTCGCCGGGCTCGGCTGGGTCGGCTTCGACGTCTCCAACGGCATCTCGCCCGACGGACGCTACGTGCGGCTGGCGACAGGCCGCGACTATCGCGACGCCATGCCGGTTTCCGGCATCCGGCAGGGCGCGGCGCAGGAACGGCTTGAAGTCCACATCACAGTCGAGCAGTAGTAGTCGGCGTCCAAAAAAGCATGGCGACTGATTCATGACCTATTGCGTCGGCCTCAAGATCGATCGCGGCCTCGTCTTCATGTCCGACACCCGCACCAATGCGGGCGTGGATTCGATCTCGACCTTCCGCAAGATGCATATCTGGGAGGAGCCGGGCGAGCGCGTCCTGGTGATGCTGTCGGCGGGCAACCTCGCCACCACGCAGGCGGTGGTCAGCCTGCTCGACGAGCGCTCCAAGGCGCCGGCCGACCGCGCGCCCTCGATCCTCCAGACGCCGTCGATGTACCAGACGGCGCGCCTCGTCGGCGACACGGTCAAGGAGGTGATCTCCTCCTCGGCCCCGGCCGGCCAGAAGGCCGATTCCTTCGGCGCCTCTTTCATCCTCGGCGGGCAGATCAAGGGCACGGAGCCGCGCCTCTTCCTGATCTACCCGGAAGGCAATTTCATCGAGACCTGCGAGGACACGCCCTTCTTCCAGATCGGCGAGACGAAATACGGCAAGCCGATCCTCGTGCGCGCCTACGAGCCGTCGATGAGCTTCGCCGAGACGGCGAAGCTTCTGATGGTGTCGTTCGATTCCACCATCCGCTCGAACCTGTCGGTCGGGCTGCCGCTCGACATGCTGTTCTACGAGCGCGACACATGGCGCGTCGGCTACCGCAAGCGCATCGGCCAGGACGACCCCTACTACCGTGAGATATCCGACGGCTGGTCGCACGCGCTGAAGGCCGCGTTCCAGAGCCTGCCCGATTTTCAGGAATAGGTTCTCAGCCCGTACGCCGCAGCGCCGCGCGCATCATCGCCCGCACGCGCTCCTCGGCCTCGCGCGCCATCCGCTTGCGGTCCGTGCCGGGGCCGAACGCGACCGGCTCGCCGAAATGGATTTCGACGTCGATGCCGCCCTCGCGCATCAAGCGCGCCAGATGCGGGACCAGCGTCTGGTCGCCGATCCATGCCGCGCGCATGCGCTCGCGCCGGCTCATCGGCATGCCGTGCAGCCGCGTGTAGACGATGGCCACCGGCTGGATCGCCGCGCCGCGTTCCTCGCCCATCGCCATCTGCGCCGCCGCGAACAGGGTGGACTTGAACGGCAGCACCGAATTGCCGTCCGAGGTCGTGCCCTCGGGAAACAGCACCATCGGCTCGCCTCGCGCCAGCCGCGCCGCGATCTCGCCCGCCTGCTCGCCGGCGCGGCGCGGCCGTGCGCGGTCGATGAAGACGGTGCGCTGGAGCTTGGCCAGCCGGCCGAACAGCGGCCAGCCGGCGACTTCCGCCTTGGCGATGAAATGAACGTCCGCCGCCGCGCCGAGCGCCATGATGTCGGTCCACGAGACATGGTTGGCGGCGATCAGCAGCGGCCGCGCTTCGGCCGGACTGCCATGGACATGGACGCGCAGGCCGAGCAGGCGCGTCACCATGCGGTGCCACAGGCGCGGCACGCGGCGCTCGTCCAGGAACGGCGCGCGCAGGGCCAGCGCCTGCCACGCCATCAGCGGCGGTGTGGCGGCGGCGAAGGCGAGGAGCCCCAGCGCCAGCCGCGCATTGCCCGTGACGGTCCTTGCCCGCTTCGCCATCGTCCGTTCCGTTCGCGCAGGCCTGTTTTCCCGACCCTGCTCTAGCGCAGCGGGCGTTCTGACGAACGCTGCTTCCGCTGCTCCAGCTTCTTTTCCTGGCCGCATTTATGCGACGTCAGACGATTCCGTCTGACTGCAAAATGCTCTAGCGCAGGTCGCGGCGCATGACGAGCGCGGCGGTCTTCGCCGCGCCGGGCTTGTCGTAATAGGCGGGGCGGCGGGCGACTTCCTCGAAGCCGAGCCGGCGGTAGAGCACGATGGCCGGCAGGTTGGTCTCGTCGACCTCGAGGAACAGCGCCTCGGCGCGCTCGCCGTGGAGGTGCCGCAGCACCGCCTCCATCAGCTCGCGGCCGATCCCGTGCCGGCGCCATGCCCGTGCCACGGCGATGGTGAGGATCTCGCCCTCGCCGGCAGCGAGCCGGGCGAGCACGAAGCCGGCCGGCGCTTCCGCCCGGTGGCCGACCCGCCACGCGCCGAAGCCGAACACCGCCTGCTGCGACAGAAGCGTCTCGAACTCGCCGCCCGACCACGGGCGGACGAAATCCTCGCGGTGGATGGCGGGAAGGAGCCTCGCATCGTTCTCGCTCAACCGCTCTACCGCGAACTCGGTGGCGCGCGAGAGGAAGGGTATCTTCACGGCAACGCCTTTCGCGGCAGGGCGAAGCCCTCCTGCGGCTTGGCGTCGGCCTCGCGCAGGTAAAGCGGCTTCGGCTTCGCGGGCGGCGCGCCCGCCGCCAGCTTCTCCGCGCCGCACCGTGCATAAATGGCGATGTCCGCCGTCTTTCCCGCAGCGAGCAAGATATCTCTCCTGTCGCGGATCAGCGTGTCCGCCGCCGCCAGTGCAAGCGCGGCGGGGCCGAAAGTCAATTCGCCGGCGGCGGAAAATGCGGCGACATAGGCTTGTCCGCGTCCGGCCTCGATCCGCGCCAGAGCGGGGCGGCCGGGGCTCTCCTCCCGCGCCTGCCGCGCCAGCGCCTCCAGCGTGGTGACGCCGACGGCCGGAACGCCGAGCGCCAGCGCCAGCCCGCGCGCGGCGGCGACGCCGACGCGCACCCCGGTGAACGAGCCCGGCCCGACCGCGACGACGATCGCGCCGAGATCGGCATAGGTCGAACCGGCCTTCGCCAGCGCCTCGTCGATCACCGCCATCAGGCGCTCGGCGTGGCCCTTGCCCAGCTCGAGGGTGCAGCGTCCGCGCTCGCCCGCCTCCGTGTCCCACACGCAGGCGGCGCACAGATCGGCAGCGGTGTCGATCGCCAGCAGGCGCACGTTTTTGCCAGCCTCCGTCAGCCCGCCCGGTCGCGCGCCTTCAGCTCCAGCCGGCGGGCGTGCAGCACCGGTTCGGTGTAGCCGGAGGGCTGCTCGCGGCCCTTGAAGACGAGGTCGAGCGCGGCCTGGAAGGCGACGGATTTTTCGAAGTCGGGAGCCATCGGCCGGTAGAGCGGATCGCCCGCGTTCTGCCGGTCGACCACCGCCGCCATCTCCTTCATCACCTCCATCACCTCGTCCTTCGTGACGACGCCGTGATGCAGCCAGTTGGCGAGGTGCTGCGAGGAGATGCGCAGCGTCGCGCGGTCCTCCATCAGGCCGACATCGTTGATGTCCGGCACCTTGGAGCAGCCGACGCCTTGGTCGATCCAGCGCACGACATAGCCGAGGATGCCCTGCGCGTTGTTGCGGATTTCCTGGCGCTTGTCCGCGTCCGGCCAGTTCGGCCGCGTTGCCACCGGCACCGAGAGGATGTCGGCGAGCTTCGCCCGCGGCCGGTTCTTGAATCCCTCCTGCACGGCATGGACGTCGACGCGGTGGTAATGCGTGGCGTGCAGCGTCGCCGCCGTCGGCGAGGGTACCCAGGCGGTGTTCGCGCCGGCCTTGGGATGGGCGATCTTCTGCTCCAGCATCGCCGCCATCAGGTCGGGCATCGCCCACATGCCCTTGCCGATCTGGGCGCGGCCGGCGAGGCCGCATTCGAGGCCGATGTCGACGTTCCACTGCTCGTATGCGGAAATCCACGCCGCCTGCTTCATGTCGCCCTTGCGGATCATCGGGCCGGCTTCCATCGAGGTGTGGATCTCGTCGCCGGTGCGGTCGAGGAAGCCGGTGTTGATGAACACCACCCGGTTCTTCGCCGCGCGGATCGCTTCCTTGAGGTTGACCGTGGTGCGGCGCTCCTCGTCCATGATGCCCATCTTGATCGTCGCCGGCGCCATGCCGAGCACGGCCTCGACGCGGCCGAACAGCTCGGCGGCGAAGGCGACCTCGTCCGGTCCGTGCATCTTGGGCTTGACCACATACATCGAGCCGGCGCGGGAATTGGCGCGCCTTCCGTTTTTGCCGATGTCGTGCAGCGCGATCAGCGCCGTCACCGCCGCGTCCATGATCCCCTCGGGGATTTCCGTGCCGTCCTTGAGCAGGATCGCCGGGTTGGTCATCAGGTGGCCGACATTGCGCACCAGCATCAGCGAGCGGCCGGGAAGCGTCAGCTTCGAGCCATCAGCGGCCGTGTAGTCGCGGTCGGGGCTGAGCGTGCGGGTGAAGGTCTTGCCGTCCTTGTCGATCCGCTCCTCGAGGTCGCCCTTCATCAGGCCGAGCCAGTTGCGGTAGGCCGCGACCTTGTCCTCGGCGTCGACGGCCGCGATCGAATCCTCGAGGTCCTGGATGGTCGACAACGCCGATTCAAGGATCACGTCGGCGATGCCGGCCTTGTCGGTCCTGCCGATGGGGTGGTCGCGGTCGATGACGATCTCGACGTGGAGGCCGTTCTTTTTCAGGAGCACCGACGAGGGAGCCGAGGGTTCGCCGCGATAACCGGCGAGCTGCGCCCCGTCGAGCGGCCCGGTGATCTCGCCGTTCTCCAGCGTGACCGCGAGCCGGCCCATGGCGACGTCGAAGCCGGTGACGTCCGCCCAGCTCGCCCGGTCGAGCGGCACGCTGTCGTCGAGGAAGGCCTTCGCCCAGGCGATGACCCTGTCGCCCCGCGCCGGGTTGTAGCCCTTGCCCTTCTCCGCGCCGCCGTCCTCCGGGATGGCGTCGGTGCCGTAGAGCGCGTCGTAGAGCGAGCCCCAGCGCGCATTGGCGGCGTTGAGCGCATAGCGCGCGTTCATCACCGGCACGACGAGCTGCGGGCCCGCGACATGGGCGATCTCGCCGTCGACCTCGCCGGTGGTGACGGAGAAGGCCGGGCCTTCCGGCAAGAGGTAGCCGATCTCCCGCAGGAACGCCTCGTAGACGCCAAGGTCGGACGGCGCGCCGTTCCGGCGGTGCCAGTCGTTGATCTTTTCCTGCAACTCGTCGCGGCGGGCGAGCAGCGCCTTGTTCTTCGGCGCGAGGTCGTGGGCGATGGTCGAAAGCCCGCTCCAGAAGGCGGCCTTGTCCACGCCCGTGCCCGGCAGGGCTTCGTCGTTGACGAAGTCGTACAGCGCGCGCGCGACCTGAAGACCGTCGATCTCAACCCTCTGCGTCATTCCTCGCTCCTTCACGTCAATGGCCACCGACACCGGATGTCGACATGCCTTCACCATGCGGGGGCGCCAAGGTCAATCCGCCGAATGGCTGAAACTGTTCAACGCGGCCGCCGGCAATCCGCTTCCGGGGCGGCGGACGTCCGGATAGATCCGGGCTGCCGCTCCGACTGCAGAATGCTCTAGCGGGCGATCCGCGGCCGGCCGCTGGCGCTCGCGGTGACGATGGCCTCGACGAAGGCGCGCTCGCCGTCGATGTCGGCCGCGCGGATGTCGCGCGCAACGGCGACCTCCACCGTGTCGGCTCCGGCCTCGGCCGCGCGCGTCGCCGCCGCCGCGCGCGCCAGCCGCTCCGCCTCGTCGAGCGCCGCCTCCTCGCTGGCGAAATCGGCGATGCCGTCGGCCGAGGCGAGGCGGTAGAGGCCCGGCTGCGGCTGGGACACCTGCACTTCAGCCGTCACCCGCACCTGCCCGACCACCGCGCCGAGCGCGTTGGCGACGTCGGTGTCCTGCGGCACCACGCACGCGTTGCCGACGAGGCCGGACAGTGCCGCGTAGTGCAGCGGCGCCGACGCGCCGAGGCCGATCACCGGCCGGTCGAGGCCGATGGAAAGCCGTGCGATGCCGCCCGCGCCGTCGAGCGCGCGCTGGACCAGCCGGTGGGCGACGGTCGGCGCGCCCTCCATCCCGTCCTCGACCAGCGCCGTTTCCAGGATCGCCTCGGCCGAGCGCCGGGTGACGGCGTCGAGGACGCGGGCGCTGATCTCCTCGGCGTCGGGCGCGATCGGGTTGCCGGCCCCATCGCGCCGGCGGCCGAACAGCGTGGCGCCGAGCCGTGCGGCCTCCGCGTTCCAGTTGGTCTGGCGTCCCAGCGCATGGGCGGCGTCCGAGGGCGTGAAGCCGCTGATATGGACGAGGCCGCGCGCCACCAGCCGGTCGAGCGTCACCCCTTGCACGGTCGAGGCGAGCAGTCGGTCAAGCGGCTGCGGCGCGCCGTCGATGGCGGCGTAGAGCCTTTCCTCTGCCGCCGACAGGCCGGCCGCCAGCCGCTCGGGAACGCCGGTGCGCAGGGCGAAGCGGCCGTCGAGCCGGCCGGGGCTGCGTGCCGTCGCCTGCCGTTCGAGCGCCTCGATCACGGTCGCGCCATGGATATGTGCCGCGAGCGACAGCGGCACCAGCCGGCGCGGGCCGAGGACGAGGCGCGGCGCAAGGCCCCCGTCCTCCAGCCGGATCTCGGAATCGCCGCCGAGGCCGAAGGTGCGCATGGCGACCGCCTCGACCATGGTGCGATATGTGCCGACCGTCGCGCCTTCCGGGTCGAGGCGCGGCCGCCCTCCTTCCAGCACGGCGACGTCGGTGGTCGTGCCGCCGATGTCGGAGACGACGGCGCTTTCCAGCCCGGTCAGGTGGCGCGCGCCGACGAGGCTCGCCGCCGGGCCGGACAGGATGGTCTCGATCGGCCGCAGGCGCGCGAAGGCGGCCGAGACCAGCGCGCCGTCGCCGCGCACCACCATCAGCGGGGCGGCGATGCCGCGCCCGGCGAGGAAGCCTTCTGTCGCCGCCACCAGCCGGTCGATCATCGCGATCAGCCGGGCGTTGAGCAGCGTGGTCAGCGCCCGGCGCGGCCCGCCGAGCTTTGCGGACAATTCGTGGCTCATCGTCACCGGCAGGCCGGTCCGATGGCGGATCAGTTCCGCCGCCGCCAGTTCGTGCCCGGGGTTGCGCACCGCGAAATAGGCGCAGACGGCGAAGCCGGACACCGTTGGCCCAAGGCCGGGCAGGGCGTCCTCCAGCGCGGCAAGGTCGAGCCGCGCCGGATTGCCGTGAACGTCGTGGCCGCCGGGCAGGAAGATCACGGGGTCGGTGCCGAGCGCCGCGCGCAGGCGGTCGCGCTCGAGGTCGGCGTCGGAAAAGCCGATCATGACGAGGCAGACGCGCCCGCCCTGTCCCTCGACCAGCGCGTTGGTGGCGAGCGTCGTCGACATCGACACCAGTGCAATGGAGGACGGCGCGGCCGCCGCCTTCTCCAGCACCGCGCCCGCCGCGCCGGCGATGCCGACCGCGAGGTCGTGGCGCGTGGTCAGCGCCTTGGCCTTGGCGACGATCTCGCCACTAGGCCCGCGATCCGGCGCCCACAGCACCGCGTCGGTGTAGGTGCCGCCGGTGTCGATGCCGAGGAAAAGGCCGGGATTTTCTGGTTCACGCCGCGTCATGACAGCGGCTTTAGCCCATCGGGCGGGCATAAGCATCTGTCATTTGTCATGGAAAGGCGCTAGAGGAACGGCCAGAGGACAAAGATGGAACTGAACGACACGATCGCCCGCGACGAGCCCGCCGCCGCGCCCGCTTCTTCCGCCCAGCCGAAGAAGGTCTTCGTCAAGACCTATGGCTGCCAGATGAACGTCTACGATTCGCAGCGCATGGCCGATGCGCTGGCGGCGGATGGCTATACACCGACCGACGCGATCGAGGACGCCGACCTTGTCCTGCTCAACACCTGCCACATCCGCGAGAAGGCGGCCGAGAAGGTCTATTCCGAGCTCGGCCGCATCCGCAAGCTGAAGGCCGAGCGCGGCGAGCGCGGCCGCGAGACCATCGTCGGCGTCGCCGGCTGCGTGGCGCAGGCGGAAGGCGACGAGATCATCCGCCGCGCGCCCGTGGTCGATCTGGTGATCGGGCCGCAGACCTATCACCGCCTGCCGCAAGCGGTGAGGAAGGCGCGTGCCGGCGAGAAGGTGGTCGAGACCGACTACGCCATCGAGGACAAGTTCGAGCGCCTGCCGGCGCTGCGCAGGGCCGAGGTGCGCAGTCGCGGCGTCACCGCGTTCCTGACCGTGCAGGAAGGCTGCGACAAGTTCTGCACCTTCTGCGTCGTGCCCTATACGCGCGGCTCGGAGACCTCGCGCCCGGTGGCGCAGATTCTCGCCGAGGCGCAGCGGCTGGCCGAGGCCGGCGTGCGCGAGGTGACGCTGCTCGGCCAGAACGTCAACGCCTGGCATGGCGAGGGCCCGGACGGCTCCGAATGGGGCCTCGGGCGGCTGCTTTTCCGGCTGGCCGAGGTGCCCGGCATCGCCCGCCTGCGCTACACGACCAGCCACCCGCGCGACATGGACGACGCGCTGATCGCCGCCCATCGCGATCTTCCCGCGCTGATGCCCTATCTCCATCTGCCCGTGCAGGCTGGGTCCGACCGCATCCTGAAAGCCATGAACCGCCGCCATACGGCCGACGATTACCTCAGGCTGATCGGGCGCATCCGCGCGGCCAACCCCGACATCGCCATGTCGGGCGACTTCATCGTCGGCTTCCCCGGCGAGACCGACGCGGATTTCGACGCGACCATGCGCCTCGTGCGCGAGGTCGGGTACGCGCAGGCCTTCTCGTTCAAATATTCGCCGCGCCCGGGAACGCCTGGGGCCGAAATGCCGTTGCATGTCGCGGAGCATGTGAAGGACGAGAGGTTGCAGGCGTTGCAGGCATTGCTCGGCGAGCAGCAGGCCGCGTTCCTGAAAAGCCGCGTCGGCCTGGCCATGGACGTGCTGATCGAGAAGCCCGGCCGCCAGCCCGGCCAGATCGTCGGCCGCTCGCCTTGGCTCCAGCCGGTAATCGTTGATGAAAAGGCCGGGGAAATCGGCGACATTGTCAGGGTGCGAATCACGAAGACCGGCCATGCCAGCCTCTTTTCCGAGCCGGTTTGAGGGAGGGCGACCGTCCTGAGAAGGAGAGACGCTTGAGCGCCGAAACGGACCTGAAGGCCGCCCCTTCCGGGGCATCGGACATGGCGCACATCGTCCTGACCTTCGACAACAACAAGCACGCAAGCGCGCTGTACGGCCAGTTCGACGAGAATCTGGCGCGCATCGAGAAGAAGCTCGGCGTCGACATCCGCCCCAAGGGCAACCAGCTGTCGATCAAGGGCGACCCGACGGCAGCCGAGCAGGCACGCCGCGCGCTCGACCATCTCTACGACCTGCTCCAGAAGGGTCACGATCTGTCGCAGTCCGAGGTCGACGGGGCGATCCGCATGGCGGTGGCGGCCGACGACCAGCTGACCCTGCCGACGCTGGAGCGCAAGGGCAAGGTCGCGGCGGCGCAGATCTCGACGCGCAAGCGCACCATCTACGCCCGCTCCGCCAATCAGGACGCCTACATGCGCGCGCTGGAGCGGGCCGAGCTCGTCTTCGGCACCGGCCCGGCCGGCACCGGCAAGACCTATCTCGCCGTCGCCCACGCGGCGATGCTGCTCGAACGCGGCATGGTCGAGCGCATCGTCCTGTCGCGCCCGGCGGTCGAGGCCGGCGAGCGGCTCGGCTTCCTGCCCGGCGACATGAAGGAGAAGGTCGACCCGTATCTTCGCCCGCTCTACGACGCGCTCTACGACATGATCCCGGCCGACAAGGTCGAACGCGCCATCGCGGCCGAGGTGATCGAGATCGCGCCGCTCGCCTTCATGCGCGGGCGCACGCTGCGCAACGCCGCCATCATCCTCGACGAGGCGCAGAACACCACGCCGATGCAGATGAAGATGTTCCTGACCCGCCTCGGCGAGGGCGGGCGCATGATCGTCACCGGCGACCCCTCGCAGATCGACCTGCCGCCCGGCACCCGCTCCGGCCTCGTCGAGGCGTTGCAGGTGCTCGACGGCGTGCCGGGCATCGTCACCGTGCGCTTCGGCGACGCCGACGTGGTACGCCACCCGCTGGTGGCCGAGATCGTCAAGGCCTACGACCGCCATTCGGTCAGCGTCCCGCCGCGCCGCCGGGACGACGCCTCCTGATGCAGATCGACGTCGCGGTCGAGGCCGGCGCGTGGCCCGGCGAGGAGGCGCTGCTCGCCCTCGCCCGGCGGGCGGTCGACGCGGTCTTCGCCGAGACCGGGCAGGCCGCGCCGGAAGAGGCCGAATTGTCGCTGCTCTTCACCGACGACGCGCATATAAGGGTGCTCAACCGCGACTGGCGGGCTAAGGACAAGCCGACCAACGTCCTCTCCTTCCCGGCCTTCGAGGTCGCGCCGGGCGATCCCGTGCCGCCGATGCTGGGCGACGTCGCGCTCGCCTTCGAGACGGTCCGGTCCGAGGCGGAACTGGAAGACAAGCCCTTCGATCACCATCTTATGCATCTCATCGTGCACGGGGTGCTGCATCTCCTCGGCCACGACCATGAGGAGGACGGGGAGGCGGAGGCCATGGAGGCCCTGGAGCGCGCCATATTGGCGAGGCTTGCCATTCCCGATCCTTACGGGTAACAGAAAAACGGTCCAACGACCTGGAAACGATGAACGAGAACGCACAGACAGCCGCGCTTGCCGAGCAGGGCGGCGAACAGGGCGCCAGTCAGCCAGCTGGCCAATCGGGCGAACCCCAAAGTACGACCGCCGGACGATCCGGCGCCCGTCCGACATTTTTCGAGCGGCTCAAGGCGCGGCTGAAGCCGCGCAACGGCTCGTCCCTGCGCGAGGATCTGGCCGACGCCCTGTCGGACCAGACGGCGGACACGCCGGAATTCTCGGCCGGCGAGCGCGCCATGCTCAACAACATCCTGCGCCTGCGCGAGCTGCGCGTCGAGGACGTGATGGTGCCGCGCGCCGACATCGAGGCCGTCGACCTATCGACCCCGCTCGGCGATCTCCTGACGCTGTTCGAGGAGAGCGGCCGCTCGCGCATGCCGGTCTATCACGAGACGCTCGACGATCCGCGCGGCATGGTCCACATCCGCGACATCGTCGGCTACATCACCCGCGCCGCCAAGCAGAAGCGCGGCCGCGGCGCGAAGAAGCCGGCGCCGGGCGCCGGCCCGCTCGACCTCGCCAACGTCGATCTCGGCAGGGAGGTCGGCGACCTCGGCGTGGTGCGGCCGATCCTGTTCGTGCCGCCGTCGATGCTGGCCTCCGACCTGATGGCGCGCATGCAGGCCGAGCGCCTGCAGATCGCGCTGGTGATCGACGAATATGGCGGCACCGACGGCCTCGTCTCGCTCGAGGACATCGTCGAGATGGTCGTCGGCGACATCGAGGACGAGCACGACGACGACGAGGCGCTCATAACCCGCACGGGCGAGGGCGTGTTCGTGGTCGACGCCAAGGCCGAGATCGATGACGTCGCCGAGGCCATCGGCGAGGGGTTCGCCGCCGGCGAGCATGCCGAGGACGTCGACACGATCGGCGGCATGATCTTCAACACGCTCGGCCGCGTGCCGGTGCGCGGCGAGGTGGTGCGCGCCATTCCCGGCTTCGAGTTCCATGTGCTCGACGCCGATCCGCGCCGGGTCAAGCGCGTGCGCATCGTCGAGGACAAGGGCCCCGAGCGCCGCCGCCGCCCGGTGCGTGAAGGGCAGGCCGAGGCCGTCGAGCGGTCCGCCGGCGACGAGGCGGCCTGATCGTCCGTCTCTCATCCCGCCCGCGAGGGTTTGTCCTAGCGCAAACCGCGGCGCTTGATTTCGTGCTGATATGCTGGATGAATGATGGTGCGCTAGCCGGGAGAGACCGCAAATGTACAAGCATATCCTGATTGCCACGGACGGCTCGGAGCTCGCCGCCAAGGGCGTCAAGCACGGCATGGCTCTTGCCGGTCCTCTCGGTGCCAAGGTGACGGTGCTGACCGTGACCGAGCCTCTTCAGGCCCGCGCCGCCCAGGCGGCCGTCGCCGCCGGCGTGCGCGACCCCGCCGCCCGCTACGACCAGGCCATCGACGAGACGATGAAGGAACGCTTCGCCGCCATCGAAAGCGAGGCGGCGGCCCACGGCGTCAAGGTCGAGCTGGTCCACGAGATCGACGAATACCCGGCCGAGGCCATCGTGCGCTCGGCCAAGCTGCTCGGCTGCGACCTCATCGTCATGTCCTCGCACGGCCGGCGCGGCGCACGGCGGCTCATCCTCGGCAGCCAGACCTCGGAAGTGGTGACGCACACGACCATCCCGGTCCTCGTCATCCGCTGAACAGACAAAGGGGCCGGCATGCCGGCCCCTTTGCTTTCTCCGCCGTGGTGGCGGATCAGTCCTTGTAGGTCTCGCCCGGATAGGCGCCCCAGATCTGCGTCTGGCTCAGCCAGCCCTTGTGGCCGGAGAACTCCATCTCGCACCACTGGCCGTTGCAGCTCCTGATCGTGCCGACGGCGCCCGGCTCCAGCCGCGCGACGATGCGCGAGGTGGTGTCCGGCCCGTCGCGCAGCAGGAGCTCGCTGTCCTTGTGGCGCTGCCATGGCGCGGCGATCGCGGTGCGCCGGCCCGACAGCAGCGACTGGTTGATCCAGCCTTCCGCGCCCTCGGCGTCGCGCACGCGCCGCCAGTTGTCGTATTCCTGGATGATCTCCATCGGCACGCCGGCCTTCATGTAAAGCCATTCGACGGGATAGTTGAGCCCGGGCCCGATGCGCAGGTTGACCTTGCTCGACTTCAGGCTGACGAAGCGCGGCAGCGGCAGGCCGCTCGGGCCGACCGCGGCCGACTGTGCGAGCGAAGGAGAAGCCGTCGGCGCGAGCATGGCCAGCGCGACCCCGAACACGGCGGCAATGGCTGTGCGAGATGACATCTTTCCCAATTCCGTGCGGTCCGTTCATCTGTCGTCCGGGGGCGTTTCCCACGGACCTTTTCCTTTGTCATCGGCAGGGCGGCTTGATACAGAAGGATCGAAGCCCGACCCGGCCGACGCGGTTTCCAAGTGTCGCCGTTCTTGGTTAAAGAGGTCTCAACAGGACCCGGATTCGAGGAAACAATGGCCGGCAGGAAGAAGCCGCTCGTCGTCATCACCCGCAAGCTGCCGGATGCGATCGAGACCCGCATGCGGGAGCTTTTCGATGCGCGGCTCAATGTCGAGGACCGGCCGCTGACCCAGCCCGAGCTGGTGGCGGCGATGCGCGAGGCCGACGTCCTCGTCCCCACCGTCACCGACCGCATCGACGAGGCGGTGATCGCTCAGGCCGGGCCGAACCTCAAGCTGATCGCCAATTTCGGCAACGGCGTCGACAAGATCGACATCGCCGCCGCCACGGCTAGGGGCATCGTCGTCACCAACACGCCGAACGTGCTGACCGAGGACACGGCCGACATGACCATGGCGCTGATGCTCGCCGTGCCGCGCCGGCTGACGGAAGGCGCGGCGCTTCTCAGCGGCGGCGAGAAATGGGCCGGCTGGTCGCCGACATGGATGCTCGGCCGCCGCATCTGGGGCAAGCGCCTCGGCATCGTCGGCATGGGCCGCATCGGCACGGCGGTGGCCCGCCGGGCCAAGGCGTTCGGCCTGTCGATCCACTATCACAACCGCCGCCGCGTCGCGCCCGCCACCGAGGACGAGCTGGAGGCGACCTGGTGGGAGAGCCTCGACCAGATGCTCGCCCGCATGGACATCATCTCGGTCAACTGCCCGTCGACGCCGGCCACCTTCCACCTTCTGTCGGCGCGCCGGCTGGCGCTGCTCCAGCCCACCGCCTATCTCGTCAACACCGCCCGGGGCGACATCATCGACGAGGACGCGCTGGTGAAGATGCTGGAGGGCGGCAAGCTCGCCGGGGCCGGCCTCGACGTGTTCGAGCACGAGCCGGCGGTGAGCCCGAAGCTGCTCAAGCTGGCGGCGAAGGGCAAGGTCGTCATCCTGCCGCATATGGGATCGGCCACCATCGAGGGCCGCATCGACATGGGCGAGAAGGTCATCATCAACATCCGCACCTTCTTCGACGGGCACCGTCCCCCCGACCGGGTCCTTCCGCTGCGCGCCTGAGAAAATCCCGTCCGTTTGATCGCGATCAGGGACCGGACACCCGCGCTTGTGCAAGGATCGCGGCCGGCACACCGATCATGAAGCGAGGCTGAGCATGTACAAGGATATCCTCCTGATCCTTCCGTCCCGGACCGACGAGGCCGGGCGGGAATTCCTCGTCCGCGGCATCGAGGTCGCGCGGCTGATGGAAGCGCATGTCAGCGGCCTCGTCGTCGAGCGCTCGGTACCGCTGCCGGTCTCCATCCGCCGCCCCTACACCACCGGGATGGAGGAGGAGCTGATGCGGCGGCAGCAGGAATCGCACGGCACGGCCAATGCCGAGCTCGCCGCCTTCGAGGCAGAGGCGAAGCGCGCCGGCCTGCCGCACGAGGGCCGCCTGATGACCGTCTCGGAAGGCAACTACGACGCCGTCGTCGAGCGTGCCCGGCTGCGCAGCCTGGTGGTCGCGCCGTTCATCGATGACGACGAGGGACATGCCGATCTGGTGCAGGCCCTGATCTTCGGCGCGGGGCGGCCGGCTCTGGTGCTGCCCGCCGGCGGGGAAAAGGCGTTCCGCCCGCAAAAGGTGGTCGTCGCCTGGGACAACGAGCGCGCCGCCACCCGCGCCGTCGGCGACGCGATGCCGCTCCTGCGCCACGCCAAGGAGGTGCGCATCGTCACCGTCCTTTCCGACAAGCAGGCGACGGCCGGCGCGACCGGGCCCGAGCTCGTCGCCCATCTGGCGCGTTGCGGCGCGCACGCGACGCTGTGCGAGGTCGAGCGCGGCCGGCGCTCCGTCGGCGAGGCGCTGGCCGAGGAGGCGGAAGGCGCCGATCTCCTCGTCATGGGCGCGTTCGGCCATTCGCGCATCCGCGACTTCTTCCTCGGCGGCGCCACCCGCCACATGCTCGCCGGCCTGAACGTGCCGACCCTGCTCTCGCACTGACCCGCCGCGGCCTTCGCGAAAGCTTCGTTGACGTCCGGATTGCGCGCGGCGCGGCCGGGCGCGATTTCCTGTTCTAATCGGCGTCGCCGCCGCCACGGCGGTGGACGCGGCGGAAGTTCAGGTTATAGGATGCATCAAATGCCGGTGAGCGAACAAAGCAGCCCTTGAAACACGATCTCGACCCCATCGACCATGAGAGCCTGAGCAACACGGTCTACGCCACCTTGTGCGACGCCCTGATCCAGGGCCGGTTCCAGCCGGGCGACCGGCTGAAGATCCGCGATCTCGCCGGGCAGCTCGGCACCAGCGTCACGCCGATCCGCGATGCGATCCTCAGGCTGGCGCATGACGAGGCGATCGTTTTCCGCTCGGCGCGCGACATCCGTATCCCCGACGTCAGCGAGGACCGCTATCTCGAGATCCGCTCGATCCGCATCCGGCTGGAGGCGCTGGCCGCCGAGACGGCGGCGCAACTCGCGACACGGGCCGACATCGACGCGCTCGAAACCATCCTGAGGGACAACGAGGAAGCCCTGAAGGACGGCGACCGGCTGGCCGGGACGCGGTTCAACCAGGCGTTCCACCTCGCTTTGCCCAAGATCGCGCGGCTGCCGGTCCTCGACGGCATCCTCCATCGCATTTGGCTGCAGATGGGCCCGCTGATCGCCGATTCCTATCTGCAGGGCGGGCGGGCGATGGTCGACTACCACTACCCGGTGATCGACGCGCTCCGGCGGCACGATTCCGCCGCCGCGGCCAAGGCCATCGTCGACGACATCGTCCTCGGCGGCAAGGCGATCATGGATCGTGTCGAGCAGGCAAGAGCAATTCCAAGAAAAGTGTGAAGCACTTTTCCGTCCGGAATTGCGCTGGGATGAGGAGTTGGACGCGCGATTCCGCCTGAGCGGGGAACCCGTTTCCGGCGCAGTCGCTTATCCAATCCGAGTAAAGGCGACGAGGCATAGGCAGGCGCAGAACCCGCTTGCCAAGCCGTGGCGATGCATTAATGATGCATCATGCATCAATTGAGAGCGCGATCATGTCCAGCGAACGGCCCTACATGCTTCTGACCGGCGCCAGCCGCGGCATCGGCCATGCCACCGTCAAGCTCTTCCAGGAGCACGGCTGGCGCATCCTCACCGTCTCGCGCCAGCCCTTCTCCGAGGAATGCCGGTGGCCCTCGGCGCGAGAGAGCCATATCCAGGCCGACCTTGCCGACCTGTCGCAGATCGACGGCCTCGCCGCCGAGGTGCGCGGCCGCCTGCCGGACGGCAAGCTGCACGCGCTGGTCAACAATGCCGGGATTTCCCCCAAGGGGGAGGGTGGCAGCCGCCTCGGCGTCGCTGCCACCGACGCCGCCGTGTGGACACAGGTGCTGAACGTCAACCTGATCTCGACGGCGCTGATCGCGCGGGCGCTCCTGCCGGAGCTGGAGGCGGCGCGCGGCTCGATCGTCAACGTCACCTCCATCGCCGGCTCGCGCGTCCACCCCTTTGCCGGGGTCGCCTATGCCGCCTCCAAGGCGGCGCTGGCCTCGCTGACGCGGGAGATGGCGCACGAGTTCGGCCGGCGCGGCATCCGCGCCAACGCCATCGCGCCCGGCGAGATCGAGACGTCGATCCTGTCGCCCGGCACCGACGAGCTGGTGACGGCGGAAGTGCCGATGCAGCGCCTCGGCGACCCGCGCGAGGTGGCCGAGACCATCCACTTCCTCTGCTCCTCCCGCTCCTCCTACATCAACGGCGCCGAGATCCACATCAATGGCGGCCAGCACGTCTAAGGCGCGGCCGGAAACGGGCGCGGGGCGATCATGACTGACAACCGCTACGATTATTGCGTCGTCGGCAGCGGCATCGTCGGGCTCGCCACGGCGGCCGAGCTGCTGCGGCGCGAGCCGGGCGCACGGCTCCTCGTCCTCGACAAGGAGGCGCGGCCCGCCGTCCACCAGACAGGCCACAACAGCGGCGTCATCCATGCCGGAATCTACTACCAGCCCGGGTCGCTGAAGGCGCGCCTGTGCCGCGAGGGCGCGGAGGCGACGAAGGCGTTCTGCACCCGCCATGGCATCGCCTTCGAGGAATGCGGCAAGCTCCTCGTCGCCACTGACGATCTCGAAATGGAGCGGATGGAGGCGCTGGCCGGGCGCGCGGCGCAGAACGGCATCGCCTTCGAGCGGCTCGATCGCACCCGGCTGGGCGAAGCCGAGCCCGCCGTCACCGGGCTCGGCGCGCTGCTCGTGCCGTCGACCGGCATCGTCGACTACCGCGCGATCTGCGCCGCCATGGCCGGGGAGATCGCGGAAGGCGGCGGCAGGATTGCCTTCGGCATGCCGGTCTCGGCGATCCGCGAGGACGAGGCCGACGTCACCGTCGTCGCCGGCGGCGAGACGTTCCGCGCCGGCCGCCTCGTCGTCTGCGCCGGCCTGCAATCCGACCGTCTGGCGCGGCTCGCCGGCCTCGACATCGACTTCCGCATCGTCCCGTTCCGCGGCGAGTACTACACGCTGCCGGCGGCCAAGGCGGACATCGTCCGTCACTTGATCTATCCGATCCCGGACCCCGACCTGCCTTTCCTCGGCGTCCACCTGACGCGGATGATCGCCGGCTCCGTCACCGTCGGGCCGAACGCGGTGCTCGGCTTCGCCCGCGAAGGCTATCCCAAGGGCAGCGTCGACTGGCGCGACGTCGCCGCGATGGCGGCGTTTCCCGGCTTCTGGCGGGTGATCGCGGGTAACCTACGCTCCGGCATCGACGAGTTCCGCGGCTCGCTCTTCAAGCGGCATTATCTGGAGAAATGCCGCAAATACTGCCCGTCGCTGACGCTGGCCGACCTGACGAAGCCCGGCGCGGGCATCCGCGCCCAGGCAGTGCGGCGCGACGGCGCGCTGATCCACGATTTCCTGTTCGTCTCGTCGGAGCGGATGCTGCATGTCTGCAACGCGCCGTCGCCGGCCGCGACCTCGGCCATCCCCATCGGCAGCATGATCGTCGACCGCCTGCACGGCGTCGAAGGCGCGGCCATATGAGCCGCCCGCCGCCGACTGTCGAACACCCGCCCGGGCCGGGAGGCCGGCGCCCGTAAGACGGCGCAAGGGATCGCGGCAAGTCGCGCGACCGTGCCGCCGAAAAGCATTGACGTTGCCCCGTCATGATGCATCATACAGCAAGGACGAAAGTCCGAAGGAGAAGTGAATGACCGTCGCCCCGAACTCAGTCGAAGCCAGAGACATCGCCTATCATTTTCACGCCTATACCAATGCGAAGAGGCATAGGGAGGTGGGGCCGCTGGTCATCGACCGGGGCGAGGGCATTCATGTCTACGACGTTGCCGGCAACCGCTATATCGAGGCCATGGCCGGCCTGTGGAGCGTCGCGGTCGGCTTCAACGAGAAGCGGCTGATGGACGCCGCCACCCGGCAGATGCAGCGGCTTCCCTTCTACCACAACTTCACCCACAAGTCGCACGGCCCGCTGATCGACCTCGCCGAGAAGCTGGTGACGATGATGCCCGTGCCGATGAGCAAGGCCTTCTTCACCAATTCGGGGTCGGAGGCCAACGACACCGCGATGAAGATGATCTGGTATCGCGCCAACGCGATGGGCGAGCCGCAGCGCAAGAAGATCATCTCGCGCGAGCGCGCCTATCACGGCGTCACCATCGCCTCGGGCAGCCTGACCGGGCTTCCCGCCAACCACCGCTCCTTCGACCTGCCGATCGCCGGCATCCTGCGCACGGGAAGCCCGCACCACTGGCGCGACGCGCTGCCGGGCGAGAGCGAGGAGGCGTTCGCGACGCGCCGGGCCGAGGAGCTGGAGGAGCTCATCCTCGCCGAGGGGCCGGAGACCATCGCCGCCTTCTTCGGCGAGCCGGTGATGGGCGCCGGCGGCGTCGTCGTGCCGCCCGCGACCTATTGGGAGAAAATCCAGGCGGTGCTGCGCAAATACGACATCCTCCTCGTCGCCGACGAGGTCATCTGCGGCTTCGGCCGCACGGGGGCGATGTTCGGCTGCGAGACCTACGGCATCCGGCCCGACATCATGGTCATGTCGAAGGCGCTGTCCTCGTCCTACCTGCCGATCTCGGCACTGGTCGCAAACGACAGGGTGCTCGACCCGATCGTTGAGGAGACCGACCGCATCGGCACCTTCGGCCACGGCTTCACCGCCGGCGGCCACCCGGTCGCCGCCGCCGTGGCGCTGGAATCGATCCGCGTCATCGAGGAGGACGGGCTGGTCGGGCGCGCCGCGCGTTCCGGCGCGCGCCTGCTCGCGGGGCTTCGGGCCATGTCCGGCCACCGTCTCGTCGGCGAGGTGCGCGGCGTCGGCCTGATCGCCGCTGTCGAGCTGGTGACGGACAAGGAAGCGAAGACCGGGCTCGGCCAGCCGGGCCAGCTCGGCGGGCTCGTCGCCGGTCATCTCCAGCAGCTCGGCGTCATCACCCGCAACATGGGGGACTCGATCGCGTTCTGCCCCCCGCTTGTCATCAGCGAGAATGAGGTGGATGAATTGCTGGGAGCCTTCGGCAAGGCGCTAGACCGGACGGAGGCCGATCTGTCCGCCGCCTGATCGCGTTCACCGGCCGGCCGGGCAGGACCCGGCCGGCCTTCAACCAAGAAAAGGGGAAGAAGATGAAAACATGGAAGAAACTCAGCCTGTCGTCCGCGCTGGCGCTTGCGCTCGGCGTCACCTTCGCCGCGCCCGGCATGGCGCGCGATCTCACCATCGTCTCGTGGGGCGGCAGCTATCAGGACGCGCAGCGCAAGATCTATTTCGAGCCCTTCGCCCAAAAGATCGGCAAGACGGTGCTCGACGAGGCGTGGGACGGCGGCATCGGTGTCCTCCAGTCCAAGGTCAAGGCCGGCCAGCCCAACTGGGACGCGGTGCAGGTCGAGGCCGAGGAACTGGCGCTCGGCTGCGCCGACGGCCTGTTCGAGAAGATCGACTGGGACAAGGTCGGCAACAAGGACGGCTTCCTGCCGGCCGCGGTCGATGATTGCGGCGTCGGCACCATCGTCTGGTCGACCGCCATCGCCTATGACGGCGACAAGATCGCCGACGGTCCGAAATCCTGGGCCGATTTCTGGGACGTCGAGAAGTTCCCCGGCAAGCGCGCCCTGCGCAAGGGGCCGAAATACACGCTCGAATTCGCCCTGATGGCCGACGGCGTCGACAAGGACGAGGTCTACGACGTGCTGTCGACGCCGGAAGGCCAGGAGCGGGCTTTCAACAAGCTGGCCGAGCTGCGGCCGCATGTGGTGTGGTGGGAATCGGGCGCGCAGCCGCTGCAGCTTCTCGCCTCCGGCGAGGTGGCGATGACCTCGGCCTATAACGGCCGCATCACCGGCATCAACCGCAGCGAGGGCAGGAACTTCCAAGTCGTCTGGCCGGGCAGCATCTATTCGATCGATAGCTGGGTCATTCTCAAGGACGCCGAGAACAAGGACGCCGCGCTCGATTTCATCGCCTTCGCCAGCCTGCCGGAGCATCAGTCGAAGCTGCCGGAATACGTCGCCTACGGCCTGCCGGTCCTCGCCGCTGCCGGCATGGTGCCGGCGGAATACGCCAAGGACCTGCCGACCAATCCGGACAACCTGCCCGAGGCGATCTCGCTCGATACGGATTTCTGGATCGACAACGCCGAAACGCTCACCCAGCGCTTCAACGCCTGGCTTGCCAACTAGGCTTGCCAATCAATCGGGGGCGGGCGACAATTCGCTGAACCCGTGGCGCGGCGCCGTCGCCCGACGACGCCGCGCCGGACGGGGCCTTTGGAGCGACAAGGCCGCGCGCATCGTTCCCGGCGGGAGGCGTCGAGGGACGGCCCGATCGGGCCGAGGGGGAACCCGCCGCGCGTCTTCACGCCTTGCTCGTGGCCATACTCAACAACGGTGGGGTGTGCCGTGACCGAGTTCATACGGTTTGACCGCATTACCAAATATTTCGGCCATCTGTGCGTGGTCGAGGATCTCGATCTCGGCATCGGCAAGGGCGAGTTCGTCAGCCTGCTCGGGCCGTCCGGCTCCGGCAAGACGACGCTGCTGATGATGCTGGCCGGCTTCGAGAAGCCGACCTCCGGCAGCCTGCTGCTCGACGGCGTCGAGATCAACGAGGTGCCGACCCACAGGCGCGACATGGGCGTGGTCTTCCAGAGCTATGCGCTGTTCCCGCACATGACCGTCGGCCAGAACGTCGCCTTTCCGCTCGAGATGCGCGGGACGCCCAGGGCCGAGATCGCGACGCGCGTCGCCCGCGCGCTCGACATGGTCCAGCTTTCGGCGTTGCGCGACCGCTGGCCGGCGCAGCTTTCCGGCGGCCAGCAGCAGCGCGTGGCGCTGGCGCGCGCCCTCGTGTTCGAGCCGCGCGTGGTGCTGATGGACGAGCCGCTCGGCGCGCTCGACAAGCAATTGCGCGAGCAGATGCAGCTCGACATCCGCGCCCTGCACCACCGGCTCGGCCTCACCATCGTCTTCGTCACCCACGACCAGTCGGAAGCCCTGACGATGTCGGACCGCATCGCGGTCTTCAACAAGGGCAGGATCGAGCAGATCGGCACCCCGCGCGAGGTCTATGACGAGCCGGCGACGCGCTTCGTCGCCGAGTTCATCGGCGAGACCAACCTGATGGAAGGAACGGTCGAGGCGGTCGACGGCGGCGAGGCGCGGATCAGGCTGCCCTCGGGCGGCCGCATCGTCTCCGCCGTCGGCGGCGGCGTTTCCGTCGGCGGCAACGTCCTCGTCTCGGTCCGGCCGGAGCGCATCGACCTGACGGAGGAGCGCAACGAGGCCGGCAACTGCCTCGAGGCCGAGGTCGCCGACTGCGTCTATCAGGGCGATCACCTGCGCGTGCAGTTGCAGGCCGGCAGCCAGACGCTGATCGCCAAGCTCGGCCGCCGCGCCGGCGAGCATCCGGCCGGCCGCCGGCTCCACGCCGCCTTCTCTCCCCGCGACTGCACGGTGATCGCGTCATGACGCTGTCGCGCCCGGGCCGTTCGCTGCTGCTGCTCGCACCGCTCTTCCTGTTCCTCGTCGTGTTCTTCGTCTGGCCGCTCTTCACCATGATGTCGCAGTCGGTGACGGACAGCGCCGTGCTGCGCCTCCTGCCGCGCAGCGCCGAGACCATCGGCGCGTGGGACCGGCAGTCTGCCCCGAGCGCCGCGATGGAGGAGGCGCTGGTCGCGGACCTCGCCGAAGTCGACGACGAGCAGGCGCTCGGCGACATGGTGCGCCGGCTGAACAGCGCCCAGCCGGGCTTCCGCACGCTGATGACGAAGACGATGAGCGCGGTTCGCGCCGGGGCGCTGCCGCCCGAAGGCCTCGCCGGGGTCGACGCGCGCTGGCAGCGGCCCGAATTCTGGGTCGCCATCGCCGGGGCGCTGTCGCCCTATACCGACCGCAACCTTCTCGCCGCGCTCGATCTCGGCCGCGACACCGGCGGCTCCATCGTGCAGCTTCCGGCGGACCAGTCGGTCAACCGCGTCATCATGCTGCGCACCTTCGCCATCTCCGGCCTCGTCACGCTCGCCTGCGTCGCCATCGGCTTTCCCTATGCGCTGGTCATGGCCTCGACCTCGGGCTGGCGGCGCGACCTCCTGCTCGCCGCCGTGCTGCTGCCGCTGTGGACGTCGCTGCTGGTGCGCACCGCCGCCTGGTTCATCCTGCTTCAGGAGCAGGGGCTCATCAACGACCTCCTGCAATCGCTCGGCCTGACCGCGGGACCGATCCAGCTCATCTTCAACCGCACCGGCGTCATCATCGCGATGACCCACGTGCTGCTCCCCTTCATGGTGCTGCCGATCTACAGCACGCTGATCACCATCCCGCGCAACCTGATGCCGGCCGCCGCCTCGCTCGGCGCGCACCCCCTGCGCGCCTTCGTGCGGGTGCTCCTGCCGCTCAGCCTGCGCGGCGTCGCCTCCGGCTGCCTGCTCGTCTTCATCTCGGCCATCGGCTACTACATCACGCCGGCGCTGATCGGCGGGCCGGGCGACCAGATGATCAGCTCGATCATCGCCTTCTATGCGCTGGGCTCGGCCAACTGGGGCATGGCCGGCGCGCTCGGCGTCGTCCTGCTCGTCGCCACGCTTCTCCTCTACAGCGTCTATGCCAGGCTTTCGGCCGAGCGGGCGGAGAGGTGAGGCGATGGCGCTGAAACTCTCAAGAACCCTGTTTGCATTGCTGACGGTGCTGTTCCTCGTCGCGCCGCTGCTCGCCATCCTGCCGCTGGCCTTCACCTCGAGCGTGATCCTGACCTATCCGGTGCCGTCCTGGTCGCTGCGCTGGTTCGAGGAGCTGTTCACCGCCGACGCCTGGCGGCGGGCGATCGTCAACAGCCTGATCGTCGGCACGGGAACGACGGTGCTGGCGACCGTTCTCGGCACGGCGGCGTCTCTCGGGCTGCGCGGCCGCGGCCTGCCGCTGCTCGGTGCGGTGCGGACGCTGTTCCTGCTGCCGATGGTGGTCCCGGCGGTCGTGCTCGGCGTCGGCATGCAGGTCTTCCTCGTCCGGGTCGGGCTCGCCAGCTCCTATGCCGGCGTCATCATCGCCCACACGGTCGTCGCCATCCCCTTCGTCGTCGTCAGCGTGTCGAGCGCGCTCGCCGGCATCGACACCCGCGTCGAGCTCGCCGCGCAGAGCCTCGGCGCCTCGCCGGCGACGGTGTTCCGCCGGGTGACGCTGCCGCTCGCCATGCCGGGCGTGCTCTCCGGCGCGGTGCTTGCCTTCGCCACCTCGCTCGACGAGGTGGTGCTGACGCTGTTCGTCGCCGGCCCCAACCAGCGCACGCTTGCGCGGCAGATGTTCTCGACCATCCGCGAGAACATCAGCCCCGCCATCGCCGCCGCCGCCTTCATCTTCATCGTCGCGACGATCGCCGTCGGCCTGCTCGTCGCCCTCTACCGCCTCTGGCGCGCCCGCAGGGTGAAGGCCGAAGCGGGATAGAAAAAGCCGGCCCTCGCGGAGAGGGCCGGCCCGTGGTGAAAGCGTGGTCGCCGGTCGTCAGCGCGCCGGCATCTTGATCGCTTCGTCGAGGAATTCGTTGGTGTAGACGGTCTTGACGTCGAAGGGCTGCTCCAGGTCGAAATAGGTCTCGACCGTCTTGTAGTCGGCGTCCATCCGCTCGGGATCGAACGCGCCGAGCGCCACCGTGGTCGTGGTTGGGTCGGTCATCAGCTCGATGATGCGGTTCCACTGGTCGACCTGGTTGTCGTGGTCGAGGCCCGACACCTCCGACATCAGCGCCTCGAGGCACGGCTCGACATCCGCGACGCAGGCGGCGAAAGCGCGCTGCGTGACCGAGGCGAACTGGGCGACCAGCTCCTTGTTGTCGTTCAGGAACGCGCCGTTGATGATGATCGAGTTGCCATAGGGGTTGATGCCGATGTCGCGCCAGGCGACGAAGCCGAGGTCGTCGCCGAACTCGCGCACCTTGAGGTCGTGCTCGTTGTAGAAGTCGCTGGTGATGTCGATCGCGCCGCTCTTCAGCGAGGTGAGCTTGGCCTGCGGCGAGACGTTGACGAAGTTGACCGAGTCCGGCGCGATGCCGACGGTCTCGGCGAATAGCGGCCACATCACGCGCGAGGCGTCGGCCGGCGGGTTGCCGATGGAGCGGCCCGGGAAGTCCTTCGGGCCCGTAATGCCGCTCTTCTTCAGCCAGTAGAAGCCCTGCGGCGAGTTGGCGTAGACCGTCATGATGGCGACGGCGTCGCCGCCCTGGCCCTTGGTGAGCAGCACCGTCGCCATGTCGGCGACGCCGATCTGCGAGAAGCCGGCGCCGACGCGCTGGGCGGCCGCGCCCGAGCCGCGCCCGGCCTCGATGGTCAGGTTGATGCCTGCCTCTTCGTACCAGCCTTGGCTTTTGGCGTAGAAATAGGGCGAGTGGTCGGCGGTCGGCACCCAGTTCAACACCATGTTGACGTCGGCGGCCTGCGCGCCGGACGAAAGAAACGCCGCTGCCAGCGCGGCGGACAGCATGAAGGATCTGCGAAGCGTCATCTTGGTTTCCCCGATTTTTTTGTCGAAAGGCGCGGTGTCGGTTGGGCGTGCCGCACTTTCCGAAGGCTCGCGGGTTGCCCTGTGGCAAACTATAGGCACGGATGCTAGAGTAGATCAATAACCAATCAACCAGTTGGTTACAAATAGGACGGAGGCGAAAGATGGACGAGACACAAGCCCCGACGCAGGAGCCCGCAGAGGCCTCCTCACGCGACGCCAGGCCCACCCCCCAGCGCCGCGATCCGGCCGCGACATGGAGGGCGCTGCTCGACGCGGCGGTGGCCGAGTTCGCCGAATTCGGCTTCGAGGGCGGCCGCGTCGACCGCATCGCCCGCCAGGCCGGCGTCAACAAGCAGCTCGTCTATCATTATTTCGGCAGCAAGGCCGACCTCTACCGCACCGCGCTCGAGGAGGTGTACCGCCATATCCGCGAGCGCGAGCAGGAGCTGCACCTTTCCGATGTCGACCCCGAGGAGGCGATGCGGCGGCTGGTCGGCTTTTCCTTCGACTACCTGTCCGAGCACCCCGAGTTCATCGCCCTCGTCAACGACGAGAACCGGATGGGCGCGCGCCACCTGAAGACATCCGAGAAGGTGACAGAGATGCACTCGCCGCTGGTGCGCCTCGTCGAGGAGACGCTGGCGCGCGGCGTCAAGGCCGGCGTGTTCAACGACCGCTTCGGTCCGGTGAACCTTTACCTGTCGGTCGCGGCGCTGTCCTTCTTTTATCTCTCCAACCACAGCACGCTGTCGGTGATCTTCGACCGGGACATGGTCTCGCCCGCACAGGCGGCGCGGCGGCGCGAGCACGTCATATCCTTCGTCCTGTCCGCGCTGCGGCCCTGAATGCAGTCATGAATAAGTAATCAACTAGTTGGTTGACTAATGCCGGAAGGCCGATTAGAGCATTTTGCAGGCGGACGGAATCGTCCGGCGTCGCATAAATGCGGCCAGGAAAAGAAGCTGGAGCAGCGGAAGCAGCGTTCGTCAGAACGCCCGCTGCTCCAGCGTCCCGGCATCGAGAGGGAACGGGCATGGTCGCAGCAACCGGGATTTCGACAGGCAGCGAGCTGGAGCGGCTGGAGCGCCGGCGCACGCGGCAGATGCGGTTCATCGCCGTCGCCGCCCACGTCGCGGCGTTCGTGCTGTGGGAGATCCTCGTGCGCTCGCTGGAGGTGCCGAAGTTCATCCTCCCCGCGCCGAGCGAGATCCTCGCCACCCTCGGCTCGCGGCGCTACGACTGGATCGGCAACAGCTGGGTGACGGGCGTCGAGATCGTCGGCGGCTATCTCCTCGCCACCGTCCTCGGCGTCGCCACCGCGCTCTTGTTCTCGTGGTCGCGCGTGCTGGTCATGGTGCTGTTCCCGCTTCTGGTGACGCTGAACATGATCCCCAAGGTGGCGCTCGGGCCGCTGGTGATCGTCTGGTTCAGCTACGGCATCTCGACCAACATCCTCATCACCTTCTCGCTGTGCTACTTCCCGATCCTGCTGACCACCGTGCGCGGCCTGCGCGAGGTCGAGCCGGACCTGCTCGATCTGGTGAAATCGCTGCGCGGCTCGCGCTGGCAGATGTTCCTCTACATCCAGCTTCCGGGCGCGCTGCCCTACATCTTCTCCGGCATGAAGGTCGCGGCGATCCTCGCCGTGGCCGGCGCGGTGGTCGGCGAGTTCATCGCCTCCGACCGCGGGCTCGGCTACCTGATGATCCAGGTGCAGGCCGCGCTCGACACGCCCGCCATGTTCATGGCCGTGATCCTGATCACGCTCATCGGCATCGCCCTCTACCTCGCGGTGCTGCTGCTCGAGCACATGATCGTTCCAAGAGATGCGAGGATGTCGTGAACGAAAGACCTGAATTCACCGGCGTCGACCTGCTCGACGGGGCGCGCCTGCCCGCAAGGTTCGATGGCCCCGAGGAACTGGACACCTTCATCGCCCGCCCGTCGCGCGCGCTGATCGACGACCTTGCCGAGGTCGACGGCGACATCATGATCCTCGGCGCCAGCGGCAAGATGGGGCCGACGCTGGCGCGGCTGGCGCGCAACGCCGCCCCCGGCCGGCGCGTGCTCGCGGTCGCCCGCTTCGGCGACCCGGCCTCGCGCGAGGAGCTCGACCGCCACGGCGTCGAGACGATCGCCTGCGACCTCCTCGACCGCGCCCAGCTCGAGGCGCTGCCGAAGGCGAAGAACGTCATCTTCATGGCCGGCCGCAAGTTCGGCTCGGGCGGCAGCCAGCCGCTGACATGGGCGACCAACACCTATATGCCGGCCGTCGTCGCCGAAGTGTTCCGCGCCTCGCGCATCGTCGCCTTCTCCACGGGCTGCGTCTATGCCTTCACCCCGGTCGACGGCATGGGCTCGGACGAGGGCGCGCCGCTCGACCCGCCCGGCGAGTACGCCCAGTCCTGCATCGGCCGCGAGCGACTGATCGAGCATTTCTCGCAGGTCCACGGCACGCCGGGCCGGCTGTTCAGGCTGAACTACGCCATCGACCTGCGCTACGGCGTCCTGCACGACGTCGCGGTCAAGGTGCGCGACGGTCTGCCGGTCGACGTCTCGATGGGCCATGTCAACGTCATCTGGCAGGGCGACGCCAACGCCATCGCCCTGCGCTGCCTGAAGCAGGCGACGGTGCCGACCAGCCCGATCAACGTCACCGGGCCGGAGGTCATCTCCGTGCGCTGGCTGGCCGAAACCTTCGGCGCGATGCTGGGCAAGGCGCCGGTCATCACCGGCAGCGAGGCGCCGAGTGCCTGGCTCTCCAACGCCAGGGCATCCAACGGCCTGTTCGGCTACCCGCTGGTGCCGCTCGACAAGATGATGACATGGACCGCCGACTGGGTGGCGCGCAGCCTGCCGTCGCACAACAAGCCGACGCATTTCGAGGCGCGCGATGGCACCTATTGACGGCCCCGTCATCCTGTCGCCGGCCGATGTCGCCCAGGCGATGGAGCTGTCGGCGGAAGCGGGCTGGAACCAGCTTCCCGCCGACTGGCGCCTCTTCATGGCCCACGGCAAGGTCTTCGGCCTGTTCGACGGCATGGTCCTCGTCGCCACCGCCGCGATCATGCCCTATGGCGACGACTTCGCCTGGATCGGCATGGTGCTGACCCGCAAGGACTGGCGCGGGCGTGGACACGGCACGGCGCTGCTGAAGACCTGCATCGCCGAACTCGAGGCTCTCGGCCGCACCGCGCTTCTCGACGCCACCCCGGCCGGCGAGCCGCTCTATCGCAGCCTCGGCTTCGAGGACGGCGAGCGGTTCACCCGCTGGCAGGGCGTGGGGGGAGGGGCCTCTGCCGCGTCCGCCACGCCCGATCCGGCGGCGCTCACGGCGGCGAACGCGGCCTTCGGCGCGGATCGCACGCCGCTTCTGATCGATTTCTCCGCCCGCTGCCCAGCTGCGCGGCGCAGCGCGCCGCAGGGCGCGGCCCATGCTTTCGGCCGGGACGGACGTATCGCGACGCAGATCGGCCCGGTCGTCGGCGCGGATGAGGCCGCGGTCGCCGAGCTGGTCGAGGGCGTCGTCGCCGCGCTGGACGGCCCGGTGTTCCTCGATGTCGCGGACAGCCGCCCGCTGCTGGTCGAGCGGCTGCGCGCCCTCGGCTTCGCCCGGCAGCGCCCGTTCCTGCGCATGAGGAAGGGGCCGCGTCCCGCGCCGGGGCGCGCGAACGAGACGGCGGTGATCGCAGGCCCGGAATTCGGGTAGGACGTATACAGGAAGCGAGAGACATGGGCCTTCATCACACCGACCTGCCACCCGAGATCCTCGCCACCCTGCGGCGCGGCGCGGTCATCCCCGCCCATCCGCTGGCGCTCGACGCGCAGCGCCGCTTCGACGCGCGCCGCCAGCGGGCGCTGACGCGCTATTATGTCGATTCAGGCTCCGGCGGCCTCGCGGTCGGCGTCCACACTACGCAGTTCGCCATCCGTGACACCGGCCTCTACGAACCCGTCCTGCGCGCCGCCGCGGAGGACGCCGCCGCATGGACGGCGCGGCCGCTCGTCCTTGTCGCCGGTGTCGCCGGCAGGACGGCGCAGGCGCTCGACGAGGCGCGCATCGCCCGCGGCCTCGGCTATCACGCCGTCCTCGTCAGCATGGGCGCGATGCGCGGTGCCTCCGGTGACGAGCTGATCGCGCATTGCGAGGCCGTGGCAAGGGAAATGCCGATCATCGGCTTCTACATGCAGACCGCCGTCGGCGGCATCGCCCTCGACGCCGCGTTCTGGGAGCGGTTCGCGTCCATCGACAACGCGGTGGCGATCAAGGTCGCGCCCTTCAACCGCTATCGCACGCTGGACGTGATGCGCGGCGTCGCCGCCGCCGGCGCGGAGGAGCGCATCACGCTCTACACCGGCAATGACGACCACATCGTCGCCGACCTCGTCACACCCTTCGACATCCCGCGCGGCGACGAGATCGTGCGCCTGCGCTTTCGCGGCGGCCTGCTCGGTCACTGGTCGGTGTGGACCTCGAAGGCGGTCGAGCTGCTCGGGCGCATCCACGCCGCGGTCGACGCCGGCGGCCCTGTCCCCGCCGATCTCCTCGGGCTCGACGCGCGCGTCACCGACTGCAACGCCGCCTTCTTCGACGTCGCCAACGATTTCCACGGCTGCATCGCCGGCTGCCACGAGGTGCTGCGCCGGCAGGGCCTGCTCGACGGCATCTGGTGCCTCGACCCGGCCGAGGGGCTTTCGACCGGCCAGGCGCGGGAGATCGACCGGGTCTGTGCGGCCCATCCCGACCTGTCGGACGACGGCTTCGTCGCCGCGAACCGCGAAAGGTGGCTGTCATGACGGCAAGCGCGCAGGAAATGCGGGACGACGCGTCTCCCCTGATCCGCATGCGCAACGTGCGCAAGGTCTACCGCACCGGCGGCGCCGAAGCGGTCGCGGTGTCCGATGTCACGCTCGACATCCACGAGGGCGACCTGCTTTCGATCGTCGGCCCCTCCGGCTGCGGCAAGACCACGGTCTTGAAGATACTCGCCGGACTGCACGGCGCCGACGGCGGCACGGTCAGCATCGGCGACGGCCATGGCTCGTTCGTCGAAGGGCGCGATGTCGGCATGGTGTTCCAGCAGCCGCTGCTGCTCAAATGGCGCACCATCGCCGAGAACGTCATCCTGCCGGCGCAGATCCTCGGCCTGCCGCTCAAGGCCGCGCGCGAGCGCGCCCGCGATCTGCTGGAAATGGTCGGTCTCGGCAAGGCGGGCGACAAGTATCCGTTCGAGCTGTCGGGCGGCATGCAGCAGCGCGCCGCCATCGCCCGCGCGCTGATCCACGATCCCAAGCTGGTGCTGATGGACGAGCCGTTCGGCGCGCTCGACGCCATCACGCGCGAGAAGATGAACCTCGAAATGCTGCGCATCTGGCAGGAGAGCCGCAAGACCTTCGTCTTCGTCACCCACGGCATCCAGGAGGCGGTGTTCCTCGGCTCGCATTGCGCGGTGCTGACCGCCGGCCCCGCGCGCATGGCCGACTATTTCAGCATCGACCTGCCGCACCCGCGCAGCCTCGACATCAAGACCGGCAACGCCTTCGGCGATTACGTCAAGCGCATCTATCGCCAGCTCGATATGGGCTAAGCACTGCCGGGAGCTTCCGCCGCGAGGTGGAAATGGCGCGGCCGGTTCTGTCTCCAGGGGTGGAGGCAGCGCCGGCCGCGCCGCATTCAGGACGCCTTGCTTTTACGCAATCCCGAACGGAAAAGCGCTTCACACTTTTCCGGGAATTGCTTCAGCCCCGCCCGATGGCCATGCCGATCGTCTCGTTCCATAGCCCGATCCCGCTGGCGAGGATCGCGTCGTTGAAGTCGAAGCGGGGCGAGTGCAGGCCGGGATTCTCGCCGTCCTTGCCCGCGCCGAGCCACAGATAGGCGCCCGGCCGCGCCTCCAGCATGAAGGCGAAATCCTCCGCCGCCATGCTCGGCTCGGCGTCGACCACCGCAAGGCCGGACCGCGCCGCCGCCGCGCGCAGGAAGCCGGCCGCCTGCGGCGCGTTGATCGTCGCCGGGTAGCGCCGCTCGTAGCGCACATGCGCCTTGCAGCCGAAGGCTTCGCACACGCGCGCCGCCGTCAGGCCGAGCCGCTCCTCGATCAGGTCGCCGACTTCCGGCTCGAACCAGCGCGTGGTGCCGCGCAGCGCGACGCTCTCGGGGATGACGTTGTAGGCGTCGCCGCCGTGGATCTGCGTCACGGACAGCACGGCCGCCTTCAGCGGCGAGACGTTGCGCGCCGCGACCGCCTGAAGGGCGCTGACGAGCTGGCCGGCGCACAGCACCGGGTCCGCTCCTTCATGCGGCATCGCGCCATGCGCCCCGCGGCCGACCACCTCGATCTCGAAGGTCGCGAAGGCCGCCATCATCGCGCCGTCGCGCGCCACCGCCTCGCCGGGACGGAGCCCCGGCCAGTTGTGCAGCCCGTAGACGGCCTCGGCCGGAAAGTCGCGGAACAGGCCGTCGGCCACCATCTCGCGCGCGCCGCCCTCGACCTCCTCCGCCGGCTGGAAGACGAAATGGACGGTGCCGTCGAGATCGTCGCGCCGGCTGGCGAGCCCTGCGGCGGCGAGCAGCATGGCGACGTGGCCGTCATGGCCGCAGGCATGCATGATTCCGGGATTGACCGAGGCGTGGGCCGCGCCGGTCTGTTCGTGGATCGGCAGCGCGTCCATGTCGGCGCGCAAAGCCAGCGACCGCGACGACGAGCCCCTGGCGAGCGTGCCGACCACGCCCGTCCTGCCATGGCCGCGCCGGACCTCAAGCCCCCATTCAGCGAGCATCCGCGCGACGAAATCGCCGGTGCGGTGCTCCTGAAACGCCATCTCGGGATGGCGGTGCAGGTCGAGGCGCCATTGCCGGGCCTGCTCGACGAGGTCGTGGGAAAGCGTTTCGTCCATGGTTTCCTGCCTGTGGGTCGTGCCGGGAGGGCCTCGCCCCGCAAGCGCCGGGCGAGGCGGGGGCGAGCCGCTCCCGATGAAGCAGATATGCACCCCTGCCGCAATCCCCGCCGGTCCCTGCGCCCGCCGCGCCACCCCGGCTAACCGGGCGCAAACGGCCGCTTTAAGCGAAACCAGCCTCTTGATCGACGGTCCAGATGTGTTACAAGGCAGCCCGAAATCGAGCGGCACCGCCTCGGCACCCGGAAGACGCCTTCCCGACGACGCGCCCGCCTCGATCCCGGTTTTGGGGAATAGGTTAACGGTAGACCCGCGGACTCTGACTCCGTTAGTCCTGGTTCGAATCCAGGTTCCCCAGCCAAACAAAATCAAGCACTTAGCTCCCAAAACCACGATAATCCTTGTCGCAAGTCGCGAAATTTGTCGCAACGCAAGCCATTGATTTGTAACGAATCGTAATCTGCGGAGGCAACGAAACGCGACAAGGATGCGACAAGAGGGCGGGCCGGTGGTGCTCAATCCGGACACGATGTCCAGAATGACGGCCCTACTCGCCGGGCGCGGATGGTGAAGCCGCGGTGCCCGGCGGATTTCAGGTGGTGGGCGCTTCCGGCAGCGGCATCCAGTGGGTCGGGTGAATGGATGGGAGGCAGTCGCTATCCAGCCAGCCGTCGATCTGGAACCCGCATAGCGGGTCTCTCTCTCCGATGCAGATGCCCCTCATGTCTTCATAGAGAAGAATACGCACCTCCCACGGCGCAGTCTCGATAGGCTGCCACTTCATGCCGCGTCCTCCTTCATCATCGCGACGATCAGGTCGTCATAGAGCGCGGCCAGCTTCTCGCGTATCTCGCGCACCCTCGGGCTGGCCGAGCGCATCCTGCGACGGTTCTCCGCGCGGGCGGCGTAGACTTCGCGGAGGGTCATGGCTCGGCCCTCCCAACACTCGACCTGCCATTGTCTTCCAGCCAGCGGACAAACTCGCCAACCTTATCGCACAGCATTTCCGATGTGTGGGCCAGCCGGGAAATGTCATCGGGGTCTTTCGGGTCATGCTCACACGCATGATGCAGGGCGAGGTTCTTAAAGCGCCGAAGCTCGATCGTCTGGTTTTCCAACTCCATCGGGTCAAAGGTCACGGTTCTGGTCATGCTGCGATCTCCCGCTTCAGAAATTCCTGCGCCTGATAGGCGTGGAAAATTTCATAGGCCCGCCGCATCGTCTCCCGCGCATGCCCGATGGCATAGCTGGCCGTGTTGGCGCTTTCGGCATCCGCGGCCCGATGCGTGAAGCTGTTGCAAAACTCCTCGATGAAGTCGTGCGCCAGTAGCATGGCGTTCATGGCGGTGTTGACGCGATCCTCGACGGCCAGGATCGAGATGTCGGTGGTCGGCGGTGGTGTATGCGCGTTCATGCTGGGCTACTCCTGTTGTCAGCTATTAAAATTCAACACAACGATATTCGTTGCACGATAAATGTCAACGAAAAAAGTTGTATTTAACGAAATAGTCTGCGAAAAGAATTCTGGGCCAACCACCCACACGGCTACCAACCGTGCACCTCACAGAGGAGATGACCCTATGACGCCAGCGCAATGCCGCGCCGCCCGCGGCCTTCTGGAATGGACTCAAAGTCAACTTGCTGCCGCCGCACGGGTTGGCCTCTCGACAGTCCGTTCCTTTGAGAAGGGCGTGCATACACCCGTCACACACAATCTCACCGCCATCCGCACCGCACTCGAATCTGCCGGCGTCGAATTCATCAACGACGAGCGCGGCGACGGCGTAGTGAGGTTGCGGGATGGCCGATGAGCCGAAAGCACTCCCCTTCCGCGCCCTCGACGCCCTGCCGCTGTTCGCCGGCGACAGGGAGATCGCGGTTGCGGTGGTGGGTAAGGCGCGCGCAGGCCATTGGGAGCGCCACACGCTACCGCTGCTTGAAACGAAGGGCTTCCCGATAGTCGATGCCCTTCATCGGGGGCGCGCTGTGCCGCTGGTCAGGCGGTTCTATGAGTCGTATTTTGGTTTGACTGCCGGCTTTGCGATGGCCGAGCCGGACGGGGAGGAAAAGCCATGGCAGCCAAAAAGAGCAAGGCGAGCGGGTTGAAGCACGTATCGGCTACCGCCCGCCACCCGTGACGGCAAGGCAACCGGCGTCCGTCTAAAGCCCATTGACTCCCCTCCCGCCCGCGCCATGATGCTGGCGGGGAATATGGGAGGGAAGATGATGAAGCTAGACGATATCCGAATTTTCGATATCACCTATATCTCTGAGGATGGTGTGTTCACCGGCACGGTCCGGCTAGACTTTTTCGGACCAGGTCTTCTTGAACATGACAGTATCGCCCCAGCGCACCGCGTGGATATCCAGATCCGGACGCGAATGGACAAGACGTCAACATTTGACGAGGTCGAAGCCGAACTACGAGCAAACGCGGTCCAACTTCTAAAGGCGTCGGCTGACGCCCTAGATACCCCTACCTGATATTCTTCTGGGGCATCTGCCGCACTGTAGAAATAACAGTAGCCGGAAGATCTCGCTGCAACTTCGTGACCTGCTGTTCCACGCGGGCCAACGCGGCGGAGTCGGCCCCCGGCGCGTTGATGTGGATCGGAACCGAGACCGTGACGTTGCCCCCACCGCCACCCACCGCGGACAGCTTCGGCATAACCGGCGCGCTGATCTGCGCGGGTGCCGCCAAGCCTTTCCGCATGGCCTCCACGGCAGCAACACCACCAGCCTTGCGCACGTCATCCTGCGACCAAACAACCTCGCCAGCATGGACAATACCCGCCGGCTTGTTCTTCGGGCCGGGGCCGGTGTAGCCGCCGGAGGAAAAGCCACTGGTGAAGAACGCACCCGCCGTAGTGTTCGGCACAAAGCCACCGCCGCCGAACAGGCCACCACCGAACAGCCCCGCCAGCGGCCCACTTCCCAGCAAGGCCGCTTGTGCAGCGGCAAGCGCGAGTTGCACCGCCAGTCGCTTGACGGCTTCCTCGGCCTTCATCGAGCCGTCCACGATGGACATGAGCGCATCGCCGCCCATCTGGAACATCCCCACGATAGCCTGTGTGCGGGCCTGCTGGGCGGCTTCGTTGGCCTTCAGAGATTCCGTCTCGCGCTCGATCTCGGCCACCAGGGCCTTGATCTGTTCGCGCTCCTCGGCCGTTGCCGCAGCACCAGCGCGGCGCAGGGTTTCATTCGTGCGCTTCTCAAGATCGGTAAGGCCGATCTGTTCGCGCTCGAACTGAAGGTCCGCAATCAATGCCTTGACGGCCTCGGCTTCGCGTAGGGCGGCCTCGGCCGCAGCATTGCGTCCGCCCGTCCGCCCGCCGCTGGTGTCGATAGCTTCGCCTTCCGGGATGGGAGCGAGTGCGGCGGGCTTGCGGCTCTCCAGAATCTTGAGGATGCGGGTTTCCTCGTCGGCGATCTGCCTAAGCCGATTATTCCATTCGCCAAGCTCGCGCTCCCATGTGTACCCGCCCGAGGCGTCGGGAACCATGTTGCGCTGCATTTCGCGGATGTCGGCAATCTGCCGCTCAACGTCCATCCGCTCCAGCCCCAGAGAACGCATCCGCCCGTCGAGCGACTGGCTGCCCTGATTTTCCAGATCGCGCATGGAGTCGATGACGCTGCGAATATCGCCAGCCAGGCGCGCGGCACGCTCGGCGACGCCAACCATGACGGGCGCAAGGTTGACCAGAGCTTGCTTGAATTGCAGGTCTATGATGCGCGTGGCCGTGTCGAACTCGGCAGACAATTCTTGCGCGCGCGCGATCATGTGGCGCTCGACCACGATGCCGAGACTGCGGGCCTTCGCTGAAAACTCGTCCAGTCCCTTGGAGCCGTTGGCCAGCACGTTGACCATGGCCGCGCCATCGGTATCGAACATCTTGAAGGCGAGCCGCAACTTGTCGGCAGGATCTTTCACCTTCGTCATGCGGTCGGCGACTTCGCCGAGCAGCTTGTCGCTGGCTTTCAGGTTGCCATCGGCATCGCGGACGGAAATGCCCAATTCCTTGAACGCGCCAACCGCAGCGCCCGTACCCTGCGCCGCCTCCGATGACCGACGGATGAACCTGCGCAGCGCAACATCGAAGTTGGTAACAGACATGCCGCCCTGTTCGGCGGCATACCGCAGTTCCTGCAATCGCTCGACATCAATGCCGAGTCGCTGGGCAACGTCGCCGGTCTGTGAAAATTCCCGCATCGCGGCCTTTGCGGTGCCCAACGCGCCGGCCACCGACAGGATCGGTGCCAGGGCCGCGGTAGCCGCAACGGCGAGCGGGCTGAAGAATTTCTTCCCGGCGGATTCAACGCCCTTGAACGCCGAACCCATGTTCTTCGTGGCGTTCGTCATGTCGCGCTGCATCTTCTGCGCAGCGCGAGCACTGGACCGCTGCATGTTGTTCGCGGAACCCTGGACGATCTTTTCGACCTTCGCCCAGTCCTTCCGAAGCCGGCCGACTTCGGTTTCCATCTGGATGACGACGCGCGCCATATCCTTGTTTGACATTATGAACTCCTAATGAAGCACCAGCGAACCGGGCTCGTAGTCATCAAAGATGGAACCGGCCTCTACGGCGGCGTCGGCACGTCCTGCGGCCATGACGGCAGCGATCGCTCCATCCACCTTTCGGGCGCGGTCGCGCCCCTTCTGGAAGCGCTGGTTGCCCATGTCGTCGGCGCGCAGATGGGCGTTGGCGAAGTGATTGCGAAGAACGGGGTGCCCGCCATGAATCAGGCGGCCCTCCAGCACAAGGCGCTCAACTGCCTTAATGGCCGGCCCCATGTGCCCGAACGACTGACCGTGCTCGAAGATCGGCAGGCCGTCCTCTTCAAGGCGCTTGCGGATGCCGAACGCGCCGAAACGGTCGATGGCAATCTCGCGCACGTCATGCGCCTCGCACAACTCGCGAATTTTCGCCTCGATGACGTCAAGGTCGATACTGCGCCCCGGCGTGGTCAGGAGGTGCCCGTCGTCGCGCCATTCTAGCCACGGCTGGCCATCCTGCTCCTGTCGCTGGGCAAGCGTGTCCTCGGCAGCGTAGATATAGGGCACCACGATCAGCCTGCCGTCCTGACGCGGGAAAGCCGCGACGATGGCTGACAGGTCTTCCGTGAAGCCGAGGTCGACGCCAAGAAAGCAGGGTGCTTCCCTCAATGCGGCAGAATCGAAGTCGCGCGCGCCCTCGTCGTAGACGGCCATGTCGAGCCACGGCGACTCGTTCTGCTCCAGCCAGACGCCGAGGTGCAGGCGGCGGAAGGCGTCCCGTTGGCTGGGGCGATGCGCTGCCTCGCGGGCATAGTTCCGCATCGACTCCAGATCGGGATAGCCGAACTCAAGGCCGGGATTAACTTCGTGCCAAATCGCCTCGTCCTGCCAATCGTCCTCCGGCGCGGCCTCGAAGATCACCGGCAGGAAGGTCGGGTCTATCGACGGATCGGCGGCAACGTCCTTGGCGTAGGCGTAGAAGTCATACGCCGGTGTGTCGCGCCCTGCGCCGGCCGTAGTGGCGATCAGCAAGAGCGTGTTGCGCAGCTTGTTCTGCCCCGACCGGATGGCGTCCATGAGGTCGGTGGTGCGGAATTCGTGATATTCGTCGACCACGGTCAGGAGCGGCGATAGCCCATGAGCATTGCTGGCGTCCGCCGACATCGCCTCATAGATCACGTCGTCGTCGCGAAAGTGGCAGCGCTTCAACGTGTTCTGAATCGTGATGCGCTTCTTCAGCCACGGCGTCGAGCGGATGATGCCCGCCATCTCGCGGTGAATCAGGGCCGATTGTTTCTGGCTGTTCGCGGCGCTGTAGATATTGCCGGAGGGAACGCGCTCCGGCCCGGCGAGGTGAAGCAGTTCCGCGCCAGCGCCCAGTGAAGTTTTGTGAGAGCCGCGACCAGCCTGGAGCCAGACAGTGCGATACTGTCGGGTGCCGTCCTCGCGGGTGGTGCCGTATATCTTGCGGATCAGCCGCTCTTTCCAACGATCCAGTTCAAACTTACCGCTCTGCGTTTTCGGGTGGTTCATCCATCGAAGGAAATCCACCGCGCGCTGGCCGTAGCCATGCGGGTCCGGCAATGGACTGTCATCGAACAGCCATTCCGGGCGGCGCGTCTTCGTCATCGACAAATCTTTCGTTCTTGTTGCGGCTGGCAGGCGTGATGCCGAACTCAGTCGCGAGGCGCGCCTGTAGGGCGATAGCCTCCTTCTGAATCGTGGTGGCCGGATTGCGCTTCAGTTCGCCGGAACCGGACACGACGAGCAGGCCGTGCCTGTCGATCTCCGCCTGCGCCTCGTCGATGCGGGCCGTGGCCGAGCAATAGGACTTGAACAGCGGCAGCTCGTGCGCGGCGATCTTCTCCGCGCGCACCAGCGGGGGCAGTTCCGATTTCCATACCTGCTGCGCCAGCGCCGTCAGGTCGGCGGGCGGCTTCGGTACACGCTTCAGCGCCCCGGCCGTGGCCTTCACGGCAGCCTTGCGCCCCTTCATGGCGTGCCCTCCACCACCATCAGGTTGAGCATGCTATGCCACTGGTCCGGGTTCGCGACTGCCTTGATGTTGAAGAGGCGTTTCGGGGTCTTGCCGTCCTCGCCCATGCCGGCCCGCACGTCATAGCAGCGCCATGCCGGCGTTATCTGCCGGGTGCGGGTGCTGCTGCGGATGACCATGGTGAACGGCTGCACGCCGGCGATGCGGCTGGCAATAACCGTCTCCGAGCCGATACCGGGGCGAAGCTCGGCCGGCTCCTCGAACTTCGTCACCCACGCCGACTCCGAACCGCCCCACCCGTCGTCCACCCATTCGGATTCCTGAAACCCGATGCGTTCTCTCATTTCCCGATCCCTGCTTCCTTGATGGCGGCTTTAGCGGCGCGTTTGACGCGCCCGTTGAACCGCTTCTTGTTGAGGCGGTAGGCTGGAAAGAAGAACGGCTGCGGGTCCATCTTGCGCGTGCCGAACTCGACGTATGGCGCGGCCTCGTCAGTGGCTTCGACCTTCCAGCCGTTCGTCACCTTCTCCTTGCCGATGGATTCCTTGAGCGCCCCGGTGTTCTCCGGAACCAGCGCCTTCGCCGTGCCGACCATTTCGGTGGCGTTCTTCTCGACGGCCTTGTCGATCTTTTCGGAGACCATGCCGGTGGCGTTGCGGAAGGCGCGGCCAAGGCCCTTCACGCCCTTGACGCGAATCCTAACCGACATAAGCCACCTGCCATGCGGAAATAGCATCATCGAAGCCGAAGGGAACTTCCGTGGCGGTGTTCCCGTCGGGAACTTTGCCGCGGGTGCTGTACCAGAAGAACACCAGGCCCAGGATGACCTGTTTCAGCGATGCCGGCACGGCATCGTAACCGGCCTCGAACACAATATCGACAGCGCCGGGGAAATCCCAAGTATCCGGCCAGTCTCCTGTCGACACGATGACGCCCGTGCCACCGACGCCGCTGGTCTTGTAATCGGCAGGATCGAGCGTCTGCTGATCGCCGTGGCGGTCGAAATACGTTATGCTCTCGACGCTGCGGAACGGCGGCAGTGGCAGTTTCACTGCGCCGGCCGGGAAGCAATCCAGCATCAAGCGCCACGTCTGCACGCCCAGCGCGCGCCCCAGAACGCCGCCTGCACCGTCCAGCTTGTCCGTCGCGGCGGCAATCAACTGTGTGATGAGCGCGTCGTCGTCGTCGTGCCAGACGTGCAAAAACGCCTTCGCGTCCGTGAGGCTGACCACCGGATCGGGCGCTTCAACCAAAGAAAGGTTTGTCAACATCTGAAATTCCCAATTCGGGTAAAAGTTTTGTCGGTAGGGGGGGCGCGGTCGGCCGTGGCGGCTCGAAAGCTCGCGACTCCCCCCTCGCTCTGCGGAACCACTCGCGGCAGCGCTCCACCATCCGCTCGCGGTGGCCGATGCGCCGGTGATCGGCGTTGATGCGCGCGATACAGGTCTCTTCGTCGGCGTCCATGACGTGAACCGTGCCGCCAAGCTGGCGTCGCCACCATTGCTGCTCGGCAGGCTCGGGCGCGGACACGATGAACCACGCGCGCGGTGCGTCGGACGTGGCCAGGCTGCGCAGGATGGTGTTGCGCTCCTCAAGCGCGGGGCCTGTTGTAGCCGCTGGGGCGCTGTATATGCGGGTGCCGGCAAGCCGGGCCTTTATCTCGTCGAGGTCGATCACCACGTCCTCGCTGCCCGCCTGCTGCCGCACCCAATAGGATTTCCCGCTGCCCGGTGCCCCGCATACGATGGTCAGCGGTATGGCGCTGGGGCGCAGGTCCGCGGGCCATGTGCGGGCGCGCGCTTCGGCGGACATGAATGACTGGTCGCGGGCCGTGCGCTGGCTGTGGTGTCGCTTGCAGAAGCCGCGCAGGTTCGACCAGCGCAGCCGCAGGTCGGGGCGATCTGCTATCGACTGGATATGGTCAACCTCTGTCGCCACGGCCTGACAGTCGGGATGCGAGCACATGGGATGCGCATCGAGGTACTGTCGGCGAACGGCGCGCCAGTCTGCGGCATAGCCACGCTCGCCCGCGTTGGGGCGGGTGGCGTCGATCTTGGCCTTGCGGACGCGCTCAGTGCATTGGCAGCGCTTACCGGCGGGGACGACGCGACGGCATCGGGCGCATAGCTTAGCCCGTGACATCGGCATCAGCCTCAAGCGTGATGGCCATATGATTGGTGCCGTCCGGATCGCGCAGGAAGCGCGTCTGGCGATGATAGATGTCAGCCGAGCCGCCGGTGAATTCGACATGGCGCATGTCGAGCACGCGCCGCACCGCCGAGGCGATATTGCCGGCTTCCTCGCGATGATAAGCGTCGCCAGTGCCCCATGACCAGACGTCGACCTGAAACGTGACGGACACAAGGTCGAGGCATTCGGCGCGCTCTTCCGTATTCGTGTCGTGCTGGCCAAGCGAGATGTATGGCGACGGCACGTCGGGCTCGCCGTCCCTATGGGGCGGGCGGTCGAATATCTTGGTGCCGACCATGCCGGCAAGCACGCTGTCGGCTTTCAGGGCGGCGACAACGGCCTTCAGAATGGAATTTGCGGGGTCCATGCGGCCTCCTGAAAAGGGGTCCGCCCAATGATGGGCAGACCCCGGATAAGGCTATGGTCAGGCCACCGGCGAAACGGCCGCATGGCCGAGGATGGCAACCGCGCCAAGCGCGATGCTGGTGCCGCCGGCCTTGGTCACCGCGACACGGACGTATCGCTTGCTGCCGACGTAGCCGAGCTTCACGACGCTGTTCGCATCAATGACTGCGGGCGCGGTGCCATGCTGGTCATCGGCAGCGACGTCGGTGAAGTCGCCCGATGTCGTGGTGTCCGACTCCTGCAACTTGATGGAGAACTCGCCGTCGCCAGCGACCGCACCGGCATTGACCACGATCAGCGCCGAATTGAAGCCCTGCATGTCGATAGCGTCGCCATCGGCGGCAGCGGTCTTCACGGCGGGCACAATGGCCTGCACGGCCTTGAAGTTAGAGAAAGTATCTTTCACGATATGTTCCTTCTGGAAAGAGAAGGGCGGTCCATCGGGCCGCCCTGAATTTCGTCACAAGTTGTGATGAAATTACGCCGCGGCGACCTTCATCCACTTGATGGCGCGGCTGTCGCCGAGACCGCCACCGACGCGGGCGTAGGTGTCCAGGAGGATGATGCCCTTCTGGGTCACGGCATCGCGCTCGATGCGGATGCCCTGCCGGTCGACCACGACGTACCCCTGACGGAAGTCGCCGAAGGCAATCGGGAACTTGTCGGAGCCGATATCGTCCATATTGTTGTCGATATGGACGGGGTAGCCGAGCAGGTAGCCGCTTTCCGCCGACTCGCCGAGGTTGCCGTGATCCGACCACATGAACCTTTTATTGCTGTCCTGGATCTCGCGGATGCGGATCAGTGTGGCGTTGTTCATGACGAACGCGGCATTGGCCCGGAAGCGCGGATGCAGCGTGAGCACCAGCTTGACCAGCGCCTTCGCCCAATTGTCGTCGGTCGGCGCGCTGGCATGGCCGGCGGGGATATACTGCATCTCGCCCCACGCGCGGGTGGCGTCGCCCGTAGCGACAATCGGATAGGTGGCGACGCCGCGAGGCTTGCCGCCGATACCGTCGCCGCGAAGGAAGGCTTCACCTTCCGACAGGGCGAAGTCGTTGGCCACCCAGGTATTGAACCAGCCGGCGACGTCGAACGACGCATCCTCGAACAGGTGGCGAGTGCCAGCCGGTGCGGCGTACATCTCCATCACGTTGTAGGAATGTTTGATGAGCTGCGGGCGAGCCGTGTCCTGCGGACGTTCGGTCGTTTCGCCAACCCATTGCGCGCCCCGGTTGCCGGTCGAATAGAACCGTTCATAGGCGTTGCTGTTGATCGTCACCACGTCGGCAAGACCGCGCAACGGCGAGACATCGGCAAGCAGGTTGCGGATGGTGGTGTCGACCGTGGGCAGGATGAAGTACCCGCCTTCGGGGTCGCTGGACGACGTGGCCGCGCGAACTTCGGAGAAGTCGCCGGTGCGGATCAGCGTCGAGAGGGCGCGCAGTTCGGTTTCCGCGTCGGCGGCCGATACCGGGCGGGGCGGCACGGTGCCGCGCTGGGCGATCACCTCGGCCTCGTCAAGAGCGGTGGTCAGGTTGCGCACCTCATCCTGAAGGGCGCGGAACTGCTCGGCGGTGATGGCCTCGACGGCCGGGGCGGGAGCAGGAGTCTGGATAGGTTCGGGCATGTTGGTTCCTTGCGAACGGACTTGCGTAATGCGGGCACGGGGTGCCGCTGGTGTCGGGGTGAGCGAGATTTCGTGAAGCTCTACGGATCTGACGATCCATGCCCCTCCGGGGCCGGGTTCGGCGTCGAGGTACTGGAAGCCGATGGAAAGCCCGGTGGTTGTACCGGCCTTGGCGTGCTCGTAAGCCTGCCTGCCGGTGGTGGTCGAAAGAGCGAACCTGCCGCGGACATAGAGTCCTTCGGATCGCTCCTCGATGATTTCCCATGCACCGCAAGGCTGGCCGTGAAGCCAGAGCATGGCGGGCATGGTGCCATTGGTGCGGTGCTGCACCAGCGACGCGGTGAACGCGCCGGGCTGGACCAGATCGCCATAAGCGTCCAGTTCGTTCCAGCGCGACGCGATGCCCTCGATGATGCCGGTTTCATCGGACGTGAATCGGCATTCAAGGTCGAGGTGTCTAACCTCGATCAGGTTTGGTTCTGGCATTAAGTGGCCTTCATTGCGTGGGGATTTGCTTCAAGGAAGCGGCGATCGATGGCGATGCGCCGCTCCTCCGTTGCGATGCGGGCGCGGAGCACGGCCGCGTCGTAACGGGCCTTGTCCTCGGAAAGCTGGTCCAGCAGCCTGTCCAGGTCACGCGGCTGCGTCATCCGCTTCCTCATCCTCATCGAAGTGAGCTGCCGACTCCGGCAAGCCGTGGAGGGCGGCGGCGAGGATGCCCTGTGCGAGCACCGCGTATTTCATCGGGCCGTTCTTAGCCATGGTTTCGGAGACGAACGTCTTCTTGGGCGGGCGCAGGGCCTCAAGTTGGAAGCGCATGCGCACCATCTCGGCAGCGCCGTGATCGACCGGGATTTCCCGCCCCAGACCTTTCGGCGCGGCATACTCCAGAACCTCACGGATTTCCGCGGTGGTGGCATATCCATGAATGATCTTGGAAAGGCGAACCTGCGCCGCCTCCTTAATCATCGACTCGAAGAACTGGAGCAGTTCCCGCGGAATCGCGAAGGTCAGGTCGCGCCCGCCGAACTTGGCGGTGACGCAATCAGTTTTCTTTTCGGTCATTGTCATCCTCTATGGGATTGATGGGCGGCGCTTCGGCCGCCGGGGTTTGTCCGGCCTGAAGGACCAGATCGTCGCCACCTTCATGCGGCGGGAGGTTGTCGAGCCGGCGAACTTCGTTGGGCGTCATCCACGACGAGCCGCACGCCTGCCGATAGGCATTGAACCGGGCGGCGAGGTTCGCCCGCACAAGAGCATCAACCTGAAACTCGATGAAGTGACTGCCCTGTTCTTCCGGCGTGAGCAGGCAGCGGGCGTATGCCGCCTGCCAGACGTCCAGCCACGGGGTCAGGGTCATTTCGAGGAAGACCGTGGTCAGCTCCTCGACATTCCTCCAGACGGCCCGGTCTGTCACGCCATTCAGAACCTCCGGGATCTTGAAGGCCCGGTTGATTTCAGCCGCGACATGCTTGCGCAGTTGCAGGAAATCGTTCTCGACCATCGTGCGCGTGATGGCCTGCCACGTCATCGTGTCGTCAAGAATGGCCGTGCGCCCCACTGCCCCGTCGCCGTGCGCAGCCTCCCATTCGGCGTGAATGACCTTGCGGCGCTCCGGCGGTGTCTTGCCCGGAACGGTCAAGATGCCGGACGGTCGCGCCCCGGAAGAGAAGGCGCGGCCTTCATATCGCTGCATCACCAGGTCCAGCGATATGGCCTCGCGGGCCAGGTCGATCAGCTTCAACGGATCGTCGATGGCCGAGCCGGGCGTCTGAAGATGCAGCACGTCCCGCCACTTCAGAACGATCGGTGCACCGGCCTTCTGGCTGACGTGGTATTCCGGCTCGGACTTGTCGTTGAGCCTTACCGTCACGCCGGACGGGTCGAGCCGGTGCAGTTCCTTCGGCCTGCCGCGCGCACGAATGACGCGGGCGAATGCCTGCCCATGCAACAAGGCGTCGACCATGAGGCGGGTGCGGAACTCCGTGCCACTGGTCCACGGGTTCGGAGCCTTCAGCAGCGCCGCAACCTCGTGGCCGGTATCCCGCTCGCGGGAACCCTCCGCGCCGCGCTTATATAGATGCGGCGGCAGGCTGCCGACGATCTCCGACAAGGTGCGAACGCAGCCCAGAACGGTCGGCGAGCGCAGGGCGGTGGACGGCGTGACCGCGATGCCGGCGGCCGTCTCCGGGGCGAACAGGCCGGCGGGCAGGTCGCTGGCCTTCATGGCCCGCTTCTGGAATGGCCACCACTTCATTTCGACACATGCCTGATTGCCCGGCCCAGCCTGAACAGAAGCGTGCCGGGGATCGATCTGGACTCGGTGATCTCCTCGACGTTCTCCGGCGCGTAGGGCACGCCATCGCGTGTGAACGCGACTTCCAGCGGGGTGTCGGTGCAAGTGTACCGAACAACCATCCGCGGCTCCGGCTGGGACGTGAAGGCGATAGTCGACTTAAAGGCGAGCAGCAGGTCTTCCGGGACGTCCGTCAGGTCGAGTTTGTCGACCTTGGCGACGGACTCCAGCATGCCGGTGACGTAGCCCAGCGCCTGCGCGCCGTCGTTCTCAAGCTCGCAGAACTCGACTGCAGCATGTGCGGCATGATGAACCGGCAGGCCGGACATGAGGGCGAACAGCGTCAGCACGACATGGCCAATGTCGCATTCAGGGGCATTCCGCCCGCCTTGGCCGACAGGTGCCAGCCCGATTTCCTGAAGGCGGCGCGCGTGCATATAGACACGCCCACGCGCCAGTCCCGTGGAAGCCGAGATGGCGTCCACCAGTTCCGATAGCGTCATCGCTTCGGCTCCTTTGATCTATGGTGCGAAGAGCAACAGGTGTTTAAAAAAAGCGGGGGCCTGCACCGCCCGGTGCCAGACGCGGCTGGACGGTGCAGGCTCGATCAACCGCCAAGCATCGCGCAGGGCGGGATGGGGTGCCTGCCCGTACATCCGGGGTCAGGCGTCCGCCGAAGCGGATAGGTGCGGGCGATGGTTCCCCATGCCCGCGGCTGATGCCGCCGCTACGCTGGACATCAGCAAATGGTGCCGGCTGCCGTGAGGGGCGGCGGCCGGCTGCGCCGCGAGGAGGTAACGGCGCAATATTTTCTTGGATGGCGGGGATTTTCGCGCGCTATTTCAGCACGAAAAACCGGACCCCCTGCCGATTGAAAATCGGCACCATTGATTTCATTGAGTTTTTCGGCTGTGGCGGAGGATATTTATTTCCTCCCCCTCCTACTATTACTCCACGCGAAAAGGCGGAAAGCGCACTAACGAGCAGCGCCTCCTACTTAAATAGGGTCACGGATATGAGGAATCTCCCGCATCTAGACGACGAGCAGTTTGGACGGTGGTTGGTGAAATCCAACTTGGATAACACCAACGGTAAATCTGTTCACCCCGGCGAGCAGCAAGCAGCCATGTGGGCAGCACCCGACCCCTTCACTGTACTGTATGCGAAAACTCGAAAAATTGACCTAAGCGGCAAATTTACCCTCTCAACCTCTAGAGAGTTGAATGCGCGTTAGCGACGGTCAAGCTACTTTCCTTTGCTCGATCAAATAGTTATCATTTGCTTGCTTGGTTTTCCTGCCTGCGCCGCTTCGAGCGCCGCCCCGCGCCTTCTTGACCATGGCCAGCAGGTCCGCCGATGCTGCGGTGGCGAGCGCGTAAACCTTCCCCTCCGATCTGGCCATGGCGGCATCGACGGCGCAGCGGAGCACGATCCTGCCGGCCTCCGCCAGCCGCTTCACGGCGATGTCGAGGTGGTCAGGCGCAAGTTCCTTCATCTCCGCGCCCGCCCGCGCCCGTTGCAGGACACCGTTCAGGTGCGCAGCGATCTGCGGCGGCGTCGACGAGCGAACCGCCACGCCCTTGCTGATGGCTTCCGCCTGCTCATCGGTGATGCGGCCAGCCTTGGCCTCCTCCATGTATGGCAGGCGCTGGGTTGCATTGACGTTCGCAACCGGGCCAAGCCCCTCGACGGGGCGCGGCTTCATCGGCACGGGCCGCCACGGCGTCACCTTCTGGTGGCGGAGCGGCCCGCCGTTCAGGCTGTTGGCAATGTCCTTCCGGCCCCGGATGCGACGCCCCAGAAATGGCTTCTCGTCGTCCGTGAAGTTCCATAGCGGCGTGCGACTGGTCAGGCGGTCTACGGGGTTCTTCGGTTTCCCGTTCATGCGCAGAAGCCGCAGGTCATACCACGGCCCGTCCGGCTTCTCGACGATGACCGGCTCGTCAAGCGGCGGGCCGCCATTATGGCCGATGGGCGGGACCGTCATGCCGCCTCCTCATCGTCATCGTCTTCGGTGGCGAGGGCGGCGGCAAAGCTTTGGGGGTGGAACTCAAGCGGATGTGCCGCGACGACTGCCTTGAAGAACCCACCGGGTGGGCGCTTCGGCTCCGAAGGCGCGGGCTGCCAATCGTCCACATACCGGATGCCGTCAGGGGTGTTGTCGTTATCGGCAACCGGCGCATATTCCCACGAGCCGAACTTGCTTCGTAGCGTGCGGGTGAATGTGAGTCCTACAATCTCGTCGGCATCTTCTGGCACATCCATCCCGAGGCGCTCAAAGAACGCCGCCAGGCTTTTTTGACCGTCTTCCTGCCGATCCGGGTCGGGCGACTCGACAACAAAACTTTCGCCCAGGTCTTCGTTCCCGTCCTCTTCGCGCCGGAAGATAAGGTCGAGCCACCGGACGCCTTCACGATCTTCGTCATCGCTAATGCTGGCACTGATGACGGTCAGTGTCTCGCGCCGCTCGACGAACGGCTCGCCGCCGGCAGGCTTCGGCTTCGCAGGCGGGGTGTCGGCATGGTCAGCCCGTTTTCCATCGCGCTTGCCCTTCGGATCCTCGTCGTACCGCTCTTCTTCGATCCATCGGCGAAGGCGCATCCGGTCGATACTCCCCGCAGCCTGCCGCCACGCCTGCGCCGCATCTACCATCCGGGCGTGCAGGTCGGCGTCGGGCGCTAGCTTGTCGTATGCCTGCCGTGCGGCGGCCTTGTCCTTCTTCACTCCATAGGCGGCGTAAAGTTCATCGAATCCCTCCTTTGCCGCCGCACCGCCCGCAAGGGCGGGTGCAGGCGGGGCAAAGTCATATTCCTCCCCCCCTGTCTTCGGCTCAGTGGCCGAGTCAGGTGGGAGGGTCTTTGGCCCGGTAGCGTGGGCCGGTTCGGCCTCAACTGGCCCATTGGCGCGGGCCACTAGTGGCCCATTGGCGTGGGCCGGTTCAACTGGCCCGGTAGCGTGGGCCGGTTCGGGGAATTTGCCTTGCGCGGCCAGTTCGAGAACGTTCATGACGGGCACATATCGGCTTGCGCCTTTGCCCTTACCGCGGCCCTGGAATGATCGAACTACCCAGCCCGTCTCCATCAGCGCGAGGATGGCGCGCTGCACCGCATTACGGGAAGGGACAACCGCCCCCGCCGGTGCGCGCTGCTTCATCACCTTCGCCACATGACGCTGCGACAGCAGGGCGTCGCCATAACCATCATGATACCAGCCCACCATGAACCTGTAGACGACGCGCGCCGTCTCATAGAGACGGTCGTCCATGTCTATCAGTTGGGCCATACGGAACTGCGCGACCGGGCTGGGGAAGGTCTCGACGCCATGCGTCCAGTAGCGGCGGCTCTCGCCGACTGTTTCAGGCTGCGCGACGGTCATAATGGTGCATCTCTCCCGTTGCGAGCGCCACCAGCGCCGCGGAGGTTTCAGGTGTAAAGGTGACGACGGCTCCGCCGAACGCGGACGGCGCGAAGACGCGGTAGCCGTTAGCGGTGCGCTTCAGCGCCAGGTTAAACAAACGCATCCCGTCCAGCTGGACATCGAAGCGTGCAAGGGTGTTCCCGCCGGATCGCTCCGGGCGGATTGAAATGATATGCAAGGTGTATCTCCCGTTAGTACTAAGCGGCGAGGCCCTTGGCGGGCTCCTGATTATTGGTGCCCGTTACGTGACCGCGCTCCGCCAAGGTTCGCGCGTGCGAGCGCCACTTGGGCTCTCTGACGCCCTGTTCCGGCAATCCGTTGTATGTGCATGATGAAGAGAAGTAGTCGTTGAGCCTGCCAAAAGCCTCGTGCTGAATCATCATCAGGATGTCGAGGAAACCGATATCCTCCGTCACAAAGGAATTGTGTGCCTCGATACGGTGCCGGTAGGCGGGATGATCCTCGTCTGTTCCCAGTCGCTGTAGCCACGTCTCGGCGACCCCGTAATATTCGCCCAGGAGCATCTCCTCTGCGCGCTCCAATCCTGATTGATATTCGTCGGCATTACGTAATGCCGCAAGCTCATCCGCCAGCCGCTCCTTGTCGGCCTCCGCGAACATGGCGCGGTTAGACTGATCGTGCGCGGCCCGCGACATTGATGCAGCCAGACCTTCTTGCGCCCTTCGTTGCGCTTCCTTCTCCGCAATCGTTTCTTCGGCCTTGGCGAGTTGACGCTTGAGCGCCTCGATCTCCTTGGCCTGTCGGGCAATGATTGCGCGCAGGTCTTCCTCCTGCCCCGCCCTGATTGGTGGAGGTAATTCGCTGACATTATTCTCGGCATTACGTAATGCCGGCGCGGCCCGCTTCCGTTCCCGATGTGCCGCCACGCGCTCCCGGTTCTTCTCTCTGTGCTCCGCAAGAGTGATGCGACCCTGGCCTATTGCGATAAGGTCATCAGCGCGCCGACGTCTGATCGCGCAATGCGCGTGGAGGAAAGCAGGCCACGCCATTTCCTTTGTCTGCTCCAGTCGCCTCTTGGCCTCGGCAAGCTGGATGCCTGCCGCGATGTAATGCTGCTCGGCTTTGTCGAGCGCCTTGTCACCAGCCTCGACGCGAGCTTTGATCTCCGCGCCCAGCGTCTCGATGGGGACAAGGGCGGTGCTCACGCCGCAGCCCTCTCCTGCTCGGCAATCCAGTTAGCCAGCGTCGATTTCCGAGCGCAGATGGTTTCCCCCAGCTTGAAATGGGGCAGCCCATTCTTTGACGCCAGATGGTAGATGGTCCGCCTCGGAAACCCGAGGAACCGCGCTATAGCATCAGCACCGCGCAGGATGTCCCCGGCGATATTGTCGTTGGCGTGCTGCAAAATTTTTCTCCACTCGCTTGACTTTTCGCTTGACACCGACTCGCGGCGCCTGTTAAAAGTTTGACATGCGCTTCATAATTTTCGCGAAGCGTGTGTCAAATGCATATAGTGCCATTTTGCGCTCTTTTGTCAAGCGATTTCTTTCGCTCGCGCACATTTCCACTTGTTGCATTGAATCCGTTAGTCCCTTATCGCTACCGTTATGGCGATCAGACAACGCAACTGGATTCACAACGGCAAGCCCGGCAGCGCCTGGGTGGTTGACTACCGCGACCAGCACGGCAAACGGCATATCAAGACATTCAAGCTGAAGAAGGATGCCCTCGCCTTCGACGCGCAAACGCATGTCGAGGTGTCGGGGCGCATCCATGTGGCCGATGCCGACACGATCACGGTTGCGGCCGCTGGCAAGCACTGGATCTCCGCCTGCGAAGATGACGGGCTGGAACGATCGACCATCGCTCAATACCAGCAGCACCTGCGCCTTCACATCGAACCATTCATCGGCACGAAGCGGCTGACAGAAATTTCGGTGCCGGCGGTGCGCGCGTTCCTCGACACGCTCAAGGCGAAGGGTCGTTCCCCTGCAATGATCCGCGCTGTCCGCGTCAGTCTGGGATCGCTCCTGTCCGACGCGCAGGAGCGCGGGCTGGTCGTGCGCAACGCAGTGAAGGACATCGGTCGCAGGAAGGCGTCGAAGCAAGTAGCGGCTCGCCATGTCGAGCAGGTCCAGGTCGGCGTCGATATCCCCACCCGCGATGAAGTAAAGGCAATCCTCGCCCATGCCACGGGCAAGCCGCGCATCTTCATTATGACCGCGGTTCTTACGGGCATGCGGGCATCGGAGCTTCGCGGGCTGCGCTGGACCGACCTCGATCTCGACAAGGGCGAAGTGACGATCCGCCAGCGGGCCGACGCCTATCAGGAGATAGGTTCGCCGAAGTCGGCCAAGGGTCGCCGCACGATTCCCCTGCCCGGCGATCTCGTCACCGCCCTCAAGGCATGGAAGGACGATTGCCCCAAAGGCGATCTCGACCTTGTCTTCCCGACCGGCACAGGCGGCATCGAATATCACGCTAACATCGTCAAGCGATGGTTCCATCCGCCACAGATCGCAGCAGGCGTGTCCACGAAGACGGATAAGGTCGATAAGCGCGGCGGGCCGATCTTGGCCCCGAAGTATCCGGGCCTTCATGCCCTCCGCCACTTCTATGCAAGCTGGTGCATCAACCGGCCGGAAGATGGCGGGCTCGGTCTGCCGCCCAAGGTGGTGCAGGATCGCATGGGACATAGCTCTATACAGGTCACGCTCGACGTGTATTCGCACCTGTTCCCCAAGGGCGATGACGGCAGCCAGATGGATCGGGCGGCGAGTGCTTTGCTTGGCTGACCGCGACAAGACGGCGACAAATCGGGAATAGCCAAGCGAAATCAAAGTGCAATCAAACACTCTGACTCCGTTAGTCCTGGTTCGAATCCAGGTTCCCCAGCCAATTGTTCTCCAGAATCGCCGGAAATGCTGGATTTTCAAGCCTTTCAAAGGCCAGCATATCGCTCCGAATCCGTCTCCCACAAGTGGTGCCCATAACTGATGCCCACAGGTGATGCCCATTCGCCTCGGGCCAAGCGGGAGCACGGCGAATGGGACTGCGTCGACACCAGGTCGAAAACCTCATCCGAAGAGGTCCGAACTTTTATTGGCGGGCGCGAATCCCCGTCGGTTTTGAGGCAGCTGGAAAGAACACCCGCCTTTCACTGAGCCTTAGGTTATCGGACCGCAAGATCGCCAGCGTCGTGGCACGGCGGCTTAACGCCCTGCTTGTGGAGATCGAACTGTTGCCGGGGGCGAGGATGGCGACGAGGGAACAGCTGGCAAAGATATTCGCGCTCGAAAGCGAGGCCGTACGCGCCGAGATAGACAACCTCGATCGCGGCGCCAAACGGCTTGGGTCGCTGCGCGATCCCGAACAACGAGATGCAGATCGACACGTCGGATATGCATATCGTCTGCTCGAAGCCTATGGTCCAACTGGCACGCTGAATTTTGAACCTGGGTCAGACGTCCGTGAGGCACTGATCGAGGCAGGGGCGAGCGAGGACGACATCCCTGCGATCGCCGAGACATTTCGATCCGAAAGCGAAGGCGTGCGCGCTGACCTGCGCGGACAATCGCGCGGCCGTTTTCTGAGAGACGTTCTTCACCGGATGGCACAGGTCGGGCTGGACGACACAGGTTTGAACCGCGATGCCGCGTCCGAGGAAATCTTCCGCGCACGCGCCGACGCCCTTCTCGCCTCTGCCGAAGATTCTAGAAAGCCGAACCTGAACAAGCTATCGCGCCCGCCAGCCCCCTCGCCCATCGAAGCACCTCCGGTCCCGCCCCCACCGAAGCCACAGATCTTGTGGACGGTCGACGCGCCTGTTCAACCTACCCCGTTCGCCGAACGGCCACCCGCGAACCCGGCGCCTCCCGCTCAAGCAAATGTAGATGCCTCCACTGCCGCTCACGACGCGGCGGTTCCAGGCAGAACTGACCTTCCTCTTTCGAGGTTTGACGAGGAAGTCGACAAGATGATCGCCAACAAGGGAAAGGAGTGGACCGCCGAAACCGCCGCTGACGCGCGTGTCCTTGTCAACCTATTCCGCGGCATCCTTGAAGAGCACGGCGTCATGCATTCCGGCCAGATAACACAGACGCACGTGGCCGCGCTAAGACAGCACTTCAATCAAGTGATCCCATCTTGGGGCAGAAGTCCACGCCTACGTACCCTGTCGACGCAAGCCATGCGCGAAGAATCAGCCCGGATCGTTGCGGAGGAAAAGGCGAAGGGTAAGCCCGGTAAAATTGGTTTGGCGGCTACAACCATCCGGCGCCATCTTGGGAACCTTACTCATTTCCAGACACATCTCAAAGCGTCCAACTACACGATTGCAGACTGGACGCTAAAAAGTCTGCGCCCGCGAAAACCAAAACGAGGCGACGTTCGCCACCAACAGGTCAAGCCAGGCCCTGACCAGGTTCGCCCGCTCTTCGATTTACCGATTTTCACCGGACAGTTGAGCGCGGACAAACCCGAGACACCGGGGGAGCTGGTGTTTCACTCGGCAAACTACTTCCTGCCGATGCTATTCACCTACCTTGGATCGCGACGAAACGAGTTCGCCAGTCTGATGGTAAACGATATCGTCTTGGAAGGCGGGCGGTGGGCGATCAACATCAAACCGAACAAGTACCGCACGGTCAAAAACACCCAGTCAGAGCGCATGCTGCCCGTCCCGACAGAACTACTGCGCCTGAACTTCCTCGACTACGTCACTCGCCTCAAGGAATTAGGCCACGAACTGCTGTTCCCGGAGCTATATTCGCCCTTCCGGAAAACACAGGACCTTGGCGATCGCTTCTACAAGGACTTCGTCCCCATTGCGAAGAAGTGCATGCCAGATGAGCTATGGCAGCGTCCCATCCACGCACTTAGAGGTGGTGCCGGTTTCTGAGACAGGGGCATAAGGTGGATCGCCCGATGGAAAGGACGATCCAGCATGAAGACACGCAGACGGTTTACGGCCGAGTTCAAGGCCAAGGTTGGCGGCTGTCGAACACGATGGATACCGACTTCTGCGTCGCCGCTCTGGAAGAGGCGATCGCCCGCCATGGCAGGCCCGACATCTTCAACACCGATCAGGGGAGCCAGTTCACCAGCTTCGCCTTCACCACGACGTTGAAGGATGCCGGCATCCGCATCTCCATGGACGGGCGCGGCCGGTGGATGGACAACGTCTTCATCGAGCGGCTGTGGCGCAGCCTCAAATACGAGTGCGTCTTCCTCAACGCCTTCGAGACAGGCGGTGAGGCCCGGGCTGGCATCGGTTCATGGATCGACTATTACAACCGGCGACGCCCCCACTCGACCTTCGACGGCAGGACACCCGACGAGGTCTATGCTACGGCAGAAATGATGGAGAAATTGGCGGCGTAAAAACCAACCCGATCCACCTTAGCCAAGCCGCCAAACTGTCTCACCAAGCGGGTCCACCTCACTTCGACACGGCTTCGCAGACACCCTGAAACAGGAAGGCGTATCCGAGGGTGTCATCGAGGACCTCTCCGGGCGCCTAGGCAACACCGAGACGGCAACGAGATACACCAATCCCGCAGGTCTTCCGCTCCTGCAGAATATACTCCTGAAATATCCGACGATCACCGATCATCTCGAGCCTCGTCCGATCCGTTTGCTGCCATGGGTTGAGCAGAAGTTGCCGCCACCGTGGGCTGGTCGCAAGAGCGGTGACCGCTTTGGTGACAAACGCGGGCGCCGCCCGAAGAAAGGCAAAAGGGTGACACTGCCAGGGGGAAACATGCCATGAAAAGTGACAGTTAGGGGGCCGAAAGAGAAACGCCGTAGAACACTACTGTTCAGGGGCCGTATCCGGATGGTCTGCTTTTGGCGAGCGTTGGTCAGTTAGCGGCCCTTCATGCGGCAGGTAAGCGGGCAAAATTCGCCTCGTCTGCTCACGACCTCATTGCCGCCATACGGCGTGCGTCCATCGCCGCCCGAAACCTGCCATTCTTCCGCCCTCCATCGAGGGCAGAGCCGGAGGCCATGTTCGGCCGGCACTGTGGGAGCCGTGGCGTAGGGCTCTGGTTCGCCCGCATTCGACAGAGCACCTAACTGCTGCCTGCCAGGAGCCGCTTTGCCCTAGTGCGCACTGCTGCCGAAGAGGATGAGCTGAGACGTTGAGCCTGGTCTCTTGCCCTCAGCATAAGATCAGGGTCGCCAGCAGACAGCTTGAACATCGCTGAAAGAGCATCCGCCACCACGATGCGGCTTTGATGGTGTAGACTATTATCCGCAATCTCGAACGCGCGCCGTCGTTCTCACGGTGTCAGCCGCAGACGGGGCAGCATCTGCAGAAGGTGCCATCTGATTTCTTGCTGTGGGTTCTCGGCTATCTCGCCGAGCAAGCAATGTTTGTGGCGCACCAGAATTTCCGGGTTCGCGCGGCTTGCCTTCTCGAGAGCGTCAGCCGCACGCATACCAACGAGCGGATCGATGTCTCGAATAAGGCGAAGTAACGGGTCGATCGATGAGGGTGAAACCTTGATCCTCGACAGGACCACATCGACCTTGCCGATGGAGCGCCGGTCTCCGCCCGTGAGAAGATCTCGCAATTCCCTCTCGTCCATGCTGGAAACCACCATGCCGACCTATCGCTCTGCTCCAAGGTGCCTGCAGCCGGTCTGGAGCCGACTGAGAATGTCGTCCCGTCATCCGAGTTCCAGGAGTCTCCCCAGCACATCCTCGCGCCGCAGCATCCCGACCAACTGCCCGCCTTCAAGCACCGGGAGAGCCCTGTGAGGCTCTGCGAGGAACATCTCGGCGGCGCTGACGATGTCGGCATCGGCCTCGATCGTCTTGACCGGGCTGCTCATCTGCTCGCCCACCGTCCCTCGCCATTGCTGATAGTAGCTTGCCTGAACGGCGGGCCGAAAGCAGTCCTTCTGTGTCAGGATTCCGACCAGAAGGCCTGCCTCGTCCAGCACCGGCGCGGCTTCTTGCCCATTCGCATGAAGCAGGCCGGCCGCGTGGCGGATCGGCATGGCCGCGTCCAGCGAGAGAAAGTCTGTCCGCATGATGCTGCCGATCACCCCGCTCATCGCGCGGCATCCTCTGCGTTCCGTCTCGGACAACCGACGCAACGGGCATCGTCAGGCAGGCAGGACATGCCGCTGCAGGAGTTCCGGAGCGGCTGCCCACGCAGCATTGCTCCAACTGCGAGGGCGGCGGTCACGAGCAGGACGAGAGCAGATGCGAAGATCAGTTCCATGTCGAACCTCAGGCCAGATGCTGGTCGAAACGCCCGACCGAGACCCGGCTCAGCCTTTCGCCCTCCCGCAGCAAAAACAATGCGTCGATCCCGTTACGTTCCGCGACGGCCGGACCGTCGGCTCCGGCCGCCATCAGCGCGGTCGCCCAGGCATCGGCCACCATCCCGCTAGCCGCGATCACCGAGACCGAAGCGGTGGCGGCATCGACGGGCGCGGCTTTCAGCGGATCGATGACGTGGCTGAAGCGTCGGTTGCCGATAGCATAGGCGTTGAGCCTGTCTCCGGACGTGGCGATCGACATATCTGCAAGTGCCACAATCTCGGCTGCGCCCGCCGTGAACGGCCGCGGATCCTCGACGGCAACCTGCCAGCCGCGACCATCGGGATGGAGACCACGTGTCGATATCTCGCCCCCAAGATCCAGGACGAAGTCCTTCTCGCCCAGGCGGGAGATGGCATGGACAATCTGGTCCAAGGCATAGCCCTTGGCGACTCCGCAGAGATCTGCGGTAAGGGAAGGATGTGACTTGGCAAGCGCGTCCTCCGAAACGGAGAATGCCGCCTCCGCCGGCGGCGGCGCGGCCTGGATCGGCCCGAAGCCATAGCGCGCGACCAGCGGGCCTACTGCCACGTCAAACGCGCCGCCGCTCTGATGATGCACGGCCTGCCCACTATTCATCACGCGGGCGATCTCGTCGCCGACCTGCATCCACCCGGTGTCCTGGTGTCGGTTGAAATCGCTGATCACGCTGTCGGCGCGCCAGGGAGACATCAGTCGGTCGACATGCTCGACGATGTCCGAGACGACCCCCGCGAGAAGTTCCGCGTCGGCTCCCAACCGGATTGTAAGATTCCAGCGCGTGCCGAAGGCGGGACCGCCGATCCTGGTCACTGGCCTGACCGATCTGGCAATCGTCGGCGTAGGAAACAGCACGGATGCGGCTGCCGCGCCGACGAGTAACTGGCGTCGAGTGGGACGGCGATGGCTCATGTCCTTCAGATCCCGAAATCGTCGTTGAAGATGGAGTGCGGCTCCACGCCGAGATCGTCAAGCGTCGACAGCACCGCTGAAATCATCACTGGTGGACCGCAGAGATAGTATTCGCAGTCCTCGGGCGCCGGATGGTCGCGCATCGTCCTGGCGAGAACCTCATGGACGAAGCCGGTCTCGCCTCGCCATCGGTCGCCGGGAGCAGGGTCCGAGAGTGCGACTGTCCAGCTAAAGTTCTCATGCCCGGACGCCAGCTTCTCGAATTCCTCGGCATAGAAGAGGTCGGCAAGGGAGCGCGCGCCGTAGAAATAGGAGATGCGCCGGCTGGTGCCGAGCGCCAGCTGCTCATGGATCATGGCGCGCAGCGGCGCCATGCCGACGCCGCCGCCGACGAAGACCATCTCCCGTTCAGTCGGCTGGACATGAAACTCGCCGAAGGGTCCGGAAACCTCGATCTCGTCACCAGGCTTCAGCCCGAAGAGATAGGACGACACGATCCCCGGGGGGATGTCTCCTTCGCGGCCGGCGGGAGGGACGGCCAGCCTGATATTGTGCACCAGCAGGCCGTGGTCTTCCGGACGATTGGCGATCGAGTAGGCGCGGCTGGTACGCTCCGTTACGAGCGAGCGAAGTTGCGACCAGCCGGAAATGCGCCAGGCCGTCTCGTGCGCGGGATCGATCTCCAGGCGCGAGAAATCGAGCTCGTAGGGCGGCGCCGTCAGCAGCATGAAGCCGCCGGCACGGAAGGAAAGGTCTCGCCCCTCCGGAAGCTTCAGCACCAGTTCACGGATGAGCGGCGCGAGCATGCGATTGCTGACGACCGAGGCGGTGAAGGTCTCGGCCGACATGATTTCGGGCGGCACGGCGACATCGACGGATCCGCGCAGTGCGATCTGGCAGGCGAGTCTCACATTGTTGCGGCGTTCCTGCGCTGAAAGCAGCCCCAGTTCGGTGGAACGCAACTGCCCTGCGCCCTCCCCGGTGGCCGTGACGCGGCACTGCCCGCACGTGCCGCTGCCTCCGCAGGCGGCCGGAATGGGGATGTCGGCACCGTGCAGGACCTCCAGCAGCTTCGCGCCTCGCTTGGCCTCGATCGTCTGGGTGTCGTTCACCCGCACGCGAAGCGCCGTGTCGGGGATCAGGCGAGACCGCGCTGCCAGCAGCCCCAGCGAAAGCCCCAGGATCAGTACGACGATTAGGCCGCTTCCGAGGAGAACCTCGATCATGGCTGCGCCATCTGCGCGAAAGTGGAAAAGCCAAGCGACAGCATGCCCGTGAGGATGAAGGCGATGCCCAGTCCCTGCAGCCCGTCCGGCATGTCGGCATAGGCTAGCCGCCGTCGGATGGCCGACAGCATGATAACCGCGATCGCGAACCCCGTGCCGCCGCCGAGGCCGAAGACGGTGCTTTCGGCCAGGCTGTAGTTCCTTTCGGCCATGAAAAGGCTGCCGCCGAGGATGGCGCAGTGAACCGCCAGCAGCGAAAGGAACACGCCGAAGGTGGCGAACAGCGCGGGGAAGCTGCGGTCGAGCACCATTTCCACGAGTTGCACCGCGGCTGCGACCACGCCGATGAAGGTGAGAAGCCGCAGATAGCGCAGATCGAGATCCGGCAGGCCAGCCCATGCCCAGGCGCCGGGTGCAAGCACATACTGGAAGATCAGGTGGTTGAGCGGCACGGTAACGCCCATCACCGCAACGACTGCCAATCCGAGCCCGATTGCGGTGCCGGGTCTGCGCGACAGCGCGAGGAAGGTGCAAAGGCCAAGAAACAGCGTCAGCGGCATGTTCTCGACAAAGGCCGAGCGAATGAAAAGAGCGCCCAGCTCGCTCATCCCGGCACCTCCTCGGCGGGCGCAAGTTCGTGCTCTGGCGTTTCCACCTGTTCGGGCATCATGCTGCGGATGAGCCAGACGAGACCGCCAAGCAGGAAGAAGGCGCTGGGCGCCAGAAGCATGAGGGGCAAGGGCTCGAACCAGCCGCCCCGGTCGACCGTCGGGAGGATGCTGTAGCCCAGCAAGGTCCCGTGGCCGAACAGTTCCCGGACGCTGCCGATGATCACCAGGATGAGGGAGTAGCCCAGCCCGTTGCCCAGCGCGTCGGTCATCGATGGCAGGACGCGGTTGTGGAGGGCGAAGGACTCGGTGCGGCCGAGCACGACGCAGTTGGTGGCGATGAGGCTCACATAGACCGACAGCCGCTGGCTCATCTCGAAGAAGAAGGCCTGAAGGACCTGGTCCACGACGATCACCAGCGAGGCCACGATGATGATCTGCACGATCAGCCGGATCGATGAGGGAAGGTGTCTGCGGATGGTGCTGATGATCCCGGAAGCAGCCACCACCACCGCGGTGAGGCAGAGGGACATGGTGACCGCAGCCGCGAGCGTTGTGGTGACCGCCAGGGCCGAACAAATGCCGAGGATCTGCAGCGTCACCGGGTTCTGGCGCAGGATCGGATCGGTGAAGGTGCTCCACAGCTTCATCAGAAGTCCCCCCGCCGTATCGCATCGAGAACCGGGCCGTAGCCCAGCGGACCGAGCCAGAACTGGAGCATTCTGGTGATCGCGTTGTTGGTGCGTGTCGCACCCGTGATGGCATCGACCTCGAACTCGGTAGTGGCCGCACCGCGTGCGACGGCCAGGCGCGGCGTTCCCGTCTCGTCGGCAATCGGCTTGCCCGCAAACTGCTGGCGCCAGGCGGGCTCATCGATGCGGGCGCCCAGGCCAGGCGTTTCGGCATGGGACATGATCGCCAGTGCGGCGACCGTGTTCATGTCGTCGCCTATGGCGATCATCGCCTCGATCGGCCCACCGTAGCCAGTGCCGCTGATCGGCAGGATGACGAGTTCCACTTCCTCCTCCGCACCCCGCAGCAAGTAGATCTGCTTGAGATCGGCACGGTTGCCGAGCCCGGCGATATCCTCCTGTGGCGAAAGTTCGGTCCAGTTCGCCGAGTCGCCCAAGGCATCCGCGAGGTTCTCCGGTGTCACCTCCGTGGCTGCCTCTCCACGGGGCAGATCGACGACGACGGTGGAGAGGGCGGCATCGTTTGAACCCGCGAGGATCTCCGCGAGGCCGGGGATCTCCGCGAGCAAGGCTTCGAGCCTTGCCTGCTGCTCCATCGCGCGGTTCTGCGCCTGGATCGGCCGCAGGATCACGGTGGCTCCCGTCACCATCGCCGCGCAGACGATCGAGGCCAGAAAGGCGACCGCGATCGTCTTCGTGCGGCTCTCGTTCGGCAGCGCCAGGATGTTCCGCCAAAGCCTGATCGGGTTCCAGTCAGCCATGGCGGAACCTCCTGCGGGCGCGCCAGAGGGCGACCGCCAACTCGTCGAGGAGAGGCATTGACAGCAAAACCAGCAACGCTGCGGAGACTCCCATCTGTGTCGTCGGTGCCGGCCAGACCGACGCGAACAGGGCAACGAGCAGACCGAAAAGGGCGCCAGCCAGCCAGCGTCCAAGAGGCGAGGAGGCGCAGGTGGCAGGATCACACAGGATGAAGACCAGGACGACGGCGACCGCACTTCCAAGAAGGTCCAGCGTGAACCCCCCGGCGGCCACAAGCACGATGACCGCGCCTGCGAGCGCCCGCCATGGCAGCACGCCGAATGCAAGCAGCAGGCCCGCAGCCGGGATCGTGGCCCATCCGATCTGCACCGGCAGATGCGGCCACGTGCCCGTGGGAAAGGCGAAGCCGAAGAAGGTGATGGCGACGACCGCCGGGCTGAGAACGCTCCGCCCCCAGCCGCCGAAGACGAGTTCGCCGAACACGAAGCCGAAGGCGATACCGATAACGAACTGCAGCGGCCCGACCTGCGGAGCGAGCATCGCGATCAGGAGCGCGGAGACGAGACCTGCCAGGCTCGGCGGCTGCGCACGAATGACGGTGAACAGGGCCTGGCACAGTCCCCCCACGATAAGCACGAAGATCAGCCTGAGCGCGCCTGCGTTTACCTCTGCCAGCAACCAGGTGACGGCAAGCGGCAGCGCTGCCGCGACCCAGACCATTGCCACCGTCTCGCGGTTCCATATGCCGCGGATCATGTCATCGCCTCGATCCTGTCGAGACAGGCACGCAGGAGATCGGTGAAACGCGGCGAGGCGGCGGTGACATAATCGACCAGGGCCAGATCCTCCTCCAGCATTGCCAGCGCCCCCAGTTCCGCGGCGGCCTCGTCATCGCCTATCGCCAGGGCCCGCAGAAGCGCCATGCCCGGCATCGGCCCGCCAAGCGCGTGTTCCACCGCGGATGTTGGGATGATCGGCTCCGGACGTGAAGCCCGGCGCAGGGCGCCTTCCAGCCAGTGTGGTTGCGGATGGGCATCGTGGCGTTCGAGGACGGTCACCTGTCGGTCACGCCAGCCGAGCCAGCGCGCCTCCCGTCCCTCCAGCACCGAACCGGACAGGATGGAGCGGGGACCGGGTGACATATACGCGTAGCATAGTTCCCGAAGGTCCGCCCCCGGCTGACAGCGCACGAGCCGCGTCTCGCGCAATCCCGGGCCGGCAACCGACACGAGCCGGGTCGGCGCCAAGGAGCCCTCCGAAAGCAGGTAGCCAATGTCGGCGACATCCTCTGCCGTTATCTCCCAGATATTCAGGTCTTGTCCGGAACGGACTTCTCGACGGATAAAGGAGCCTGCGAGTCCGGCAGGATGCAGCGGCCCGGCCCTCGCGATCGTGACCCGATCGCTCTCTTCCACGATGGCTGGGCCCTCGTCCTGGTAGAACCGTATCGGGCCGTCGAACAGGGCTGCCAGCGCCTGCAGGCCGAGCTTCAGGTGATCCAATGCCTCGCCTTCGACTGCGAGGCGTGGGTCCGGCGCGAGCGGCCTCGTGTCCACCGCAATCACCATGATCATGGCAGGAATGGCATCCCCGGCCGGAACCCTGCCGAACGGACGTGACCGGAGTCGCATCCACAGGCCGGAGGACTGAAGCAGCTCGCGCAAGGCGTTGCTGCCGCTCTTGCTGTCGCATTCCGCGCGCGCTGCATGGATGTCGAACTGGTGCGGCTTCACCTTCTCGTCATGATGGATCAGCAGGTTGGCCTGCCGCCGCCCGCTGCCCAGCTCGAGTTGCGCGACGCGGCCGCTCATGGGTGCGGTGACGACCCATTCCGGGTGCCTTCGATCCTTCAGGATCGGCGATCCGAGCCCGACACTGTCGCCCGGCTGCACCAACGCCTCCATGCGCATGTCGATGAGCGGGTCGAGGTTCAGGCCCGCTTCGGCGGTGATTACCGTCTCCACAGCCTGCGGCCAGGGCTGCGGTGTCGGCACAGGCAGTTTGAGCCCTCTATCCAGCAGACGCAGAATGGAACGCCTCCCTCAACTGATTGCGGTGGCTAATCGGACACTGCTCAGCTTGACAATGCGGTTTGCATTAAAGAGCATTCCACCGTTCAAGCCAAGCGGGGATAGCCGATGCGGATACGACATGTTCTGCTGCTAACAGCTCTGCCGCTGGGGTTCCTCATCGCGGCCTCTGCGATCGGCCAGACGCCGGAGCGAATGCCGAACATAGAGGAAATCACGCAGTGGGCGCGTTCGGGGCACGCCAACGCCCATTCCGAATCCTTCGCGCATTGGAACGACGCAGGAGAGATCCCTCCAGTGTGCGCAACCTGCCATTCGGGCGCTGGGTTCCGTTCGCTCTACGGCTTCGACGGGAGTGAACCGGGTCTGCCGCAGACCCCGGTTCCCGTCGGCGGCGTCGTCGATTGCGATACGTGCCATCATACGGGGCTGCGCAGCCTGACTGAGATCCAGCTGCCTTCCGGAGGACTTCACCCGGTGACGGGTTACGAAGGCGCCTGCATGACGTGCCATCAGGGACGCGCTTCCACGGCGACCATCGAGAGGGCGGTCGGAGCCTCTCCGGACGACGAGGTCAATCCTGAACTCGGCTTCGTCAATCCGCATTATGCAATTGCCGCAGCAACGCTGCTCGGCGGCGACGGCGTGCTCGGCTATCACTACCCCGGCAAACAGTACGAGCCGCGCTTCTTCCATGCGCGGCCCGTGGCGACCTGCATCTCCTGCCATGAGCCGCATAATCTCACCGTCGCGGAGCAAACCTGCCTCGGCTGCCATGAGACCGGTGACCCCAAGGCAATCCGCATCTCCCGGCAAAGCTTCGACGGCAGCGGCGATCTTTCGAAAGGAATTCACGCAGACATCGTGGCAAACAGGCAGCGGCTGTTCAGGCTCATCCAGGACTACGCCCGCGAGATGGCCGGAACTCCTTTGGTCTATGACGGCGGACGGCACCCGTACTTCTTCGCCGATCACAATGCCGACGGCCGGGCCGACCAGCGTGAGGGCGCGCCGGTCGCCTATGCGAGCTGGACACCCAGACTGCTGAAGGCGGCGTACAACTGGAAGTTCGTCGGGGCGGATGCGGGAATCCATGTCCACAACCCGCACTATGCGCTACAACTCCTCTACGATTCCGCAGAAGACATCTCGAAGGCGCTGGGCAACGACCTGACGGGCATGGCACGCTGAACAGGACCTTGGGACACGGACAACGGTTCGAGGACCCGTCTGCTACCGCCCTTGGCGCGGTACTTGTCTGCGGTACGCTTGCCGCGGGAGAGGCATCCCTGTGCTGGCCGGGGCGGGCCGTTTTTCCGACGGCAGCTTCCTTTCTCCGCGGCGGATCGGGTCCCTGAGCAGGCGCAGCCCATTGAGCACCACCAAGACGGTTCCCCCTTCGTGACCGATCACGGCAAGGGGGAGAGGAAGCTCGAAGAACAGGCCACCTGTCACGAGGATCACCATGGCCCCCATGGCGAAAGCGAGGTTCTGACGGATGACCCGCGAGGTGCGCCGCGCCAGACGATGCGCCTCCGCAAGCCGCCCCATGTCCTCTGACAAAAGAGCCACGTCCGCGGCCTGGAGTGCAACGTCCGATCCCGCCGCTCCCATGGCGATCCCGACATCGGCGCGCGCCAAGGCTGCGGCGTCGTTGACGCCGTCGCCGACGAAGGCGACCTTGCCCATGGAAGCCAGTTCGCCTGTCACCCGGACCTTGTCCTGCGGCAGCATGTCGGCATGGATCTCCTCGGGCTTCAGGCCGAGTTCCTTTCCTATGCGCAAGGCTACCGGACGTCGGTCGCCCGTCATCATGACGATCTGCCTGACGCCTCCGTCACGCAGGGCTGCCAGCGCCGGACCGGACGTTGTGCGGGCCTGGTCCGCGATGGTCACAGCTCCCATGACCTGTGAATCCCGCCCGACATAGATGACCGTCTGCGTGTCGGCGGCGAGCGCTTTTAGCATCGGATCGTCGATGGATGCGCCCATCTGTGCGGCGAGGCGCGGATTGCCTGCCCACACCTGGCTCTCCCCATCCCTGCCGACCACGCCGGCGCTCGGGCGGGTAGTTGCCTCCTTCACATGGACAGGCTTGATGCCGCGGCCGGCGGCCTCCTCGCGGATAGCCGCCGCGCTGTGATGTTCCGACTGCGCTTCGATTCCCGCGAGCAGGGACAGGAAACTCCATTCGTCACCGTCAAGCGCGACAACCCCGGTGACCGATGCCCTCCCGGACGTCAACGTTCCTGTCTTGTCGAAGGCGAATGTGTCGACTGCAGCGAGGGTTTCGAGAGCGGCCCCGCCCTTGAACAGCACTCCGCCGCGAGCGGCCGCCGACAGCGCCGACAGGATTGCGGCCGGCACCGAAATGACGATTGCGCACGGGCTTGCCGCAACCAGCAAGGTCGCAGAGCGGTATAGGGCCTCCTCCCAGTCGCGCCCTAGCCAGTAGGGCGGTCTTCTGTTCGGCAGAAAGGCGGTCTCGGCGCATTGCGATGCAAACGAGATGGCGGTGCTCGACTGGCAGCGACATAGGTTCTCTTCATGAATGTCGCGCGATTCGATGCGGCGGTTTTCGGGTGCTCTGGATCGAACACTGGTTGCAGATCAAGATCGACCAGAAAGGGAACCATCTGTTCGCTATCGAACAGCGTGGGGAACTTGGTTTCGAGGATCAGCGTTGCGTCGCGGGCTTCGCCCTTGATCGCATGAATCGTGGACAACCTCTAGCGAACTGCCATTTGGACTGACAAAGACATTTCCCTGTTGATTTCCACCAGGAACTGACCCGGGATTAGCGGATATTTCCATCGAGAAGTGACCCATGTTTGAACCTTACCCCGCGTGTTTTCAGCGGGGGCTATGGAGTGATCGACATGGCGTTATTGAGCGTGATCCGACGCTGGCATTTTCGAGAACATTTATCGATCCGGGAGATTTGCCGCAGGAGCGGATTTGTCCGTCGTCAGGGTTTTTGGGACAACAGGCGGCGTGAGCTAACGGAGGCTCTGGTCCATCAGGTTTGTCACATTAGGCCGCTGCATCTCGATGAAGCAAGCGGCGCTGTTTGATGGTTTTGCGTTTGATCCTTTCCCTTTCCAGCGTGATGATATCGCCGCGCCCGAAGTAGACGTCGGCAGGGGTGAGATTGTCGAGGCTCTCGTGGTAGCGGCGGTGGTTGTAGTGATCGACGAACGCCGCGACCTGCTGCTCGAGATCACCCGGCAGGAAGTAGTTTTCGAGCAGGATGCGGTTCTTCAACGTCTGGTGCCATCGCTCGATCTTGCCTTGGGTCTGAGGATGGCAGGGCGCTCCCGCGCGTATGTTCCATGCCCTTGTCGGATAGCCATGCGGCCAGGTCGGAAGAGACGTAAGAGGGGCCGTTGTCGGACAACAGCCGCGGCCGCTGCACCACCCGGCGCTGTCGCAGCCAGAAGCCTGCAGCGCGATGGTCAGCGTGTCGGTGACGTCCTCGGCCTTCATCGTGGTGCAGCCCAGGCGATGATGGGGCGAGAGAAGTCGTCGAGCACGGTCGACAGGTAGAACCACCCCCCAGCCGATCACCTTCAAGTAGGTAAAGTCGGTCTGCCAGAGCTGGTTGGGCGCCGTCGTCTTGTCGTGGAACTCATCGGCGGCCTTGATGACGATGAAGGCGGGGCTGGTGATCAGGTCGTGGGCCTTGAGCAGGCGATAGACTGGAGGATCCTGAGACGAAGTAGCCCCTCGTGTCGGTGAAGGTGACCGCCAGTTCCCGTGGCGACAGCTCCGGCTCGTTCAACGCCAGCTCAATGATCTGATCGCGTTTCTCCTCGGGGATGCGGTTCCAGACCCGTTCGCCGGGGCCTGCGATCCTCCAGCGCATCGACACCGCCGGCCAGAAACGGTCATACCAGCGATTGAAGGTCGAGCGCGGAATACCGAGTTTTTGCAGCGTGCGCCGCGCCGACAGATGCGACTGCTCGACGGAGCCGAATGATCTCCAGCTTCTCGGATGCGGGGTATCTCATTCGCTAATGTCGCCTCCATCCGCAATCATGCTTTTTTTAAGAATCCGCAGTTCCAGCGCCTGCTCGGCGACGACCTCCTTGAGATCGCGCGCCTCCTTGCGCAGAACCTTCACCTCGTCGCTGGCGGCGGCGCGCGCCGTATCCCCGGCAAGCCGCCGCTTGCCGGCTTCCAGGAATTCCTTCGACCAGGTGTAATAAAGGCTTCCGCGATCCCCTGCGCCGGCACAGCGCCGCGATCGACTCTTCGCCGCGCAAGCCCTCCAGCACGATGCGGATCTTCTCCTCGGCCGAATATTGCTTGCGGGTTGCGCGGCGGATGTCTTTGATGACCTGCTCTGCCGGCGCTTTCCCGGTTCCGGATTTCTGTCTCATCTTCGCTCCTTTGAAAGGCTACGATGAACCAGAAATCCTCCGTTCTCAGTTAAGCCGATTTGGTCCCATCAGTGCTGACGCCGGACAGCCTCATGAAGGCGACCATAAAGCGTGGCGTAATCGGTTAGGCGCACGCGTCGGAACCGATCCGGCAGAAGTTCCGGTGGGATATCCTTCCAGCAGCCGCCCTGCGGGACATTCGCGACGCGTCTCCGATTGATCTCGGAGAGATTACTCGCGTGATGGTTAGGCGCCAACCCCGATCCGTCGCGGACGAAGGTCTGGAAAGGTGTCGGGTCGCCGGCGATTGAAAGCCTCGCTACGGCATTGGTGTCCACATCTTCCGTAAGGTCACCAATCGCCTCCCGCACCGTCACATATTCCCGCAGATCCTCCGTGGCGATGGGTGCGTGGGTGTGCCTGGGAAACGTGGCGGGAATTTCATCAACTGTCGCGACCAGGATAAAGCGATTGCGGAGCTGCGGTAGGCCATAGTCAGCCATGTTCACGACATCCGCGAAGACGTGATATCCTCGATCCTCGAAAAGCTTAAACAGCTCCTTGACGATGACGAGGTTGCGACCGTAGACAACGCCTGGAACGTTCTCCATCACGACACGACGCGGCTTTCGTCCGGCTGCCGTGAAGCCGTCCAGCAACCTGATGAAATGGACAAACAGGGCGTTGCGCGCATCTTCCAGGTGGAAAACGCCCATCGTGCTCACAGCCTGACATGTCGGTCCCGCGAAGAACCAGTCGATCTTTTCGATGCTAGCTCGCTCAACGACATTGGCGGCGGTAACGAGGGAGACGTCGCAGCAATCGACCACGGCTTTCGGATGAGCTTTCCTGAAGGTGCGTGCGGCATTCGCGTCGATATCGAGCGCCCACCTGATCTCAAGATCGGGGATAGCTGCTGCGGCCCCGGCCGACATTCCGCCACATCCGGAATAAAGGTCAATTGCTGTAGGTCGCATGATTCCCCCACTTTCACCGTAGGTAGTCTAAAGTAGTAACTCGCGTGGGTCGAGAAGTGCACTGTGGCATGTCCTACTGGTGCTCGCCTTCTTCGGCACGTGACAGACAGCTGAGTAAGCGCTAGCGCGCCGGATACGTTATGATCACCGGCCTCGACCTTCGCTTCAGGCGAACGCTGATCTTGGGGCGCATAGCCGCGTTTGGCGTGCACCAGCTCAAATGTCAGCTATTGGGTGAAGGCCAAGTTTGCCTGGATTGTTGGCGGCGCCGACGACGATGACGCCCGTCGAATTCGACGTGCCGTCCAGAAGCTCCAGCAGTCGATTGACGACACTGTTCCAATAATCCTCGTGGGATCGGTTATCCGAGGAACGTTTCGAGATGCCGTCAAATTCGTCGATGAAGAGAATAGACGGCGCATTAGCGGCAGCCTCAACTCGACAGGGGGGCGGGTCTGGCCTAGGCGCTTTCTCAGCCTCTGCATATCAACAGCGCCGTCCTTGCGGCCGGCAACGCGCATGAGGTGTTGCCAGGCTTCAGCTGGACCATAATGCGGCGCAGCCTTGTTCTCGATGCGCGCCGCCCAGAGATCCAGAAAGCGTCGTTCGGCACTAAACGGGTCAACAAAATCCGCGAAACAGATCGCCAGCCATGCTGGCAGCGTTACCCCATATCCTGACAGGCGCAGCCGATGTGGAAGGTCACAGAATTGCGATGCCATCAGGACTTCAGCACGAGTTCGGAAGAGCAAGAGGTCATCGCTCGTGAAGTCCGCAACTTTCATTTGCGTCCACTTCAGCCCTTGCTGGTCCGCCAGCGCCCGGATTCTCTCCGCTGTCTGGCCGTGCAACCCGTCGCGGTGTTTTTGCTTGTCGAGCACATCACTCCGTAACTCGGAGAAGATCTTGCGAAGCCCGGGGGAGGACGTGCGATAAATCTCCTTGAGGACAAAATTGGTGAAGCCGAGTGCCTTAACGCCTCGCAAGCGGTCGAGGAGCGGCTTGCCAGGTTTTGAGGCTCCCCCCTTGCGGCGTCCGATGCTGTCGTCGGAGAAGCCATAGATCGCCTGGGCCTCGTCGGCGAACACCGTGACTCCGCAGTCCGAAGGCAGCCGATTCACCAGAGCTTCGATCAAATCCGCTCGCTGCCCAACGAGGTCCTGCGCCTCGTCAATGACGACGTGCTCGATCTGCGCCAGTTCGTCTGCCACGTCCTCATCAGACTTCAACAGCTCGATGACGCGGGTAATGTTCTCTTCGTAGGAACCGGTCAGCCTCGCATTCGGGTCGTGCCCGGAGTGGATGGACCACGCATGCGAGTCGATGGTCGCTATCCGGATGGCAAAGGCTGCATCGCCAACGTAGGAATGCAGCCGTGCACGGATTTCCGCCACCGCTGTCCGCGTGAAGCTGATCATCCAGGTATTGCTGGCCTCGATATCCTCTTCGTTGATCAGGTGCGCGAGGCGCGCGCAGGCGACGGCTGTCTTTCCGGTTCCGGGCCCCGCCTCAACGACCAGCCGGGCATCCGTGAGCGCGGGATGCGCGGCATGGCGCACGATCGTGTAGGTGAAGACCGTGCCCGTGCCCGATACGGGCCGCCAGTCGAACCGGGAGCTGCGGCAATGGGGGCAGTTCGGCATCGGCGGGTGGCGGAAGCGGGCGCATTCGGCGCAGCGCTGGATGCGCAGTTCGCGCCCGTCGATGAAATCCCAGTACGCCTGATCGTCCGGCGTGGGCGTGGGCAGGGGCGTACCTTCGGGCAGATAGCTCATCGCCGGGATCCGTCCGTCACGAGCCTGCCGGTGCCGGCCAGGAGCCGTCGGCGAAGTCGGCGGTGTGCGCGCCGGGCTGCGCGCCGGGGCGCAGCTCTCCGGGCGTCCGCTCGAAACGCCACGGCACGCCGGCAACGTCGATCGCGCCCCAGTCCTTCGTCTGGAAGGTCGTGAGCATCTCGTTCTCGAGATAGTGCACGTTGTGGCGGAACTCGTCGTAGCCGGTGAACAGCGCCGCCGGCACGCCGGAGCGGCGCAGGAGGTCGAGCCAGTACTGCGCGGGGTGGGTGATGAACGCGGCATCGAGGATCTCGATCAGCGCGGCCCGGTTGCGGATGCGGTCCGGATTGCGGGCGAAGCGGGCATCGTCGGCGAGTTCGGGCCGGCCGATCGCGTTGCAGAGCGCTCGCCATTCGCGCCGCGAGCTGGCGGTGACCGCAAGCGGAATGTCCTGGGTCCGGAACGCCTGGTCGGGCACGAGATAGGTCACGGCGCTGCCCATCGGGGTCGGGGTCGAGCCCGACAGGTGCTCGGCGATCCGCACGCGCTGCAACGTCAGCGAGGCTTCGATCATCGTCACCTCGACCAGCTTGCCCTTGCCGGTCTTGCTGCGCTGGAGCAGGGCGGCGAGCACGCCTTCGACGATGCACATCGCCGTCGTGCAGTCGAAATGCCCGTACCAGCGCCAGCGCTGCAGCTTGCCTCCCGGCACGCCGTTGACGGAGCAGGAGCCGGTGAACGGCTGAAGGTGGGGATCGGTCGCGCCGACGCCGACCATCGGTCCCTCCCGGCCGAAGCCGGAGGCGGAGGCATAGACGAGCCGGGGGTTGAGGGCCGAGAGCTCGGCATAGCCGACACCGATCCGGTCGGCGACACCCGGCCGGAAGTTTTCGATGAAGACGTCCGCCTGCCCGGCAAGGCGCTGGGCGGTCGCGCGTTCCTCGGGCTGCTTCAGGTCGAGGACGATCGCGCGCTTGTTGAAGTTCATCGACACGTAGGTCGTGCTGAGGCCTTTCTTGCGCGGCGTGATGTTGCGGATGAAGTCTCCCTGCGGAGATTCGAGTTTCACCACGTCGGCGCCGAGCTGCCCGAGCAGGGTGCCGGCCCAGGGTCCGACGGCGCCCATGCTCGCGTCGAGCACGCGCAGTCCGGCCAACGGTCCTTTCAACTTGCTCATCTGTCGGGGCTCCAGATCGAAAGAGATCGACGCGTCGTTCATGGCCGGTCCAGTTCGGCGAGAATTGCCGATCGGTGCTCGTCGAGGCGGGGCGCGCGGATATACGCGTCGCGCCGGGTTTCGCCTTCGAAGCGGAACGGAATGCCGATCTGGCGCGAGACGGCGTCGGGGCCGTCCTCGACATCGACGAGCGGCTGCAGCAGCCTGACCTGCTCGTTGTCGAGGACCTCGGCGTAGTTCTGGAACTTGACCGATATGCCGCCGAGATCGTTGATCAGCTTGCTGATCTCGGCGCAGGTCATGCGGGCGAAGACCTCGCGGTACGGCCCGCCATGGGTGAAACGCCGATCGCCGAGATAGATGGTCGAACGCCAGTCCTCGTATTCGGGGTCGTCCACCAGATGGCCGAGGCCGATCGCCTCGCAGAACCTGGCCCAGGCGGCGCGCTGCCCGTGCCGGAAGTCGAAGGTGACCTGGCCATCGCTGGCGTCCCAGCCGGTGTCCGCCGGCCAGCGCGGGCCGTTCAGATGAAACCCCGTCCAGTCGTCGGTGCCGCCACTCTGGGCCGCGAAAAGGATCGTCTTCATCGACAGGATGCTGCCGAGGGCGCTCACCTCGAAATACTGGCCCTTGCCGCTGGCTTCCCGCTCGATCAGCGCGGCGACGACGCCCTGGAAGGCGTGCATCGCCGTCGCCTGGCCGACGATCTCGAAGCCGACGCGGCAGGGCGTGCCGCCACGGTCGCCGACATAGCGGGTAAAGCCCGACATGGCCTGCACGGTGAGCTCGGAGCCCGGCAGGCCGGCGAAACGTCCGCGGCTCCCCATGTCGTTGATCTCGCACACGACAAGCCGCGGGTGTTCCTGTGCCGTCCGCTGCCAGTCGATGGCGCTCGGAGCGGCCGGGTCCTCGTGGACGAACAGCACGTCCGCGCCCGCCAGAAGCCGGTCGAGCGTCGCGCGATCGCCGCCGCTCGTCAGGTCGAGCGCTATGCTGCGCTTGCCGCGATTCATGTGGTGGAATATCGCGGCGTCGTCGCTGCCCGGGATCGGCAGTCCCCATTCGCGCGCGCGGTCGCCATCGGACGTCGGGAACGACCGGACAGCCGAAAGGCGTGGTGCGCGACACAGGCGGCCATGTCGTCGCCCTCAACTGGTCGATGAAGGCGGTCTACGGGATCGGGCCGGGCGAGGTCTTCTGGGCCGCGTCCGACATCGGCTGGGTGGTCGGCCATTCCTACATCGTCTACGCGCCGCTGTTCGCCGGCTGCGCCACGGTCCTCTACGAGGGCAAGCCGGTGGGAACGCCGGATGCCGGCGCGTTCTGGCGGGTGATCGACAGCCACGACGTCAGGGTGCTGTTCGCCGCGCCGACGGCCCTGCGCGCGATCATCCGCGACGATCCGGACGGCCTGCATCTGCAGCGCCACGATCTCAGCCGTTTCCGCTTCCTGTTCCTGGCCGGCGAGCGTTCGGACCCGCACTCGGTCGCCTGGGCGGAGGACAAGCTCCAGGTGCCGGTCATCGACCATTGGTGGCAGACCGAGACGGGATGGGCGATCACCGCCAACCCGGCCGGGCTCGGGCTGCTGCCCGTCAAGCGCGGCTCGCCCGGCGTTCCCATGCCGGGATATGCGATCGACATCCTGTCGGACGAGGGCGAGGTCCTGCCCGCCGGCACGCTCGGCAACGTCGCGATCCGCATGCCGCTGCCGCCGAGCTGCCTGCCGACGCTCTGGAACGCCGAGGCCCGCATGCGCTCGGCCTATCTGGATCGCTTCCCCGGCTACTACAACACGGCGGACGCCGGCATCCTCGACGAGGACGGCTACGTCTACATCATGGCCCGCACGGACGATGTCATCAACGTCGCCGGCCACCGCCTGTCCACCGGCGCGCTGGAGGAGGTCATCGCCAGCCACCCCGCCGTCGCTGAATGCGCAGTGGTGGGGGTCGAGGACCCGCTGAAGGGCCAGGTGCCGTGGGGCTTCGTCGTGCGCAAGGCGAACGCCGGGGCCTCCGATGCCATCGAGGGCGAGATCGTTGCGCTGGTGCGCGAGCGCATCGGCCCCGTGGCGGCGTTGAAGACGGTTCTCGTCGTCGACCGGCTGCCCAAGACCCGGTCCGGCAAGATCCTGCGCGGCACCATGCAGAAGATCGCGGACGGCGCGGAATGGAAGATGCCCGCCGCGATCGAGGACCCGGCCGCGCTGGACGCTGTCACCGACACGATCGCCGCCCACAGGGCGCGCGTCACCCGAACGAATGGGAAGGAGCAGGCATGAAGAAGGGTTACAAGCAGATGCTGGAAGAGGCGCGCGCCAGGATTCGCACGCTGCCGGTCGACGAGGCGCTCGGGTTGCAGGGCAGGGACGATGTCGTCTTCGTCGATCTGCGCGATCCGCGCGAGGTCGAGCGGGAAGGGCGCATTCCCGGCGCCTTCCATTGCACCCGCGGCATGCTCGAATTCTGGATCGACCCCGAGAGCCCCTATCACAAGCCCGTCTTCGCCGAGGATAAGCAGTTCGTCTTCTACTGCGCGTCGGGATGGCGTTCCGCGCTTGCGACGCAGACCGCGCTCGAGATGGGGCTGGAACGCGCCGCGCATATCGAAGGCGGCTTCACGGCCTGGCGCGACACCGGCGGCCCGACCGAAACCCCGCAACGCAAGAAATGAACGACCAACCCGAAAGGACTTGAAAATGCTGAAATGGAAGGAATACCGCGCCAACGTCAAGAAGCGCGTCGGCGATCTCGGCAAGGCCGCGCCGGAGGTCGTCAAGGGCTACAGCGCGCTGGCCACCTCCGGCGACAAGGCCGTGCATCTCGACGGCAAGACCCGCGAGCTGATCGCCCTCGCGGTCGCCGTGACGACACGCTGCGACGGCTGCATCGCCAGCCATGTCGAGGCCGCCGTCAAGTTCGGTGCCACCAAGGAAGAGATATCGGAGGCTCTCGGCGTCGCGATCGCCCTCAATGCCGGGGCGGCGCTCGTCTATTCCGCCCGTGTCATCGACTGCTTCGACGAGATGAGCGCGGGGGCCTGACCGGCCTCAGGCAACGCATGGCTCCGGCCGCTCCCGTGGCCGGAGCCTTCCCGCCTTCCATGAGGAACGCTCGATGATGAATCCCCTGATCGCGTCGGAAGAACTGGCCGCGCTGCTGCGGCGGGGCGGGGTCGTCGTGCTGGATGCGACCTTCACCATGCCCGGCGCCGCGCCGGATGCCGCCGCCCTCTATGCGCAGCGCCACATCCCGGGCGCCATCCGTTTCGACGTTGACGCGGTCGCGGACCGTTCGTCGGACCTGCCGCACATGTTGCCCTCCGCGGAGGAGTTCGCCGAAGCGGTCGGCGCGATGGGCATCTCGAACGACAGCCATGTCGTCATCTACGACACGCCCGGCCTCATGTCGGCCGGCCGCGCCTGGTGGATGTTCCGCACCATGGGGCACGAGAAGGTTCAGGTCCTCGACGGCGGCCTGCGCCACTGGCAGGCGCAGGGGCGCGAGGTGACGAGCGTGGTCCCTGATCCCGAGCCGGCGCGGTACCGCGCGCGCCTCGACGCAGCCGCGGTCCGCAACAAGGCGCAACTGCTGGCCAACCTTGCCAGCGCCGCCGAGCAGGTTATCGATGCCCGTTCGGCCGACCGCTTCCATGCGCGCGTGCCCGAGCCGCGCCCCGAATTGCGGGCCGGGCACATTCCCGGCAGCCTCAACCTGCCGTTCGACCGGCTCACCGATCCCGCCACCGGGCGCCTGCGGCCGGCCGACGAGATCCGCGCGCTCTTCGCCGGGGCGGGCCTGCGCGATGATCGCCCTGTCGTCACCTCCTGCGGATCGGGCGTCACCGCCGGCGTTCTGTTCCTCGCGCTCGCTTTGATCGGCCGCACCGACGTCGCGCTCTATGACGGTTCGTGGACCGAATGGGGCCGGCCGGGCGATACGCCGGTGGAGACCGCCTGACCGTGCCGGCCGCCGATTCCGCGGCGCCGGCCTCTCCACGGAAAGAAGCCTTGGACAACAAGGCCTGAAGCCGGGACGGTTAAAATTGTCGCGGTTTCGGCAACACATCGGCAATACCCGATATCTACCTACATGGGGCAACTGCTTGCCTTCATGCGGGGACGAGATGAACAGCAAACTATTCATCAGTTTGGTGAACCCGATCATGGTGGGCGTGTTCACCTGCATGTTCGCCTGCATATGGCTGAGGATACGCAAGCCGTATCTCGGCTACGTCACCGCGGCTTGCGGCATCGCCACGGTGATGTTCCTCGTCCAGAGCTTCTGGCCCTTCGAGGACGCGCAGACCAACGTCGTCGTTATCAACGTCTCCCTGCTGGCAGTGATCGTCCTGCTGTCCGGCGCCGCGCTTGTGCGTGCGGGGCAGGCGTTGCCGATCGCCGCTTTTCTCGCGATCTCGGTCTGCTTCCTGACGGCCGTGGCCTGGTTCGTTTACGTCCAGCCTTCGCTGCCGGCGCGGCTTCATATCGCGAACATGGCGATGGTGGCGATCATGGCGCTCACCCTTCGCGGCCAGCTCCGTGCGCGGACATCGCACGCCGACACCATCCTCATCGGGGTTTCCTCGATGTGCGCGTTCTATTTCGTCTGGCGTTCGGTGTCGTTCTTCCTCTTCGAGGCCGAGAGCCTTCAGTTCGGCACGTTCACGATCGACCTTTTCTGGACGATGAACCTCCTGATGACCCTGGTCATGGCGGTCGTTCTGGCTATCGGCTACATCGTCGTGCTTGCCCACGACCTTTACGACCAGATCAGGAAGGAAGCCCACACCGACCAGCTGTCCGGCATCCTGAACCGGCGCGGCTTCGAGAGCGCCGCGCTGTCGTGGCTCGAGGAGAACCGGGAGGCGCCGGCAACCCTCGTCATCGCCGACATCGACCATTTCAAGACGATCAACGACACCTGGGGCCACGCCGCCGGAGACCAGGCGATTTCGCGGTTCGGGCAGCTTCTGGCGCAGCATGCCGGCGAGGGATATGTCGTCGGCCGGATCGGGGGCGAGGAATTTGCCGTGCTCATACCGCGCGGATCGGCGCAGGAAGCCCGCGTCTACGTGGAGACGATCCGCCGGGTTCTGTGCAGGCAGCCCATCCCCGGAATGCCGGAGGACTTCCGTTTCACGGTGAGCTTCGGCCTTCGCTCACGATCGTCGGTGGAAAGCCTTTCTGACATGCTGCGCGGGGCGGACCGGGCCCTGTATTCCGCCAAGGCGGACGGGCGGGATACGGTTTCGGTCGAGCTGGGCGCGGTGAAGGCGGCGGGCTAGGCCGGCGGTCCGGCCCCGTAACCGGCTTCAGTCGATGGCGACCATGACGTCGGAGGCCTTGACGACGGCGTAGGCCTGCTTGCTGACGGCAAGGCCCAGCTCCTCGACCGTCGCGTTGGTGATCGACGCGGTGACGACCGATCCGCCGATGTCGATCTTCACATGCGCGGTGGTCGCGCCTTTCGTCACCTCGACGATGGTGCCCTTCAGCATGTTCCTGGCGCTGAGCTTCATCTTCGCGTGCTCCCGATTGCCGCTCGCGATACCGTAGAGCGGCGCGGCAGGCGGTACAGCTCGGGGCCGGATGACGTGCTGGCTCTCGCCGTCCTCAGCCCCGCGCGATGGCGTGGAAGAAGGCGCCCGTGACATGGCCGCGCCTCGCGCCGGCAGGGCCGAGGGGCCGGCCTTCGCCGTCGAAGAGGTCGGCGAGGGGCGCGTCGCCGCTGCTTTCGACCAGCCGGGAATAATGGAACTCGTGGCCGTTTATCGTCGCGCCGGCGCGGCCGAGCGGGCAGTCCGCGGCGAGCCGCGCCTGCCGGTAGCCGAGATTGATGCGCCGCGCGGCGAAGCTCGTCGTGTGGCCGAGCAGGCCCGCCATGCGGTGGGCGACGCCGGCGCCGTCGACCAGCGCCTCACCCAGCGCCATGAAGCCGCCGCACTCGCCATGGACCGGGCTGGTGCGCGCGAAGGCGGCGAGCCGGTCGCGGAAATTGGCTGCCGCGGCCAGCCGGCCGGCGTGAAGCTCGGGATAGCCGCCCGGCAGCCAGCATATGTCGCAGGACGGGTCCGGCCCCTCGTCGGCGAGCGGCGAGAACGGCACGATCTCGGCCCCTTCGTCGCGCCAGTGCTCCAGCATGTGCGGGTAGACGAAGGAGAAGGCCGCGTCGCGGGCGAGCGCGATGCGCCGGCCGGGCGGCGGCAGGGCGCTCGCGGCGCTGCCGGCGGCGGGGGCGAGCGGCGCGGCCATCGCCTTGACGGCCGCGAGGTCGAGCGCGTTTTCGACCGCGTCGGCCAGCCGCTCGATGAAGGCGTCGAGGGCAGCGTGCTCGCCGGCCTGCACCAGCCCCAGATGCCGCTCCGGCAGGGTGAGCCCGGGGTCGCGCCGCAGCGCGCCGAGGACGGGAATGCCGATCCGCTCGATGGCATCGCGCGCCAGCGCCTCGTGGCGCGCGCTGCCCGCCTTGTTGAGCACCACGCCGCCGATCCTGACGCCGGCGTCGTGGGCGGCGAGGCCGCGCACGATGGCCGCCGCGGTCTGCGAATGGCCGGAGACGTCGTGGACGAGCAGCACCGGCAGGCGAAGGCGGCGGGCAAGGTCGGCCGCCGCGCCGGTCCTTCCCTTCGCCGCCGGTATGCCGTCGAACAGGCCCATGGCGCTTTCGACGATCACGAGGTCGGCCTCTGCCGCCTGCCGGCCGGCGAGCCTGTCGATGAAAGCAGGGTCCATCGCCCAGCTGTCGAGGTTGACGCCGGCATGCCCCGTCGCGGCCCGGTGATAGCCGGGGTCGATATAGTCCGGCCCCGATTTCGCGCCGCGCACGGCGAGCCCGGTGCGGGCGAAGGCGCGCATCAGGCCGATGGCGATCGAGGTCTTTCCCGCGCCCGAACGGTCCGCCGCGACGATGAAGCCGCGCGCGGTCATCGCCGGGTGCTCGCAGGGCAGGGGAAAAGGCGCGGTGGCAAGCGTGTCTTTCCGGCTGGGGCGTTTCCGGGCATTTAGGTGGGCGGTTCCGGCGCTGTCAACGTGACGCTGCGGCGCTTGCGAGCGCATCGCTTTGGTCTATTGTCGGCGCGTTTTTGGCCCCGGCAACAAGCGAGGATGGCTCGACATGAAGGACGTCACGCCCGAAGCGGCCGGGCGCCACAAGGCGAAGATGGTGCGGCGCAAGCAAGTCCAGGACGCCGAGGTGGCGCAGAAGACCATCGAGAAGGGGCTGCTGATCGTCAACACCGGGCCAGGCAAGGGCAAGTCGACGGCGGCCTTCGGGCTGGCGCTGCGCATGCTCGGCCACGGAAGGCGCGTCGGAATCGTCCAGTTCATCAAGGGCGCGCGCCACACCGGCGAGAAGGCCGCGCTCGAAGCCTTCGGCGACCTTGTCGAGTGGCATTCGATGGGCGAGGGCTTCACCTGGGAGACGCAGGATCTGGCGCGCGACATCGCCGCCGCCGGCCGTGCCTGGGACAAGGCGCTCGCCATGATGGCCGATCCCGCCTTCGGGCTGGTCGTCCTCGACGAGCTGAACATCGCCCTCCGCTACGACTATCTCGACCTCGACGCCGTGGTGGCGGCGCTGGCGGCGCGGCGCGAGGACCTGCACGTGGTGGTGACGGGCCGCAACGCGAAGCCGGCCTTGGTCGAGGCCGCCGACCTCGTCACCGAGATGGGGCTGGTCAAGCACCATTTCGCCGCCGGGGTGAAGGCGCAGGCCGGCGTCGAGTTCTGATGGCCGCCCGGGCGCTGATGTTCCAGGGCACCGGCTCGGACGTGGGCAAGTCGCTCATCGTCGCCGGGCTCGCCCGCGCGCTCACCCTGCGCGGGCTCAAGGTGCTGCCCTTCAAGCCGCAGAACATGTCGAACAACGCCGCCGTGACCGCCGAGGGCGGCGAGATCGGCCGCGCCCAGGCGCTTCAGGCGCTGGCCGCGCGCGTGCCGCCCAGCGTCCACATGAACCCCGTGCTGCTCAAGCCGCAGAGCGACGTCGGCGCGCAGATCGTGGTGCAGGGCAGGGTGTTCGCCAACGCCGACGCCGCCCGCTACCAGCACGTCAAGCAGCAGCTCATGGCCCATGTGCTCGACGGCTTCGGCAGGCTGCGCGCCGAGGCCGACATCGTGCTGGTCGAGGGCGCCGGCAGCCCGGCCGAGATCAACCTGCGCGCCGGCGACATCGCCAATATGGGCTTCGCCCGCGCCGCCGGCGTGCCGGTGGTGCTGATCGGCGACATCGACCGCGGCGGCGTCATCGCCAGCCTCGTCGGCACCCGCGCCGTCATCGACCCCGCCGACGCGGCGATGATCGTCGGCTTCGTCGTCAACCGCTTCCGCGGCGATCCGGCGCTGTTCGAGGGCGGCATGGTGGAGATCGCCCGCCGCACCGGCTGGCCGGCCTTCGGCCTCGTGCCGCACTTCCCCGACGCGCGCAAGCTGCCGGCAGAGGACGCGCTCGGCCTCACGCGCAAGGACGGCGCGCGCGCGTCCGGCGGGCGCGTGCGCATCGCGGTTCCCATCCTGCCGCACGTGTCGAATTTCGACGACCTCGACCCGCTGGACGCGGAGCCGGATGTCGAGCTGGTGCGCGTCTGGCCGGGCTCCGCCCTCCCGGGCGACGCGGATCTGGTACTGCTGCTCGGCTCGAAGGCGACGCTGTCCGATCTCGCCGTCCTGCGCGCGGCCGGGTTCGACATCGACATCGCCGCCCATCTGCGGCGCGGCGGCCATGTGCTCGGCCTGTGCGGCGGCTACCAGATGCTCGGCCGCACGGTCGCCGATCCTAACGGCATCGAGGGCGAGGCGAGCGCCGCCGACGGCCTCGGCCTGCTCGACGTGACAACCGTGCTGTCTGGCGAGAAGACGTTGCGCGCGGTGGGCGGCCACAGCGCCGATGGCGTGCCGCTCTGCGGCTACGAGATGCATATGGGCGTGACGGAGGGGCCGGACAGCGCCCGGCCTTTCGCGGTCCTCGACGGCGGCAGGCCGGAAGGCGCGACCGCGCCGGACGGCAGGGTGGCGGGAACCTATCTCCATGGCCTGTTCACCGACGACGCCCAGCGCGCGGCGTGGCTGGCGCGGCTGGGCGGGCAGGCGGCCGGCCTCGACTACGAGCGGCAGGTCGAGGACACGCTCGACGCGTTCGCCGCCCATCTGGAAGCGCATCTGGCGCTCGACGAGATGCTCAGCCTCGCCAGATGAGAAGCAGCGCCGCGCCGCCGAGAAGCGCGATCAGCAGCGCGTCGGCCGCGCGGTAGAGCGCGAGCGCGCGGCGGATGTCGGCCGGCGTCGCCTCGCGCCGCCCGCCTTCGCCCATGTAGCCGTCCTCGACCATGACGCCGCCATAGGCGCGCGGCCCGGCGAGGGCCAAGCCCAGCGCCCCGGCCATCGCCGCTTCCGGCCAGCCGGCATTGGGCGAGCGGTGGCGGCGCGCGTCGCGCCGCACGGCGCGCCACGCGTCCCCGGCCGAGGCGCCGCGCACCAGCGGGCAGGCGGCGACCACGAGCAGCGCGGTCAGCCGCGAGGCCGGCAAGTTGACGAGGTCGTCGAGCCGGGCGGCGGCCCAGCCGAACGCCTCGTGACGCGGCGTGCGATGGCCGATCATGCTGTCGGCGGTGTTGATCGCCTTGTAGGCGGCGCAACCCGGCAGGCCGCCGGCCGCTAGCCAGAAGGCCGGGGCGACGACGCCGTCGGAAAAATTCTCCGCCAGGCTCTCGATCGCCGCGCGGCACACCGCCGCCTCGTCGAGTGCCTGCGGGTCGCGGCCGACGATCCGCGACACGGCGACGCGCCCCGCGTCCAGCCCGTGCGCTTCGAGCGCCGACGCCACTGCGCCGACATGCGCGCCGAGGCTTCGCTGGGCGAACAGCGACGAGGCGATGAGTGCCGTGGCGGCAAGCCCGACGCCGCCGCCGAGCGCGGTCTGGACGCCCCATGCCGGAATGCCTGCGGCAAGGACGAGGACTGCCACCGTGAGGACGCCGCCGGCCCTGCGTCGCGCGGCGGGGAAGGCGGGATCGTTCAGCCTGCCGTCGAGGAAGGCGATCAGCCGGCCGATCCAGGTGACGGGATGGCCGATGGCGCGGAACAGGCGGTCGGGATAGCCGATCGCGGCTTCGGCAAGGAGCGCGAGGCAGGCGAGCAGGACGAACATCGGCGCGAACTCTTCTGCGAATCGGTGGTCGGTCGGGCGGCGGCGGCGAAGTCTACGCGCTTTCCTGCCGCGCCGATGCGGGGGCAGGGGAGCGTGCCGGCTCCGGCATCCGCCTGGGTGCACGGTTTCGCCCGCCGCTTTCCACAGGAACGGGCTTGCGGCGGAAAGAACCCGCCCGCCGGAGAGCAGGCGGAATTGACATTTTATGTGGTAAATGGTTTCCGTGTTTTCGGAAACGGTTCCGTTCACGGATGAAAAGGGAACACGGTTGGCCGCAAGGCCGAAGCCGGACTGCCCCCGCAACTGTAACCGCCGAGCTTTCTTCCATGACGCCACTGGCCCGAGGCCGGGAAGGCGGAGGAAAGCGACGACGCGGAAGTCAGGAGACCTGCCTTTTCCAGTCACCCATGCCGGGCCACGGGGTGTTGGCCAGGCGCGGTCGTCCGTCGCGGTGACACGGAAAGTCGTGTTGCCGCGCGCCGGAACGGCCTGAGGGTGGAGCCTTTCTCTCCAGCCTGTCGTCCTACCAGCCAGCGGCTGATGTCGAATTGCGGCGTGCCCTGATCGGGCCCGCCCGATGCAGGGGGATCAGGATGATCAGAACCATAGTCGCAGCGGGCGCATGCGCGCTCGTCCTGCCTGTCGTGGCGCAGGCCCAGGGTCTGCCCGACGCCGGCGGCGTCACCGTTCTCGACACGATCACGGTGACGACGCCGCTGCGCCGTGCCTCGTCGCTCGAGCGCACCACCTCGTCGGTGACGGTCATCGCGCGCGAGGAGATCGAGCGTTCCGCCGCCGTCGATCTCGCCTCGCTGCTGAAGACCCATGTCGGCGTGTCGGTCAGCCTGAACGGCGGCATCGGCGCGTCGGGCGGCACCGGCATGCGCGGCGCCAAGCCCTCGCAGACCCTCATCCTGGTGAACGGCGTGCGCATCAGCTCGGCCACCAACGGCTCGGTGTCGCTGTTCAACATCCCGCTCGAATCGATCGAGCGCGTCGAGATCGCGCGGGGGCCGCATTCGGCGCAGTACGGCGCCGACGCCATCGGCGGCATCATCAACATCATCACCGACCGCGGCGGGGCCTGCGCCAACGGCGCGGAGGCGTGCACCACGGTAACGGCCGGGGTCATGCATCCGTGGGGCGGCAGGCTGGCGCTCGACACGGCCGGGCGCAGCGCGGGCGGCTGGGACTATTCGTTCGGCGGCAGTCTGTTCGGCACGCGCGGCTACGAGTTCACCACGCCCCTGCTGCGAAGCCACGAGCCCGACGACGACGGCTTCGCGCGGGGTTCTTTCCACTATTCGCTGTCGAAGGACTACGACTGGGGCCGCATCTATTCCAGCGGCCTCGTCGCGCGCGCCCGCACCCAATACGACCACAACAGCCTCGCCCAGCCCAACGAGACCGAGACCGACACGCTGACCGGCAAGATCGGCGTCAGGCTGGATCACACGGACGACTGGAAGACGACGCTGGAGGTGACGGGCGGCGTCGACAACACTACCAACTTCCGCAAGGGTACGAATGTCGAGGCCGTGTTCGATTCCGCCCGCTTCGGCGTGCTGGCGCTCACGGAAGCCTCCTTCGCGACCGACATGGTCGACCATGTGCTCAATGTCGGCGTCGAGGCCTATCGCGAGCAGATCGACCCGACGGGCAACTACGCGCTGAAGCGGCGCGACCTCGTCGCCGCCTTCGGCCAGTACTCGCTCGAATATGGCGACCTCGTCGTCGATTCGGGGCTGCGCTTCGACTACAACGAGCAGTTCGGCGAGGCGACGACCTGGAATGTCGGCGCAAGCTACGCGCTGCTGCCGGAGCTGACCGTGCGCGCCTCCTACGCCACGGGCTTCCGCGCGCCGAGCTTCAACGACCTCTATTATTCCACCCCCGGCATCGGCGAGGGCAATCCCGATCTCCGGCCCGAGCGCTCCCGGTCGCTGGAGGCCGGCCTGAACTGGCGCCCGACCGCGCAAACCAGCCTCGACGTCAGCGTCTACCGCAACCGGATCAAGGACCAGATCGAGTGGAACCGGGAGAACTACCCGGCCTTGCCGATGTTCCCGGACAACATCGCCCGCGTCACGGTCACGGGCCTCGAGGCATCGCTCGACCATCGTTTCGGCGCGCGCTGGGGCGCGCGGGCGACGCTCGACCTGCGCCGGCCCATCAACGAGGAGACGGGCCGCTATGTCGACTATCAGGACCGCTTTCGCGCGTCCCTCGAGGTCGATTTCCAGGCGACGGAAAAGCTCTGGCTGAAGGCCGGCGTCTTCCATGTCGGCAAGCGGTCCGCAACGGTCAGCAACGCGCCGATGACCATGCCGGCCTACACCACGGTCGACGTCACCGGCATCTATCGCCTCGACGCGCAGTCCGAGCTCAAGCTGTCGGTCGAAAACCTGTTCGACAAGCGATATGAGCGCATCTACTACTACAACGCCATGGGCAGGACCATCAATCTGAGCTTCTCGCGGACCTTCTAATGAAGCGCACTCATCCGATACGCGCGGGACGGCTGCCCGCCCTCTTCGCGGCGTGCCTGTGGCTCGCCATGCCCGTGCCGGCGCAAGCCGCGCCGGCACGCGTCGTCTCGATCAACGTCTGCACCGACCAGCTCGCCATGCTGATCGCCGGCGAGGGCCAGCTCCACGCCGTCTCGGCGCTGGCGCGCGATCCCAACTCCTCGACGATGACGACGCAAGCGCAAGCCTACGCGGTCAACCACGCGCTGGCCGAGGAGATATTCCTGATGAAGCCGGACCTCGTCCTCGCCGGCACCTTCTCCTCGCGCGCCACCGTCGGCCTGCTGCGCACGCTCGGGATAACGGTCGAGGAATTCGCGCCGGCCCGCTCGTTCGACGACGTGCGCGAGAACATCCTGCGGGTGGGCGCGCTGCTCGACCGGCAGGGGCGCGCGGCCGCGCTGGTGGCCGAGCTCGATGCCGGCCTCGCCGCGCTCGCCGCCGAGCCGCCCTCCGGCCGCAAGATCGCGCTCTACGACGCCAACAGCTACACCACCGGAAAGGGCACGCTCGCCAATGAGATCTTCCACGCGGCCGGCCTCGTCAACGTCGCCGAGGAGATGGGCATCACCGGCAGCGGCCGGGTGCCGCTGGAGATGCTGATCGTGGCGCGGCCGGACATGGTGGCGACGAGCTTCCGCGACTACGGCGCGCCGGCGCTGGCGCAGGAGAACTTCGTCCACCCTGCCTTCGCCGCGCTGGAGGCGCAGAGCCAGCCGGTCGCGGTGCCGGTGCCCAACATGATCTGCGGCGCGCCGTTCACGCTCGAAGCCGCCTTCGTGCTGCAACGGGCAGCGGCGCAAGGTGGGGAGCGGCCATGAGCGAGACGGCGCGCTACCGCCTGCTGATCGTGGCGCTCGCCGCGCTCACGTTTCTCCTGTTCCTCCTGTCGCTGACCGTCGGCCCGGCGGCGATCGCCTTCGGCGACAGCATCGCGGCGCTGTTTGGAGGAGAGGCGGGCGAGATCGGCCTCATCATGCGCGAGATCAGGCTGCCGCGCGCCCTGCTCGGGCTGATGATCGGCGCGACGCTCGGCCTGTCGGGCGCGGTGCTGCAGGGCTATCTGCGCAACCCGCTGGCCGAGCCGGGCCTGCTCGGCATCAGCGCCATGGCCTCGCTCGGCGCGGTGCTGGCCATCTATACCGGCCTCGCCGCCGCCTTCATGCTGGCGCTGCCCCTGTCGGCGCTGGCGGGGGCCGTGCTCGCGGTCGTCGTCATCCAGGCGCTGGCGGGCGGGCGCGGCAATTCGCTGATCATCATCCTCGCCGGCATCGCGGTGTCGAGCTTCGCCGGGGCGATGACCTCGCTGGCGTTGAACCTCTCGCCCAACCCGTTCGCGGCGCTGGAGATCATGTTCTGGATGCTCGGCTCGCTCACCGACCGCTCGATGACGCATGTGTGGCTGGCCGGCCCGTTCATCCTCGTCGGCTGGGCCATGCTCGCCTCGCTCGGCCGTGCGCTCGACGCGCTGACGCTCGGCCCCGAAACCGCGGCCAGCATGGGGGTGGACATGCGCCGGGTGCAGTTCCTCGCCGTGTTCGGCACGGCCGCCTGCGTCGGCGCGGGAACGGCGGTGTCGGGGGCCATCGGCTTCGTCGGGCTGGTCGTGCCGCACATCCTGCGCCCTCTGGTCGGGGCGCGCCCGTCGCGGCTGCTGCTCGCCAGCGCGCTCGGCGGCGCCTGCGTCGTGCTCGCGGCCGACATTCTGGTGCGCCTCATCGCGCCGTCGCGCGACCTGAAGCTCGGCGTGCTGACGGCCATCGTCGGCGCGCCGTTCTTCCTGTGGCTGGTGTTCCGCGCCCGACGGAGGCTGGCATGACCCTGCTTTCGATCTCCGGCCTTTCGGTCCGGCTCGGCGGCAAGCCGGTGCTGGACGGCCTCGACGTGTCGGTGGCGGCCGGCGAGTTCGTCGGCCTGATCGGCCCGAACGGCGCGGGCAAGTCGACGCTGCTGCGCACGGTGCTCGGATTCCTGCCCCATGCCGGCACGGTGCTGGTCGGCGGGACGGACACCACGGCGCTGCGGGCGCGCGAGCGGGCGAGGCGCGTCGCCTACCTCGCGCAGGAGCGCGAGATCGCCTGGGCGGTGCCGGTGGAGACGGTGGTGGCGCTCGGGCGCGCCCCGCACCGGCCGGGCTTCGCCGCGCCCGGCGCGCGCGACCGCGAGATCGTCGAGGAGGCGATGCGGCGCATGGACGTCGCCGCCTTCCGCGGCCGCATCGCCACCGAGCTTTCCGGCGGCGAGAAGGCGCGGGTGCTGACGGCGCGGGCGCTGGCGCAGGACACGCCGCTGCTGCTCGCCGACGAGCCGACCGCCGGCCTCGACCCCGCGCACCAGATCGGGCTGATGCGGCTGTTCGGCGAGCTGGCCGCCTCGGGGCGCGGCGTCGTCGCCTCGCTGCACGATCTCGGCCTTGCCGCGCGCTGGTGCTCGCGCCTCGTGCTCATCGCGCAGGGGCGCATCGTCGCCGACGGGCCACCCGCCGCCGTGCTGACCCCGCAGCGCCTGCGCGACGTCTACGGCGTCAGCGCCTTCTTCACCGAGGTCGACGGCGCGCCGGTCGTCCATCCGCTCGACCTTGCCGGAGGGCAGGGGTAGCGCCAAGGGGTAGCGGACGTCGCGCGGGAGGGCTATCACCCGCGCGATGAAGACACGACGAGGCATGACGATGACGGCGCGCGACGACCGGGACGAGATCATCCTGTCCTGGCAGGAGCTGTTCGACCTCGCCTGCGGCTTCCTGACCGCGCACGGGCTTTCGCAGGCTCAGGCGCATGCGCTTGCCGGCGCGCTGTGCAAGGCCGAGCGCGATGGCTGCCGCTCGCACGGGCTCCAGCGCCTGCCGGGAACGGTGGAGACGATGGCGCATCCCGCCTTCAACCGCGATGCCGATCCTGTTCCGCAGGCGTTGACGCCGGCCGTCACCCGGCTCGATGCCGACTACGGCTTCTCCATCCTCGCGGCGGAGCGCGGATTGCCGCTGCTGGTCACCGGCGCGCGCCGGCTCGGCGTCGCCGTGCTCGCGGTCAACAACGGCTTTCATTCGACGGCGCTGTGGCCGCTGGTCGAGGAGATCGCCGCCCACGGCCTCGCCGGCCTCTCCATGAATCCGACCCATGACTGGGTGGCCCCGGCCGGAGGAACCGCCGGCGCGCTCGGCACCAATCCCATCGCCTTCTCGTGGCCGCGCCGGGGCCGTCCGCCCTATGTCTTCGACTTCGCCACCAGCGCCGCCGCGCGCGCCGACATCGCGCTCCATCGTCAGGAAGGGCGCGCGCTGCCGCCGGGCTGGGGCCTCGACGCGGAGGGCCGCCCGAGCACCGACCCCGCCGCGGTGCTCGCCGGTGCGATGCTGCCCTTCGGCGGCCACAAGGGCTCGGCGCTGGCGACGATGATCGAGCTGCTCGCCGGCCCCTTCATCGCCGACCGCACCAGCCGGCAATCGGCGACGTTCGACGGCGGGGCGAAGGCCGCGCCCTGTCATGGCGAGCTGATCATCGCCTTCGATCCCGCCCTCGTCGGCACGGCCCTCGGCAAGGACGAGGCCGCGCAGGACGCCGCCGAGGACCTCTTTTCCCGCATCGAGCGGCAGGGCGCGCGGCTGCCCGGCGCGCGCCGCCACGCCGCGCGGGCCCTCTCCGAAAGCCGGGGCATCGCCATCCCGAGGCCGCTCCACGAGAAAATCCTGTCGATGATGCCACCGGCCGGGTAGCGATGCGGCACCGGGCCGGAAGGCTCGCCTTCGGCGGCGATCCGTGGCAGAGCCTTCCCGCGGCGGGTCCCGCTGAACCCATCCACCCGGATCAATCCAGTCTGGTGAGAACGTGAACGGATCGAATCGATCTTCCGAGGTCATGGCGGCGAGCGAGGTCGCCTCGCCCTGGACGACCCATTTCAGGGAGACGGTCCTTCTCGGCCTGCCGCTGATCGCCGCGCAGCTGGCACAGATGGCGCTCAACGTCACCAACACGGTGGTCCTCGGCCGTGTCGGGCCGGAGGAACTGGCCGCGTCCGTGCTCGGCTGGCAGTTCTTCTTCGTCCTGTGGATGTTCGGCTCGGGCTTCGGCTTCGCGGTCATGCCGCTGGTCGCCAACGCCATCGGCTCGAACGACCCGCGCGGCGGGCGGCGCTTCGTGCGCATGGGCCTGTGGATCAGCTTCGCCTACGGGCTCCTGATGATGGTGCCGCTGTGGAACGCCGAGGCGATCTTTCGCGCCCTCGGGCAGGACCCGCGCATTTCGGCGCTGGCCGCCGCCTATATCGGCACGCTGAAATGGTCGCTGTTCCCGCAGCTCGCCATCATCGTCCTGCGCTCCTTCCTCGGCGCGCTCGGCCGGCCGGGCATCGTGGTGATCGCCCTGGTCGTCGGCGTCGCGATCAATGCCGGGCTCAACGTCGTGCTGGTGTTCGGCGGCGCGGGTCTGCCGGCGCTGGGCATGCAAGGCTCGGGGCTGGCGACCCTCATCGCAACCTGCTGCGTCGCGCTGTTCCTCGTCGTCCATATCTCGCGCCATCGCGTGCTGCGCCGGCAGGAAATCTTCGTCCGCTTCTTCAGGCCCGACATGCCGGCCATCGCCGAGGTCTTCCGGCTGGGCTGGCCGATGGGCACGACGGTCGTCGCCGAGGTCGCGCTGTTCACCGCAACCTCCTTCATGATGGGCGTGATCGGCCCGATGGAGCTCGCCGCCCACGGCATCGCCCTGCAACTGAGCGGCGTCGCCTTCATGATCCCGCTCGGCCTTTCGGCCGCGACCACGATCCGGGTCGGCCATGCCTACGGCGCCGGCAACCATTCCGACGTGTCGCGGGCGGCGATGACCTCGCTCGGCCTCGGCCTCGCCATCGCCTGCCTCTCCGCTGCGGTGTTCCTCACCGTGCCGCGCGCGCTGATCGCGCTTTATCTCGACATGGAGGCCGGGGCCTCGGCCCCGGTGATCCCGATCGCCGTGTCGTTCCTCGCCGTCGCCGGCATCTTCCAGATCGTCGATGGCGTGCAGGCCCTGTCGAGCGGCGCGCTGCGCGGGCTGAAGGAGGCGCGCGCGCCGATGGTGATCGCGCTCCTGAGCTACTGGGCCATCGGCGTCCCGGTCGGCTACGGGCTCGCCTTCCCCGCCGGCTGGGGCGGCATCGGCATCTGGTGGGGTCTGGCGATCGGCCTCGCCGCCGCCGCTGTCCTGATGACGGCACGGCTGCTGCGGAAAATCCGCCGGCCGGCGCCCTGACCGATCAGGCGCCATCATCCGCCGCAAGGCCGGTCTGGCCACGCTGCGCGTTGCGGTATCGGGCCGGCGTCACGCCCCGTTCGGCCCGCATGGTGCGCACGAGATGGGAGGCGTCGCAGAAGCCGCAGGCGAGCGCGATGGCGCTGATCGAATCCCCCGTCGCGCGCAGCCTCGACATCGCGGTGTCCAGCCTGATCTCGAGATAGGTCTTCTGCGGCGACCGGGCGAGGTCCGCCTGGAAGCGGCGCTCGAGCGTCCTGCGCCCCACCGTCAGCTCGGCCGCCAGCTCGTCCACGGTCTTCGGTATCTCGATGTTCTGCTGCATGCGCAGCACCGCGCGCTTCACCAGCGGATCGTCGATATGCCGGGCGAAACGCTGGCCGGGCTGCGGGCGCTCGCCGCTCAGCGCGTTCTCGATCATCATGATGTTGAGGCTCTTGATCGCCGCGGCCTGGCCGATATGGCGCTGGACGAGAAAGGCCGCCAGATGCGCCGCGCCGTGGCCGCCGGAGCAGGTCATCCGGTCGCGGTCGACGACGAATATCTGGTCCGAGATCGGCGTCTCGGTCTCGAAGCGGTCGACGAAGTCCTGATGGTGGAACCAGCTGACGCAGCAGCGGTAGCCTTGCAGCAGCCCCGCCTCCTGGAGGATGAAGACGCCGGTGCACAGCGCGATCAGCGGGACGTTCTTGGCCGCGGCCGACCGCAGATAGGCGACCGCCTCGGCGCTGATCGCGCTGCGGTCGCCGATCAGCCCGCCGACGACCACCAGATAATCGTACGTCCCCGCGTCGCGCAGCCACGTGTCCGGCTGCACCCGCACGCCGCAGCTCGAGCGGATCGCCGCGTGGTCGTGCGACAGCACCGACCACTCGCAGCGGATCGGCCGCGACTTGTCGGCCTCGTCGGCGGCGAGGCGCAGGACGTCGACGAAGCTGGCGAAGGCCGACAGGGTGAAGCGGTCGGCGAGCAGGAAGCCGATGCGCAGGCGTTTGTGCGAAGGCGACCCCGGTGCGGGCATGGCGCATTCCTTCAAGGCGGGTGTCGTGGATTTTCCAGCGGCAGCCGGCCGATGTCCAGCCCCCGCTGGTTGCATGGCTTCCGGCCGCGTGACGCAATCCTGCATTTCCTTTGACGCAAACCTTCCAGATGACGGCGCGTCATCGCGGCTAGTGTCCCCGGCCAGTCCATCACACCAGCCGGCGGTCCGTGACATGACGCGATTCAACGCCTTCTCCCTCCTGAGGAACGCCCTGACAGGGCACAAGCACTGGACGGAGCAGTGGCCCGACAGCGAGCCGAAGGCCGAATACGATGTGGTCGTCGTCGGCGCCGGCGGCCACGGCCTCGGCGCGGCCTATTATCTGGCCAAGGAGCACGGCATCACCAATGTCGCCGTCATCGACAAGGGCTGGCTCGGCGGCGGCAACACCGGGCGCAACACCACCATCATCCGCTCCAACTACCTCTATGACGAGAGCGCGCGGCTCTACGACCACGCGGTCGATCTGTGGGAGAACCTCTCGCAGGAGCTGAACTACAACGTCATGTATTCACGGCGCGGCGTCATGATGCTGGCCCACACCGTCCACGACGTGCAGAGCTTCAAGCGCCACATCCACGCCAACCGGCTGAACGGCGTCGACAACCGCTGGCTGACCAGGGAAGAGGCCAAGGCATACTGCCCGCCGCTCGATATCTCATCCACTGCGCGCTACCCGGTGGTGGGCGCGGCCTTGCAGGAGCGCGCCGGCACCGCGCGCCACGACGCCGTCGCCTGGGGCTATGCACGGGCCGCTGCCGCGCGCGGCGTCGACATCATCCAGAACTGCCCGGTGACGGCGATCCGCCGCAACGCCGACGGTTCGGTCGCCGGCGTCGAGACGGCGCGGGGCTTCATCAGGGCGAAGAAGGTCGCGGTCTCCGCCGCCGGCCACACCTCGGTCGTCATGGAAAGCGCCGGCGTCAGGCTGCCGCTGGAGAGCTATCCGCTTCAGGCGCTGGTCTCGGAGCCGGTCAAGCCGATCTTCCCGTGTGTGGTGATGTCGAACGCGGTCCATGCCTATATCAGCCAGTCCGACAAGGGCGAGCTGGTGATCGGCTCGGGCACCGACCAGTACACGTCCTATTCGCAGCGCGGCGGGCTGCCGCTGATCGAACACACCATCGCCGCCATCGTCGAGATCTTCCCGATCTTCAACCGCATGCGCATGCTGCGCAAATGGGGCGGCATCGTCGACGTGACGCCGGACCGCTCGGCGATCCTCGGCAAGACGCCGGTCGCCGGCCTCTACGTCAATTGCGGCTGGGGCACCGGCGGCTTCAAGGCGACGCCCGGCGCGGCCCACACCTTCGCCCATACCATCGCAAGGGACGAGCCTCACCCGATCAACGCGCCCTTCACGCTGGAGCGCTTCCGCACCGGCCGTCTGATCGACGAGGCCGCCGCCGCCGCCGTGGCGCACTGAGGACACCCCGCCATGCTCCTGATCCGCTGCCCCTATTGCGACGAGACCCTGCCCGAGGCGGAATTCACCTATGCCGGACAGGCGCATGTCGCGCGCGCCACCGATCCCTCGTCCCAGACCGACGAGGAATGGGAGGCGTTCCTGTTCATCCGCGACAACGTCAAGGGCCCGCATTACGAGCGCTGGCGGCACTTCCACGGCTGCGGCCGCTACTTCAACGCCGTGCGCGACACGGTCAGCGACCGCTTCCTGACCACCTACAAGGCCGGCGAGGCGCGGCCCGACCTCGCGACCCTGACGGAGACACCGAAATGAGCCGCTATCGCGTTCCCGGCCGCGGCCGGGTCGACACCGCGCGCCCCGTCTCCTTCGCCTTCGACGGCGTGACCTGGCGCGGCGCGGCGGGCGACACGGTCGCCTCGGCGCTCCTCGCCAACGGCGTCCACCTGATGGGCCGCTCGTTCAAGTATCACCGGCCGCGCGGCCCCGTCTCGGCCGGCTCGGAGGAGCCCAACGCGCTGATCGGCACCCGCCGGGGGCCCGGCCGGTTCGAGCCCAACACCCGCGCGACGATGCAGGAAATCTGGAACGGGCTCGAGGCCACCTCGCAGAACCGCTATCCGAGCCTGAAATTCGACGTCGGCGCGATCAACGACGCCGCCTACATGCTGTTCTCGGCCGGCTTCTACTACAAGACCTTCATGTGGCCGAAGAGTTTTTGGAACAAGGTCTACGAGCCCTTCATCCGCGCCGCCGCCGGCCTCGGCGTCTCGCCCCGCGAGAAGGATCCCGACACCTACGCCTCGCGCTATCTCCATTGCGACGTGCTGGTGGTGGGAGCGGGTCCCGCCGGCCTCGCCGCGGCGCGCGCGGCAGCCGTCGACGGGCTGAAGGTCGTTGTCGTCGACGAGAACGCCGAGGCCGGCGGCACGCTCCTCTCCGAGCCGCAGCTTCATATCGACGGCCGCCCGGCATGGGACTGGCTGGCGGACGAGCTCGCGGCGCTGAAGGCCCTCGGCGTCACGATCATGACCCGCACCACGGCCATCGCCTACTACCACCAGAACATGATCGGCCTTGCCGAGCGGCTGACCGATCATCTGGAAACCCTTCCCGCCGACACGCCGCGCGAGCGGCTGTGGCGGGTGCGGGCGCGCCGGGTGGTGCTGGCGCAGGGCGCGCTGGAAAAGCCGCTGGTGTTCCACGGCAACGACCGGCCGGGCGTCATGCTGGCCGGCGCGGCGCAGACCTACCTGAATCGCTACGGCGTCCGCGTCGGCGACCGGCCGGTGATCGTCACCAGCCACGACAGCGCCTGGTACGCGGCCTTCGACCTCCACAAGGCCGGCGCGCAGGTTCAGGCGATCGTCGACACCCGCGCGACTATCCGCGAGGTGCTGGCGGGTGAGGCCCGCGCGCTCGGCATCCCGGTCCTCTTGTCGCACACCGTGACGGCGACCTCCGGGCGGCTGCGCGTCGCCTCGGTCCGGGTCAACCCGGTCAACCATGGCTCCGTCGGCGCGGGGCGGTCGATTCGCTGTGACGCGGTGCTGATGTCGGGCGGCTGGACGCCGTCGCTGCATCTGTTCTCGCACACGCAAGGCAAGCTCGCATGGGACGACGAGCGCACCACCTTCCTTCCGGCGCGGACGAACGAGGATTGCGTGATCGCCGGGGCGGGGCGCGGCCTGTGGGGCGTCGAGGCGGCGCTCAAGGACGGGGTGGAGCGCGGCGCGGAAGTCGCCGCCGCGCTCGGCCAGGCCAGTGCGCCGGCAAGCCATGCGGTGGAGCACGATCGCGCCGGCAGCGGCGTCTCGCACACCGAGCTGCCCACCGATCGAAACCCCGGCAGGGCCAAGGCCTTCGTCGACTACCAGAACGACGTCACCGCCAAGGATCTGCGCCTCGCCGTGCGCGAGGGCATGCGCTCCATCGAGCATGTCAAGCGCTACACCACCAACGGCATGGCGACCGACCAGGGCAAGATGTCGAACGTCAACGGTTTGAACATCGCCGCCGACGCGCTCGGCAAGCCGGCGCCGCAGGTCGGCCTCACCACCTTCCGCCCGCCCTACACCCCGACCACCTTCGGCACCTTCGCCGGCTATCATCGCGGCGGCCATTTCGAAGTCACGCGCAAGACGCGGATCGACGAATGGGCTGCAGCCCATGGCGCGGCGTTCGAGCCGGTCGGGCAATGGCGCAGGGCATGGTATTTCCCGAGGCCGGGCGAGGACATGGACGCCGCCGTCTCGCGCGAGTGCCGGGCGGTGCGGGAAAGCCTCGGCATCTTCGACGCCTCGACGCTCGGCAAGATCGAGGTCGTCGGCCCCGACGCGGTCGAGTTCATGAATCGCATGTACACCAATCCGTGGACCAAGCTTGGCATCGGGCGCTGCCGCTACGGCCTGCTGCTCGGCGACGACGGCTACATCTGCGACGACGGCGTCATCGGCCGCATGGGCGAAGACCGCTTCCACGTCACCACCACCACCGGCGGCGCGGCGCGCGTCCTCAACATGATGGAGGACTACCTCCAGACCGAATGGCCGGACCTCGACGTATGGCTGGCCTCGACCACCGAGCAGTGGTCCACGATAGCGCTCAACGGCCCGAACGCGGCGAAGCTGCTCGCGCCGCTGGTCGAGGGCGTCGAGCTTGCCGAGGAGGCCTTCCCGCACATGTCGTGCGTCGAATGCACGGTCGCCGGCATGCCGGCGCGCCTGTTCCGCGTCAGCTTCACCGGCGAGATCGGTTTCGAGGTCAACGTGCCGGCGCCGCTCGGCCGCAGGCTGTGGGAGATTCTGTGGGAGGCGGGCCGGGAATACGGCATCACCGCCTACGGGACCGAGACCATGCACGTCCTGCGCGCCGAGAAGGGCTATATCATCGTCAGCCAGGACACCGACGGCACGGTGACGCCCTACGATGCGGGCATGGGTTGGGCCGTGGGCAAGAACAAGCCCGACTTCGTCGGCAAGCGCGGCCTCGCGCGCCCCGATCTCGCGGCCGAGGGACGCCGGCATCTCGTCGGGCTTCTGACCGAGGACGGCTCGAAGCTGGAGGAGGGGGCGCAGATCGTCTTCGACCCGAAGCAGCCGGTGCCGATGACGATGGTCGGGCATGTCACCTCCTCCTATCGCTCTGACGCGCTTGGCCGGCCGATCGCGCTGGCGCTGGTCGAGGGCGGCCACGGGCGGATGGGCGAGACCGTCCATATCCCGATGCCCGGCCGCACCATTGTCGCCACGATCACCGGGACCGTCTTCGTCGATCCCGAAAACGCCCGCCTGAAGATCTGACCCGGAGGCGACGATGAGCACACGGATTTCCTCCCTGACGCCCGGCCTCGTCATCGAGACGCGCGCCGCCCGCGTCAGCGTCCTTCCAGGCGAGGGGCGGCTGTCGCTGCGCGCCCGCGCCGCCGGCATCGCCGCGCTCGGCAAGGCGCTCGGCCTGACGCTGCCCGACCGGATCGGCCTGCGCGCCGCGTCCGGCACGGTCGAGGCCATCCGCCTCGGTCCCGACGAGTGGACGATCCTTGCCCCGGCCGGCGCGGTGGCCGGGCTGGCCAGCGCCTGCGCCGCAATCTATGGCGAGAACCCGCACAGCCTCGTCGACATTTCCGGGCGCGAGGTCACGCTCCTGATCGAGGGGCCGCGGGCGGCGGAGCTGCTCACCCTCGGCTGCCCGCGCGACATCGCCACCATCCCGGCCGGCGAAGGCCGCCGCACGCTGTTCGACGGGGCGACCGTGGTCCTGTGGCGCGACGCCGGGGACCGCTTCCGCATGGATGTGTGGAACAGCTTCGCCGACCACGTCGCCCATCTGCTCGAGACCGGCTGCAAGGAACTTGCCGCCAAACCGGCCTGATTTCCGAGAGGACACCCCCCATGCTCGACCGCCTGCCCTCCGCCTCTGTTTCCGACGCCGCCGTCGCCTCCGCCATCGCAGAGGAGCTCGACCGCCAGAAGACCCAGATCGAACTGATCGCCTCGGAGAACATCGTCTCCGCCGACGTGCTCGCCGCGCAGGGCTCGGTGCTGACCAACAAATATGCCGAAGGCTATCCCGGCAAGCGCTACTATGGCGGCTGCGAGTTCGTCGACAAGGTCGAGGCGCTGGCCATCGAGCGGCTGAAGACGCTGTTCGGGGCGGAGTTCGCCAATGTGCAGCCGCATTCGGGCGCGCAGGCCAACCAGGCGGTGTTCCTGGCGCTGCTCCAGCCGGGCGACCGGATCATGGGCCTGTCGCTGGCCCATGGCGGCCACCTGACCCACGGCTCGCCGGTGACGATGTCCGGCAAGTGGTTCGACGTCGTTTCCTACGAGGTCGACGCCGAGACCCACCTGATCGACATGGAGAAGGTGCGCGAGAAGGCGCTGGAGACCAGGCCGAAGCTGATCGTCGCCGGCGCCTCGGCCTATCCGCGCAGGATCGACTTCGCCGGCTTCCGCCGGATCGCCGACGAGGTCGGCGCGTATCTGATGGTCGACATGGCCCATTATGCCGGGCTGGTCGCCGGCGGGCATTATCCCAACCCGGTGCCGCACGCCCATGTCACCACCTCGACCACGCACAAGACCCTGCGCGGCCCGCGCGGCGGCTTCATCCTCACCAATGACGAGGCGCTGGCGAAGAAGCTCAACTCAGCCGTGTTCCCGGGCAACCAGGGCGGGCCGCTGATGCATGTCGTCGCCGCCAAGGCCGTGGCCTTCGGCGAGGCGCTGCGGCCCGAGTTCAGGGATTATGCCGGCCGGGTCGTCGCCAACGCGCAGGCGCTGGCAAAGGTGCTGAAGGCGGGCGGGCTCGGGATCGTCTCGGGCGGCACCGACAGCCACATGGTCCTCGTCGATTTGCGCCCCAAGGGCGTCACCGGCAAGGTCGCCGAGATCGCGCTCGAGCGCGCGGGCCTGACCTGCAACAAGAACGCCATCCCCAACGACCCGGAAAAGCCGTTCGTCACCTCCGGCGTCCGGCTCGGCAGCTCGGCCGGCACGACCCGCGGCTTCGGCACCGCCGAGTTCGAGACGGTCGGGGTGATGATCCTGCGGGTCCTCGACGCCCTGGCGCAAAATCCCGAGGGCGACGCGGCGGTCGAGGCGCAGGTGCGGGCCGAAGTTCGCGCGCTGTGCGAGGCCTTCCCGATCTACGGCTCGTGAGCCGCCGCCCCGCCGAGGCTGGAAGCGGGCGGCGGACTCGACTAGGCTGAGGGCGAGCAGGCGCGGAATCCGGGCCGCGCAGAGGGAGGCATCATGAGCGAGCCGGCCGCGATCACGCCGCACGACGTCGAGGCGGCCGCCGGACGCATCGTCGGGCACGTGCTGCGCACGCCGCTGGTTCCCGCGCCGCGCCTGTCCGAGCTGACCGGCGCCGAGATCCTCGTCAAGCACGAGAACATGCAGGCTACCGCCTCGTTCAAGGAGCGCGGCGCGGTCAACAAGCTCAAGTCGCTCGGCGAGGGCGAGCGCCGGTCCGGCGTGATCGCCATGTCGGCCGGCAACCACGCGCAGGCCGTCGCCTATCACGCGCGGCGCTTCGGCATCCCCGCCACCATCGTCATGCCCGAGACCACCCCGCTGGTGAAGGTCGAGAACACAAGGGCGCAGGGCGCGCGCGTGGTGCTGCACGGCGAGACGCTCTACGAATCCGCCGAGGAGGCGCGCGCCATCGCCGCCGCCGAGCGACTGGCGCTCATCCATCCCTATGACGATCCGGCGATCATGGCCGGGCAGGGCACGGTGGCGCTGGAGATGCTGGCCGACGCGCCCGACCTCGATGTGCTGGTCATCCCCGTCGGCGGCGGCGGGCTGATGGCCGGCAACGCGGTCGCTGCACGGGCGATGCGGCCCGATATCGAGCTGGTCGGCGTCGAGGCCGCGCTCTACCCCTCCTTCCTCAACGCGCTGGACGGAAAGGACAGGCCGGTCGGCGGCCCGACGCTGGCCGAAGGCATCGCCGTCAAGACGGTCGGCGCGCTCACCTTGCCGATCATCCGCCGCCTCGTCGGTGACATCGTCGCGGTCGACGAGGCGCTGATCGAGCGGGCCGTCAACGCCTATGCGAGCCTCCACCACACGCTGGCCGAGGGCGCCGGGGCCGCCGGGCTGGCGGCGCTTCTGAAGGAGCCCGGCCGCTATGCCGGGCGCAAGGTCGGGCTGGTGGCGTCCGGCGGCAACATCGACACGCGCCTGCTCGCCGCCATCATGCTGCGCGAACTGGAGCGCGACGGCCGCATCGTCTCCTTCCGGCTGACCACCAGCGACCGGCCGGGGCTGCTCGGCAAGGTGGCGGGCCTGCTCGGCGCCGAGGGCGCGAACATTCTCGAGGTGAGCCACAGCCGGCTGTTCCTCGACGTGCCGGCCAAGGGCGTGACCATCGATGTCACCGTCGAGACGCGCGGCGAGAGCCATTCGCGCGCCATCGAGGAGGCGCTGGCGCGCAGCGGCCTCGCCCCGCGCCGCATCCAGCCGCATGACGCCGCCGAACCGGGCTCCGCTGCGCTTTAATCGGCCGGGGCGGGGGAGACGAAAGGCGCGTCCCACGATCCGCCGAGGAAGAAAGGCGTCTCGGCCTCGCCCCGGACGCCGTCCGGCTGCACGGGCGCGAAATAGCCCGACAGCGCGAGCCCCCGGCCGATATAATGGACGATCCCCGCCATCGACAGGACGGTCTGCTGGTCGATCGCCGCGTCCGCCTTCTCGATCCGCGCGATGCCGTTGACGATCCGCGCCTTGAAGTCGAAGCCGCGCAGCGGCAGCGTCCCGCCGGCCACCTCCGACAGCGGGAAGAAGCCGCCGGCCTGCCACAGCGTCCTGAATTTGGCGACGTCGAAGCCGCCGAGCGTGCCTTGCCCGAGCGTGGCCGTCACCGAGCCCTCGGCCTGCCCCAGCGCCGCGTTCCAGTCGCGGCCGGTGCCCCGGAGCGTGACCGAGATCGCGGCGCGGCCCTGCGGCAGGAGGCGTTCCGCGCCCGCCGCCTTGGCCAGCGCCAGCGCGTCGACATTGTCGGCGACGAGCCGCACCTCGACGGTCTTCTCCTCGCCCGCGCCCTCGACGCGCAGGCCCGCCTGCACCTCGCCGCCGAAGGCGGTGGCGTCGGAAATGTCGAAGGCGGCCAGCGGGCCGCGGATCTGCGTCGATGCGGCGACATCGGTCAGGGCCAGCCCGCCGAACGTCGCGGCCGCCGAGGATAGCCTGAGGTCGAGCGAGAGCTGTTCGGAAAAGGTGGTGTCGATCCGGTCGTGGATGCTGCCCGCGCCCGGCGCCGACGGCGTGAAAGCCATGAGGAAGGAGCGCAGGTCGAGCTTGTCGAAGGCGAGCGTGCCGGCGATGGCCGGCACCGCCTCGGCGAAGGAGAGGTCGAGCATGCCGCGCCCGGTGTTGCCGCCGAGCGTCAGCGTCGTCTCGTCGAGCTGCAGCCGCTTGGCGTTGCCCTGGATGCGGCTGGCGAGCGACATCGCGCCGATGGCCGCGCCGGCCGAAATCTGGGTGCGCGACCATTCGAGCATGCGGCGGATCGAGGGCGAGGCGAGCTTGGCCGGCCCGTCGAAATGGCCGTCGCCGGAAAGGTTGGCGCTGCCCTCGAAGCCGGCTTCGACCAGCGCGGATTTGAGCGACAGGTTGACGTTGCTGCTGCCGCCGGCCATCAGCAGCAGCGGCGCGGCGGCGGACGCCTCGACGGCGACGTTCTCGCCGCGCCAGATGCCGGTCGCCACCACCCGCGCGCTGCGGTTGAGCGAGGGCCAGACGACGCGGCCGCGCAGGCTGGTGACGAGGTCGCCATTGGCGTCGGCCACGCGTCCGTCGAAGAACTCGACCGTGCCGAACGGCGTGTCGGGAAGCGCGTTGGTATCGGGCCTGGCGGGGTTCTCCGCCACCACCGCGCGCGCGGCCTCGACCGCGCGCAGCATCCTGCCGCCGCCGGGCGAGGCCGGCAGGTCGACCACCGAGCCCGGCACGGAAAGGCGCAGCAGCGGCCGGTGGACCGACATGCCGGAAAAGACGATGTTGCCGCGCAGGGCCGCGAGCGGGGAGAGCGCGACCTCGACCCGCTCCGCCTCCAGCACGGCCGGCCGGCTGCTGTCGTTCCAGTCGTCGGCCCAGTCGTGGAAGGCGACGTTCTCCAGCGTCGCCTTGAAGCCCGGCCACACGTCGAGCACCGGGGCTGCGCCGAGCGAGACGCGATAGCCGCTCCACAGTCCCAATTCATAGGCGATGCGGTCGCGCACGATCTGGGTCGAGGCGATCCATGGCAGCGCGGCGAGCGCGAAAAGGCCGAGCAGGACGAGCGCCGCCACTGCCGCCAGGCCTTTCTTCACCGATACGATTCGCATGCAGCCTCGCCATCTCGCGGCTGCCGAAGCACCGCACCCGTTTGCTAACCAATACGCGCGCTATCGCCATTTCAAGCTTTTATGGCCCGGCCATGGCGGTTTCCAACAAAGGGATCGTATTTTCGCTGGCTTGCCTTGTCCGCGCGCGCGATGTTTAAGCCGGTTGCGCATGAGTTTTGCCGGAGAAGTCGCATGACCGAGAACACGCCGCTGTGGACGCCGTCCGCCGAGAGGATCGCGGCAGCGCCGCTCACCGCCTTCATCGAGGCCGCGGCCCGCCAGTCGGGCAGGCCGATCGCGGATTTCGACGCGCTCCACGCCTGGTCGGTCGGGGACCGCGAGGCGTTCTGGTCGCTGGTCTGGGACTGGGGCGGCGTCGTCGGCGAGCGCGGTGCGCATGTGCTGGAAAATGGCGACAGGATGCCCGGCGCGCGCTTCTTCCCCGACGCGCGGCTGAACTTCGCCGAGAACCTCCTGAAGAAGTCCGGCCCGGGCGAGGCCATCGTCTTCCGCGGCGAGGACAAGGTGGAACGCCGGCTGTCATGGGACGAGTTGCGCGCCCTCGTCTCGCGCATGCAGCAGCTCTTCCGCGCCCACGGCGTCAAGGCGGGCGACCGCATCGCGGCGATGATGCCGAACATGCCGGAAACGACGGCGGCGATGCTGGCGGCGGCCTCGCTCGGCGCGATCTGGTCGTCGTGCTCGCCCGATTTCGGCGAGCAGGGCGTGCTCGACCGCTTCGGCCAGATCGAACCGGTGCTGTTCATCGCCCCCGACGGCTACTGGTATGCCGGCAAGCGCATCGACGTCGCCGGCAAGATCGCGGCGGTGATGGCGAAGATGCCCTCGGTCCGCGCCGCGTTGATCGTCGACTATCTTGGCAACGCCGAGGCGGCGGCGGCCGGGATCGACAGGGCCGAGGCGTTGTCCGTCGCGCTTGCGTCGTTCGAGGCCGCGCCGCTCGCCTTCGAGCGCCTGCCCTTCGATCACCCGCTCTATATCCTCTACTCCTCGGGCACGACCGGCATTCCCAAATGCATCGTCCATTCGGCGGGCGGCACGCTTCTCCAGCACATCAAGGAGCACCGCCTCCACGCCGGCATCGAGGACGGCGACCGGTTCTTCTACTTCACCACCTGCGGCTGGATGATGTGGAACTGGCTGATGACCGGGCTGGCCTCCGGCGCGACCCTGCTGCTCTACGACGGCTCGCCCTTCCACCCGGATGGCAACGTCATCTTCGACTACGCCCGCGACGAGAAGATGACCTATTTCGGCACCTCGGCGAAGTTCATCGACGCCGTGCGCAAGTCTGGCCTGAGGCCGGTCGACACCCACGACCTCTCGGCGGTCAGGGTCATCTCCTCGACCGGCTCGCCGCTCGCGCCGGAAAACTTCCGCTTCGTCTATGACGGCCTCAAGGAGGACGTGCACCTCGCCTCGATCTCGGGCGGCACCGACATCGTCTCCTGCTTCGTGCTCGGCGTGCCGACGAAGCCGGTCTATGTCGGCGAGATACAGGGGGCCGGCCTCGGCATGGCGGTCGACGTCTTCGACGACGAGGGCCGGCCGGTGAAGGGCGAGAAGGGCGAGCTGGTCTGCACCCGCGCCTTCCCGTCGATGCCGCTGATGTTCTGGAACGATGCCGACGGCGCCAAGTACCGCGCCGCCTATTTCGAGCGCTTCGACAACATCTGGTGCCATGGCGACTTCGCCGAATGGACCGAACATGGCGGCATGGTCATCCACGGCCGTTCCGACGCCACGCTCAACCCCGGCGGCGTGCGCATCGGCACGGCCGAGATCTACAATCAGGTCGAGCAGATGGAGGAGATCCTCGAGGCGATCTGCATCGGCCAGGAATGGGACGGCGACGTGCGCGTCGTCCTGTTCGTCCGCCTCGCGGAGGGCGTCGCGCTCGACGAGGCGCTGGAGAAGAAGATCAGGACGAAGATCAGGACGGGCGCCAGCCCGCGCCATGTCCCGGCGAGGATCGTCGCCGTCGCCGACATCCCGCGCACCAAGTCCGGCAAGATCACCGAGCTGGCCGTGCGCGACGTGATCCACGGCCGCGCGATCAAGAACAAGGAGGCGCTGGTCAATCCCGAGGCGCTCGACCTCTACCGCGACCTCGCGGCGCTGCGCGACTGACGGGAAGGACAGGGGCAGGGTTAATGGATCGTAACCGCGAAATTTACCTCGATCGGACGGAGCCTTCGAAAGCGTAAATTTCTAACGAGCGCGGTAAGGCTTCGTTAAGGTCCGGCCGCGATAGTCGTGCGTAACTTGAGCGCAGACTTCGTTCCGCACGCCCCCGAGGAGACAGATTCGCTCAAGCCCCTGTGTAGCAGCCGTTTCTTTATTTTTTCAGCGCCCTTCGGGGCGCTTTTTCTTTGGCCGCGTCGGAAAACGCCCGGCCCACGTTCCGTAATAACTTGAATTTAAAATTCAGGTATCGTAGCGATGCCTAATGGGGGATACGTGCTGCGCCCGCCGGTGCAGCGCGCGTTTTCCTTTAACCTCGTTGCAGACAGGGAGCATCGACGATGAAGAAGTTTCTGGCAGGATGCGTCGCACTCGCCATGGCCTTGCCCGTGATGGCGCACGCCAATGAATTGACCGTCTATTCCGGGCGGGGCGAGTCGCTGGTCGGCCCGGTGATCGCCCAGTTCGAGAAGGAATCCGGCATCAAGGTCAATGTCCGCTACGCCGGCACGTCCGAGCTCGCCACGCTGCTCACGGAAGAGGGCGCGCAGTCGCCGGCCGACGTGTTCTGGGCGCAGGACGGCGGCGCGCTCGGCGCGATCGCGCCTCTCTTCGCCGTCCTTCCGGCCGAGGTGAACGATGGCGTCTCCACCGAGTTCCGCAACGTCAACAACAAGTGGGCGCCGACCAGCGGCCGCTCCCGCACGCTGGTCTATTCGACCGAGCGCGTCCAGGAGGCCGACCTGCCGGCCTCGATCAACGACCTGACCGGCGAGAAGTACAAGGGTCGCGTCGCCTGGGCCCCGACCAACGGCTCGTTCCAGGCTTTCGTCACCGCCTTCCGCGTCACCCATGGCGAGGATGCGGCCAAGGCGTGGCTCGAGGGCATGATCGCCAACGACGCCAAGGCTTACCGCAACAACGGCTCCCAGATCGAGGCCATCGCCAATGGCGAGGTCGATTTCGGCCTGGTCAACAACTACTATCTCGGCCGCTACATCGCCCGCGACGACAAGTATCCGGTGGCGCAGACGCATTTCGGCGCCGGTGACATCGGCAACCTGCTCAACGTGGCCGGCGCCGGCATCGTCGCCGCGAGCGACAATCAGGACAACGCCCGCAAGTTCATCGACTACCTGCTGTCGCCGGCGGCCCAGCAGTACATCACCACGCAGGGCAACGAGTATCCGGTGATCCCGGGCCTGATCGCCAACCCGACGCTCGAGCCGTTCGAGGAACTGCAGGAGATCAGCCCCAATGTCGACATCGACCAGATCTCCGACCTTGAAGGCACGCTCGAGCTGCTGCGCCAGGTCGGCCTGCTCTGATCGCTGCTGCTTCCGCCATGGGGGCGTCGCCGGCGCGGCGACCCTCGCTTTTCCTCATCGCCCCGGCGCTCGTCGTCGGGGCGGGCATGCTTTTGCCGCTCGCCTATCTGGTGGCGCGCGCCTTCGACGCCGACGCCGCGACGCTGGCCGAGGTGGTCTTCCGCTGGCGCAACCTGACGCTGCTCCTCAACACGCTGGCGCTGACCGCCTGCGTCCTCGTCATCGTCACCGCGATCGCGCTGCCGCTCGCCTGGCTGGTGACGCGCTCGGACCTGCGCTTCAAGGCGCTGCATTCGGTTCTCGGCGTGCTGCCGCTGGCGGTGCCGGGCTACGTCATGGCCTATGCGCTGATCGGGCTGTCCGGCTATTACGGCTTCGCCAACCAGCTTTTCGGCATCCGCCTGCCGCGGCCGGAGGGGCTTTGGGGGTCGGCGCTGGCCCTGTCGCTCTACACCTTCCCCTATCTCTTCCTCAACCTGCGCGCCTCGCTCCTCGGCCTCGACCCCAGCCTCGAGGAAAGCGCGCGCTGCCTCGGCCGCTCGCCTTGGAACACCTTCCGCACCGTGACGCTGCCGCATCTGGCGCCGGCGCTGCTCGCCGGCTGGCTGGTGATCGGCCTTTACGTGCTGGGCGATTTCGGCGTCATCGCCCTGATGCGCTACGAGGTCTTCTCCTACGCCATCTACACGCAGTACGCCGCCGCGTTCGACCGCGTCTACGCCGCCTGGCTGTCGCTGATGCTGATCGCGGTGACGCTCTCGTTCATCCTGATCGAGGCGCGGCTGCGGCGCGGGCGCTACGCCCGCATCGGCAAGGGAACGGCGCGGCCGCCGGCGCTCGCGCCGCTCGGCCGGTTCCGGCCGCTGGCCTTCGCGTTCCTCGCGCTCGTCTATGCCGCGTCCCTCGGCCTGCCGCTGGTGGTGCTGGCCTACTGGATGGCGCAGAGCCTCGCCGTCGTCGACATGGCCGAGGTGCTGCGCGCCTTCGAGCGCACCGCGCTGACCGCGATTCCCGCCGCGCTGCTGGCGACGGGGCTGGCGCTGCCCGTGGTCTATCTCACCGTGCGCTTTCCCTCGCCGCTCGCCTCGCTCGTCGACCGGCTGGTCTATGTCGGCTACGCCGTGCCGCCGCTCGCCTTCGCGCTTTCGATGGTGTTCTTCGCCCTCAACGCCGCGCCCTTTCTCTACCAGACGCTGGCGCTGCTGGTCTTCGCCTATGCGATGACGTTCCTCGCGCTCGCCATGGGGCCGCTGCGCAGCCGGCTCTACCAGATCGGTCCCCGGCTGGAGGAGGTCTCGCGCTCGCTCGGCTGCGGGCCGGGCCGCGCCTTCATGCGCGCGACCTTCCCGCTGATGCGCCGGCCGATGGTGGCGGCGGGGCTCCTGGTGTTCATCAGCGTGGTCAAGGAGCTGCCGATCACCTTCCTGCTCTCGCCCACCGGCCACACGACGCTGTCGATGGCCGTGTTCAGCCGCACCTCGGAAGGGATGATGGCGGAAGCCGCGCCCTACGCGCTGATGATCGTCGTCTTCTCCAGCTTCTTCGTAGGCCTGATCCTGCGCTACGAGGGGCGTGGCCGGAGCTGACCCGGCCTATTCCGCCAGCACCCGCGTCGAGGGGAAGACGATCTCGACCAGCGTTCCCTCGCCCGGCGTCGAGTTGATGGCGAAGCGCGCCCGGTTGGCCTCGACCATCGCCTTGGTCAGCGGCAGGCCGAGGCCGGTGCCGTCGTTGCGGCCGCGCTTCAGCGCGTTGATCTGCTTGAACGGCTTCAGCGCCTGGTCGATCTCGGCCAGCGTCATGCCGATGCCGGTGTCGCGCACCCGGACCGTGACGTCGCCGGACGGCTCGTAGGCGGTGGAGACGATGACCTGCCCGCCCGCCTGCGTGTAGCGGATGGCGTTCGACAGAAGGTTCAGCGCGATCTGGCGCACGCTGCGCAGGTCGGCCACCACGTCGGGCAGGCGCGAGGCGAGCGAGGAGCGGATGATGACGCGCTCGCGGTTGGCCTGCGGCTGCATCATCGCGATCGCCTCCGACAGCGCCTCGTTCAGCGACACCGCCTCGTAGTTCATCTCCTGCTCGCCGGCCTCGATCTTCGAGATGTCGAGCAGGTCGTTGACGAGGTCGAGCACGTGGTTGCCCGAGCGGTTGATGTCGCGCAAGTAGTCGCGGTAGCGGTCCGGGCCGATCGGGCCGAACTTCTCGTCGATCATCAGCTCGGAAAAGCCGATGATGGCGTTGAGCGGCGTGCGGATCTCGTGGCTGACGCGGGCGAGGAACTCCGTCTTCTGCGAGGAGGCGCGCTCGGCCTGCGCCCGCGCCTGCGTCAGCTCCTCCTCGGCCCGCTTGAACTGGGTGATGTCGCGCACCACCGCGCAATAGCCGCTGTCCTCCGGCAGGCGGCCGATGGTCATGAACAGCGGGATGAAGCGGCCTTCCGCCTCGCGGCCGATCACCTCGCGCCCGTCGTTGAGCACGCTGGCGACGCCGTTGTCGGCGAGCCCGGCGAGATAGTCGCGCGCCGATTTCTGGCTCTCGATGGCGAACAGCGTGGCGAAGGGCTTGCCCTCGACCCTCGCGCTGTCGAAGCCGAACAGCGCCTCGGCCGGCCGGCTGATGTTGCGGATCGTCCCGTCCGGCGCGATCAGCACCACGCCGTCGGTGGCGGTGTCGATGATGGTGCGCAGCTCGGCGAGGTGCCGCTCCAGCACCCTGACCTCGTCGTCGGCCGCCGCCGGGGCGGCGCTCGGCGCCTGCGGCGCGGCGAGGTCGGCGCGGTTGAGGGCCAGGAGCAGCGCCGTCCCGTCCTCCCAGCCGATCGATTGCAGGTGCGCGTCGACGGGGAACGTCTCGCCGCCCAGCGTGCGCAGGCGCAGCTTGCGCCCGCCCGCTTCGGCCGGCGTCTCGTCCTCGACGAACAGCCGGTCGAGGCCGCCTTCCTTGCGGATCTGGTCGAGGCTCGAATAGCCGGTCAGCGCGAGGAATTCGCGGTTGGCGAAATAGAGCTCGTCCCCGGCATGGACAAGCAGCGGCAGCGGCAAGCCGGCGATCAGCTCGGGATCGACGCTCGGGCGGCGCTCCGCCCCGAAGGTGGACGGCAGGCCGGCGTCGTCCTCGTCGTCCGCATCCTGCCCCGTCCATGCATCCGGCTCCGCGGCGACGGTCTCGTCGTCTTCCTCGCTTTCTGCCGTCGCCTCGGTGTCGAGGTTGTCGTCGTCCTCGGCAACGGGCTCAGGGAGCGCATCGTCCTGCGATGCATCTGCCGTGATGGGCGGGGCGAAATCGTCGGCGGCGGGGGAGGCGTCCTCTTCGACCTGCGGGGGCTGCGGGGCCTCGTCGCCCGCCTGCGGAGTATGCGCCTCAGCAGTCTCGTCGCCGGCCTGCGTTTCCTTCGTCTGTTCGGCTTCTTCCGCCGCGGCCGCCGTCTCGCGGCGCAGGCGCTCGCGGATTTCCTCGAAGGCGTTGCGCTCGCCGGGCGAAAGCTGGCGCGCCGCCGGCTGCGGCTCGGGTTGCGGCGGGCGGTGCTCGGCGAGGCGGATGATCTTGTCGCTGACGCGCCGGTTCAGCCTTTCGCTGATCGAGATCACCGGCACTTCGCTGCGGAAGGGATCGACCTCGTGCGGGGTGTCGTCCGGCTCCTCCTCCGTGTCGGCGGGCGTCTCGGCCGGCGCGGCGGCAGGCGTTTCTTCGGCCTCGTCGTCCGCGAGATGGAGGCCGCGCGCCTGCGGGTCGGGCCGGGCGTCGTCCATGCGGGTGACGCCGAAGCCGCGGAACCCCTCGAACACGCGGTCGCGGTTGTAGACGGGCAGGGCGGCGAGATCGACCGGGGCGACGAGGTCGGTGCCGGCGACCGGCCACAGGACGGTGCGCCCCGACCACGTATCGCGCCGGTCGAGCAGGCTGGCGATCTCGTCGTCGGGATCGAGGCCGAAGCGCGCCGCGACCTCGCGGAACGGGCGGCCGATGATGTCGGCGGCCTGCGATCCGACCGCGGCGGCGAACTCCGGCGAGACAGCGCTGAACGCACCCCTGGCGTCGGTGCGCCAGGCGAACCGCACGGGACCGGCGGCGAGGTTGGGCCGGGTGAGCGGCAGGGAAGGCCGCGCCTCCTCCCGCGCTTCCGGGGAGGGCGACGACGCGCCGGAATTGTCGAAATACCAGTCGTCGGAATCGCCGGCTGCGGGGCGCGAAGGCGCCTTCGCCTCCCCGTCCGGCGCACCGGCGGAAGACGGACCGCCATTCTCGCCTACGCGCTCCGGCAGGTCGGCGTCGGACGGTGCCGGCCGCATGGCGGGCGCGTCGATCTGCGCCGCCTCGTTTTCCGGTCGGGCGGCATCCGGGGACGTTTCGGCCAGCGACGTCTCGACCGGCTCGTCGACGCCGATCAGGAGGTGCAGCGCCGGCGAGTCGGTCAGCCGGGCAATGCCGGCCGGAATGACCCTGTCGCCCGCCGGCACCAGCCGCTTGACCAGCCGGTCGCTTTCGCGCGCCACCTCGGCGACCAGCGCGGCGAGCGTCTCCGGCGCGATCCCGAGGTCGGGGAAGCTGTCCGATCCGGCGAGCACGGCGCCGTCGCCGTCGATCAGCGCGGCAAAATAGCCGGCTTCCTCGAACCCGGCGACGATGTCGCCGGCCGGCCGGCCCGTCCCGGCCGCGGGCAGGGCGACGAGCACCGCGGGAACGCCGTCCGGCAGGGTCGCGGCCCCGACGTCGAACGCCATCGCGCGGCTGGTCGCGCCGCGGGCCAGCCGCACCGTTACCGCGCGGTCGCGCTCCATGCGCGGAAAGCCCGGCACGGCCGCGATCTGCCGCCGGGCGACGAAGCCGAGCCCGGGCGAGGCGCCCATCACCGATTCGACGTCCGCATGGCCGAACAATGCCGCGCCCGGGCCGTTGGCCCAGATGATCTCGTTAAGGTCGATGGAAAGCAGCGCCAGCGCGTCGCCGGCCGCAAAGCGCTCGCGCACCTTGTCCAGAACGGCGATGTCGATGAACGAATAACGGCCGGAAGCCATGAGTGGACCTGAAACCTGCTTTGGGCGCCTGCTTGAATTAACCCATTATTAATAAAGCCGGGGCGGGTCCGCGTCCACAATGGCGGCCAGTGTGCCCCGGCGAATCTTGCGCCTTGGTTAATCGCGGGGTTAATCACAGGCACAAAATGACGCGCCGCAACAATTTTGTTGCAATGCACAAAAAGACGCGCTATATAGGCTTCACACACTGCAAGCTGCGACCGTAGTCGAGGACGCGGTTGAACCCCCAGCCTAAGGAAACGCACCATGACCAAGACCGCCAAGACCGCCGAATTCCCGACCTTCGACGCCGAGAAGGCGACCGACCAGCTCCGCGCCTTCGCCGAGAAGGGCGTCGAGCAGTCGAAGGAAGCCTATGCCAAGATCAAGACCGGCGCCGAGAACGCCCAGAAGGCGCTCGAGTCGACCTTCGAGACCGTCAAGTCCGCTGGCGACGAGATTTCGCTGAAGTCGATCGCTGCCGCCCGCGCCAACGCCGAGGCCGGCTTCGCCCATCTCGAGGCCCTGGTCGGCGCCAAGTCGCTGTCCGAGGTTATCGAGCTGCAGACCGCTTTCGTGCGCAAGGCCTTCGAGACCGCCGTCGAGCAGGCGAAGGACCTTCAGGCCGCCTCCACCAAGGCCGCCGAAGAGGTTTCGAAGCCCCTGAAGGACGTGTTCGAGAAGAGCGTCAAGGAACTCAAGGTCGCCTGAATCGACCTGAAGAGATAGTCTCGGGGCGGTATCCTCCTCCCACCAAACCGAGGCTTGAAAAGACCGGCATCCTCCTCCCGCCGGTCTCCAAATGGAAAAGGCCGGGATATCCTCCCCCCGGCCTTTTTCTTTTTTTTGGGCCGCGTTTCCGGCCTTCAGCCGATGATCGGCAGCACCTCGGCCCGCTTGACCTGATCGAGCGCGAAGGAGGTCTCGATCGAGGCGATCCCTTCCAGCCGCGTCAGCTTCGACTTGATGAACGCCTCGTAGGCGTGAAGGTCCCTGACGACGATGCGCATCAGGTAATCGCGCTGCCCGGTCATCAGGTAGCAGTCGACCACTTCCGGCCAGCCGGCCACGGCCTTCGCGAAGCGGTCGAGGTCTTCCTCGCGCTGGCGCTCCAGCTTGATCGAGGCGAAGGCGCTGACCGGCAGGCCGACCTTCGTCTGGTCGATCATCGCCGTATAGCCCTTGATCACGCCCTTCTCCTCGAGGATGCGCAGCCGCCGCGCGCAGGGTGACGGCGACAGGCCGACCTTGTCCGCCAGATCGTTGATCGAGATGCGCCCGTCGTTCTGGACAGTGGCGATGATCCTGAGGTCGATGGCGTCGAAATTGTCCATGGATGGCGATTTCCACTCTCATACGGTCTATGATTGGCGTTTATCGCCATTGGCTGGCCGAAAGGCAATCGAATTTGGTGAGTTTCGCGGCTCCCGCCGCGCTAGACTGGGGGGATTATGGAGATCCGCCTGACATGAGCGACGCACGCATTCCCGCCCTGACGCAGCTCGAGCGCAAGGTGCGCTGGCTCTCGACATGGATGATCCACAACGCCAACCACATCCGCCCCAACGAGGACGGCCTGAAGGTGGGCGGCCATCAGGCTTCGTCGGCCTCGCTCTCCACCATCATGACCGCGCTCTATTTCGCGGCGCTGCGGCCCGAGGACCGCGTCGCGGTCAAGCCGCATGCCAGCCCGATCTTCCATGCCATCCAGTATCTGTTCGGCAACCAGACGCGCGAGAAGCTGGAGAATTTCCGCGGCTACAAGGGCGCCCAGTCCTATCCTTCGCGCACCAAGGACGGCGACGACGTCGATTTCTCGACCGGCTCGGTCGGCCTCGGTGTCGCCCAGACGCTGTTCTCTTCGCTGACGCAGGACTACCTGCGCGCCAAGGACCTCGCCAAGGGGCCGGGCGGCAAGGAGCCGGAGGGCAAGATGGTTGCGCTGCTCGGCGACGCCGAGATGGACGAGGGCAACATCTTCGAGGCGCTGCTCGAAGGCTGGAAGCACGGCCTGCGCAACACCTGGTGGGTCGTCGACTACAACCGCCAGAGCCTCGACGCCGTGGTGCGCGAGGGGCTGTGGGAACGCTTCGAGGCGATCTTCCGCAATTTCGGCTGGGACGTGGTGATCCTGAAGCACGGCGCGCTGCAGCAAGCCGCCTTCGCCGAGCCCGGCGGCGAGGCGCTGCGCCGCTGGATCGACGAGTGCCCGAACCAGCTCTATTCGGCCCTGACCTTTCAGGGCGGCGCCGCCTGGCGCAAGCGGCTGATGGACGACATCGGCGACCAGGGCGACGTCAGCCGGCTGATCGAGGCGCGCAGCGACGCCGAGCTCGCCGAACTGATGGCCAACCTCGCGGGCCACGACCTGCCCTCGCTCATCGAAGCCTTCGAGGCCGCGCGCCGGCACGACCGCCCCGTCTGCTTCATCGCCTACACGATCAAGGGCTACGGCCTGCCGCTCGCCGGCCACAAGGACAACCATGCCGGGCTGATGACCCCGGCGCAGGTCGAGGCGCTGCGCGAGGCGCTCGGCGTCCGCGCCGGGCACGAGTGGGAGCCCTATGAGGGGCTGAAGGACGCCGAGGCGCTGCGCCGCTTCGTGGCGGCCGCGCCGTTCAACGCGCGGGGCCGTCGCCGCAAGCACGCGCCCGCCGTCGCTGTTCCGGATCGGCTCGACATCGAGATCGGTCCGGAGATGTCGACCCAGCAGGGATTCGGCCTCCTGATGCACGGCATCGCCAAGCAGGACGGCCCGTTTGCTGCCCGCGTCGTCACCACCTCGCCCGACGTCACCGTGTCGACCAATCTCGGCGCGTGGGTCAACCGGCGCGGCCTGTTCGCGCGAGAGAAGATGGCCGACCTCTTCAAGGCCGAGCGCATTCCCTCGACCTTCACCTGGAATTTCTCGCCCGAGGGCCAGCACATGGAGCTCGGCATCGCCGAGATGAACCTGTTCCTCATGCTGTCGGCGCTCGGCCTGTCGCACACCACTTTCGGCGAGCGGCTGCTTCCCGTCGGCACGCTCTACGACCCGTTCATCGAGCGCGGCCTCGATGCGCTCAACTATGCCTGCTACCAGGACGCGCGCTTCATCCTCGCCGCCACGCCCTCCGGCGTGACGCTGGCGCCCGAGGGCGGCGCGCACCAGTCGATCGCCACGCCGCTGATCGGCATCGCGCAGGACGGGCTGGCCAGCTTCGAGCCGGCCTATGTCGACGAGCTGGCCACTATCCTGCGCTTCGGCTTCGACTACATGCAGCGCGACGGCGACGCCGAGCCGGACGAGACAACATGGCTGCGCGACGCGGTCGGCGGCTCGGTCTATCTGCGGCTGTCGACGCGCTCCCTCGAGCAGCCGCGCCGCACGATCGACGAGCGGCTGGCCGAGGACATCGTCAATGGCGGTTACTGGATGCGCCGGCCCGGCCCCAACGCGCAGATCGTCGTCGCCTATACCGGCGCGGTCGCGCCGGAGGCGATCAGGGCGGTCGGCCTGCTCGGCGAGGACCGGCGCGACATCGGCCTCCTCGCCATCACCTCGGCCGACCGGCTCAATGCCGGCTGGAGCGCCGCGCAGCGCGCCCGCGAGCAGGGCCTCGTCCACGCCCGCAGCCATGTCGAGCGCCTGCTCGCCGCGGTGCCGCCGCATTGCGCCCTCGTCACCGTCATCGACGGCCATCCGGCGACGCTCGCCTGGCTCGGGGCGGTTCACGGCCACCGCACCCGCTCGCTCGGCGTCGAGCATTTCGGCCAGACCGGCACCATCGCCGATCTCTACCGCCATTACGGCATCGACGCCGAGGGCATCATGCGCGCCGCCGAGGCCCTCGTGCCCGGCCGGCCGGTGCGTCACCTCTCGGCCTGCTGAGATCGGGCCGGCTCCGGCCGGCTCTCCCTCGCCATATTCGGCACGGCCGGCGATTCCGCCCGGCCGCGAAATGCTCTAAGGACGGAGGCGAGGCAGGTCGATTCTCCCCGCCGCTCCCCGTCCGTCCGTCCGCGCCCTTGCGCGGCAGGGTTGCAGGCGGGACAAGGCTCGGGCATCATCGCGCCTGCTTCGGGACTTGTCGTTCGCTACAGCCGGGTGGGAAAGTTGCACGCATTCCGGGCCGCACCGGCTCTTCTTCTTCGCCGCCTCGCGGCGTTCCTCCTTCTTGTCGGCCTGCTGTCGGCCTGCACCACGCAGGCGGTGATGGAGCCGGCGGTCGCGCCGCTCATCTCGGACAAATACGCGGCCATCGTCGTCGACGCCCGTTCGGGCAGGGTGCTCTACGAGCGCGCCTCGAACGCGCCGCGCTATCCCGCCTCCTTGACCAAGATGATGACGCTCTACCTCCTGTTCGAGGCGCTGGACGAGGGCCGGGTGCGGCTCGACGAGGAGATTCCCGTCTCCGCCTTCGCCGCCTCGCGGCCGCCCTCGAAGATGGGCATCAAGCGCGGCGGCAGCATCGACGCCCGCTCGGCTGTCCTCGCCCTTGCCGTGCGCTCCGCCAATGACGTCGCGGTGGCGGTCGCCGAACGCCTCGCAGGCTCCGAGGAAGCTTTCGCGCGCAGCATGACGCTGAAGGCGCGCCAGCTCGGCATGACGGGCACGGTGTTCCGCAACGCGTCCGGCCTGCCGGACGACGGCCAGCGCACCACCGCGCGCGACATGGCGGTGCTGGCGATGGCGCTGCGCAACCGCTTTCCCCACCACTATCATTATTTCGCCAACCGCGAGTTCGCCTTCGGCGGCAAGATCGTGCGCGGCCACAACAGCCTGCTCGGCCGCATACCCGGCGTCGACGGGCTGAAGACAGGCTATATCCGCGCCTCGGGTTTCAACCTCGCCACCTCGGCCGGGCGCGGCGGGCGGCGCGTCGTCGCCGTGGTCATGGGCGGCGAGAGCGCCAGGGCCCGCGACGAGCACATGGTATCGCTGATCGAGACCTACCTGCCCCGCGCCGCGGCCGGCGCGGGACAGTGACGGGCTGCCGTCACGGCGCCGACGCGGGATCCTTCAGATAGGCGATCAGGTCGGCGATCTCCTCGCCCTTCCTGATCCCGGCAAAGGCCATGCTGGTTCCCTTGACCATGGTCTTCGGCGCGGCGAGGTATTGCGCGAGCAGCGCCTCGTCCCAGACCTTCCCGTCGGCCGCGAAGTCCTTCATCGCCGGCGAGTAGCGGAAGCCGTCGACCGAGGCCACCGGGCGGCCGCCGATGCCGGCGAGGTTGGGGCCGACGCGGTTGCCGGTCTCCACCGTGTGACAGGCGGCGCATTTCCTGAATGCCTTCTTGCCGGCGACGGCATCGCCTTCCGCATGGGCCGGCAGCGCGACGACGGCGAGCGCAAGGAGGGTGAGAAATTTCCTGGGCATGAAGTTCCTGGGCATATCCTGGGGTCCTTCCGTAAATGACCGATGAGCGGCCCCGGAGCGCGGGGCCGGCGTGTCAGCCGGTTACGGGAGGCGCGCGGGGATAGCCGGGCCGGTATCGCGAGGCCGCCGTCCGCGCGTCCGCGCGCGACGGATCATGGAATGCCGCCGCGAGGATCGGCCGCGGGCGGAAAGCCGCCGCTTCCGGGGGAGGGGCGGGCGGCGTCTGGCCCTGCAGGCAGCCGAGCGCGCAACAGTCCGGCAAGCCGGCATGGCCGGTGGAATGGGCGGGATCGGTGAGGCAGAGCGGATTGCCGAACCGATCGAGCGCCGGGCCGGAAGGCAAGGCCGCCGCCCATTGGGGCAGGAACGATTGCAGCGCGAACACCAGCGCGACGGACAGCGCCAGCAGAAAAGCCCGACCTCTGCGCCTTCGAAACACGCGTCACCTCTCTCCGCGTCTTCATACCAGAGCGGGAGGCGCGGAAAAACCGGCCGGGGCTGCGGCAAAGCGCTCGCCGCAATCGCTTCGGCAGGGCAGGCGGCTCAGGCCGGCGCGCCGCCGGTCCGCGCGAGCGCGCCGAACAGCGCGCGCAGGCGGTGCAGCCTGCCGTCCGCCAGCCCGGCGGCGTCGATCCGGGCGATCTCGATCCGCGCCGCCTCGGCGGGATCGGTTCCTTCGGGCAGGCCGAGCAGCCAGACGAGGAACACGTCCTCGGGCTGTGTGCGCGGCGACGGCCACTGGCCCGCTGGTCGTTCCGTTGCGCCGGCCGCTTGCGTCGAGGTCGCCATCGTCACGCCTCCGCTTCCGGTGCGCGCGGGCGGTGCTGCATTTCGTCGTCGAGGCGCATGGGCGGCCCTTTCCCGAAAGGGCTGGCGTGACGGGGGCGCGGGGGAAATGCGCAAGACGAGGGCCGTGCCCCGTCGCAACGCCTTCATCCCGTGACCGCCCACCGCGACCAGCCGGTTGAAACAGTTCGAGGCTGGTTTCCGGACTTCGACGCCGTTCTCTCGAGAACCGCCCCGGCGCCTTCCCGGGACGATCCCAGTGGCGCATGCCGGGGCTTTGCTTCGCTACCGTTGCGGGGGCAGTGCCGGCTTTCGACCGGCTTCCCAATTATCCATCCGCGGTTGGCGGACGGCACCTTGAACGTGGCGACGATAGCACGAAAGCGGCGATGGCGAGCAGGATAATTCGTCGCGGCGCGGCAGGATCAGGCTCGAGTGCGGTCGCCGCGCCCCGCGCCCCACACCGTTGCCAGAATCAGCCTCAGGTCGGTCGCCGCCGACATCGAGGCGAGATAGGTGGCGTCGAGCGCCGCCAGTCTCTTGGGGTCGGACATGTCGACCCCGGCCACCTGCGCGACGCCGGTGATGCCGGGACGAAGGGCGTAGAGCCCGCGCGCGCGGCGCTCGGCGACGAGCTCGGCCTGCGAGGGCAGGCAGGGGCGCGGGCCGACGAGGCTCATGTCTCCGCGCAGCACGTTCCACAATTGCGGCAGCTCGTCGAGCTTCAGGCGGCGGAGCCACCGCCCGAGCGGCGTCACCGCGCGCGACGGCGTCTCGTGGGTGGGCGCGTCGGGCGTGTCGGCATGCATGGTGCGCAGCTTGTAGCAGGTGAACGGCGTCTCATGCCTGCCGACCCGCGTCTGCGACAGGATCGCCGGCCCCGGCGAGGTCAGCCGGATCGCCGCCATGCACAGCAGCGCGACCGGCACCGCCGCCGGCAGGGCGGCGAGGACGAGCGCGAGGTCGAGGATGCGTTTCATCGGCGGGCGTCATCGGTTCAGGGAACGGGAAGCAATATTGGAAAGCGCGGGGGCGGGATAGCCCATGGCCGCGCCTCCGGCCTGGCCGCCGCCGCGTCACGAGCCGCGCGGCGTTTCCGCTTTCTTGGCCGGAAGGGAGGCGGGGGCCGCCGGCGTCGTCGCGCCGTTGCGGGTCTCGGGGATGGCGTGGGACAGGAGCGCGATGGCCCGCGCCCTGTCCTCCCTGGCGGCGCAGGCCGCGATCTCGTCGAAGGTCCGGTTGAGGAGGTGCCATTCGATGACGCGCGGCGAGGCGACGACGTAGCCTTCCTCGGTGTGCCCCTCCCTCACCTCGTGCGCGTGGAACAGCTCCTCGTGCAGCTTCTCGCCGGGGCGGAGCCGGGTGAAGACGATGTCGATGTCGACATAGGGCTTCAGCCCCGCGAGCTGGATCATGCGCTCGGCGAGGTCGACGATGCGCACCGGCTCGCCCATGTCGAGCACGATGACCTTGCCGCGCCCGGTCTTGTGCAGGTCCGAATGGGCGGACGCGTAGAGGATCAGGCTGATCGCCTCCGGAATGGTCATGAAGTAGCGCACGATGTCGGGATGCGTGACCGTGACCGGGCCGCCCGCGGCGATCTGGTTCTGGAACAGCAGCGTCACCGATCCGCTCGAGCCCAGGACGTTGCCGAAGCGCACGGTCTTGAACCGCGTCTTGTCGCAGATCATGTCGAGCGCCTGGCAATAGGCCTCGGCCGCCCGCTTGGTCGCCCCCATGATGCTGCTCGGATTGACCGCCTTGTCGGTCGAGATCAGGACGAAGGACGAGACGCCGCTCGCCCGCGCCGCGTCGGCGACGTTGCGGGTTCCCAGCACGTTGGTCTTGATCGCCTCGAGCGGGTTGTCCTCCGTCAGCGGCACGTGCTTCAGCGCCGCGGCGTGGAACACGATGTCGGGCTCGATCCGCGAGAATATCCGCGCCACGCGCTCCGCATCGCGCACGTCGACGATGCGGGTGACGATGTCGAGGTCCGGGTATTTGTCGCGAAGCTCGGTGTCGATGGTGTAGAGCAGGAATTCCGAGCTGTCGGTGATGATGAGGCGGCGCGGGGCGAAGGCCGCGATCTGCCGGCACAGCTCCGAGCCGATCGAGCCGCCGGCGCCCGTCGTCAGCACCACCCTGTCCCGGATCAGCGATATCGCCTCGTCCGGCTTGATGTTGACTTCCGAGCGCAGGAGGAGGTCGCTCAGCTCGATCGGCCTCGGCTCGAGGATGTTCTTGCTGGTGACGGCCTCCATGTCGGTGACGCCGGGAATCTGCAGCACCTTCATGCCGTAGCTGCTCGCCTGCGTCAGGATGTGCATCAGGCGCTTGCGCGACGGCGACGGCTCCGTCACGATCAGCTCCTTGACGTCGATGCCCTGGCCGTGGAGCTTTTCGAGCACCGCCTTCAGGTCCTTGAGGGACCCCAGCACCGTCACGCCCTGGACGGTCCTGCCGAGATTGATGCGCGAATCGTCGATGATGCCGGCGACCCAGAACGTGCTGCCCGGCCTGCGCCGGCTGGCGCGGATGAAGCTCTCCGCCTTGTCGGATAGCCCGCACAGCAGGATGGGATGGCCGGCCGCCCGCCTGGCGCCGGAGGTCTTGGGCAGCCGCCGGGAATATTCGAGCGCGAGGCGGTAGCTGATCCGCATGCCGACCATCGCCACGGTCATGTAGATCAGGGTCAGCACCGGCACAGAGCGGGGCACGTTGTCCCCGCGTGTCAGCAGGAAGGCGCCGATCGTATAGACCGCCACCGCCAGCAGCGCCGATTTGAGGATCGTCACCAGGTCGGGCGTGGAGACGTAGCGCCACGACACGCGATAGGGCGAGAACACGGCGAAGGCGAACGCGGCGGCCAGCGCGAAGCCGGCAAGCTTTTCTTCCAGCGCCGGCACGTTGAGCGCCCACGGATAGCCGTGGCTCGTCAGATACGCCGCCATGAACGCGCAGGCCGCGGCGGTGAGATCGATGAGGAAGATCAGGACGTAGCGCAGCATCGGTTCAACGCGAAAAAAGGGCCGAAAGCCTGTGTCTGCAAGGCGTTGACGTCCACTCCGATCTTGTTCGTCTTCGATACCATGCTTGAAAGCGTAGTACCGGATCACGCTGCCTCAAGCAACGGGAATGAGGATCGCCTCGAACAAGAAATAAAACCGTCGCGGTGTTTAGTTGCGCGACGATCCGCGGCGGCTCGGAACCCGAGCCTCTGCCAGGTGCACCAGTTGCGCGCCGGCCTCGTAGAAGGCCGAGCGCAACCCGCGCAGAGGTACGGCGCGCGGCTCGGTCAGCGGCAGCGGCAGGGCGTCCTGCGCCGTCTCGCCGGCGAGGAACTCTGCCATGGCGCGGCCGAACACCGTGCCGGGTGCGATGCCGCGGCCGTTGTAGCCGCAGAAGGTATAGTCGCCGTCCTCCAGTCGGTGGAAGCGCGGCAGGTTGTCGGCGGTCATGCCGATCGTGCCGTACCACTCGTCCTCGAACCCGACCGTGCCGAGCCATGGGCCGAGCTGCGGAAAGAACCGGCGCAGCGCCCGTTTCGCCCAGGCGCGGTGGATGGCGGCGCCGGTGTTGCGCAACGCGCCGACCGAGCCGAACACCAGCCGGTCGCGCGCGTCGTAGCGGAAGGACAGCAGCACTTCCTTGGTGTCCCATACGCCCTGGCGGCCGGGCAGGATCGTGCGCACGAGATTGCCGGGCAGCGGCGGGGTCGCCATGTTGAAATAGGGCAGGAACACCTGCTCGCGGGTGATCTCCTCCTTCAGGAGCCTGGTATAGGCGTCGGTCGCGAACACCACCTTGCGCGCGGCGAGCGCGCCTTTCCGCGTCCGCACGCGCCATCCCGCCCCGGTGCGCTCCAGCGCCGTCGCCGGGGATCGAGTGTGGATCGTCACGCCCAGCGCCACGGCCGCGCGGGCAAGGCCGCGGGCGTAGGCCAGCGGCTGGATGGTGCCGGCGCGGCGGTCGAGAAGCGCGCCCTCGTAGAAATCCGTGCCGAGCATCATGGCCGCGTCGGCCTTGCCGATGAGCTCGACCGGCGCGCCGCGCATCTTCCACTGGCGCTCGCGCTCGGCGAGCTCCTCGAAGCCGGCGCGGCCGACCCCCGCATGCAGCGTGCCGACCGGGTTGGCCTCGCACTCGATCCCGTGCCGGGCCACCATGTCCCAGACATAGGCGGGGCCGGCGCCGAGGAAGTCGAGCAGCCGGTTGCCGTAGTCGTCGCCCAGCGTGGCGACGAGGTCGCGCGGCATCACCCACATGCCGGCGTTGACGAGGCCGACATTGCGCCCCGCCCCGCCGAAGCCGATCTCCGCCGCCTCGACGACGGCCGCCTCTATGCCCTTCTCGGCGAGATGGAGCGCGGTGGAAAGCCCCGTATAGCCCGCGCCGATCACCGCGACTTCGACGGCGCGCTCGCCCTCCAGCACCGATGTCGCGGGCGCGGCCGGCGCGGTCTTTTCCCACAGTCCATGCGAGCGCGGATCGTTCTGCATCGTCGAGACCTCGTGTCGGTCGGGCCGCGGACGTGCCGGCCCTTTCTTCCCGCCCCTTTCTTCCCGCAAGGCCGTGAGCTAGGCTAACGAGCCTTTTTCAAGACATCATGCCAGACGGTAATGCCCATTCGCGCGCCACGACGGTTCCTTCCCTCGCTTCCGCTCCTTGCCGCCTTCGAGGCGGCCGCGCGAACCGGCTCGATCACCCAGGCCGCGAGCGAATTGTCGCTGACGCAGTCGGCGGTGTCGCGCCAGATCAAGGCGCTGGAGGGCCAGCTCGGCGTCGAGCTCTTCGTCCGCGAGAAGCAGAAGATACGCCTTACCCTCGGCGGGCAGGTCTATGCGCGCGAGATCCGCGACGCGCTCGGCAAGATCTCCAACGCCTCGCTGAACCTCCTGGCCAACCCGGCCGGCGGGACGCTGACGCTGGCCGTGCCGCCGACCTTCGGCGCGCGCTGGCTGGTGCCGCGCGTTCCGCGCTTTCTTGCGCGCCACCCGCAGGTCAGCCTCAACATATTGAGCCGGCTCACGCAGTTCGATTTCAGGCAGGACGTGATCGACGCCGCGATCTATTTCGGCGCCCCGCAATGGACGGGCGTCGATATGGAGCTCTTGCGTGGGGAGACGGTGATCCCGGTCTGCGCGCCGGAGCTTGCCGCGCGCCACGACTTCCGCGCGCCGGCCGACATCCGCAGGGCGCCGCTCCTGCACCTGACCACCCGGCCCGACGCCTGGGAGCACTGGATGCGCCGCTACGGCGTCGACGACCGGGCCGTCCAGGGCATGCTGTTCGACCAGTTCTCGACCCTGTTCGAGGCCGCCGCCGCCGGGCTCGGCGTCGCGCTGCTTCCCGATTTCCTGTTCGAGGAGGAGCTGCGCGAGGGCCGGATCGTCGAGGCGCTGCCCCTGCCGCACAGCGGCGACGAAGCCTACTATCTGTGCTGGCCGGGGGATCGCGACGCCCACCGGCCGCTCGCCCTGTTCCGCGACTGGCTGCTGGAGGAAACTGCCGCCAGCCGCTGACGACACATTTCAGCGCGCGGTGTAGCCGCCGTCGACCAGATGGTAGCTGCCGGTGATGAAGCCGGCCCTGTCGGACAGGAGGAAGCAGGTCAGCGCCGATACCTCCTCCGACGTGCCGAGCCGACCGACGGGATGCAGCCCGGCGAGTTGGCCCAGCGTCTCCTCGTCGAGGTTCTTCGACAGGAGCGGCGTGTCGATGAAGGCGGGGCCGACCGCGTTGATCCGCACGCCGGCCTGCGCATATTCGATGGCGGCGGTCTTGGTCAGGCCGATCAGCCCGTGCTTGGCCGTGACATAGGCCGACGCGCCGGCCCAGCCGACCGAGCCGAGGATCGACGAGACGTTGACGATTGCGCCGCCGCCGGCCTTCAGCATCGCCGCGATCTGGTACTTCATGCCGTAGAACACGCCGTTGAGGTTGACGTCGATCACCTTTCTCCAGCCGTCGAGCGGGTAGTCGGCAACCTGCTCGTTGGGGCCGCCGATGCCGGCATTGTTGACGGCCAGGTGCAGGCCGCCGCCGGTCTCGACGGCGAACTCGACCAGCCGTTCCGCCGCCGCCGGATCGGCGACGTCGACCTCGATGGCATGCGCCCGGCCGCCGTCGCCGCGAATCTCGCTTGCCACGTCCTGCGCGGCGGTCAAGTCGAGATCGGCGGCGATGACCACCGCGCCGCGCTCGGCCAGTTCCCTGGCGATCGCCGCGCCGATTCCCGAGCCGGCTCCGGTGACGATCGCGACCTTGTTCTGGAAGTCGTTCATTTCGCTCACTCCTTGATCGGCTCCGCGTAGCCGACGATTAATGCGAGAGCATGACAGGCATCGACAGCGATTTGAGGACGCCTTCGGTCGCTCCGCCCATCACGAAGTCGCGCACGCGCGAATGGCCGTAGCCGCCCATGACGAGCAGGCCGCAGCCGCGCTCCTTCGCGCCGTCCTGCAAGGTCCTGGCGACGGCCGCGCCCTTGCCGTGCAGCACCGCCGCCTCGGCCTCGATGCCGCCGCGGCGCAGGCTCTCGGCCAGCCGCGCGCCGTCCTCGACCACGAGCTTCTTCTCGTCGGCCACGGTCAGCACGCTGACTTTCTTCGCGCGGGCGAGGAAGGGGCGGGCGTCGGCCGCGGCGCGCGCCGCGACCCGGCTGCCGTCCCAGGCGATGGCGACATGGTCGAACGCGCCGGCGTCGACCGTCTCCGGCAGGAGCACCACCGGGCGACCGGAGCCGAACACCACCGATTCGGCCGTCGTGCGCGAGGTCGGGTTGTCGGTTTCGAGGCCGATGAGGACGATGTCGTGGTAGCGGGCTTGCAGCGCCGCGGTCGCCGACAGGAGCGGCTGGCTCTCGGCGATCGTCTCGGCGCTCACCGCGACGCCGGCCGCCTTGCCCGCTTCCTCGACCGCCGCGATCAGCCGCTCGCCGTGCTTGCGGCTCGTGGTCTCGGCCTGCCGGATCATGTCCGGCACGTCGATGAGGAAGCGCGACAGCGCGTTCGACACCTGCGGGATGGTGACGTTGACCGCGAGCACGCCGAGATCCGCGCCGAGCAGCGCCGCCACCGCCGTCGCGTTCGCCGCGACCGCGTCGCTGTTGGGGTCGGTGTAGGTGACGAGGGGAAGAAAGGCCTGAAGCTTCACGGGAGATTCTCCTTGGATGAAAGCAGCCGCCTCAGGGCTGGAGGCTGGCGATATAGTCGAGAATGGCTGCGATCTGTTCGGGCGTGGCTGTGAATTGCGGCATGTCCGGATGGCCGGTGGCGATGCCTTCGACGAAGGATTCCTCTAGCGCGTCGATCGGGTAGCGTTCCCAGAGCGTGCGGAAGGGCGGCGCGTCGGGATGGCGGCTCTCGTCGGCCGTGTCGATGCCGTGGCAGGCGGCGCAGTTGGCCTCCACCAGCGCCCTGCCATAGGCGATGTTGGCGTCCTCCTCCTGCGCCGCGGACTCCTGCGCAAGAGAGGGCAGGACGGCGACCATGAAGCTCGCGAACAGGAAAGGGCGCAAACCCGGCATCGCGCTCCCCGATGCGTCGTTCGGTCGGCTCACGCCGCCACCGTGGCGGCGGCGATGTCCTCGGCCACGGCGTCGGCCTGTTCCTTCATCGCCGTCGCCGCCTCGGACGCGATCTGCGGAACCAGCGTGGCAAGCCGCCCGGTTTCGCCGACCCAGTCCATCGCGGCGTTCTGCATATAGGTGGCGGTGATGTCGAACGCATCCTTGAACTCCTCGTCGGCGACGAGATCGTCGAGGAACTGCGCCGCCGCCTCGCTGCGGCGGGCGAGGAAGGACAGGGATTCGCCCTGCCAGCGCAGAAGGGTCTGCATCGACTGCGCCTGCATCCTCGCAGTGACCGCGAACGCCTTTCTGCTTTCGCCGAGGGCAAGCGCCTCCGGCCAGGATGGGACCATGGGAAGAACATAGGGGGCGGGATCGGTTCGGCGTGGCATCGCGACCTCCTCGACGACGATGAAAATCAGGGCTTATCGTGCAGTATAGGTCGCCATCGTGGCCCGACATTGATTTTTATCAAGGTTTGCGCGCATGACTCGGCTAGCCAGAAAAGGCCGATACGCGCAACGAAGAGGAAAGACCGACATGACCGAACTGAAAGACCTGACGCCGCGATTCCGTCATGTCCGCCTGCTTCTGGCGCGCGAGAAGGGGCATCCGTCGGGCGACCGGGACGAGGGCTACGACCTTCTCGTGCCGCTCGACGAGGCCGGCCGCCTCGACGCGGCGGAATGGAAGACGCACCAGCAGCATTGCCGCGTGCGCCATTTCCGGCCCGGCGAGGACGACCGCATCGGCCGGCTGCGCCGCAAGCCCGGCGGCCAGTGGTATTTCGACTATGTCGAGGGCGACGACGGCGACGACGAGGTCGGCTTCCGCTTCGGCGAGGAACGCTTCGTCACCGGCGAATACGTCTCGGTCGGCCGCGGCGAGGGCTCGCGCACCTATCAGGTCGCCCGCGTCGAGAAGCCCTGATCGGCCCTATCGCTCGGGCCGGATGAGGGCCGAAGCGGCGATGCCGAGCCAGCCGAGGATCGTCAGCGTGCCGCCGGTCGGCGCGGCCATCGGGAACAGCCGTTCGCCTGCGAGGTCGCGCAGCGTCAGGTCTCCCGCGAACAGCGCCACCCCGGCGAGGACGACGAGCGCGGCCGGCGCGAGGATGCGCCCGCCCGACTGGCGGCCCGCGAGCCCGACGGCGAGCAGTGCCGGCGCATGGGCCAGCATGAAGCCTGCGGCCGTGCCGAGGTTGTCGCCGCCGGCATGGGCGGCCGAGGCGAGGAGGGCGACGCCGCCCGCGCCGAGAAGGCCCGCGGCGAGGATGAGGAAACGGTGCATCGGAAATCGGCTCCGGTCGGGTTTGATGGAAGCGCCGATAGCACGGGACGCCGCCGGGCGCAGCAGGCGAAACGCCGCGCGCCGGCGGTGCGCCCGGATGACGCTCTTTGTGGCAAATCGCGGCCCGCTCCGGCTTGCGCCGCAAAAGCACGGTTCTTATATACGCGCCGAAGTCGCGGCATTGCCGGCAACGGCCATGGACGCGACCCAATCGAGAAGTTGAGGGGCCGTCGCCCGGAACGCCTTTACAGGGTCCATGGACGGCCTGCCAGAAGGAGAGAATGAACATGGCCAAAGTGATCGGTATCGACCTCGGTACGACCAATTCCTGCGTCGCCGTCATGGACGGCAAGGACGCCAAGGTCATCGAGAATGCGGAAGGCGCGCGCACCACGCCTTCGATGGTCGCCTTCACCGACGACGGCGAGCGCCTCGTCGGCCAGCCCGCCAAGCGGCAGGCGGTGACCAATCCGGAAAACACCCTCTTCGCCATCAAGCGCCTGATCGGCCGTCGCTATGACGACCCGGTCACCGACAAGGACAAGGGCCTCGTGCCCTACAAGATCGTCAAGGGCGACAATGGCGACGCCTGGGTCGAGGCCGGCGGCAAGAAGCAGTCGCCCAGCCAGATCTCGGCCATGATTCTCCAGAAGATGAAGGAGACGGCGGAAGCCTACCTTGGTGAAAAGGTCGAGAAGGCCGTCATCACCGTTCCCGCCTACTTCAACGACGCCCAGCGCCAGGCCACCAAGGACGCCGGCAAGATCGCCGGCCTCGAGGTGCTGCGCATCATCAACGAGCCGACCGCGGCCGCGCTGGCCTACGGCCTCGACAAGAAGGAAGGCAAGACCATCGCGGTCTACGACCTCGGCGGCGGCACCTTCGACATCTCGGTGCTGGAGATCGGCGACGGCGTGTTCGAGGTGAAGTCGACCAACGGCGACACCTTCCTCGGCGGCGAGGACTTCGACATGCGCCTCGTCGAGTATCTGGCGGGCGAGTTCAAGAAGGAGCAGGGCATCGATCTCAAGACCGACAAGCTCGCGCTCCAGCGCCTGAAGGAAGCGGCCGAGAAGGCCAAGATCGAGCTGTCGTCCGCCTCGCAGACCGAGATCAACCTGCCCTTCATCACCGCCGACCAGACCGGCCCGAAGCACCTGACGATGAAGCTGACGCGCGCCAAGTTCGAGCAGCTCGTCGACGACCTCGTCCAGCGCACCATCGAGCCGTGCAAGGCGGCGCTGAAGGATGCGGGGCTGAAGCCCGGCGAGATCGACGAGGTCGTCCTCGTCGGCGGCATGACCCGCATGCCCAAGGTGCATGAGGTCGTGAAGCAGTTCTTCGGCAAGGAGCCGCACAAGGGCGTCAACCCGGACGAGGTCGTCGCCATGGGCGCGGCCATCCAGGCCGGCGTGCTGCAGGGCGACGTCAAGGACGTGCTGCTGCTCGACGTGACCCCGCTGTCGCTGGGCATCGAGACGCTGGGCGGCGTGTTCACGCGCCTGATCGAGCGCAACACCACGATCCCGACCAAGAAGAGCCAGGTCTTCTCGACCGCCGAGGATTCGCAGTCGGCGGTGACGATCCGGGTCTTCCAGGGCGAGCGCGAGATGGCGGCCGACAACAAGCTGCTCGGCCAGTTCGATCTCGTCGGCATCCCGCCCGCGCCGCGCGGCGTGCCGCAGATCGAGGTGACGTTCGACATCGACGCCAACGGCATCGTCAACGTCTCGGCCAAGGACAAGGGCACCGGCAAGGAGCACCAGATCCGCATCCAGGCCTCGGGCGGCCTCTCGGACGCCGACATCGACAAAATGGTCAGGGACGCCGAATCGCACGCGGCCGAGGACAAGCAGCGGCGCGAGCTGGTCGAGGCCCGCAACCAGGCCGAGGCGCTTGCCCATTCGGCGGAGAAGTCGCTGAAGGACTATGGCGACAAGGTCTCCGCCGACGACCGCAAGGCGATCGAGGACGCGCTCGCCGCGCTGCGCTCGGCCGCCGAGGGTGACGACGTCGAGGAGATCAAGGCGAAGTCCAACGCCCTCGCCGAGGCCTCGATGAAGCTTGGCCAGGCGATGTACGAGGCCAGCCAGGCCGAGAGCGCCGAGGCCGACGCCGCTTCCGACGCCGCCAAGGGCGGCGACGACGTGGTCGACGCCGATTTCGAGGAAATCGACGACGACGGCGACAAGAAGAAGTCCGCCTGATCCGTTCGGGCCGCACGATCGAGAACCCGGCCTTGCGCCGGGTTTTCGTTATCCACTTGAAGGCGGTTTGATGCCCGCCGGCTATGGCATATCGGGCCAAGGCTCACTAAATCGTCGGACGTGGACAACGTCCAGCCCGATGCCCGAATCGGGGCCTGAACCGAGGCGGATTGCCCAGGAAGCAACATGAAGGCTGATTTCTACGAGACGCTTGGTGTCGCCCGCGGCGCGGACGAGAAGGAGCTGAAGAGCGCGTTCCGCAAGCTCGCCATGCAGTTCCATCCCGATCGCAACCCCGGCGACGAGGCCTGCGAGCACAGGTTCAAGGAAATCAACGAGGCCTATGAGTGCCTCAAGGACCCGCAGAAGCGTGCCGCCTACGACCGCTTCGGCCATGCCGCCTTCGAGAACGGCGCCGGCGCGGGCGGCCCCGGTTTTGCGGGCGGCGGCTTCGCCGACATCTTCGAGGACATCTTCGGCGAGATGATGGGGCGGCGCGGCCGCTCCTCCGGCGGGCGCGAGCGCGGGGCAGACCTGCGCTACAATATGGAGATCACCCTCGAGGAGGCCTTCACCGGCAAGACGGCGCAGATTCACGTCCCGGCGTCCGTCTCGTGCGAGGAATGCTCCGGCACCGGGGCCAGGCCCGGCACCCAGCCCGTCACCTGCGCCATGTGCTCCGGCTCGGGCCGCGTCCGCGCCGCGCAAGGGTTCTTCTCCATCGAGCGCACCTGCCCGCAATGCCAGGGCCGCGGCCAGACCATCCAGGACCCGTGCGGCAAGTGCAACGGCCAGGGGCGGGTCACCGAGGAGCGCTCGCTCTCGGTCAACATTCCCGCCGGCATCGAGGACGGCACCCGCATCCGGCTCGCCGGCGAGGGCGAGGCCGGCTATCGCGGCGGCCCGGCGGGTGACCTCTACATCTTCCTGTCGGTCAAGCCGCACGAGCTGTTCCAGCGCGACGGCGCGGACCTGTTCTGCAAGGCGCCGATCTCGATGACGACCGCCGCGCTCGGCGGCTCGTTCGAGGTGACGACGCTCGACGGCTCGCAGACGCGGGTCAAGGTTCCCGAAGGCACCCAGAACGGCAAGCAGTTCCGCCTGCGCGGCAAGGGCATGCCGGTGCTGCGCCAGCCGTCGATCGGCGATCTCTACATCCAGGTCGCCATCGAGACGCCGCAGAACCTGACGCGCCGCCAGCGCGAGCTGCTGGAGGAGTTCGAGAAGATCTCCTCGAAGGAGAACAACCCGCAATCGACCGGCTTCTTCGCCCGGATGAAGGATTTCTTCGATTCCTCCGGCGCGTGAGGTACGGTAGGAAACGCCTGGGTGGAGCGCGGAAAAGTGTGCGGCGGCGAGGTGTGCCCTTCACAAATTCCACATCCGCCCTTGAATCGGCGCTTTCAAGGTTTACTGTAGGGAAAGCGACTTTTCCTGTTCTGGAGACGACATCCTTATGGCCCACGGCAAGCTTCGCCAGTCGCTCGCGCGGCGCTTCGATGAAGAACTGCGCTTCTTCAAGGGCTGGATGGACAAGCCGCGCGCCGTCGGGGCGATCGTGCCGACCAGCGGCGTCACCGCGCGCAAGATGGCCTCGGTGGTCAATCCCGCCTCGGGCCTGCCGGTGCTGGAGCTCGGGCCGGGAACGGGCGTCATCACCAAGGCCATTCTTCAGGCCGGGGTGAAGCCGGAAAATCTGTGGTCGATCGAATATTCCGAGGATTTCGTCCGCCACCTGCGCAACGCCTATCCGGGCGTCAACATCATCCAGGGCGACGCCTTCGACCTCGACACGACGCTCGGCGACCAGCGCGACACGGTCTTCGATTCGGTCGTTTCCGGCGTGCCGCTGCTCAACTTCCCCGTCGAGAGGCGCGTCGCCTATGTCGAGGACCTGCTCGACCGCCTGCCGCCGGGGCGGCCCATCGTGCAGATCACCTACGGCCCGGTCTCGCCGGTTCCCGTCGGCCGCGGCAACTATTCGGTCGAGCATTTCGACTTCATCCTGCGCAACATCCCGCCGAGCCGGCTGTGGATCTACCGCCGCGGCCCCGCCGCCTGACGACGGCAGGCCCCGCGCCTTTGACACGGCCCCGTCCTCGGCTTAGGACAAGCCGATCTCAACGGGAGCCGTGAACCGCAATGACGCCGAAGATCCTCGTCTTCGCCGGGTCGATCCGCACCGGCGCGTATAGCGGCAAGACCGCCGACATCGCCCAGAAGGAGCTGGCGCAGCAGGGGGCGGAAGTCACCCGCATCTCGCTCGCCGACTATCCGCTGCCGATCATGGACGAGGACCTCGAGGCCGAGAAGGGCATCCCCGAGAATGCCTTGAAGCTCGCGCGCCTGTTCGTCGCCCATGACGGCATCCTGATCGCGACGCCGGAATATAACGGCTCCGTCCCGCCGCTGCTGAAGAACGCCATCGACTGGATCAGCCGGGTCCGCGAGGACGGCGGCAAGCCGCTTCGCCCCATTCCCGGCCGGGTGGTGGCGCTGTGCTCGTCCTCCAACGGCCATTTCGCCGGCATCCGCTCGGCCTCGCATCTGCGGCAGATCCTCGCCCACATCCAGATGGACGTGATCGCGCCGCAGCTTTCGGTGCCGAACGGCGCCGAGGCGTTCGACGAGGATGGCGAGTTCGTGCCCGAGCGGCTGCGCAAGACCATGACCCAGGTCTGCGCCGCGCTGATCGAGCGCGCCTGGCTGGTTTCGGGAAGGACGCGCTGAGATGGGCAACGCAAGCGAACGGCTGATCGTCGGGCTCGACCTTCCTTCCCTCGCCGAGGCCGAAAGGGCGGTGCGCGAGCTCGACGGCCTCGTCTCCTTCTACAAGATCGGCTACCGGCTGGTCTTCGCCAGCGGGCTGGACTTCGCCCGCGACCTCGCCGCCGAGGGCAAGCGCGTCTTCCTCGACATGAAGCTGCTCGACATCGACAACACCGTCGCCGAGGGCGTCGAGAGCGTGGCAAAGCTCGGCGTCTCGATGCTGACGCTGCATGCCTATCCCAAGGCGATGCGGGCGGCGGTCGCGGCCGCGCGCGGCTCGAACCTCACCCTGCTCGGCGTCACCGTCCTGACCTCGATGGACGAGGCCGACCTCAGCGATGCGGGCTATTCGAACACCACGCCCGGGGAACTCGTCGCGCGCCGGGCGCGGCAGGCCCTGGAGGCCGGCATGGGCGGCATCGTCTGCTCGGCCGCCGAGGCAGCCGCCGTGCGCGCCATCGTCGGACCGGGCATGGCGGTGGTGACGCCGGGCATCCGCCCGGCCGGTGCCGAGCGCGGCGACCAGAAGCGGGTGATGACGCCGGCCGACGCGCTTGCCGCAGGGGCGAGCCACCTCGTCGTCGCCCGGCCGATCGTCGCCGCGCCGGACCGGCGCGCGGCCGCGGCCGCGATCCTGTCGGAAATGGAGGCCGCCGCCTGACCGGCGGCCGATGAGGAGGAGAGGACCATGTCCAAGGCTTACTGGATCGCCCATGTCGATGTGAACGATCCCGAGCGATACAAGGATTATGTCGCGACCGCCAAGCCCGCCTTCGAGAAGCACGGCGCGCGGTTTCTCGCGCGCGGCGGCGCCTGCCGGGCGCTTGAAGGGCAGGGGCGCGCCCGCAACGTGGTGATCGAGTTCCCCTCGATGCAGGCCGCGCTCGACTGCTACCACTCGCCCGACTACCAGGCCGCCAAGGCGATCCGCGTCACCGTCGCCGATGCCGAGATGGTCGTCGTCGAAGGCTTCGAGGACTGATCCATCGCAAGGGCGACTGTCGATCTTCCGGCCACGCCGGCAGGCTATAGCATCCGCGCCCGTCGCGTCGGCGATGACACGGCGCTGCTCGGCATAGAGAACCGCGCAGCAAGCCTGTTCCGCGACCACGGCTACCCCGCCATCGCCGACGCCCCGCTCGCCGGTATTGCCGCGCTGCACCATCTGTTCGACGGCGCCGAGGTCTGGGTCGCGGTCACTCAGGACGACGACGCACCCGCCGGCTACGCCGTCGCCGGCCCGCTCGCCGGCTTCTTCCATCTGCGCGAGCTGTCGGTCGATCCCGCCCATGGCAGGCGCGGCGTCGGCGCGGCGCTGGTCGGAGCGGTGCTCGCGGCCGCGGAACGGGCCGGCTGCGACGGCGTCAGCCTCACTACCTTCCGATTCGTCCCGTTCAACCGGCCGTTCTATGCGCGCCTCGGCTTCGGCGAGCTGCCGCTCGAGGCCGCGCCGCCACCCTTGCGCGCCGTCTTCGCCCGCGAGCTGCCGCAAGGGGTTGATATGAAAGAGCGCCTGCTGATGCTGCACCGCCTGCCGAGGCACGATCCGGAACCGGCGGCAAGGTAGTTTTATTGCGTTTGTCGCCTATTGCATGGCAGCAAAAGACTGTTAGCTTTTGCAGCGTAGCATTTTCCTTGCCCGGCTGATCATGCGTCGCCGCCGGGGGCAGGATCGGGGATACTGAATGTACTATCAGATCTATGAGCTGAACCACGCCGCCTTGCAGCCCTTCCGCGCCCTGGCCGACGCGACCAAGCTCTTCTACCAGAACCCGCTCAACCCGCTTTCGGCGACGCCGGTCGGGCGCGCAGTCTCGGCGGCGGCCGAAGTGTTCGAGCGCACCACGCGCCGCTACGGCAAGCCCGCCTTCGACCTCCCCACCACCACCGTCGACGGCGCCGAGGTCGGCGTCGAGGAGAGGATCGTGTGGTCGCGCCCCTTCTGCGACCTGATCCATTTCCGCCGCGACCTGCCGCGCGCGCGCCGGGCCGACCCCAAGCTGCTGATCGTCGCGCCGATGTCCGGCCACTACGCAACGCTGCTGCGCGGGACGGTCGAGGCGATGATGCCGCATGCCGAGGTCTACATCACCGACTGGACCGACGCGCGCATGGTGCCGCTTTCCGAAGGCCGGTTCGATCTCGACGACTATGTCGACTACATCATCGGCATGTTCCACCATCTCGGCCCCGACACCCATGTCATGGCCGTATGCCAGCCCTCGGTTCCGGTCCTGTCGGCCGTTTCGCTGATGGAGGCGCGCGGCGATCCGCTTTCGCCCGCCTCGATGACGCTGATGGGCGGCCCGATCGACACGCGCCGCAACCCCACCGCCGTCAACCTTCTCGCCGAGAAGAAGGGCATCGAGTGGTTCCGCGACAACGTCATCATGCCGGTGCCATTTCCCAATCCCGGCTTCATGCGCGAGGTCTATCCGGGCTTCCTCCAGCTCTCTGGCTTCATGAGCATGAACCTCGACCGCCACCTGATCGCCCACAAGGACTTCTTCATGCATCTGGTGAAGAACGACGGCGACTCGGCCGAGAAGCACCGCGAGTTCTACGACGAGTATCTCGCGGTCATGGACCTGACGGCTGAGTTCTATCTCCAGACGGTCGAGACCGTCTTCGTGCGCCACGACCTGCCCAAGGGCCAGATGAAGCATCGCGGCGAGCCGGTCGATCCGTCCGCCGTGCGCACCGTTGCGCTGCTGACCGTCGAGGGCGAGAACGACGACATCTCCGGCGTCGGCCAGACCCAGGCGACGCATGATCTGTGCGTCAACATCCCCGATTCCATGCGCGGGCATCACCTCCAGTCGCGCGTCGGCCACTATGGCGTGTTCAACGGCTCGCGCTTCCGCGCCGAGATCGTGCCGCGCATCGTCGACTTCATGGCCACCCACGCCGCCAAGACGCGGCCGGCGGCCAAGCCCCGCCTCGTCAGCGTGAAGAACAGCTGACGGTTGCGGCCACTCCCCGCACTGTGGACATTGTGCCACAGCGCGGGGCCTATCCTCCGGCAAGGCCGCCTTCTCACGCTTCCGTCAATTGACGAGCCGCCCGACTGCCCCTTAACGTTTCTTTAACGGCTAAAAGAATCGGTGAGATCGGGGTTTTGGGCGGATGATGGCCACATTCAGCAGGTGGCGGCTGGGCATGTTCGCGGTTTCGGCGCTGGCCCTGACGGCGACCACCGGCACGACCACCCAAGCGGCAGGTCCCGGCACGATGGCGACCGGAGGGATGACCTCGCAGCCGATCGGCCATTACGAGTTCTGCCGCGCCAATGCCGACGAATGCGCCATCCGCACGCGGCGGCCCGGACCGCTGGCGCTGACCGACGCGCTGCGCGAGACCATTTCCGCGATCAACGCCGCGGTCAACGCGGCGGTGAAGCCGATGAGCGACTTCGACATCTATGGCCGCGACGAGGTCTGGGCCTATCCCGACCAGGGCGTCGGCGACTGCGAGGACTACGTGCTCGAGAAGCGCCGGCAGCTCGCCGCCATCGGCGTGTCGCTGTCGAACCTGCTCATCACCGTCGTGCGCAAGCAGGACGGCGAGGGCCATGCCGTCCTGACGCTGCGCACCGACAAGGGCGACTTCATCCTCGACAACCTCAACGACGAGCTCCGCCTGTGGTACGAGACCGGCTACCGCTATCTCAAGCGGCAGTCGAGCGAGCACACCGGACGCTGGGTGACGCTGATCGAGGACCAGAACATGCTGGTCGGCGCGGTGCGCTGAACCCGGCCTTTCCCGCCTCTCTTTGCCCTTTCGCGCTTTTTCGGTCTTGAATTGCGGCGTTGCAGCGATCATTAAGATCGCGAATTCATTGCCCGCGACGGAGAAGACGAAGAGTGGCGATCTACAAGGAAAGGAATTTCGCGGACCGCAGGCAGGCGGCCGACGAGGCGAAGAAGGCCCTGCTGGAGAAGTTCAAGGCGAGGCCGGCGGCGGACGATCCCGCGGTCAAGGCGCGCGCCGCCGAAAGGAAGGCGACCGCGGAGGCGCGCGAGAAGCGCGAGGCCGAGCGCCGCGAGGAGAAGCGCCTGAGGGCGGAGCGGGAGGAGCGAGAGCGCGCCGAGCGCGAAGCTTCGGCCGAGGCGGCCGCCCGGGCCGAAGCGGAGGCCAAGGCCCAGGCCGAGCAGGACATGGTGGCGCGTGTGGTCGCCGACGAGGCGGAGCGCAAGGCCAAGCGCGACGCGCGCTATGCCGCGCGCAAGGCGCGCCAGAAGTAAGACCGGTCTTTTTCCGCCTTGCCGGCCCGGCTCAGGCCGCGGCCTTTTCCGGGTTCTCGAAGACGACGCGGTTGCGGCCGCGCGCCTTCGCCTCGTAGAGGCGGCTGTCCGCCTCGCGCATCAGCTGCGACCATGACAGATGCGGGCGAAGCCGCGCCGCGCCGATGCTGACCGACAGCGGCAGATACTTGCCCTCGCCGGGCGAGAAGCGCAGCCCCTCGACGCCGAGGCGGATGCGCTCGGCGACGATCAGCGCCTCGTCCTGCGTCGCGCCGGACAGGAAGGCTGCGAACTCCTCGCCGCCGATGCGGCCGACGATGTCGCCCGCGCGGACCCCCGAGCGGATCGCCTCCGCGATCATCAGCAGCGCGACGTCGCGCTGGGCGTGGCCGTGCGTGTCGTTGATGTACTTGAAGTGGTCGGCGTCGATGATCAGCATGACGCCGGTGTCGCTGCGCCGGCGGGTGCCCTTGAGCGCGGTGAAGAACGATTCGCGGTTGAGCAGCCCGGTCATGTCGTCGTGGCGGGCCTTTTCCGCCAGCTGCGCATGGGCGTGCGCCAGCTCCGCATGGGCCCTGGCGAGCCGCTCGTGCGCCGCCGTCACTTCGCCCAGCGCGTCGGCCAGCTTCTTCTTCTGCAGGAAGGTGTAGGCGCTGCCCGGCAGCGCGATGGCGAGCGTGCAGAACACCGCCATCAGCAGGGCGCTGCCCTCGACCACGCCGCCGATGGCCGGCACGATCGTCAGAACCAGAAGGAGCGACGCTGTAGCCGAGAGGATGGCGGTCAGCGTCGCCTTGGCGAGAACCTTCTTCATGGGTGATCCTTACGTTGCGGCGGCTACTTGCCAGACGAACGTGAACCCTCGCTTTCCCCGATGCGGCAAATTTGAAATATCGCGGTTTATCCCGCCGCCGCGCGCTTCATTCGGCCGTGCAAATCGGCTAGAGCAGCGGGCATTCAAATGCCCGTTGCTCCCGCTGTTTGATTTAGCCGCATTTATGCGACTCTGGACGATTTCGTCCGGCTGCAAAATGCTCTAGGCACAAGCCATGACCGAGACCCCCGATCCCAAACGCTTCACCCATGTCACCGACTGGGTGTTCGACCTCGACAACACGCTCTATCCGCACAAGACGAACCTGTTCTCGCAGATCGACGTGCGCATGACGGCTTACGTCTCGGAGCTGCTCCAGCTTTCGCGCGAGGAGGCGCGCAAGCTCCAGAAGCAGCTCTATCTCGAATACGGCACGACGATGAACGGGCTGATCGTTCGCCACGGCATCGACCCCGACGATTTCTTGAACAAGGTCCACGACATCGACTATTCGTGGGTCGCGCCCGATCCGGCGCTGGGCGCGGCGATTGAGGCGCTGCCGGGGCGCAAGTTCATCTTCACCAACGGCGACCGCCGCCATGCCGAGCGCACGGCCCGCCAACTCGGCATCCTCGACCATTTCGACGACATCTTCGACATCGTCGCCGCCGACCTGACGCCGAAGCCGGCCGCCGCGACCTACGACAAGTTCGTCGGCCTGCACCGGGTCGATGCGCGGAACGCGGTGATGTTCGAGGATCTGGCGCGCAACCTCGAAGTGCCGAAGCGGCTCGGCATGACCACGGTGCTGATCGTGCCGAACAATTTCGAGCCGACCTTCTCCGAGATATGGGAGCGCGACGTCAACAACGAGGACGACGTCGATTTCGTCACCGACGACCTCGCCTCGTTCCTGAACACGGTTCTCGCCGGCCTGCCGAGGCGGTAGGGGCTTCAGCCGCGCGGCTTGGCGCGGCTGGTCGCCTGCGCCTCGCGCGGGTTTTCCGGCCAGTGATGCTTGGGGTAGCGCCCGCGCATGTCGGCACGCACGTCGGCCCACGAGCCGCGCCAGAAGCCGGGCAGGTCGCGCGTGGTCTGGATCGGGCGATGGGCGGGCGACAGGAGCTCGAGCGTCAGCGGCACCGTGCCGCCGGCTATTCCCGGATGGCGGTCGAGCCCGAAAAGCTCCTGCACCCGGATCGAAAGCACCGGCTGGTCCTCCTCGTAGCGGATCGGCACGGTGCTGCCGGACGGCGCGGCATAATGGGTGGGCGCGAGCGCATCGACCTTGCGCTGCAATTCGTGCGGCACCAGCGCCATCAGCCCGTCATGCAGCGCGCCCGGCCCGATCCGCGCCAGCGACGGCTCGCCGGAAAGGAACGGGAGTAGCCAGTCGTCGAGCCGGGCGAGAAGCGCCTCGTCGCTCACGTCCGGCCATGGCGCGCCCAGCCCCTTGTGGAGCCAGGCGAGCCGGCGGCGCAGGCTTTGCGCGCCCTTGCCCCAGTCGAGGAGGGAAAGCCCGTGCGCGCGGATCGCCTCGATCACCGCCCGGTCGGCGTCCGCGCCCTTCGGCGCGGGAAGCTGGCGCTCCGACATAAGGATCGCGCCGAGCCGCACTGTCTCGCGCACCCGCACCGCACCCTTGTCGGCGTCGAAGACGGTTTGCCTCTCCGTCTCCAGCCGCTCGGTGAGCAGGCTCCTCACGTCTTCCTCGGTAATAGCGGCGGCCTGGGCGATGCGGGCATTCTGCGCCTTGCCCTGAAGGTCGGCGACGACGAGGAAGGCTTCGCCCGCCAGCGGATCGGCGGCGTCGAGCATCGCGCCCCGCCCGTTGGCCAGCACGAACCGGCCGTGCTCGCCGCGCGCCTTCGCCACCCGGTCGGGATAGGCGAGTGCCAGCAGCGCGCCAGTGGAGGCATCGTCCGAGGCGCCGTCCGCCCCGGTCTTGCCGCCGCCCGCCTGCCGCGCCAGCCGCTGCGCCAGCGTCCGCGCGCCCTCGGCCCGCTGGCCGCGCTCGCCGCGGAACCGGGCGAGCCGCCGGTCGAGATCGACCGATGTGCCGCCCAGTCCGCGCTCGGTGACGAGGATGGCGAGCTCGGCCGCCCTGCGCTTGTCGCCGGCCTCGGCCACCATGTGCGCCAGCCGCACGGGCAGCGAAAGCCGGCGCATGGCGCGGCCCGCGTCGGTCAGCCGGCCTTCGTCGTCCAGCGCGTGGAGGTTGCGCAGCAGCGTCCTCGCTTCATTGAGCGCCGGCGCCGGCGGCGGGTCGAGGAAGGAGAGCGTCGCGGGATCCGAGACGCCGAAGGCGGCGCAATCGAGGACGAGGCCGGAAAGGTCGGCTTCCGTAATCTCCGGCGGCGTGAAGGCGGGCAGCGCCGCTGTCTGCTCGGCCCGCCACAGCCGGATCGCGACGCCCGGCGCGGTGCGGCCGGCGCGCCCCGCCCGCTGGTCGGCCGAGGCGCGGGAGGCGCGCACCGTCTCCAGCCGGGTCAGGCCCGTCGCCGGCTCGTAGCGCGGCAGGCGCGCGAGACCGGAATCGATAACGACGCGCACGCCGTCGATGGTGATCGAGGTCTCGGCGATCGAGGTCGCCAGCACCAGCTTGCGCCGGCCCGCCGGGGCCGGGCGGATCGCCGCGTCCTGCGCCCTGCCGTCGAGTCCGCCATAGAGCGGGGCGATGTCGACATCGCCGGGCAGGCGGCCAGTGAGCAGCCCGGTGGTGCGCTCGATCTCGCCCTGTCCGGGCAGGAAGGCGAGCACGCTGCCGTCCTCCTCGGCGAGCACTTGCCGGCAGGCGGCGGCCACCGCCTCCTCGATGCGGGTCTCGGCTGCCCGCCCGGCGTGGCGCAACTCGACCGGGAACGAGCGCCCCTCGCTCTCGATGACGGGCGCGTCGCCGAGCAGTCGTGCCACCCGCGCGCCGTCGAGCGTCGCCGACATGACGAGAAGGCGAAGCTCGGGCCGGAGCGCGCCCTGCACGTCGAGCGCGAGCGCGAGGCCGAAATCGCCGTCGAGCGAGCGCTCGTGGAACTCGTCGAACAGGATGGCGGCGATGCCGGGCAGCTCGGGGTCGTCGAGGATCATGCGCGCCAGCACGCCCTCGGTGACGACGAGGATACGGGTTGCGGCGGAAGTCCGGCTTTCCATGCGCATGGCGTAGCCGACCGTCGCGCCCGGCTCCTCGCCGAGCAGCGCGGCCATGCGCCGCGCCGCGGCGCGGGCGGCGAGCCGCCGCGGCTCGAGCAGCAGGATGAGGCCGTCGCCGCGCCAGCCCTCGTCCAGCAGCGCCAGCGGCACCAGCGTCGTCTTGCCGGCGCCGGGCGGCGCGACGAGGACGGCGCTGCTAGCTGCGGACAGGGCTCGCAGCAGGCGCGGCAGCGCCTCCGTGACGGGCAGGGGGGGCAGGGCGGGCGTCATGATAGGGCGGTATGCCCGATGTCGGGGCCGTCCGCCAGCCATTGGCCACGCCGCGATACCACTCGATGTAATAGGCGAGCGCGAACTGCAGGAAGATGCCTGTGGCGAGGATCGTCAGGTCGCCTGTCGCCGAGGGGATGTGGACCATCCGCCAGGCCTGGGCCGCCATCGCCAGGATCGTGCCGAGCACGAACACCGACAGGCCGTGCCGGCCCATCACCGCGAGCGGGTTGGCGTAAGGCAGGCGGAAGAGGTTCGAAAGCCGCGGCAGCACGGCGATGAGATAGGCGGCGGCCAGAACGTGGAGCAGGCGCGGGGCCGACAGGAACGTCTTGTCGAAGCCGGTCAGCACCGCCGGCAGGCCGAACGACGTGTCGATGCCCCAGAGCGGGATCTTCACCCACGCCCAGGAGAGCAGCAGGTAGAAGGCGGCCGACAGCGCCAGAAACGGGCTCTGCGGCAGGCGGCCACCGCGCTTGACATGCAGCGCCGCCGCGACGCCGACGACGAACAGGAACTGCCACGACAGCGGGTTGAGAAACCATATGCCGTCATTGGGATAGTTGGGCGGGCCGATGCGCCAGATGCCGGCGGCGAGCCAGACCGCGCCCGACGCCGCCACCATCGCCCCGAGCCCGAAGGCGCGGCCGATCAGCAGGAAGGCCGGCAGCAGCAGAAGCACCACGGCATACATCGACAGGATGTTGTTGTAGCCGAGCTGGTGGCCGAGCGTGGCGATGCCGACCAGCGCCGCGGCGGTGTCGTCCATCACCGGGCGGATGTTGATCTGCGTCATCAGCTCCGGCACGGCGTAGTGCAGCGAGAAGAAGGCGAAGATGGCGAGCGTCGCCATCGTCGTGCCGAGCTGGGCGATGTAAAGGACGCCGGCGCGCCGCCACATCTTCAGCGACGTCGCCAGCCCCGCGCCGGCGGAGAACTTTCCGCCGTAGGCCAGCGCCGCCGACACGCCCGAGATCAGCACGAACGCCTCGGCCGCGTCGGAGAAGCCGAAATTCTTCGTCGTCAGCGGCTCGATCAGGTTCTGCGGTACGTGGTTGATGAAGATGGTGAGGAGCGCGAGCGCTCTCAACACATCGATACGGGTGTCGCGGACGGTGAGGGCAGGGGTGCTCATACGGTACGAAAGCCTTCAGGGCCGCATCGGTTCCCCCGAATGCCGGCATTGTTACATCGCGTGTATCGGCAAGCCGCGGCAAAGCGGCCAGGATGAGGCAACTAGCTGAATTGCGTGCGTTTTCCCCCGCGACATAGAGTCACTTTTTGTCGCAGCCCGTCATGAAGGAAAGCCGGGTTCCCGCCTCGCGGCGAGGCCGCCGGCCGGCAGTTTGGAATCGTTCCAAATCTATTATGAGTATTCTTGTCAGGTTTGGATTGACACCGCCGCGCCGAGGAGGCTTTATGGGCGCCGCGCGCTCGCGCACCTTTGATGTCTGGGCCTTGAACCCGTTCGATTGGAGGCAGGAGATGCAATCTTCCCCCATGGCTGCCTATGCGGTCCGCCCGCGCCACGGCCTCGTTTCGGCAGCGAGGCGCAAGGCGGCGTCGGCGTCGCCGCTGCTCGCCACGACGCTGCTGACCGCGGCGGTCTTCCTTCTGCCCGCGCCCGGTGCGCGGCAACAGGCGCAGGCCTCCGCCGGCCAGATCGAGGTTCCGAACGTCCCCGCCGCCCTCCGTTGAGGCGGTCTAGCCCGGCCAGCCCTCAAGCGGCGGCCCAGCGAGTAGATCGATGCTTGTCTGCCACTGCAACGTGATCACCCAGAAGGAGATCGAGAACACGATCGTCGAGCTTCTCGATTCCGATCCGTGGCAGCTCATCGTGCCTGCGAAAGTTTATCACACGCTCAACAAGCGCGGCCGCTGTTGCGGCTGCTTCCCAAATGTGGTGGAAACGATCATTCGGGTAACCGAAGACTACCATCGCCGTCTCGGCGGCATGGAAGCCGAGATCGTACCATTCCTGGACCGCGTGCGTGGTTTGCGCGGCCAGTACGGGAGCTTGAGCCATGAAGGGCGACGAACGGATCATAGAGCGGCTTAACGAAGCCTTGTTCCTCGAGCTGGGGGCGGTCAACCAGTACTGGTTGCACTATCGCCTGCTCGACGACTGGGGATACGCGAAGCTCGCCAGGAAAGAACGTGCCGAATCGATCGAGGAAATGCACCACGCCGACAGGATCGTCGAGCGCATCATCTTCCTCGAGGGACACCCCAACCTGCAGAAGGTCGGTCCGCTGCGGATCGGCCAGAACGTCAAGGAAGTGCTGGAAGCCGACCTTGCCGGAGAATACGACGCCCGCACTTCCTACAAGAAGTCGCGCGAGCTGTGCGACGAGCTGGGCGACTATGTCACCATGGCCCTGTTCGACGAGCTGCTGAAGGACGAGGAAGGCCATATCGACTTCCTCGAAACCCAGCTCGAGCTGCTCGGCAAGATCGGCGAGGAGCGCTACGGCCTGCTCAACGCCGCCTCGGCCGACGAAGCCGCATAGACACGGGCGACCGGAAAAGAAAACGGCCGGCTGGATGATCTCCAGCCGGCCGTTTTCGTTGGGGAGGGCTGCCTACGCCGCTTCGGGCGGCTGCTGCGTCGCGAGGTCCATCGGCACGCTGTGCAGCCTGTCGGCCCCGCCGAGCAGGCCGCCGGCGCGCAAGAGCGCGGCGAACCGGCCCTGGTCGCGCTGGGCAAGCTCGCGATAGCCGCCGATCTCGACGATCTCGCCCTTGTCCATGAAGATGACGAGGTCGGCGTCGCAGACGGTCGAGAGCCGGTGGGCGATGACGAAGGTGGTGCGCCCGGCGCGCAGCCGGTCGATGGCCGCCTTGACCCGGGCCTCGGTCTCGACATCGAGCGCGCTGGTCGCCTCGTCGAGCACGAGGATCGGCGCGTCCTTCAGCACCGCGCGGGCGATGGCGATGCGCTGGCGCTCGCCGCCGGAAAGCTGGCCGCCGCGTTCGCCGGCGACCGTGTCGTAGCCGTCGCTCTTGGCGAGGATGAAGTCCTGCGCGGCGGCGGCCGTCGCCGCCTCGTGGACCTCGTCATAGGTCGCGGCGTTGCGCCCGAGGCGGATGTTCTCCTCGATGGTGCGGTTGAGCATCCCTGCATCCTGGAACACGGTGGCGATCTGCGCCCGGAGCGAATCGCGGGTGATGGTCGAGATGTCGATGCCGTCGATGCGGATCGTGCCGGCGTCGGGCTCGAACACCCGCTGGAGCAGGTTGACCAGCGTGGTCTTGCCCGCGCCGGTCGGACCGACGATGGCGACCGTCTTGCCCGCCTCGACATGGAACGAGACGTCGTGGACGCCGGCGCCGGAGCCGGGAAAGCGGAAGAAGACGTTCTCGAAGGCGATCTCGCCACTGAGGCGCCCGACCGGCCGCGCGCCCGGCCTGTCCTCGCGGATCGTAGCTGCGTCCTCGAGCGCGTAGAACGGCTCCAGCTTGGCGCGCGCCTCGAACACCTGGTTGACGAAGCCGGTCAGCTGGTCGAGCCGGCCGATCAGCAGCGTGGCGAAGCCGGCGAAGGCGACGATGTCGCCGATTCCGAGATGGCCGCGCTGGACCAGAACCGCGCCGATGCCCAGCACCACCATCATCGAGATGGTGGCGGAAAGCCGGTGCAGCGCGCTCGCCAGCGCCCACCAGTTCAGCACCGGGAACTGCGCGTCGAGCAGCCCGGCCGTGTAGCGGCGCAGCGCCTCGGCCTCGTGCGCCAGCCGGCCGTAGCTCTGCAGCACCGAGACGTTGGAGATCGAATCGGAGACATGGGCGAAGACGCGGTGATAGTGCTGCTCGACCTCGGCCTGGCCGCCCTTGGTCTTGGCCATCACCGCGCGGCTGATCGCGACATAGGACGCGCCGAGCGCCAGCAGCACCGCGGCCATGCGCCAGTCGAGCGTCAGCGCCGTGGGGATGAGCAGCATCAGGGCAACCGCCGCCGACAGGTGCTGGCGCATGAACTCGAGCCAGAGCGAGAACAGCGTCTCCATGGCGCGCAGCAGCGTGTGCAGCGACTGCGACGTGCCGTGGCGGTGATGCCAGGCGAGCGGCATGGAGACGACCTTCTCGAAGGAATCGGCGAGCACCTCGGCGCGGCGGCGATGCGCCAGCCTGTCGGCGCCGCGGGCGACGAGGACGAAGGCGACGATATTGAACACGCCGAGCCCCGCCCATGCCGCGACCTCGCCGGCCACGCCTTCCTCGTCGGAGATCGATTCGATGATCCGGCCGAACAGGATCGGCTCGGCTATCATCGCCATCGCGAGCGCCGCGTTGGCGGCGCAGATGATGACGACGCGCCGCTTTTCAGCGGCAAGGTAGGACAATGCCCGCCAGTAAACCTGAAACAGTGACAATCGGCTTCCTCAACGCGTCTGCTGCATTGCACAACGCAGGACGTTATGCGCGACTACATCAGCCATCAATGATGATTGCGGCGTTCGGTTGCCCATGAGCGAACAAGAAAGGCGACAGACGGATATGGTTCGTGAGGATGTAACAAGCTGAAATAAAAGGAATAACGGCGAGATGGCGGCAAAGTTGCGGCAAGCGACGGGCGCCCGGCGCCGGCAGGACCGGCACCGGGGTCCGGCAGGGGATCCGCGCATCAGCCGACGACGACCCTTATCTCGTACTCACCGCCAGTGTGCAGCGGCACAAAACCGTCCTTTGCCGGCTTGCCGTCGACGAAGAGGCCCGCCTTCGGGCCGCGCTCGACGGTGATCCGGTAGCTGGCAGGGCCGACACGCAGCCGCGCCGTAAAGCCGCTCCAGGCGGCGGGAAGAGCGGGTTTCACATAAAGGCGCCCGCCCTCGCGGCCGATGCCGAGAATGTTCTCGACCGCGACGCGATAGAGCCAGCCGGCCGAGCCGGTGTACCATGTCCAGCCGCCGCGCCCGGCCTTGTCGCCCTCGCCATAGACGTCGGCGGCGACCACATAGGGCTCGACCCGGTAGTGCTCGGCCGCCGTCTCGTCGAGCGCGTGGCTCACCGGGTTGACCATCGAGAACAGCCGGTAGGCGTCGTCGGCGCGGCCAAGCTCGGCGAGCGCCGCGATCAGCCATGTCGCGCCGTGGGTGTACTGCCCGCCATTCTCGCGCACGCCGGGCGGATAGCTCTTGATGTAGCCCGGCTCGCGTGCGCTGTGCTCGAAAGGCGGGGTGAACAGCCGCGCGATGCCGGCCTTCTCGTCGACCAGCATGTCGAGCGCCTTCGACACGGCGGCGTCGGCGCGGTCCGGGTCGCCGATCCCCGACAGCACCGCCCATGACTGGGCGATGGAATCGATGCGGCATTCGTCCGATTGCGCCGAGCCGAGCGGGGTGCCGTCGTCGAACGTGCCGCGCCGATACCATTCGCCGTCCCAGCCATGGGTTTCGAGCGCCTGCTTCAGCCGTTCGAGATGGGCGAGCCAGCCGTCGGAGCGGGCGACGTCGCCGCGCTCCCGGGCGAGGGGAGCGAAGTCGCGCAGCGTCTTGGCCAGGAACCAGCCGAGCCAGACGCTGGTGCCATGGCCCTTCTCGCCGACCCGGTTCATGCCGTCGTTCCAGTCGCCGCCGAGGATCAGCGGCAGCCCGTTCGCGCCGGTGCGGCGCACCGCGAGGTCGAGCGCGCGGGCGCAGTGCTCGTAGAGCGGGACCGTCTCGCCGGAGGTTTCCGGCGTGAAGAAGGCGTCGTGCTCGCCCTCCTTCAACTCCGGCCCTTCGATGAACGGCAGGGACACGTCGAGGATGGCGCGGTCGCCTGTCGTCCTGACGTAGTGGTGCGCGGCATAGCCGAGCCAGACCACGTCGTCGGTGATCATGGTGCGCACGCCGGCCCCGGTGCGCGGCAGCCACCAGTGCTGCACGTCGCCCTCGGCGAACTGCCGCCCGGCGGCGTTGAGGATCTGGGCGCGGGCGAGCGAGGGATCGTGGCCGATCAGCGCCAGCGTGTCCTGGAGCTGGTCGCGGAACCCGTAGGCGCCGCTCGCCTGATAGAAGGCGGCCCGCGCCTTCACCCGGCAGGCGAGCGCCTGATAGGGCAGCCAGGTGTTGACCATGGCGTTGAAGGCCGGATCGGCGGTCTCGACCTGGAGCGCGCCGGAGAACGCGTCCCAGTATTGCCGGTTGGCGGCGAGCCTCGCGCCGAAATCGGCGTCGAGATGCTTTCTCGCCAGCGCCACCGCCTCGTCCGCCGAGCCGGCGTCGCCGAGCACGACGTGAAGGGCGGCGCTGCCGCCGGGCGCGATCTCGACCGTGCAGGCGAGCGCCGCGCACGGGTCGCGGCCGGGCTCGCAGGTGCCGGAAAGGGCCGTGCCCTTCAGCACCGCGCCGGGCATGGCGGACGAGCCGCCCGCGCCGATGAACTCGGCCCGGTCGCAGGTGAAGCTCGGGTCTTCTCCATCGCAGGCGAGGAAGGCGGTGCGGTCGCCGAAGTCGAGATGGTAGGGATTGCGCGCCAGCGCCACGCCGCTTTCCGTGTCGCAGGTGGGCACGATGGTCGGCGCGCTGCGCGGCCGGCTGTTGCCCAGCACCCATTCTGCATAGGCGTAGACGCGCAGCCGCACCGTCTCGCCGGTATCGTTCTTGAGGTCGAGCCGCTGCACCTTGACCGGGTCGGCGGGGTCGACGAGCTGGGTGATGGTGGCGGTCAGCCCGCCGCGCTCGACGGTGAAGGAGGAAACGCCGCGCCCGTGGCGCACCTCGTAGGTCAGCGCCGGGTCGCGCAGCAGGCCGGCGAAGGGCGAGAAGGCCGCGCCGCTGTCGAGGTCGCGCAGGTAGATGCCTTCGCCCGGCCGGTTGACGGCCGCGTCGTTCGACCACGGCGTCAGCTGGAAGTCGCGGCTGTTGCGGCTCCAGGTGAAGGACGCGCCCTCCGAGGAGGTGTGGAAGCCGAAATTCTCGTTGGCGATGACGTTGACCCAAGGCTGCGGCGTCGTGCGCGTGCCGGAAAGGCGCACCACATAGTCGCGCCCCTCCTCGGCGAAGCCGCCGAACCCGTTCCAGAAGGCGAGGCCGCCGCCGTCCGCCGGCTCGCCGGCAACGGGCTCCCCGGCGGGGGCGGGCAGGGGCACCGCCTCGCGCCGGACGGCGCTTACCTCGGCGCGCTCGATCTGGTCAAGGATCGGGCCGTTCCGCGTGTGCAGCACGACGCGGGCGGCGGCGATCAGCGTCGCATAGGTCACGTCGTCCATCAGGTCGCGGCGCACGGCGAAGATGTGCTGGCGCGGCCCGAGCTCGCGCCCGTGCATGCGCGCGGTCTCGCACAGCCGCTCGATGGCCTGTTGCAGGTCCTGCACGTAGGAGGCGGCCTGCTCGTTGACCACGACGAGGTCGAAGACGAGGCCGCGCGCGCGCAGATACTCCTGCATCCGCAGGGCCGAGGCGACGATGTCGAGGTCGGCGACGTCGCCGATGCGCACGGCGAAGATCGGGTAGTCGCCGGAGATCGAGGTCGGCCACAGCGCCGATTGCTGGCCGAGGCCGGCGGCGATGGCGGTATCGGGAGCGCGCAAGGCAGCGCCAGGCAAGAGGAGGTAGCGCGCCAGCTTCTGCACGCCCGCCGCCTGCGACAGGGTGAGGCCGACATGGCGCGTCTGAACCTGCGAGCGGGTCCAGGCCAGCATCGCCTGCCGCTCGAACGCGTCGGGCTGGCGGAAATGGTGAAGTGCGGCCTCGACGTCGGCGCGGTTGGCCGCCGTCAGGGTCCAGAAGGTCAGCGACACCTTCTTGCGCGCCGGCACCCGCACCCGCGCGCGCAACGCCATCGCCGGGTCGAGCGTGAAGCCGCACGCGCCGGAAAGCCGCGCGCCGCGGTCGAAGGCGGCGGCGTCGGCCAGCGAGCGGCCGCGGCCGATGAAGGCGCGCCGGTCGGTCTCGGCCTCGATCTCGCGCGAGACGCCTTCGCCATGGGTGAGAAAATGGGCGAGCGCGATGGCCGGCTCGCCGTCGGAGCGCCGCCGCCGCTCGGCGAAGATGGTCGAGGTGGCCTCGTCGATGTCGGTCTTGACGAACATCTTCGAGAAGGCGGGGTGGACGCTGTCGGCGATATCGTAGGCGAGCGCGATCTCGGCGAAGGAGGTGACCTCGACATGGCGGTCGCGGTCGCTCTCGTTCCACAGCGTGATGCGGCGCGCCTCGCCGTTGCCTTCCGAAAGCACGATGCACTCGACCTCGGTGCTCAGCGTGTCGACGGTCTTGATGAAGGTCGCCTTGTCGTCGCAGAAGAAGGCGTGCCCGGTCTCGCCGGGCGCGCGCTTCGGCTCGGCGGTGGCCGACCACCATTCGCCGCTTTCCCTGTCGGAGACGAACAGGAAGGTGCCGGTGCGCTCCTCCGCCCCGTCGCCGTCCCAGCGCGTCACCGCGATCTCGCCGGCACGGCTGTAGCCGGCGCCGGTCGCCGTCACCATGACGTTGTAATAGCCGTTCGACATGACGTTGGTCGCCACCGGCGCGGTCAGCGGCTCCTCGATCAGGCGCGAATCCGGCCGCTCGTCGGTGAAAGCGGGCTTGACCCGCTCGCCGGAGTCGGCGCGGATCGGCATCGACGGCACGGTGCGCGGCGCCTTCTCCTGCAACAGCAGCTCGGCGGCGACGATCACCGGGTCGGAATGGAAGCGCTCGCGCATCCGCCCCTCGAACACGGTGTTGGCGACAGCGACGATGGACATGCCGTGATGGTGCGCCATGAAGTTGCGCACGACCGCGTGGCTCTTGCCCTGCGGCAGGCGGGCGGGGGTGAAATCCACCGCGTCGTGGAAGCCGTAGCGGCCGAGTGCGCCGAGCGCCTTCAGCCGCTCGAGATTGTCGACCGCGTCGGCCGGGCGGAACTGGGCGGCGAGCAGGCTCGCATAGGGCGCGATCACCGTGTCCTGCCCCAGCCCGCGCTTCAGGCCCAGCCCCGGCACGCCGAAATTGGTGTACTGGTAGGTCAGCTCGCGGTCGCGGGCGTTGTAGGCCGCCTCCGACACGCCCCACGGCACGCCCTTCTGGCGGCCATAGGCGATCTGCCGGCGGATCACCAGATGGCTGGTGTGGTCGAGGATGCCGCCGCGCGGCTCCTTCATCACCAGCGGCGGCATCAGATATTCGAACATCGAGCCGGACCACGACATCAGCGCGCCGGAGAAGCCGATGGCCGTCACCGGCCGGCCGAGCCGGAACCAGTGCTCGGCGGGCAGGTCGCCCTTGGCGACGGCGAACAGGCTGGTCAGCCGCGCCTCGGAGGCGAGGAGATCATAGCACGCCTCGTCGAGCTGGTGCTCCTCGACCCGGTAGCCGATGGAGAGCAGCTTGCGGTCGCGCCGCATCAGGAAGGCGAAATCCATCTCGAAGGCGAACTGGCGCGCCCGGTCGCGCAGCGAGACGAGCCGCTGGCGCAGCCGCCCGACGCCGGTCTCCTCGGTGTGCGCGTCGGCAAGGTGTCCCTCGCACGCCTTTTCCAGCCGCTCGCTCCACAGGACGAGGTCGCCGCTCGCCGCCGAGCCGATCTCCTCGTCGAGCGCGCGCGCCAGCTTGCGGATGTCGGCGGCGAGCACGGTCAGGTTGAAGGCGCGGATCGAGGCGGTCTCCGGCTCGCGGCGGATGGTCTCGACTGCGCGGCGCAGGCCCTCGATGCGCTCGGCGAGCCGCCGGCGCAGCGGCCGGAGCGGCCGCCGGTCGTCGGGCAGGATGTCGAGCGTTTCCTCGAGGATGGCGGCCGCGTCGAGGATGCCCTCGAAATCGCCCTGGAGGTGGGCCGCCGGCGCAGCCGCCCAGTCGTCGCAAGCCGCGGCGATGGCGACGAGGTGGCCGGCGAAGTTGCCGCTGTCGACCGAGGAGATGTAGTGCGGGGTGAGCGGCTTCAGCGTACGCGTCTCGTACCAGTTGTAGAGATGGCCGCGATGGCGCTCCATCTTCTCGACGGTCGAGACCGTCTTCTCCAGCCGCTCGACGGTTTCGGCGAGGGAGATCCAGCCGAAATCGCGGGCCGAGACGACGGAGAGCAGGTAGACGCCGATATTGGTCGGCGAGGTGCGCGCCGCCACCACCGGCTCGGGGTCTTCCTGGTAGTTGTCCGGCGGCAGCATGTTGTGCTCGACCGTGACGAAGGTCTCGAAATAGAGCCATGTCCGGCGCGCGATGTGCCGCAGCGCCGTGGCGTCGCCGGGCGCGACCTCGATCTTGTCCTCGGTCTCGGCCGACTGGCTGATGAACCAGGCGAAGGCGGGCGATCCGGCCCATATCAGGGCGAAGAACGCGGCGACGAGCGTGCCGGTCGAGCCGCTGAGAAGGGGCAGGGCGACGCCGGCCGCCGCGATCGGCAGCGCCCCGGCCATAGCCCGGTAGTGGCTCATGAGGTCGCGTCCGTTGGAGCGGGCGGCGGCCGAGGCGGTGCGCCATTCCAGCATGTGGCGGCGGCTGACGACGAGGCGGTAGAGCGTGCGCACGATGGCGTCGCCCATCGACCAGGCGTTGTGGGCCATCAGCACCACCTTCGCCACCACCTGGGCGCTGGCGAAGGCTGCGTCGCGCCCGAAGGCGGCGAAATGGCTCGACAGGGTCGAGCGCCCGTCGCGCGGCACGAGCGAATCGAGAAGGCCGAAGGTCAGCGACAGGAACAGGCTGGCGATCAGCAGCGCCTGCCACTGCGCGGCATAGGCGAAGGGCATCAGCGTCCAGCCGGCGATGGAGGCGCAGACCCACAGGATCGGCGTCAGCGAGCGGCGCAGATTGTCGATCATCTTCCAGCGCGACAGGCCGGAGACGCCGGAGACGGGACTGAAAATCCACGGCAGGAGCTGCCAGTCGCCGCGCGCCCAGCGATGGTGGCGCGAGGCGTCCACGAGATAGCGCGTCGGATAGTCCTCGATCAGCTCGACGTCGCTGACGAGCGCGGCGCGCGCATAGGCGCCCTCGATCAGGTCGTGGCTCAGCACCGCGTTCTCGGGGATGCGCCCCTTGAGCGCGGCCTCCATCGCGTCGACGTGATAGAGCCCCTTGCCGGTGAAGGTGCCTTCGCCGAACAGGTCCTGATAGACGTCGGAAACCGCGAAAACGTAAGGGTCGAAGCCGCGATTGGCCGAGAAGACGCGCTGGAAGAACGAGGCCTCGTCGCCGGTGGTCAGCGACGGGGTGACGCGCGGCTGGAGGATGCCGAAGCCGGAGGTCAGCCTGCGCCCGGCCGCGTCGAGAACCGGCCGGTTGAGCGGATGGGCGAGCTTGCCGACGAGCTTGGCCGCCGCGTCGCGCATGGTGCGGGTGTCGGCGTCGAGCGTCAGTACGTATTGCACGTCCTGCGGCAGCGCCTCGCCGGGGGTGAGGCCCGGTGCCAGGCCCGGTGCCAGGAACGTGGTGTCGTGGTCGCCGCGCAGCAGGGCGTTCAACTCGTGCAGCTTGCCGCGCTTGCGCTCCCAGCCCATCCAGCAGCCTTCCGCCTCGTTGTGGAGCCGGCGGCGGTGCAGGAGGAAGAAGCGGGCATGGCCCTCCTTCGGATAGCGGGCATTGAGCGCGGCCACCTCCTTGCGGGCATGGGCGAGGAGGTCGCGGTCGAACTGTGTTTCCTCGACCTCGCTGTCCGGCCAGTCGGACAGGATGGCGAAATGCAATTCGCCGGTCATGTTGGCGAGGTAGTGGACCTCGAGGTTGCGCACGGCCTCCTCGACGTCGTCGCGGCTGCCGATCATCGTCGGCACCGCGATCAGGGTGCGGGCCGCGGCCGGCACGCCGTCGCGGAACTCGTAGCCGATCAGCCGCGCCGGCTTGACCAGTGCCGAGACGGCGGTGTTGTAGAGGCCGACCGCGGCCTCCAGCGCCGGGGCGGCGAACAGGGCGAGCAGCAGGACAAGCGCGCCCGTGTCGAGGCCGACCGGGGCGAGCGCGTGGTACAGCGCCGTGACGAACAGCGCCGTCACCACGAGGACGGGCGCGACCACGCCCACCCAGCCGCTGCGACGCACCGCCCGGTGCAGCCTTTCGCCGAAGGTGGGGGGGTAGCCGACGGCGCGCTCCATCTCGCGCCGGCGCGGGCCGACGAGGAGCGCGCCGACATCCTTGCTGCCGGCCAGCTCGATGGCGGTCAGCGCGACGGCGCGCTCGTCCTTGCCGGAGCGCTTGGCCAGCTCCTCGATGGCGCGGCGATAGGCGTCGCGCGAGGGGAAGTCGAGCGCGGAGAAATCAGAGCGCTCGCGCAGCAGCCGGTCGATCCCGCTGACGTCCTCGAACCAGACCGTCCAGTCGATGTCGTCGAGAAGGCGCAGCCCCTTGATGATGTTGCTGGTGGTGACGTTGCCGGCCGACAGGTTGGCGTGCTCGGCCGCGGTGATCTTCTCTGCGTCGGTGCCGGCGGCTTCCAGCGCCGCCTCGAGCCAGGCGAGGCCGGCATGCGAGGTCTGCGAGCCGTCGCGCAGCCGGTGCAGCAGCTGCGTGGCGAAAGTGCGCTCGCGCGCGTGCTCGGCATGGGCGGCGAGGATTTCCGCCTCGGTGCCGCCGGGGGCGGTCGCCAGCTTGTCGGCGACCTCGTTGGCGGCGAGCCGCATGGCGCGCGCCCGGGCCACCCGCAGCGCCAGCCGGCGCAGGTTCTCCACCAGCACGAAGCGCAGGATCGACGGCAGCGCCCACAATTCGCCGATGCGCAGCGGCTGGATTTCCTGATATCCCTCGACGATCTCGCGAAAGCCCGCCTGCGTCACCGCGCTGTCGGCCTGCGACACATAGGCCCAGGCGATGGCCAGCACCCGCGGTGCCTCGGTGCCGGGCATCAGCGGCAGCTGCCGGTAGAAACGGGGCGGCAGGTCGCGGCGGATGCCGACGATGGCGTCCTCGACGACGTGGGAATTGTCGAGCAGCCAGTTGGCCGCCGGGGTCACGCTCTCGCCGGCCTGCTGCGCGCGGTCGAGCGCGTTGATGACGGCGCGGATATGCGCGGCGTTCTCGGCCGTTCGCTCCTTCGGGTCGAAGGGCTGGAAGCCGGGCAGGAGAAGCCCGTCCATTCCTTGCGCCAGCAGGCGCCCGAGTTGGCGCAGGTCGCCATGCGGGGCGATGAGGGAGCGGATGGGAGCCTCGCTGTCGCGAGGCGCGGTTTGAGGATCAGACCGAAGTTTCGGACCGATATTGACGTTCATTCTGTTCGTGTCTCAGCAGGTCAATGAAACAGGGTGCGCGGACCGGACGGCCACGCGCGAGCGCAATACGCTTAAACCGATTGAGCGGCCATTTGGTTCCTGCTTCCGGCGCGGTCCGCGGCAACACAATTTGTTGCGGCGCGAAATGTCGGCGGCAATTGCGCACAGTAAAGCACAGCGGGTGTGCACGAAATAGGGTCGATCTCGCGGGCATGATTTGATGTACTCGCCTTTGTCCGTCGTTATGACGGGCGATCAGGGAGGAGATCATGAAGCGTTTTGGCATAATCGCGGCCCTTTTGGCCTCGACTTCTTTCGCCTCGGCCCAGCAGCTCAGCGACGGCGTGGTCCGCATCGGCGTGTTGAACGACCAGACCGGCACCTATGCCGATTTCGGCGGCCTGACCTCGGCGGAAGCCGCGCGCATGGCGGTCGAGGATTTCGGCGCCGAGGCCAAGGGCATCAAGGTCGAGATCGTCTCGGCCGACCACCAGAACAAGGCGGACGTCGCCTCGGCGCTGGCGCGCCGCTGGTTCGACGTCGACGGCGTCGACGCGATCGCCGACCTGACCAACTCGGCCGTCGCCATCGCCGTCAACACCATCGGCAAGGAGATGGGCAAGGTCACGCTGATGACCGGCCCGGCGACCACGCGCCTGACCAACGAGGACTGCTCGCCCACCGGCTTCCACTGGGTGTTCGACACCTATTCGCAGTCGGTCGGCACGGCGAAGTCGGTTCTCGAGCAGGGCAAGGATTCGTGGTTCCTGCTGACCGCCGACTACGCCTTCGGCCACCAGATGGCGGCCGAGATCACCCGCGTCGTCGAGGAAGGCGGCGGCAAGATCGCCGGCAGCGTCAACCATCCGCTCGGCAGCCCCGATTTCTCCTCGTTCCTGCTTCAGGCGCAGGCGTCCGGCGCGCAGATCGTCGGCCTCGCCAATGCCGGCACCGACACGATCAACGCCATCAAGCAGGCGGGCGAGTTCGGCATCGCCCAGGGCGGGCAGAACCTCGCCGGCCTCGTCATCGTCATCTCCGACGTGCATGCGCTCGGGCTGGAGACGGCGCAGGGGCTTCTCGCCACCACCGCCTTCTACTGGGATCGCGACGACGCCAGCCGCGAATGGTCGAAGCGGTTCCAGGAAAAGACCGGCCGCATGCCGGGCATGGTGCAGGCCGGCACCTATTCGTCGGTCCTGCATTATTTGCGCGCCGTCGAGGCGGCCGGCACCGACGACGGCGCCGCCGTCGCCGCGAAGATGAAGGAAACGCCGGTCGACGATTTCTTCGCGCCGGGCGGCACCGTCCGCGCCGACGGGCGGCTGGTCAAGGACATGTACCTCGTCGAGGTCAAGTCGCCGGCCGAATCGAGCGGCGCGTGGGATTACTACAAGGTGCTGCGCACCATTCCCGCCGCGGATTCCGCCCAGCCGCTCGAACAGAGCGCCTGCCCCTTCGTCAAGGACAACTGAGTCTGCGGTCCCGCCGGCGTCCGGCTTCGCGGCCGGATGCCGGCGCCCGTTCATCTTTCCGGGCGGATGTCGATTATCGTATTTATACGAGCTTGTGCTTGCGGGCGAGGTTGTGCAAGTTTCCTCGCAGGGTGAAAAACCAAACGGCCGAAAACGGCCCGAGCGCTTCCCGGGAGGAGGGCTCATCCGAAGAACCCGCGTCTTCCTGGCGCGGCAGATGGGTATGAGGAACGCATGAGCGAAGACGGCATCATTCTTGCCGCGTCTGGTCTTACGAAGGAGTTCCGCGGTTTCTTCGCGGTCGAGGGTGTGGACCTGCGCGTGAAGCGCGGCCAGATCCACGCGCTGATCGGGCCGAACGGGGCGGGCAAGACGACCTGCTTCAACCTTCTGACCAAGTTCCTGCCGCTGACGCGCGGGACGATCACCTACAAGGGCGAGGACATCACGGCCTTGTCGCCGGCCGCCATCGCGCGGCTGGGCCTCGTGCGCTCGTTCCAGATTTCGGCGGTGTTTCCCCACCTGACGGCGCTGGAGAACGTGCGCATCGCATTGCAGCGCCAGCGCGGCGACTCCTTCGACTTCTGGCGCTCGCAGAAGGTGCTGTCGGCGTTCGACGACCGGGCGCGCGAGCTGCTCGACGATGTCGGCCTGTCGGCGTTCGAGGCGGTGAATGCGGGCGACCTTCCCTACGGCCGCAAGCGCGCGCTGGAGATCGCGACGACGCTGGCGCTGGAGCCGGAGATGCTCTTGCTCGACGAGCCGATGGCCGGCATGGGCCACGAGGACGTCGAGCGCATCTCGGCGCTGATCAAGCGGATTTCCGCCAACCGGACGATCCTGATGGTCGAGCACAATTTGTCGGTCGTCGCCTCGCTGTCGGACACGATCACGGTGCTGGCGCGCGGCAAGGTGCTGGCCGAGGGCGACTACGCCACGGTGTCGAGGGACCCTCGCGTCATCGAGGCCTACATAGGAGCCGGACATGGCTGAGGCGGCTGTGGCACAGAACACTCCGGCGGCTGCTTCCGCGCCGCTTCTGGTCGTCAAGGACCTTCAGGCCTGGTACGGCGAGAGCCACGTCCTGCACGGGGTGTCGTTCGACGTCCGCCCCGGCGAGGTGGTGACGCTGCTCGGCCGCAACGGTGCCGGCAAGACGACGACCTTGAAGTCGATCATGGGCATCCTGCCCAAGCGCAAGGGCTCGGTGACGTTCGAGGGCAAGGAGCTGATGCACCTGCCGGCGCGGCATGTCGCGCGGGCCGGCATCGCCTTCTGCCCCGAGGAGCGCGGCATCTTCGCCTCGCTCGATGTCGAGGAGAACCTGATGCTGCCGCCGCAGGTCAAGCCCGGCGGCATGACGGTCGAGCAGATCTTCGAGCTGTTCCCGAACCTCAAGGAGCGGCTGTCGAGCCAGGGGACGAAGCTGTCCGGCGGCGAGCAGCAGATGCTGGCGATCGGGCGCATCCTGAGGACCGGCGCGAAGATGCTGCTGCTTGACGAGCCGACCGAGGGGCTTGCCCCCGTCATCATCCAGCAGATCGGCCGCACCATCGCGCGGCTGAAGCAGGAGGGCTTCACCATCGTGCTGGTGGAGCAGAACTTCCGCTTCGCCTCGACGGTGGCCGATCGCCACTACGTCGTCGAGCAGGGGAAGGTCGTCGACATGATCGAGAACGACCAGCTCGACCAGAACATCGGAAAGATCGAGGCCTATCTCGGCGTATGACAAGATAAGGCGCCGGCCTGGGCCTGCGTCGACAATGGAGGAGAAAGACATGAAGAACACCGGATTTCTGCTGGCGTCCCTTGCCGCGTCGCTGATGGCGACGAGCGCGCTGGCCCCCAGCGCCTTTGCACAGGACATCACCGTCAAGATCGGCGTGCTCAACGACCGCTCCGGCGTCTATGCCGACCTGTCGGGCGAGGGCTCCGTCACCGCCGCGCGCATGGCCGCCGAGGATTTCGGCGCCGAGGCCAAGGGCATCAAGGTGGAGATCGTCTCGGCCGATCACCAGAACAAGCCGGACGTCGCCTCGACCATCGCCCGCCAGTGGATCGACCAGGACGGCATCAACGCCATCGTCGACGTGCCGACCTCCTCCGCCGCGCTCGCGGTCAACGAGATCACCAAGGAGGCCAACGCGGTCTTCGTCAATTCCGGCGCGGCCGCCTCGGACCTGACCGGCCCGGCCTGCTCGCCGCACACCGTCCACTGGACCTACGACACCTGGGCGCTCGCCAACGGCACCGGCTCGGCCATGGTGCAGACGGGCGGGGATTCCTGGTTCTTCCTCACCGCCGACTACGCCTTCGGCCATGCGCTGGAGCGCGACACCTCGGCCGTGGTCGAGAAGTCCGGCGGCAAGGTGGTCGGCGCGGTGCGCCATCCCTTCCCCGGCACCGACTTCTCCTCCTTCCTGCTTCAGGCGCAGGCTTCGGGAGCCAAGGTGATCGGCCTCGCCAATGCCGGCGGCGACACGATCAACTCGATCAAGCAGGCGGCCGAGTTCGGCATCACCCAGGCGGGTCAGGCGCTCGCCGGCCTCCTCATCTTCATCACCGACGTCCACGCGCTCGGCCTCGAGACCGCGCAGGGGCTGGTGCTGACCGAGAGCTTCTACTGGGATCTGAACGAGGGCACCCGCGAGTGGTCGGCCCGCTTCGAGGCCATCGACGGCGACAAGCCGACCATGGTGCAGGCGGGCGTCTATGCCGGCGTGCTGCATTACCTCAAGGCCGTCGAGGCGACGAAGTCGACGGATGCCGACACCGTCGTCGCCAAGATGAAGGAACTGCCGACCGACGATCCGCTGTTCGGCAAGGGCGAGGTCCGCGCCGACGGGCGCAAGGTACACGACATGTACCTGTTCCGCGTCAAGGCGCCGGACCAGTCGACCGGCCCGTGGGACTATTACGAGACCGTTGCGACCATTCCCGCGGCCGAGGCGTTCCGCCCGCTGGCCGACGGCAACTGCCCGCTCGTCCAGTAACGGAACCATGAAACGCGGCGCGCTCCGGGACCGCCCGGCGCGCGCCGTCTGCGCAGCATCGCTTGCCGGGGCAACCGTATGTTCGAACTCTTGGGAATCCCACCACAGGCCTTGTTTGGCCAGTTGTTGCTAGGCCTGATCAACGGGTCGTTCTACGCGATCCTGTCGCTGGGCCTTGCGGTGATCTTCGGTCTTCTGAACATCATCAACTTCGCCCATGGCGCGCAGTACATGCTGGGCGCCTTCGTGGCCTGGATGCTGCTCAACTATTTCGGCATCGGCTACTGGTGGGCGCTGCTGATCGTGCCGATCGTCGTCGGCGCCTTCGGCATCGTGCTCGAACGGCTGATGATCGCCCGGCTCTACCATCTCGACCACCTCTACGGCCTGCTGCTGACCTTCGGGCTGGCGCTGATCATCCAGGGGCTGCTGCGCAACCAGTACGGCATATCGGGGCTGCCCTATTCGATCCCGCCGCAGCTCGCCGGTGGCCAGAACCTCGGCTTCATGTTCCTGCCCAACTATCGCGGCTGGGTGGTGGTGGCCTCGCTCGTCGTCTGCATCGGCACCTGGTTCGTCATCGAGAAGACCAGGCTTGGAGCCTATCTGCGCGCCGCCACCGAGAACCCGACGCTGGTCGGCGCCTTCGGCATCAACGTGCCGCGCATGATCACGCTGACCTACGGCTTCGGCGTGGCGCTGGCCGCCTTCGCCGGCGTGCTGGCCGCGCCGGTCTACTCGGTCAACCCCAACATGGGCGCAGACCTGATCATCGTCGTCTTCGCCGTGGTGGTGATCGGCGGCATGGGCTCGATCCTCGGCTCCATCGTCACCGGCTTCGGGCTCGGGCTGATCGAGGGGCTGACCAAGGTGTTCTACCCCGAGGCCTCCTCCGTCGTCATCTTCGTCATCATGGCCATCGTGCTGCTCGTCAAGCCGGCCGGCCTGTTCGGGAGGACCGCCTGATGTCCGCCGTCACGGAAAACGACACCGCGCCCGTCGTCGTCCATCAGGCGCGTGCCGGCATGCCGCGCCATCACGCCGCGATCTTCATCGCCCTGCTGGCGGCCGGGCTGGTCGCGCCCTTCTTCCTTTATCCGGTCTTCGTGATGAAGGTGATGTGCTTCGCGCTGTTCGCCTGCGCCTTCAACCTTCTGCTCGGCTATACCGGCCTGCTCTCCTTCGGCCATGCCGCCTATTTCGGCTCGGCGAGCTACATCAGCGCCCATGCCGCCAAGGTCTGGGGCCTGTCGCCGGAGCTCGCCATCCTCGCCGGCGTCGGCGCGGCCGCCATTCTCGGCCTCGCCATCGGCGCGCTCGCCATCCGCCGCCAGGGCATCTACTTCGCCATGGTCACGCTCGCCTTCGCCCAGATGGTGTTCTTCTTCTCGCTGCAGGCGCCGTTCACCGGCGGCGAGGACGGCATCCAGGCGGTGCCGCGCGGCAACCTGTTCGGCCTCATCTCCTTACGCTCCGACTTCAATCTCTATTTCGTCGTGCTGGCCATCGCGCTCGGCGGCATGCTGGCGATCTATCGCATCATCCACTCGCCCTTCGGGCAGGTGCTGAAGGCGATCCGCGAGAACGAGGCCCGCGCCATCTCGCTCGGCTACCGCGTCAACCGCTACAAGCTCGCCACCTTCGTGCTCTCGGCCGGCTTCGCCGGGCTCGCCGGCGCGACCAAGGCGATCGTCTTCCAGCTCGCCTCGCTGACCGACGTCCACTGGTCGATGTCGGGCGAGGTGGTGCTGATGACCCTCATCGGCGGCATGGGCACCGTCTTCGGCCCGATCGTCGGCGCCGCCGTCATCGTCACCATGCAGAACTACCTTGCCACCTTCGGCGCCTGGGTCACCATCATCCAGGGCATCATCTTCGTCGTCTGCGTCCTCCTCTTCCGCGAGGGCATCGTCGGCGTCATCGCCAAGTGGACCAAGAAGCCGCTCTAGGCGGCTTCGTCCCGCCCGGGCGGCCCCCTGCCTCCAAGCCGGCGCTTTGCCCGAAGCGCCGGCTTTTTCGCGGGAACGTCCCGCGGGGCGCGTCGCGCCCGCGAGCGGCCGATCAAGGCGATTGTCTCGTCTGCCGCTTGCCGCTATGAGACGCGGCAGATCGTCGTTTCCGCTGCCCTCGAGGACACCATGACCACGGACAAACCCGCCACCGCCGAGGAACAGGCGCGCCTCCTGTCGGCCGCGCTGCCCTATATGCAGCGCTACGAGAACAGGACGGTGGTGGTGAAGTATGGCGGCCACGCCATGGGCGACGACGAGCTCGGCCGCGCCTTCGCGCGCGACATCGCGCTGCTCAAGCAGTCGGGCGTCAATCCCATCGTCGTCCATGGCGGCGGGCCGCAGATCGGCGCGATGCTGACCAAGATGGGCATCGAATCGAAGTTCGAGGGCGGCCTGCGCGTCACCGATCGCAAGACAGTCGAGATCGTCGAGATGGTGCTGGCCGGCTCGATCAACAAGGAGATCGTCGCGCTCATCAACGCCGAGGGCGAATGGGCCATCGGCCTGTGCGGCAAGGACGGCAACATGGTGTTCGCCGAAAAGGCGCGCAAGACCGTCAAGGACCCGGAGAGCAACATCGAGAAGGTGCTCGATCTCGGCTTCGTCGGCGAGCCGGTCGAGGTCGACCGCACCCTGCTCGACCTCCTTGCCCGTTCGGAGATGATCCCGGTGATCGCCCCGGTCGCGCCGGGGCGCGACGGCCACACCTACAACATCAACGCCGACACCTTCGCCGGCGCCATCGCCGGCGCGCTCAACGCCACCCGGCTTCTCTTCCTGACCGACGTGCCGGGCGTGCTCGACAAGGACAGGAACCTGATCGACGAGTTGACCGTCAGCGAGGCGCGCGCGCTCATCGCCGACGGCACCATCTCGGGCGGCATGATCCCCAAGGTCGAGACCTGCATCGAGGCCATCGAGCGCGGGGTGGAAGGCGTCGTCATCCTGAACGGCAAGACGCCGCATGCGGTGCTGCTGGAACTGTTCACCGAGCACGGCGCCGGCACGCTGATCGTGCGTTGAGGCCGGTACGCTGATCGCGCGCTAAGGGATGGGGCGGCCCCGGCCGGCCCTATCCCATCCACAGCAGCAGCAGGATGCCGGTGACGATCAGCAGGCAGCCGGCGGTCTCGAGCCGCGTGATCCGCTCGCGGAAGAAGAACACCGAGGCGGCGAAGGTGAACAGCATCTCGATCTGTCCCAGCGCCTTGACGACCGCCGCCTGTTGCAGGGTCATCGCCATGAACCAGCCGAACGAGGCGCTCGCCCCGGCGAAGCCGGTGAACAGCGAGGGTTTCCACGCGCGGGCGATGCGCCCGAACTCGCCGGGGGCCTTCCATAGCATCCAGCCGCTCATGATGACGGTCTGGAAGGCCAGCGCGTAGACCAGCGTCGTCGCCGCCTGCATGGTGAAGTCCGGCCCGCCGAGCGCCAGCGACGCGGCGCGGTAGCCGACGGCGGCGATGCCGAACAGCGCCCCCGAAGCCAGCCCGATCAGCGCGTTGCGGGCAAAGACCGAGGCGACGAGGTTGCGCCACGTCACTGTCGTGTGCGCCACCGAGATCAGCATCACGCCGAAGACGCTGATGGCGATGGCGAAAAAGGTGCCCGGAGTGATTCTCTCGCCGAAGAAGACGAGGGCGAACAGCGCCGCCTGCGCCGGCTCGGTGCGCGAATAGGCGGTGCCGACGGCGAAGTTGCGGTGGGAGAACAGGTGGATCAGCAGGAACGTCGCCGCGATCTGCCCCAGCGCCGCGACGATCACCCAGAACAGGAACGCCGCGTTCGGCGCGGGCACGGCAAGGCCGCGCAAGGCAGCCAGAAGCCAGACGAACAGCAGGGCGAAGGGCAGGCCGAAGCCGAATCGGACGAAGGTCGCGCCCGTCGTCCCCATCACCGATTTCAGATGCTTCTGCGTCACCGAGCGCAGGTTTTGCAGGAATGCGGCGGCGAGAGTGATCGGTATCCACAGATCCAAGATGGCGACCCGTACAAAAAGAAAGAACCCGGCGGTTTCCCGCCGGGTTCCTTTTATCCAATCCGCTGGGGATTAGAAGAAGCGCGAGAAGCGGATGAAGCCCGACACGCTGTCGTCGTCGATGCCAGCCGGCAGATCGAACTGGTTGTAGACGAGCTCGCCGCGGACGACGAAGTTCTCGACCGGGGTCCAGACCGTGTTCAGCTCGAGCGCCCAGCCGTCGATGCCGGTGCTGACGTCCGAGCCCGCGAAGTACAGGTCGGAGAAGTACTGGACCGCCAGCGACGCGCCGAACTGGGCGTTGAACTGGTGGTAGTACGAGGCCATGATCGACCACTCGGGCGCACCGAGGCCACCCGCGCGGAAGCCGGTGCCGTTGAACACGCCGTACTTGTTGTCGCTGTCGGCATAGAAGCCGAGCAGGCGGAACGAGGAGCCCGGCGCGCCGGCGATGTTGTAGTGCAGGCCGGCGGTGACGCCGAAGCCGCTATCGCCGAGCACGTTAATCTCTTCGTCGTAGCCGACCTTCAACCAGGCGGCGCCCCAGCCCTGGTTGACGCCGACGACGCCGACGAAGTCCGGGGTGTAGTTGTTGGTGATGCCGGCATCGTCGAACTCAGCCGAGATCGTGCCGAAGAACCCGTTCGAGCCAGCGAAGTTGTACTGGATCAGGTGGGTCTGGTGGTAGCCGTAGTGGAAGCCGCTGTCCGAGTGCGAACCACCGGCGGCGCGGCCGCCCTGCGGGGTCGAGACCCACGCCGAGTCCGTCCAACCAGCGCGGAAGCCGCCGAGCGACAGCCAGCCGTGGTTGAGAACGCTGGCGGCCGCTCCGTCGGCGCGGTCGAACTGCAGACGGGCATAGCCCTGGAGCGTGCCGTACTCGGTCTCCGAACGGGCGTCGAAGACGACGCGGACGCGGCTGGTGCTGTTCCAGCGGTCATCCGTCATGGCGTGGTAGTTGAGGATGCCCGGAGCGGCACCCAGGCTCTCCGACGCGCCGATCTGGTGACGGATTTCGCCGCCGATCTTCAGGCAGGTCTCGGTGCCGGGGATGTAGAAGAAGCCGGCGCCGTAGACGTCGCAGACGCGGACGTATTCGACGGGTTCCGGCTCGGCGATGACGATGGCGTCGGCAGCGTGGGCGCCGGCGGTGGCGAGAGCCACGGTAGCGGAGCCGAGGATAAGGCTCTTGATGTTCATTTCTGACCTCCAGTCAAAGTTAAAAACGGGTCTGGGTATTTTTGCTGAAGGACAGCGTTCCCTGCCCCATCCCCAATCCTCGAAAAAGACACGCATGCGCGCCCCTTCTTCGAGCCTGACAATACCCGGCGAGGCGCGCCGTTCAACTGCAATCCCGGCGGCGGTGGGGCTGTTCAGATGCTATCGGAAAGGCGTGTTGCACAAATGACACGATTTCGACCCCGGCGGAAAGGAACCGTTAACCATCGCGGCACGCGCAGCAGCGCGGCGGCAGGAATCGCAGCGGTGATTCCATTTCCCCCTGATTCCTGAATGAACGCGGCAGGCTCCTGAAAGAAACGCCATACTCCCATCGAATCGGAAACAGGGATTCGGGGGAGTTCAATGGAATTGAAATGCATACCGCCGCCGTCGCAGGGCCGATCGTATGACGCTGCGCTGGAGCGGAAGAGCGGGCCAGAAAAAGAAGTGAAGAAATCGCCGAACACGCTGATCGGGCTTTATGGCGCCTACCATAACGTTCTCTGGGAAGACGGATTCCATAAATATTGCGTCGAATCGTTCATCCGCGAGCAGGACCGCCTTCTCGGCGGTGAGGCGGTTGACGACTTCCGGCAGGAAAAGCTCGACTATCTCATCGGTTGCCTGCGCAACGGAGGCAACAGCAACGCGACGATAAACCGGAAGCTCGCCGCGCTCAGCAAGCTGCTCAAGAAGGCGCACAGGATGGGGGAGATAAAGAGCCTCCCCGAATTCATCCGCCTCAAGGAGCGCGCGGGCAGATTGAGGTTCCTCGAACAGGACGAGGAGGATGCCCTGTTCGGGGCGATTCGCAGCCGGTCCGAGGAGTATTATCGTCTCGCCGTCTTCCTGGTCGATACCGGGGCGCGGCTCGGCGAGGCGATCGGGCTGCACTGGAACGACATCGACCGCAACCAGGTCACGTTCTGGATCACTAAGTCCGGGAAAAGCCGGACCATCCCCCTGACCAAGCGCGCCGAGAAGGCGCTTCGCGCGGCCAAGCCGGCACGGGGCGGGCCCTTCATCCATATAAAGCAGCAGAAGTTCCGGGCCGTCTGGCATGCAGCCAAGGAGGATTGCGGGCTCGGCGCCGATGCGGACGTGGTGCCGCACATCCTGCGGCACACCTGCGCCTCGCGGCTGGTGCGCGGCGGGATCGACCTGAGGCGCGTCCAGATGTGGCTGGGCCACCAGACGCTGCAGATGACGATGCGCTATGCCCACCTGGCGACGCGCGACCTCGACGCATGCCTGCCGGTGCTCGAACGCGAGCAGAAACGGCAGCCGCCGGTTTCCCGGACTGCGTGAATGTTCATTTCTGACCTCCGGTTTTGACTGGAGGTCAGAAATGAACATCAAGAGCCTTATCCTCGGCTCCGCTACCGTGGCTCTCGCCACCGCCGGCGCCCAGGCTGCCGACGCCATCGTCATCGCCGAGCCGGAGCCCGTCGAATACGTCCGCGTCTGCGACGTCTACGGCGCCGGCTTCTTCTACATCCCCGGCACCGAGACCTGCCTGAAGATCGGCGGCGAATTCCGCCACCAGATCGGCAGCTCGGAGAGCATCGGTGGCCTTACCGGCCTCGGCAACTACCACGCCCTGCAGGACGATCGCTGGAACAGCACCAGCCGCGTCCGCGTCGTCTTCGACGCCCGTTCGGAGACCGAGTACGGCACGCTGCAGGGCTATGCCCGTCTGCAGTTCGACCGCAACGACACCGTCTCGTCGTCCAACACCCTCAACCATGGCTGGCTGTCGCTCGGCGGCTTCCGCGCTGGTTGGACGGACTCGGCGTGGGTCTCGACCCCGCAGGGCGGCCGCGCCGCCGGTGGTTCGCACTCGGATAGCGGTTTCTTCTACGGCTACCACCAGACCCACCTGGTCCAGTACAACTTCGCTGGTTCCAACGGCTTCTTCGGCACGATTTCGGCCGAGTTTGACGATGCCGGCATCACCACGAACTACACCCCGGACTTCGTCGGCGTCGTCGGCATCAACCAGGGTTGGGGCGCTGCTTGGTTGAAGGTCGGCTTCGACGAAGAGATCAACGTGCTCGGCGACAGCGGCTTCGGCGTCACCGCCGGCCTGCACTACAACATCGCGGGCGCGCCCGGCTCGTCGTTCCGCCTGCTCGGCTACTATGCCGACAGCGCCAACAAGTACAGCGTGTTCAACGGCACCGGCTTCGGCCCGGCCGGCATCAACCTCGGTGGCCCCGAGTGGTCGATCATGGCCTCGTACTACCACCAGTTCAACGCCCAGTTCGGCGCGTCGCTGGCGGTCCAGTACTTCGGTGACCTCTATGCCGGCCCCGGCTCGGACGTCAGCACCGGCATCGACGGCTGGGCGCTCGAGCTGAACACGGTCTGGACCCCGGTCGAGAACTTCGTCGTCCGCGGCAAGCTCGTCTACAACCAGTTCGATCTGCCGGCTGGCATCGACGACGACAGCGTGTCGGGCTTCATCCGCTTCTCGCGCTTCTTCTGATCCTTTCCAGATTGGATGATGAGAACCCGGCGGGCAACCGCCGGGTTCTTTCTTTGTGGCGATGCCCGTCGCGGCTGGACGGCGAGCGTCGTTCCCGGCATCCTCGGGGCCCCGGCGCGCCGGGGCCTTTTGCCGTTTGCCTTCGAGGAACGAAACCATGAGCCAGCACCGCATCGCCGTCGTCCAGGCCGGATCGACCCTTTTCGACACGAAGGCGACGCTGGCGCGGATGGAGGCGCTTTGCGAGGAGGCGGCGCGCAGCGGCGTCGAGCTCGCCGTGTTCCCCGAGGCCTATGTCGGCGGCTATCCCAAGGGGCTGGATTTCGGCGCGCGGGTCGGCAGCCGCTCCGCGGCCGGCCGCGACGATTTCCTGCGCTACTGGCGCTCGGCCATCGAGGTGCCGGGGCCGGAATGCGCCGCCATCTCATCGTTCGCGGCGCGGATGAAGGCGCATCTCGTCACCGGCGTGATCGAGCGCGACGGCGGCACGCTCTATTGCACGGTGCTGTTCTTCGGGCCGGACGGCGCGCTTCTCGGCAAGCACCGCAAGCTGATGCCGACGGCCAGCGAAAGGCTGATCTGGGGGCAGGGCGACGGCTCGACCATTCCCGTCCTCGACACGCCGCTCGGCAGGATGGGCGCGGCCATCTGCTGGGAGAACTACATGCCGGCGCTGCGGCAGGCGATGTACGCCAAGGGGATCGAGCTGTGGTGCGCGCCGACGGTGGACGAGCGCGACATCTGGCAGGCCTCGATGCGCCACATCGCCTATGAGGGCCGCGCCTTCGTGCTCAGCGCCTGCCAGTACATGACCCGCGCCGACGCGCCCGAGGAGTACGACTGCATCCAGGGCAACGACCCGTCGACCGTGCTCATTCGCGGCGGCAGCGTCATCGTCGGGCCGCTGGGCGAGGTGCTGGCCGGCCCGGTCTACGGCGCGGAAGCGGTGATCGCGGCCGACATCGACCTCGACGATACGATCCGCGGCAAGTTCGACCTCGACCCGACCGGCCACTATGCGCGGCCGGACGTGTTCGACCTCGTGGTCGACGAGACGCCGCGCAGCGCCGTCACCTTCGCGCGGCAGGTGGGCATCGAGGACGACGAGGCCGGATTCGCCGAGGATGAGGCCCCGCCGGCGTCCTGAGAAAGAAGCGTGGCAGGCGTACCGTCCACACTTCTTATATATCGTCGCCCCGACCGGATCAGGCCGCGTCGCGAAGCTGCCTTGCGGCGGCCACCATGTTGACGAGCGCCGGGCGCACCTCCTCCCATTTGCGGGTCTTCAGCCCGCAATCGGGATTGACCCAGAGCTGGCCATCGGCGAGCCGCTTGCGGGCAAGCGTCATCAGCGCGGTCATCTCCTCCACCGCCGGCACGCGCGGCGAGTGGATGTCGTAGACGCCGGGGCCGATCTCATTCGGGTATTTGTAGCTCCGGAAGGCGTCGAGCAGCTCCATCTGCGAGCGCGAGGTCTCGATAGAGATGACGTCGGCGTCCATCGCTGCGATGCCGTCGATGATGTCGTTGAACTCCGAGTAGCACATATGGGTGTGGATCTGGGTCGCGTCCGCCACGCCCGAGGCGGTGAGCCGGAAGCACTCGACGGCCCAGCCGAGATAGGCCTTCCACTCGGAACGGCGCAGCGGCAGGCCCTCGCGCAGGGCGGCCTCGTCGATCTGGATCATCGTCGCGCCGGCCGTCTCGAGGTCGACGACCTCGTCGCGGATGGCGAGCGCGATCTGGCGGCAGGTGCGCTCGCGCGGCTGGTCGTCGCGCACGAACGACCAGTTGAGGATCGTCACCGGCCCGGTCAGCATGCCCTTGACGGGCCTTGGCGTCAGCGACTGCGCGTATTGCCACCACGCCACCGTCATCGGCCGCGGGCGCGAGACGTCGCCATAGATGATCGGCGGGCGCACGTAGCGCGAGCCGTAGCTCTGCACCCAGGCATGCTTGGTGAAGGCGAAGCCGGAAAGCTGCTCGCCGAAATACTGCACCATGTCGTTGCGCTCGAACTCGCCATGGACCAGCACGTCGAGGCCGATCTCCTCCTGCCAGCGGATCGCGGCTTCCGTCTCGCGCTTGAGGAACGCCTCGTAGTCGAGATGGCTCAGCTCCCCCTTGGCGTGGGCGGCGCGCGCCTTGCGCACCTCGGCCGTCTGCGGGAACGAGCCGATGGTCGTGGTCGGGAAGGCCGGCAGGCCGAGCTTGTCGCGCTGGACCCGGCTGCGCGTGGCGAAATCGCTGGCTCTGGTTTTCATTGCCGCGCCGATGCCGGCGATGCGGCCCTCGACCAGCGGGTCGTGCACCTTGGGCGAGGCGGCGCGGGCGGCGGCGGCCTGCGAGGCGGCCTTGAGCGCGGCAAGGACGGCGCTGCGCCCTTCCGCGAGCGCCCGCGACAGCGTCACCAGCTCGCCCTGCTTCTGCGCCGCGAAGGCGAGCCACGACTTCACGTCCGCGTCGAGCGCGGTCTCGAGGTCGAGATCGATCGGCACATGCAGCAGAGACGAGGACGGCGCGACCTCGATGCGGGCGAGCGGCCAGCCGGCCACCACCGGCTTGATGCGGTCGAGGATGGCGCAAAGGTCGGCGCGCCAGACGTTGCGCCCGTCGACCAGGCCGAGCGACAGCACGAGGTCCTTGCGCGCCAGCCGGCCGACCGCTTCGAGCTGCTCCGGCGCGCGCACGAGATCGACATGGAGGCCGGCGACAGGCAGCGAAAGCGCGGTGTCGAGATTGTCGCCGAGCGCGCCGAAATAGGTGGCGAGCATGATCCTGAGGTCCGGCGCGGCCTTCGCCAGCCGCTCATAGGCGAAGCGGAACGCCTCGCGCTCGTTGGGGATCAGGTCGAGCACCAGCGCCGGCTCGTCGATCTGCACCCAGTCGGCGCCGGCCAGCCGCAGGCGGCGCAGCAGCTCCTCATAGACCGGCAGCAGCCGCGGCAGCAGCGCCAGCGGGTCGAAGCCTTCCTCCTGCGACTTGCCGCGCCTGAGCAGCGTCACCGGGCCGAGGATCACCGGCCGCGTGTAGATGCCGAGCGCCTTCGCTTCGAGGAACTCGTCCACCGGCTTCGACGAGGACAGCGCGAAGGCCTGATCGGACGAGAACTGCGGCACCATGTAGTGGTAGTTGGTGTCGAACCACTTGGTCATCTCCAGCGCCGGGACGCCATCGTGGGGGCCATGGGCCGGATCGGCGCAGCCGTTGCCGCATTCGGCATGGGCATTGCCCTCGCTGCCGCGCGCCATGGCGAAATAGGTGTCGAGCGGCACCTCGCCGCCCTGCCAGCCGTAGCGGGCCGGAACCGCGCCGACGAGGACGATCGTGTCGAGCACATGGTCGTAGAGCGAGAAGTCGTTGGACGGGATCCTGGTGATGCCGCGCGCGCGCTGCTCCTCCCAGTTGGCGGCGCGCAGCCGCTTGGCGGTTTCGAGCAGCGCTGCGGCGGAAGATTTGCCCGACCAGTAGGATTCGAGCGCGAATTTCAGCTCGCGGCGGCGGCCGATGCGCGGCACGCCCAGCGTTGCGACGGGAACTTTCTGCGGAAGCGACATGACCATACCCCGATTGTTGGGGCGGAGGCGCGAAAGCGTGCAGGGCGGCCGTGCCGCGTCATGCATGCCACCGGGACACCCCGCCCGTGGATGTTTCTCGCCGTGGCAGGTCTCCTGGCTTGCGGGTCCTCGCCTTCATCCGTCTTCCCGGAGCGGCTGGCTCCAGTGACGTCATTGGATGACGGCTCGCCGCTTACAGTTGCGGGGGCAGCGCCGGTCTTGCCGCCTCGCGGGCGACTCACCGGCTTCCCTCTTTGCTTCGGCATGCACGAGTGCCTGCCGAAGAACCACGACGGACGCACTCTATCGAAGTCCGGGCGGTTGTCAATGTGATATAAAGAAATCTTTATGTCTTTAAATCACGCCGGAAGGAAGAAATTTCCGGTGCCCGCCTTGCCCGCCGGAAGGGCCTCCAATCGGTATGGATAGATTGTCGCGGACGCGAAGGTTGCTTGATCTGCGACAAACTGGAGTTCTATATGCAAGTTTATAAGGGATCGGCCCGGCGAAGGCGTCGGGCCGCGCGAACTTCCGGAGCTTGCCATGTCGAGAACAGCATCATCGGGTCGGACCGTCCTCACCCGCCGCAAGGCGCTCGCCGCCGCGGCCGCCTCCGCTGCCTGTCTTGCGCTGCCGCCGTCGGTGCGCCGGGCGTCGGCGGCGAAGCTGCCGTCGCTGACGCTCTACGGCCCGCCGGCCGGCCCCAGCATCTCGCTGGCGCACGCGGTCGCCTCCGGCAAGCTCTCCGCCATCGCCGACAAGGCCGAGTTCAAGGTGTGGCGCAACCCTGACGAGATGCGCGCCGGCCTGACCTCCGGCACGATGCAGGCGCTGATCCTCCCGGTTCAGGTCGCCGCCAATCTCTACAATCGCGGCCTGCCGGTCCGGCTCCTCAACGTCATGACCGACGGCCTGCTCTATATCGTCTCGGCCGACCCGACCCTGTCGAGCATCCCGGCGCTCAAGGGCAGGACGCTCGCGGTTCCGTTTCGCAACGACATGCCCGACCTGGTGATGGGCAGGCTGCTCGCCCATCATGGGTTGAAGCCCGGCACCGACATCACCCTCGAAAGCGCCGGCTCGCCGATCGAGGCGATCCAGCTCCTGATGGCGGGGCGGGTCGATGCCGTCCTGTCGACCGAGCCGGCCGTCTCGGCCGCGATCCTGCGCGGCGCGGCCGGCGGCAAGGCGGTGCGGCGCGTCATCGACGTCCAGAAGGCGTGGGCCGAAGCCACCGGCGGCTCGCCCGTGCTGCCGCAGGCAGGGCTGGCGCTGACGGTGCCGTTCATGGAGGCCAATCCCGGCATCGCCGACGCGTTGCAGCAGATCGCCGAGGAGGCGACGGCATCGGTCAACGCCGATCCGGCGCGGGCGGCCGCCGACGCCACCGCGGCGCTGGAGATGCCGGCGGCGATCCTCGTCGCCTCGCTGCCGACCTCCAAGCTGGTGGCCCGGCGCGCCAGCGCAGCCCGCGCCGACATCGAGGCGATGCTGTCGACGCTGGCCGAAGCCGATCCGGCGATCATCGGCGGCAAGCTGCCGGACGACGGCTTCTATCTCTAGGGAGCTCAAGGCGATGATGGCGGCATGGTCGGACAGGGTCGGGCGCACGGGGCGGTTCCTGTGGTCGGGCTGGTCCGGCCTCGCGGCCCTGTCGCTGCTCGCCGCGCTGTGGCAGTTCGGCCATGAGGTCTATGGCGACTTCATCCTGCCGGCGCCGCTCGACACCGTGCGCGCCATGGGCACTATCCTCGCCGACCCCGCCTCGTGGGACATCGCGGTGCTGACCAGCCGCCGCGCCGTCGAGGGCTTCCTCGTCTCGGCGCTGGCCGGCGCGGCGCTCGGCCTCGCCGCCGGCTATTCGCCGGCCACGATGCGCGCGGCGCGCCCGCTCGTCACGGTGCTGCTCGGCGTGCCGCCCATCGCCTGGATCGTCCTGGCCATGATCTGGTTCGGCTCGTCCGACGGCACCGTCGTCGTCACCATTCTCATCGCCTCCTCGCCGCTGGTCTTCGTCGGCGTCGCCGAGGGCGTGATGACGCGCGACCGCAGCCTCGACGACATGGCCCGCGCCTTCGGGGCCGGCCCCGTCAGGCGGCTGACGACGCTCGGCCTGCGCCATGTCGCGGCGCATCTGTTTCCCGCGCTCGCCATCTCGCTCGGCACCGCCTTCAAGGTCGCGGTGATGGCCGAGCTCCTCGCCAATGTCGGCGGCATCGGCGGCGAGCTCGCCCGCGCGCGGGCCAATCTCGACGTCGCCGGCGCGCTCGGCTGGGTGATGATCTCGGTCGCGGCGCTGATCGCCTTCGAATACGGCATCGTCCATCCCGTCCGCGCCGAGTTCGAGCGCTGGCGCGCCGCCGCCCAGCCATGGGGGGTGAAGCGATGAGCCCCGCGCCGCCCTTTGCGTTGACCCTCACCGGCATCGGCCATTCCTATTTCGGCCGCACCGTGCTCGACGAAGTCGACCTTGTCGTCGGTCGCGGCGAGGTGGTGGCGCTGGTCGGCCCCTCCGGATGCGGCAAGTCGACCCTCGTCCACATCGCCGCCGACGTGATGGAGCCGCGCCGCGGCAGGATCGAGCGCGGCTATCGCCGCCACGGCATGGTGTTCCAGAGCCCGCGCCTCCTGCCCTGGGCGACCGCGCTCGACAACATCGCCTATCCGCTGCGCATTTCCGGCGTTCGCCGGGCCGAGCGGGCGCGAAGGGCGCGCGAGGCGGCGGCGCGCGTCGCCTTCGACGCGGCCGATCTCGGCAAGTACCCGGTCGAGCTGTCGGGCGGCATGCAGCAGCGCGTCGCTATCGCCCGCGCCCTCGTCGTCGATCCCGACTTCATCTTCTTCGACGAGCCGTTCACCGCGCTCGACGCGGCGCTCAAGCGGCGCATGCAGGATCTCGTCATCGACGCCTCGCGCGCGGCGCATTTCGCGGCACTGTTCGTCACCCACGATCTTATGGAGGCGGCGCGCATCGCCCACCGCATCCTCGTCCTCGACGTCGCGGGCAGGGGCGTCGCCGGCGCGCGCCGGCTGGCGGGCGAGCCGGGCGAGCGCGAGGAGCGCGCCGTGTTCGACGAGGTGCAGGCCTTCCTGAAGGACGATCCGCTGTTCCGCCACATCCACGACGTCGACGAGCGCAAGGTGGCGTGACGATGCTCGTGCCGCCGCCACGCCCGGCCCCGCCGCTCCACGCCGTCCTCGCCGACGAGGGGTTCCGGCTGTTCTTTCCGCTGACCGCGCTCTATGCGGCGCTGTGGCCGTTCCAGTGGGTGCTGGTGTTCGGCCTCGACCTGCCTTTCGCCCGCGTCAACGCGCCGGGCCTGTGGCACGCGCACGAGATGATCTTCGGCGCGTTCGGCGCGGCGCTCATCGGCTTCATCACCACCGCCATCCCCGAATGGACCGACACGGACCGCCCGCGCGGCCGCCGGCTCTGCCTCCTCGCCGGCCTGTGGGGCGTCGGCCGGCTGGTCGGCTTCCTCGGCGCGGACGCGCTGAACCTCCTCGGCGCCGCCGCCGACATCGGCTGGCTCGCGGCGCTCGCCGCCTATGTCGTCTGGGCCTCGTGGGTCAAGCGCACCGACCGCCTCCTCGCCATCCTCTACTGGATCGCGGCGCTGCTCGTCTGCCTCGTCGCCGTGCGCTATGCCTTCCATCTGGGCGACCACGCGCTGGCGCAATGGTGGCTTCGCCTCGCCGGCTTCGTCTTCCTCGGCCTGCTCGGCGTCGTGCTGGCGCGCATCACCGTTCCCGTCACCAACCAGGTGCTCGATCCGACCGAGGAGACCTCGCCCTTCCGCCCGCATCCCGGCCGCGTCACGCTGGCGCCCGGCCTCGTCGCCATCCTGATATGCGGCGAGCTCGCCGGTTTCTCGGCGGAAGTGACCGGCTATCTCGCCATCGCCGCCGGGGCCGCCTTCATGGACCGCGCCGGCGAGGCCTTCGTCGGCCGCGAGGCGGCGCGCACCGAGCTGATGGCGCTGGCCGGCTCGGCCGTCCTCGCCGGGGCAGGGCTGATCCTCACCGGTGCGGCCCGGCTCGGCGCGCCGCTGCCCGAGGTCAAGATGCTGCACCTTGCGCTGATGGGCGGGCTCGGCATGGGCGTCCTGATGGTGCTGTCCATCGCCGGGCTGCTCCATTCCGGCCGGCCGCTCGGCTTCCCGCTGTCGACGCGCATCGGCTTCGTCCTGCTGGTCGTTGCCGTCGCTTTGCGCATCCTGCCCGATTTGGGGGCAATTCCCGATCTGCCCGGCCCGCTCTACGGCGGCGCGGCTATTTTGTGGGCAGGTGCCTTCCTGCTCTGGCTGCGCGACTACTGGCCCTTCGTTTCCTCGCTCGAACGCCCCTGAGCCGCCGGTTACGCAGCGAAAGAACCCAAAGCCGGCCTGACGCGAAACATATGTGCGCAAATGCCGCAAAAAATTAGGTCAGTATTGCTGACTTCTTATTGCGCAATCGCCGCTCCTATTTTATGCACGGTGCCGGTTTCAACCTCACAACGTCACGGAGCAATCATGTCAGAAGACAGCCTTCTCGACGATGCGCTCGTCCGCCTGGACGAGGCAGCGGCCCATCTCAGTATCGACCCGGACGTGATCGAGAAGCTGAAATTCGCCCGTGAGACCACCAAGGTGCGCCTGATGATCCGCATGGACGACGGCTCGCGCAAATCCTTCATCGCCTGGCGCTGCCGCTATGACGACACGCGCGGCCCGACCAAGGGCGGCATCCGCTTCCATCCCGACGCCAATGTCGAGGAGGTCGAGACGCTCGCCTTCTGGATGACCTTCAAGTGCGCGGTGATGAACCTGCCCTATGGCGGCGGCAAGGGCGCGGTCCAGGTCGATCCGCGCCAGCTTTCCAAGGCGGAGCTGGAACGCCTGTCGCGCGCCTATATCCAGGCCTTCGCCCGCACCGTCGGGCCGGACCGCGACATCCCCGCGCCGGACGTCTACACCAACTCGATGATCATGGGCTGGATGGCCGACGAATACGCGCAGATCGTCGGCCAGGCCGAGCCCGCGGTCATCACCGGCAAGCCGATCGCCCTCGGCGGCTCGCTGGGGCGCGGCGACGCCACCGCCCGCGGCGGCTACTACCTCGTGCGCCATCTGGCGGGCGAGCTCGGCCTCGGCGAGACGCTGCGCGTCGCGGTGCAGGGCTTCGGCAATGCCGGCCAGCACATCGCGCGCCTGCTCGCCGCCGACGGCCACAAGGTCGTCGCGGTCTCCGACTCGGAAGGCGGCGTCTATTCCGCCGCCGGCCTGCATGTCGACATGCTGATCGAGGCCAAGACGCAGGGGCGCTCGGTCGTCTCGACCGTGGGGCAGGGCGGCCATGAGGCGCTGGCCGGCGACGCGCTCGTCGGCGTCGATTGCGACCTTCTCGTGCCCTCGGCGCTGGAGAACATGATCCACGGCAAGAACGCCGGCGGCGTCAAGGCGAAGCTCGTCCTCGAGCTGGCCAACGGCCCGGTCACCCCCTCGGGCGACCGCATCCTGGCCGACAAGGGCGTCGTCGTCCTGCCCGACATCCTCGCCAACGCCGGCGGCGTCACCGTCTCCTATTTCGAGTGGGTGCAGAACAAGCAGGGCTACTACTGGACCGAGCAGGAAATCCACGACCGCCTCCAGGCGATCATGGAGCGCGAGGGCCGCGCGGTCTGGAACGTCTCGAAGGAAAAGGACGTCTCCATGCGCACGGCGGCCTATGTCCACGCGCTCGGCCGTCTCGCCGAGGCGATCGAGGCCCACGGCACGCAGAGCTTCTTCACGAGCTGACGGGTCGCGCCGGAGACAAAAAACACCCCCGTTGCTCCGGCAGCGGGGGTGTTTCCGTTTTCGGGACGGAGAGAGCTCAGGCGAAGGTCAGGGCCTCGTCGCTGTCGCCTTCCCTGATGCGCGTCGGCAGCCCGATGCGGTTGAGCAGGTCGAGGAACGGGCGCGGCGGCAGGTCCTCGATATTGGCCATCTTCTTGACGTCCCACTCGCCGGTGGCGATCAGCATCGCCGCGGCGACGGCCGGAACGCCGGCCGTGTAGGAGATGCCCTGCGAGCCCACTTCCTCGTAGGCTTGCCTGTGGTCTGCGACGTTGTAGATGAAGACCTCGCGCTCCTTGCCGTCCTTGACGCCCTTGACGACGTCGCCGATGCAGGTCTTGCCGGTATAGTCGGGCGCGAGCGAGCCGGGATCGGGCAGCACGGCCTTCACCACCTTCAGCGGCACCACTTCCAGCCCCTCGGCCGTCTTCACCGGCTTCTCGGAAAGAAGGCCGAGATTCTTCAGCACCGTGAAGACGTTGATGTAGTGGTCGCCGAACCCCATCCAGAAGCGCACGGTCGGCACCTTCAGGATCTGCGACAGCGAATGCACCTCGTCATGGCCGGTCATGTAGGCCTTCTGCCTGCCGACGACGGGCAGGTCCCATTCCTTGCCGACCTCGAACATCGTGTTCGACACCCATTTGCCGTCCTGCCACGACCAGACCTGGCCGGTGAACTCGCGGAAATTGATCTCGGGATCGAAATTGGTCGAGAACCAGCGGCCGTGGCTGCCGGCGTTGATGTCGATGATGTCGATGGAATCGATCCGGTCGAAATAGTCGTCGTAGGCCAGCTTGGCATAGGCGTTGACCACGCCGGGGTCGAAGCCCGCGCCGAGGATGGCGGTCACGCCTGCCTTCTCGACCTCCTCGCGCCGCTTCCACTCGTAATTGGCGTACCACGGCGGCGTCTCGCAGACCTTCGCCGGGTCTTCGTGGATCGCGGTGTCGATATAGGCCGCGCCCGTCTCGATGCAGGCCGACAGCACCGACATGTTGAGAAAGGCCGAGCCGACATTGATGACGATCCCGGCGCCGGTCTTTTCGATCAGCGCCTTCGTCGCGTCCACATCCATGGCATCGAGCGCATGGGCCTCCAACCTGCCGTCCGTCTTCAGCGCGCCCTTCTCGCGCACGGAGGCGATGATGGCCTCGCACTTCGCAATCGTGCGCGAAGCGATATGGATGTCGCCCAGCACGTCGTTGTTCTGTGCGCATTTGTGCGCGACGACTTGCGCCACGCCGCCGGCGCCGATGATGAGGATGGTCTTTTTCATGTCGGCACGGAGCCTCCTTTCAGTTTCGGGGGTTGCGTGCGAAGCCTCACGAAAGGCTCGCCTCGAAGTCCGCATAGGTGAATTCGCGGACCGTCCTGACCGAGCCGTCCGGCTCGCGGATCGCGATCGACGGCATCCGGACGCCGTTGAACCAGTTCTTCTTGACCATGGTGTAGCCGGCCGCATCCTCGATCGAGACGCGGTCGCCGGGTTTGAGCGCGTCCGGGAAGCGGAAGGTGCCGAACACGTCGCCCGCGAGGCACGACTTGCCGCAGACCATGATCTCGTGCTCGCCCGCGTTCGGCTCGACCTTGGCGCTCTCGCGGTAGATCAGGAGGTCGAGCATGTGCGCCTCGATCGAGGAGTCGACGATGGCGAGGTGCTTGCCGTTGAAGAGCGTGTCGAGCACCGTCACCTCCAGCGTCGTGCTCCTGGTGATCGCCGCCTCGCCCGGCTCCAGATAGACCTGCACCCCGAACCGGTCCGAGAACCGCTTCAGTCGGTCGCAGAAGGCGTCGAGCGGGTAGTCCTCGCCGGTGAAGTGGATGCCGCCGCCGAGGCTGATCCAGTCGACCTCGGACAGGAGCGGGCCGAACCTCTCCTCGATGACGTCGAGCATGCGCGAGAACAGCTCGAAATCGTCGTTCTCGCAATTGTTGTGGATCATGAAGCCGCTGATGCGATCGAGCACCGGCTCGACGCGCGCGGCATTCCATTCGCCCAACCGGCTGAACGGCCGCGCCGGGTCGGCGAGGTCGAACGAGGAGGACGAGATGCCGGGATTGAGCCTGATCCCGCGCGCGATCCCCTCGGCCCGGTCGGCAAAGCGCTCGAGCTGACCGACGGTGTTGAAGATGATCTTGTCGGCATGCGAGACCGCCTCGTCGATCTCGTGGTCGGCCCAGGCGACGGAATAGGCATGCGTCTCGCCGCCGAACTTCTCGCGCCCGAGCCTGACCTCGTAGAGCGAGGACGAGGTGGTGCCGTCCATGTACTGCCGCATCAGGTCGAACACCGACCATGTCGCGAAGCATTTCAGCGCCAGCAGCGCCTTGGCTCCCGATTGCTCGCGCACGCGGGCGATGATCTCCATGTTGCGCAGCAGCTTTTGCTTGTCGATCAGGTAGTAGGGCGTCTGGATCATCGGTTTGGCTCGTCCGGTAGGGGCAAAAGGCATCGGCCCGCGAGCCGCTCCTGCCGGAGCTTCCCGCGGTTGCGTGTCCTCTATTGATCTATGCTTTCGTGACGGTCTGACGACCGAGGCGCGCCAGCGCTTCCTCGGCGAGGGTTCGGGTCAGCTCGGCGGCGCCCATCTCGCGGGCGAGTCGGGCGGCTTGGCCGGCCCACAGCGACATGAAATCGCCCGAGCCGGCTGGCTCGCTCGCCGCGCGCAACGGCGCGAGCGCTCCGCCGGCCAGCGGGAAGGCCGGCGCGTCGCCGGTGAGCGGTCCCGCCTCGCGCATGATGCGGTTGACGATGCCGCGCGCCGGGCGGCCGGTGAAGACGTTGGTCAGCGCGGTCTCGCCCGCCCGGTCGCTGCGCAGGGCCTCGCGGTGCAGCGCCGCGATCCGCGCCTCCGGCGTGTAGAGATAGGCGGTGCCGACCTGCACGCCGGCCGCGCCCAGCGCGAAGGCGGCGGCGATGCCGCGCGCGTCGGTGATGCCGCCGGCGGCGATGACCGGCACAGACACCGCGTCGACCACCTGCGGCACCAGCGCGAAGGTGCCGACCTGCGTCGCCATGTCGTCGGAAAGGAAGTTGCCGCGATGGCCGCCGGCCTCGGCGCCTTGCGCGATGATCGCGTCGCAGCCGTGGCTCTCCAGCCAGACGGCCTCGGCCACCGTCGTCGCCGAGGACAGCACCTTCGCGCCCGTCGCCTTGACGCGCTCGACGAGCGCCTTTTCCGGCAGGCCGAAATGGAAGCTCACCACCTCGGGGCGGAATTCCTCGACGAGGCCGCACAGCGCCCCGTCGAAGGGCGTGCGGTTGGAGGCGGGCGCGTCCATGTCAGGGTCGAGGCCGAGTTCGAGATAATAGGGGCGGAGCCTGTCGCGCCAGCGCGCCTCGCGCGCCGCGTCGAAGGCGGGCGGGGTATGGCAGAAGAAGTTGAGGTTGATCGGCCGGTCCGTGCGCTGGCGGATGATTCCGAGCTCGGCGCGCATGCGCGCCTCGTCCATCAACGCGCAGGGCAGCGAGCCGAGGCCGCCGGCCTCGCTGACCGCGATCACCATGTCGGAGAAGACCGGCCCCGCCATCGGGGCCTGCACGATCGGATGTGTGACGCCGAGAAGGTCCTGTATCCGCCGGTCGGGCCACTTGTCGGACAGCATGGGCCGTTACTCCCTGTGATAGCGGCTCAGAACCGCCCCCTGGGGGCCGGGAAGGCAAGGGCCGAACCCGGCATGAAGCGCACGATGACGACGGCAGCCAAACGGCTCCGCACCCCGCAAATAGGGGACGCGGGGGCGCATGTCGAGGGCGAAACGCAACAAACCGGCCCCGCGCGCCGCCGCGGCCCGCGCCTGCCGGACTGCCCGGTTCCCGCATGGCGGGCTGCCCGGCTCCGCACCGCGGACTGCTTGACAATCCGCGCCATTTGGCCATGCTGACCGCATGATGTTTTCGCGAGCCGCTTTTCCGATTTTCATGGGTGCCTCCCCGCGAGGATAGCCCCGGCTCGGACATTTGGCCCCGAGACCGGGGCTCGAACCGCCAGCAGGAACCGGTCCCCAGACAATGCGTCGCCACCACGCGCGGGCCTTCACGCATGAGCGCGTGAAGCCCGTGTGCAATCGCCGGTTGCGGCAGCCGACGGAAAGCCGTCGCGACGCCGTTCCGCCAGAAACACCCGAGAGCCTTATCATGAGCAAACCCAGCATCGTCGTGAACAAGACAGATCATGCCCGCCTGACCCAGCTTGCCAACGGCCTGCTCGACCGCAAGCCGGAGATGGCCGAGGAGCTCCTGATGGAGCTGGAGCGCGCGCGCGTCGTCGAGAAGGGCGCGTCGCTCCAGGGCACCGTGCAGATGGGCGCGACCGTCGGCTACGAGACCAATGACGGCCAGGCCCGCACGGTCACGCTGGTCTATCCGGCCGACGCCGACATCTCGCAGGGCAAGGTGTCGATCCTGACGCCGATCGGCACCGCGCTGCTCGGCCTCAAGGCCGGCCAGTCCATCGACTGGATCGCCAATGACGGCCGCTCGCACCGGCTGACCATCGTCTCCGTCGAGATGCCGGAAGGCGAAGCCGGGCAATGAGCGCCCTGCCGCCGCGCCGGGCCTGCGCCGCCGCCGGCGGCCACGCGCGCCGGCGCTTCCTCGATCATGCCGGGTCGCTGATCGCAGGCTCCTGACCCCTGGCCGGCGCCGACCGCGCCGGGCAGGGGATCGTCCATCGAACCGGAGCATTTTGCAGCCAGACGGAACGTCTGGCGTCGCATAAATGCGGCTAAATCAGATAGATGGAGCAGCGAAACGGCATTCGTCAGAATGCCCGTTGCTCCAGACGGATTTGGCGTTGGAACGGGAAGCCGTTCCCGCGGGAGATTTGCCATGGCGACGGAGCCTCGATTCCATCTGACGACACGCGACCACGCGATCCTTCAGGCGTTGTTCGACGCCCATCGCGGGCCGCACGGCCCCTATCTGCTGCTTCTGGAGCAGAAGCTGCGCGGCAGCGCGCTCGCCTTCAGCGACGACATCCCGGCCGACGTGGTGACGCTGGACAGCAGCATTGCCTACACGGTCGACGGCGTGCTCGCCGGCCCGCACGCGCTCGTCGAGGACGATGCGCCCGACGACGCGGTGTCGGTGCTGACCTTGCGCGGCCTCGCCCTGCTCGGCCTCCGCGAAGGCAGCGCCGTCACCGTCGATCTCGGCGACGGCGTCAGCGAGGTGGTGCGTGTCGTCAAGGTGCTGTCGCAGCCGGAGGCCGCGGCGCGCAGCAGCGCTGATGCGGCCGGCACGAGTACGGCCGATGCTGGCGGCGGAGCCGTCGTCCGTTTCCGCCCGCGCGCGGCCCGGCCCACCTTTCCCGATCCGGGACCGGACGACGACGATCCCGGCCCGCGCGCCGCGTGATGCGCGTTCCCCTTGTCAGGAAACGACAGCGTCGCAAATGGAATATAATTCCAGTATTGCCGTAAAAGTTGGAATGGAATAGCTCTACGCCGACCGGCAAAACCGGCATGGTCCCGCCGGTATCCGGTGCCTCGGGAGGGCAGGCACCTGTCCCGACATTCATTCGCCGATCTGCCCGCTGGCTCGCCCATCGACGGCCGGCGCGGGCGGAGCGAGGGCATTCAACCCATAGGGAGCATGAGACGAGATGACCGACAGGCAGCTTCACCCCGAGACGCTGGCGCTTCACGCCGGCTGGCGCGCCGACCCGAGCACGGGCTCTGTCGCGGTGCCGATCCACCAGACCACCTCCTATCAGTTCAACGACACCGACCATGCTGCCAACCTGTTCGCGCTGAAGGAATTCGGCAACATCTACACCCGCATCATGAACCCGACCGTCGACGTGCTCGAAAAGCGCGTCGCCGCGCTGGAAGGCGGCGTCGGCGCGCTCGCCGTCGCCTCCGGTCAGGCCGCCTCCGCCTATGCCATCCAGAACCTCGCCCGCGCCGGCGACAACGTCGTCTCCTCTACCGATCTCTATGGCGGCACCTGGAACCTCTTCGCCAACACGCTGAAGGACCAGGGCATCGAGGTCCGCTTCGTCGATCCGGCCGACCCGGAGGCGTTCCGCCGCGCCACCGACGAGCGCACCCGCGCCTATTACGCCGAGACGCTGCCGAACCCGAAGCTGACCGTGTTTCCCATCGCCGAGGTCGCCGCGATCGGCCGCGAATTCGGCATCCCGCTCATCGTCGACAACACCGCCGCCCCGCTTCTCGCCCGCCCGTTCGACCACGGCGCGGCCGTCGTCGTCTATTCGACGACCAAGTATATCGGCGGTCACGGCACCTCGATCGGCGGCCTGATCGTCGATGGCGGCAATTTCGACTGGGCCGCCCATCCCGAGCGCCAGCCGGCCCTCAACACGCCGGACCCGAGCTACCACGGCGCGGTGTGGACCGAGGCGGTCAAACCGCTCGGCCCCATCGCCTACATCATCAAGGCCCGCGTGACGCTGCTGCGCGATCTCGGCGGGGCGCTGTCGCCCTTCAACGCCTTCCAGCTGATCCAGGGCCTCGAAACCCTGCCGCTGCGCATCGAGCGCCACGTCGCCAACGCGCAGAAGGTGGCGGACTGGCTCGCCGCCCGGCCCGAGGTCACGCGCGTCATCCATCCCTCGCAGCAGACGGGCGCGGCGCGCGAGCGAGCGGACAAGTATCTCGGCGGCGCCTATGGCGGCCTCATCGGCTTCGAGCTGAAGGGCGGCCTCGAGGCCGGCAAGAAGTTCATCAACGCGCTCGAGCTGCTCTATCACGTCGCCAATATCGGCGATGCGAGAAGCCTCGCGATCCACCCGGCCTCGACCACCCATTCGCAGCTCACGCCGCAGGAGCAGGAAGCGGCCGGCGTGTCGCCCGGCTATGTGCGCCTGTCCATCGGCCTCGAACATATCGACGACATCCTCGCCGACATCGAGCGCGGCCTGAACGCGGCGAAGTAGGCCCGACCCCGATCGGGAACCCCGGCGGCCCTCGCGGCCGCCGGTTTTTTGTCGGATGGATCAGCCGGGCAGGACGGCGGTGGCCTCGATCTCGACCACGGCCTCGTCCTCGATCAGGTCTGCGACCTGCACCATGGTCATGGCCGGGAAGTGCCGGCCCATCGCCCCGCGATAGGCCTCGCCGATGCCCTTGAGGTTGGCGAGATAGTCCCTCTTGTCCTTGACGTACCAGGTCATGCGCACGATGTGCTCGGGCCGCCCGCCGGCCTCGGCGAGGATGGCGAGCACGTTCTCCAGCGTCTGGCGGGTCTGCCCGACGAGGTCGTGCGCCTCGAAGACCTGGTCCCCGTTCCAGCCGATCTGGCCGCCGATCCAGACCGTGCGGCCCTCGGCGAGGATGCCGTTGGCGTAGCCGGCGGCCTTCTTCCAGGTGGCGGGGTGGAGGATCTGGTGCGAGGTCATGGCAAGTCTCCAGTCGGTCCGGCGTCAGACGCCGAGGTAACGGTCCTGAAGGTCGGGGGTCAGCGCCTCCGGCCGGCCGCTCCATACGGTGCGGCCCTTTTCCAGCACGAAGCAGCGGTCGGCCGAGGGCAGCAGCTCGGCGAGCGTCTTGTCGACGATCAGGATCGACTGCCCCTCGGCCTTCAGGGTGCGGATCACGGCCCAGATGCCGGTGCGGATCACCGGGGCGAGCCCTTCGGTCGCCTCGTCGAGGATGACGAGGCGGGGATTGGTCATCAGCGCCCGGCCGATGGCCAGCATCTGCTGCTCGCCGCCGGACAGCGTGCGCGCCATCTGGCCACGCCGCTCGGCAAGGCGCGGAAACAGCGCCTCGATCCCGGCAAGCGTCCAGCGGCCGGGCCGGGCGGCGGCGAGAAGATTCTCGGTCACGGTCAGGTTGGGGAAGCAGCGCCGGCCCTCCGGCACCAGCCCGAGCCCGAGGCGGGCGACGCGGTGCGGCTTCAGGCCGCGTATGTCCGCGCCGCCGAAGCGGATCGTGCCGGCCCGCGCCGGCGTCAGCCCGAGCACGGAGCGGATCGTCGTCGTCTTGCCCATGCCGTTGCGGCCCATCAGGGCGACGACCTCGCCCTCGGCGACGTCGAGATCGACGCCGAACAGCGCCTGGCTGGCGCCGTAGAAGGTTTCGAGCCCGGAAACGCTGAGAAGGCTCATGCCGCGTCCCCCAGATAGGCGCGGCGCACTTCAGGGTCGGCGCGGATGTCCTCGACCGTGCCCGAGGCGTTGATCCGGCCGTAGACGAGGACCGAGACGCGGTCGGCGAGCGCGAACACCGCGTCCATGTCGTGCTCGACCAGCAGGATCGGCGCCTCGGTGCGTAGGCCGTCGAGGAAGGCGGTCAGAGCGCGCGAGCCGTCCGGTCCCATGCCGGCCATCGGCTCGTCGAGCAGGAAGGCCTTCGAGCCGAGCGCCAGCGCAATGGCGATCTCGAGCTGGCGGCGCTCGCCATGCGAAAGCTCGGCCGCCGGCACGCGGGCGCGGTCCTGCAGGCCGACGCGCGCCAGCGCCGCCATGGCCGGTTCGATCAGCGCGCTGTCGCGCATCACCGGCCTGAAGAAGCGGAACGATGAGCCCGCCTTCGCCTGCACCGCGAGCATCACGTTGCGCAGCGCCGAGAATTCGGGCGCCAGCGAGGACACCTGGAACGAGCGCCCCAGCCCGAGCCGCGCCCTTGCCGCAACGCCGAGCGCGGTGATGTCCTCACCGAGGAAATGCACCGTGCCGCTGTCGGGGCGCAGCGTGCCGGCGATCTGGTGGATCAGCGTCGACTTGCCGGCCCCGTTCGGGCCGATCAGCGCGTGGATCTCGCCGGGCTTCAGGTCGAGCGAGACGCCCTCGGTCGCCTTCAGCGCGCCGAAGCTCTTGTTCAGGTCGCGGATGGCGAGAACCGGCTCAGCCATGGCGCGGCCTCCCGGCGACAAGGCCGACGAGCCCGCCGCGGGCGAACAGCACGACGCCGAGCAGGACGAGGCCGAGGAAGAACTGCCAGCGTTCCGTCAGCCCGCCGAGCAGGAACTCGAACAGCACGAACAGCATGGCCCCGGCGACCGGGCCGGCGAGCCGGCCGACGCCGCCGAGGATGATGAGGACGATGAACTCGCCCGACATGTGCCACGACAGCATCGAGGGGCTGACGAAGCGGTTCAGGTCCGCATAGAGCGCGCCGGCGAGCGCGGTGATCATGCCGGAGAGGACGAAGGCGGCGAGCCGGATGCGGTAGGGCTCGATGCCGACGGTGGCGACGCGCACCTCGTTCTGCCGCGCCGCCTGGAGCGCCGCGCCGAAGCGCGAGCCCTTCAGCGCCGAAAACAGCACGAGCGCGGCGACGAGCAGGACCCAGGCGATCAGGAAGAAGTTGATCGGCACCAGCGTGTTGACGCCGGGAAAGCCGTTGCGCAGCGTGATCGACAGCCCGTCCTCGCCGCCATAGGCCGGCCAGGAGACGGCGAAATAGTAGGTCATCTGCGCGAAGGCGAGCGTGATCATGATGAAGTAGACGCCCGAGGTGCGGAGGCTGATCGCGCCGATGGCCGCCGCCAGCAGCCCGCCGACCGCGACGGCGACGAGCCAGATCACCGGCATGGTCTTGGTGCCGGGCACGGAAAACAGGCCGAAATCGAGCGGCTGGCCGGCGAAGGCGTGCGAGGCGAGGATGCCCGCCGCATAGCCGCCGACGCCGAAGAAGGCGGCATGGCCGAACGAGACCAGCCCGCCGAGGCCGAGCGCGATGTTGAGGCCGACGGCCGCGAGGGCGAGGATCGCCATGCGCGTCGCCAGCGTCACGTAGAACGGCTTGCCGAGTTCCAGCGCGGCATAGGGGATCGCCAGCAGGACGAGGACGAGAACGATACTGAGCGCGGTTTCGCGGGAGATCGTCATCGGTTCACCCCTTTGCCGCCGGAAACAGGCCCTGCGGCTTCACCGCGAGCACCACCGCCATGACGATGTAGATCAGCATCGAGGCGAGCGCGCCGCCGACGAGGCCGGCCTGCGAGGGCGGCATCATCAGCCCGAACAGTTGCGGCAGCAGGAAGCGGCCCATCGTGTCGACGACGCCGACGATCACCGCGCCGATGAGCGCGCCCTTGATCGAGCCGATGCCGCCGATGACGATGACGACGAAGGCGAGGATCAGCACCGGCTCGCCCATGCCGACCTGCACGGATTGCAGCGCCCCCACCATCGCGCCCGCAAGGCCGGCGAGCGCCGCGCCGAGCGCGAAGACGATGGTGTAGAGCGTGCGGATGTCGACGCCGAGCGCGCCGATCATCTCGCGGTCGCTTTCGCCGGCCCGGATGCGCATGCCGAGCCGCGTTCTCGCGATCAGCAGATAGAGCCCCAGGGCCACCGCGACGCCGACGCCGATGATGGCCAGCCGGTAGAGCTGGTAGCGCGAGCCGCCCGGAAGCGCCACCGTGCCCTGAAGCAGCGGCGGGATGTCGAGATAGAGCGGGAACGAGCCGAACAGCCAGCGTGTGCCTTCCGAGAAGATCAGGATCAGCGCGAAGGTGGCCAGCACCTGGTCGAGATGGTCGCGCTCGTAGAGCCGGCGGATGACGAGGATCTCGACCACCGCGCCGGCTGCCGCCGCGGCCGCGAGACTGGCGGCGAGGCCGAGCCAGAACGAGCCGGTCGCCGCCGCCGTGACGGCGCAGGCGAAGGCCCCGACCATGTAGAGCGAGCCGTGGGCGAGGTTGATCAGCCCCATCACGCCGAAGATCAGCGTCAGCCCGGCGGCCATGAGGAACAGCATCACCCCGAGCTGGAGCCCGTTCAGGAGCTGTTCGATGAAAAGCGCGGTCTGCAAGGGCGGGGCTCTGGTTCTGTGATAGAGGTGAAGATCGCGGCACGGACGTTCCCCCCTCTCCCCGTTCACGGGGAGAGGGTGGCCCGAAGGGCCGGGTGAGGGGCGGCGCGAGCGTGGCAGACAGTCTTTCGACGTCTCCGCTGCCCCTCATCCGGCTGCCGCCACCTTCTCCCCGCAAGCGGGGAGAAGGAAGCTGTGGCTGTGTCGTGCGCGTGCTAGTTCAGCGCGCACTGCTCCGCATAGGCGTCCTTGTGGTCGGTGAAGGCGGTGCCGATGATCTTGTTGGTCAGCACGTCGCCCTCCTTCACCACCTCGCGGACATAGATGTCCTGGATCGGGTGGTTGTTGGTGTTGAAGGAGAATTTTCCGCGCACGCTGTCGAAGTCGGCTTCCTTCAGCGCGGCGCGGAAGGCGTCGGCGTCCTTGACGCTGGCCTTCGCCGCCGCCGCGACGATCAGGCTGCCGGTGTCGTAGGCCTGCGCGGCGTAGATCGAGGGCAGGCGACCATATTCGGCCTGGAAGGTCTCGACGAACTTCTTCGACGCGTCGTTGTCGAGGTCCTTGGCCCAGCTCGCCGAGTTCCTGACGCCGAGCGCCGCGTCGCCGATCGCCGGCAGCACGTCCTGGCTGAAGGAGAAACCGGGGCCGATCAGCGGGATGTCGACACCCGACTGGGCGTATTGCTTGACGAAGGCGATACCCATGCCGCCCGGCAAGAAGATGAACACCGAATCCGCGCCCGAGGCACGGATCTGCGCGATCTCGGCCGCGTAGTCGGTCTGGCCGACCTGGGTGTAGACCTCGCCGGCCAGCTCGTTCTTGTAGTAGCGCTTGAAGCCGGTCAGCGAATCCGTGCCCGCCGGGTAGTTGGGGGCGAGGATGAAGGTCTTCTTGTACGTCTCGTTGGCGTACTGGCCCATCGCCTCGTGGAAATTGTCGTTCTGGTAGGCGACGTTGAAATAGTTCTCGTGGCACTGCGCGCCGGCCAGCGCCGAGGGGCCGGCATTGACCGAGATGTAGAACTTGCCCTGCGCCACCGCGCCCGGCACCACGGCCATGGCGAGGTTCGACCAGATGATGCCGGTCAGGATGTCGACCTGGTCGGACTGGACCATCTTGTCGGCGATCTGCACCGCCAGCTCCGGCTTCTGGCCGTCGTCCTCGGTGACGACCTCGATCTCGGCCGCGGCGTCGCCGGCGTTCTTCAGCGCCAGCAGGAAGCCGTCGCGGGCGTCGATGCCCAGGCCCGCGCCGCCGCCCGAAAGCGTGGTGATGAGGCCGACCTTGACCGGCTCGGCAAACGCCCCGCCGCTCATACCCGTCGCAAGCGCAATGGCGCTCGCCGCAATCAGTTTACGCATGTCCGTTCCACTCCCGTTTTGCCTGGAGCCCTGGGGGGCTTCTCCTACGATGAAAAATAATTGGCGCGCGCGCCAGTCTTCGCCGACATTTTTAAAGCTCCGTCCTCACCTTCCATAGTTCGGGGAAAAGCTCCACCTCCAGCATGCGCCGGAGATAGGAGACGCCCTGCGTGCCGCCGGTGCCGCGCTTCAGGCCGATGATGCGCTCGACCGTGGTGACGTGGTTGAAGCGCCAGCGGCGGAAATAATCCTCGAAATCGACCAGCTTCTCGGCCAGCTCGTAGAGCGCCCAGTGGCGCTCCGGCTGGCGATAGACCTTTCGCCACGCCGCGATCACCGCCTCGCTCGGCCTGCGCGTCTCCCGCCAGTCGCTGCGCAACGCGTCCGCGCCGATGTCGAACCCGTTGCGGTGGATGAGAAGCAGCGCCTCATCGTAGAGGCTCGGCCGGGCGAGGATCGCCTCCAGCCGCTCGATGATCTGCGGCCGGTGCGCGTGCGGCTTCAGCATGGCAAGGTTGCGGTTGCCGGCGAGGAACTCGATGGCGCGGTACTGCCACGACTGGAAGCCGGAGGACTGGCCGAGCGCGCCGCGAAAGCGCGTGTATTCGCTCGGCGTCATCGTGCGCAGCACGTCCCAGGCATTGTTCAGCTGCTCGAAGATGCGCGCCACCCGCGTCAGCATCTTGAAGGCCGGGCGCACGTCGTCGGTGCGGATCGCAGCGATCGCGCCCGTCACTTCATGGATCGCGAGCTTCATCCACAGTTCGGAGGTCTGGTGCTGGATGATGAACAGCAATTCGTCCGGCGAGGCTGACAGCGGCTCCTGCGCGTCGAGGATCTTCTCGAGGTGCAGATAGTCGCCATAGGCCATGCGGCCGCGGAAATCGGTCTCGGCGCCCTCGATGCCCTGCGTGTCGCGAGGGTCGGTCACGATGCCCCCTCCCGCAGCCGGAAGCGCTGGATCTTGCCGGTCTGCGTCTTCGGCAGGGCGTCGACGAACCTGACGACGCGCGGATATTTGTAGGGCGCGATGGTCGCCTTGACGTGCTCCTGAAGCAGCTTCGCCGTCTCGGGCCCGTCCGGCGCGCCGTTCGCCAGCACGACATGCGCCTCGACGATCTGGCCGCGCGCCTCGTCCGGCGCGCCGATCACCGCGCATTCGGCGACCAGAGGGTGCGACAGCAAGGCCGCCTCCACTTCCGGCCCGGCGATGTTGTAGCCGGAGGACAGGATCATGTCGTCCGAGCGCGCGGCGAAGCGGAAACGGCCGTCCTCGTCCTCGACGAAGGAATCGCCCGTCAGGTTCCAGCCGTCGCGGACATAGTTCTTCTGCCTTTCGTCGGCGAGATAGCGGCAGCCGGTCGGGCCGCGCACGGCCAGCCGCCCGACCACGCCGCGCTTCACCGGCTTCATCTCCTCGTCGACGATCATCGCCTCGTAGCCCGTCACCGGCCGGCCGGTGACGCCGGGGGCGCGGTCGTCGAGGCGGTTGGTGATGAAGATGTGCAGCATCTCGGTCGCGCCGATGCCGTCGAGGATCGGCTTGCCGGTCTTCCGCTCCCATTCCTCGTAGACCGGGGCGGGCAGCGTCTCGCCGGCCGAGACGGCGATGCGCAGCGAGGACAGGTCCGCGCCCTCGTCCATCGCCTTCAGCATCGCCCGGTAGGCGGTGGGCGCGGTGAAGGAGATCGTCGCCCGGTATTTCTGGATGATCTCGACCATGTTGGGCGGCGTCGCGCTCTCGAGCAGCGTCGCCGTCGCGCCGAAGCGCAGCGGGAACACGGCGAGCCCGCCGAGGCCGAAGGTGAAGGCGAGCGGCGGCGAGCCGACGAAGACGTCGTCGGGCGTGACGCCGAGCACTTCCCTGGCGTAGCCGTCGGCGATGATCAGCACGTCGCGGTGGAATTGCATCGTCGCCTTGGGCGCGCCCGTGGTGCCGGAGGTGAAGCCCAGCAGGCAGACGTCGTCGCGGCCCGTAGCGACCGCGTCGAAGGAAACCGGCTTGTCGAGCGCGGCGCGGTCGAGCTCGGCGTCATGATTGGCCGTGCCGTCGAAGCCGATGACCTGGCGCAGGAACCGGCTCTCCTTGGCGCAGGCCACCAGCTCGTCCTTGATGCGCGTGTCGCACAGGGCGAGCTGGATTTCGGCCTTGTCGACGATCTTGCCGAGCTCGCCCGCGCGCAGCATCGGCATGGTGTTGACGACGACCGCGCCCGCCTTGGTGGCGGCGAGCCAGCAGGCCACCATCGCCGGGTTGTTGGGCGCGCGGATCAGCACCCGGTTGCCGGGCACGACGCCGTAATTCTCGACGAGCGCGCGGGCGAGCCGGTTGGTCCAGTCGGCAAGCTCCTTGTAGGTGCGCCGCCTGCCGTTGCCGATCAGCGCCGTGCGGTCGCCGAAGCCCTTCTCCACCATGCGGTCGGTCAGCTCGACCGCGCAGTTGAGCCGTTCGGGATAGTCGAACCCGTCGAGCTTCAGGTCCGGCCATTCCTCCGCCGGCGGCAGGTTGTCGCGGGAAAACGTGTCGACATGCGCGGACGGTCCCAGCATTGCGTCATGCTCCCATGGTCTGGCGGGCGATCACCACCTTCTGCACGTCCGATGCGCCCTCGTAGATGCGCAGCGCCCTGATCTCGCGATAGAGGCTTTCGACGATGTGGCCGCGCCGCACGCCGTCGCCGCCGTGAAGCTGCACCGCCTTGTCGATGACGGCCTGTGCCCGGTCGGTGGCGTAGAGCTTGGCCATCGCCGCCTCGCGGGTGACGCGCGCCGCGCCGCGATCCTTCACCCATGCCGCGCGGTAGATGAGCAGCGCCGCGGCGTCGACATCGAGCGCCATGTCGGCGACGTGGCCCTGCACCATCTGGAGGTCGAACAGCGGCGCGCCGAACAGCTCGCGCTCGCGCACCCGTGCGATGGTTTCATCCAGCGCCCGGCGCGCGAAGCCGAGCGCGGCGGCCCCGACCGTCGAGCGGAACACGTCGAGCACCGACATGGCGATGCGGAAGCCTTCACCCGGCCTGCCGATCATCGCCGAGGCCGGCACGCGCACGTCGTCGAAGGCGAGCCGGGCGAGGGGATGCGGCGCCACCACCTCCAGCCGCTCGGCGACGGTGAGGCCGGCCGTGTCGGCCGGCACGACGAAGGCCGAGATGCCTTTCGCCGCCGGCGCCTCGCCGGTGCGGGCGAACACGCAATAGACATCGGCGATGCCACCGTTGGAGATCCACGTCTTCTCGCCCGACAGCACGTAGTCGCCGCCGTCGCGCGCCGCCGTCATCTCCATGTTGGCGACGTCGGAGCCCGAGCGCGGCTCGGAGAGCGCGAAGGCCGACAGCGCCGTGCCGGCGCGGGTCTTCCTCAGCCATTCCTTCTGCCCGGGCGAGCCGAACAGGCTGATCGCGCCGGTGCCGAGCCCCTGCATGGCGAAGGCGAAATCGGCCAGCCCGTCATGGCGCGCCAGCGTCTCGCGGCTGATGCACAGCGTGCGCACGTCGAGCGGGCGCGGATCGTCGGGATCGACCGCCGTCGGCAGGAGCCAGCCGGCCTCGCCTAGCGCCGCGACCAGCTTGCGGCAGGCGGCGTCGACATCGCCATGATCGGCGGGAAGGTTATCGCCGCACCAGCGTTCGAGCCGCGCCGCATGGTTGCGGTGGGCATCATCGAGGAACGGCCAGTCGAGGAAGGAGCGGTCAGGCATGCGTACGATCTCCCCGGACAGGCCGCGCCGACCCCTCACCGGTTCGCTGCGCGAACCACCTCTCCCCAGAGGGGAGAGGAAAGAACATGAGACGTTGCGGCCGGCCTTCCTCTCCCCTCTGGGGAGAGGTGGCCCGAAGGGCCGGTGAGGGGTCAGCAGCGAACATCGTCATCAATCCCCTCCGAACACCGGGCGCTCGCGGGCGACGAAGGCGCGGTAGGCGCGCTCGAAATCCTTCGTCTGCATGCAGATCGCCTGCGCCTGCGCCTCGGCCTCGATGGCCTGCTCCAGCCCCATCGACCATTCCTGGTTGAGCTGGGTCTTGGTGATGCCGTGGGCGAAGGTCGGCCCGGCGGCGAGCTGGGCGGCGAGCTTCATCGCCTCGGCTTCCAGCACGTCCGCCTCGACCAGCCGGCTGTAATAGCCCCAGCGCTCGCCCTCGGCCGCGCTCATCGTGCGCCCGGTGTAAAGCAGCTCGGCCGCGCGGCTGTGGCCGATCTGGCGCGGCAGCATGGCGCAGGCGCCCATGTCGCAGCCGGCGAGCCCGACGCGGGTGAACAGGAACGCGGTCTTCGCCTCCGGCGTCGCGAGGCGGATGTCGGACGCCATGGTGATGATCGCCCCCGCGCCGACGGCGACGCCGTCCACCGCCGAGACGATCGGCCGGCCGCAGGACAGCATCGCCTTGACGAGGTCGCCGGTCATGCGGGTGAAGGCGAGCAGCCCCTTCATGTCCATGTCGACCAGCGGGCCGATGATGTCGTGGACGTCGCCGCCCGAGCAGAAATTGCCGCCGTTGGGCAGGAAGACGACGACGTCGACGTCGTCGGCATAGGCGAGGTTGCGGAAGGTGTCGCGCAGCTCGGCGTAGGACTCGAAGGTCAGCGGGTTCTTGCGCTCCGGCAGGTCGAGCCGCACGGTGGCGATCCTGTCCTCGACCTTCCACAGGAAATGCCGCGGCTTCAGCTCCGCCATGCTGCGTACGGTCAGAGTGCTCAATGCTCTCCCTCCCAGTTGCTGCGGAACGCCTTCAGCATCGCCGAGAGCGCCTTCGCGTCGGTCTCGCTCACCTCGCCGAGCAGGTCGGCGATCCAGCCCTCATGCGCGGCCGCCATGGCGGCGAAGCGGGCCGTGCCTTCCTCGGTCAGCCGCACGACGAAGGCGCGGCGGTCGCCTTCGCGGGCAGCGCGCTGCACCAGCCCGTCGGCGACCAGCCGCTCGACGATGCCGGTGACGTTGCCGTTGGAGACGAGCAGGAACCGCGACAGGTCGCTCATCAGCATGCCCTCACGCTCCCTGTAGAGCGCGGAAAGCACGTCGAAGCGCGGCAGCGTTGAGTCGAACTCGCGCTTCAGTCGCTCGCGCAGCTCGGCCTCGACCACATGGACGACGCGCAGCAGCCTGATCCACAGCCGCAGGCGCTCCTTGCTGCCGGTCCGGCGGTCGACGAGTTCGAGCGGCACGCTCACCATGTCTCGCCTCCCGAAACCGAGATCGCCTGCCCGGTGATCGAGCCTGCCATGTCGCCGCACAGCCACAGCACGGCTGCCGCCACTTCCTGCGGCTGGATGAAGCGGCCTTGCGGGTTGGTCGCGGCAAGCGCCGCGCGCGCCTCCGCTTCGCTGCGGCCGGTGGTGGCGACGATGTTCGCCACGCTTTCGTCCAGCATGCCGGTCTCGACGAAGCCGGGGCAGACGGCGTTGACGGTGACGCCGGTCCTGGCGAACTCGGCGGCCAGCGCCCGCATCAGCCCAACCACGCCGTGCTTGGCCGTGACATAGGACGCGACGTAAGGATAGCCCTTCAGCCCGGCGGTGGAGGCGATGAACACGATGCGGCCCCCGCCGGCCTTGCGCATCGTGTCCATCGCCGGACGGGCGCTCAGGAATGCGCCCGTCAAATTCACCGCAAGCGTCTTCTGCCACAGGTCGAGCGTCGTCTTCGCCGCCGGCGCGCTCTGCGCCATCCCGGCATTGGCGATCACGATGTCGAACGGCCCGCGCGCGGCGACAGCCTCCTCATAAAGCGCGGCGACGGACGCCTCGTCGGTCACGTCGGCGGCGAGCGCGTGGATGGACGGGCTTTGCGCCGCCGTCTCCATGAGCGGCTCGATGCGCCGGCCGCAGACCGTCACCGCGACGCCTTCGCCCGCCAGCGCCAGCGCGACCGCCCGGCCGACGCCGCTGCCGCCGCCGGTGACGAGAGCGTGTCGGAAGGGGATCGCCATCACACCTTCCCCGTCATCTGTTCCGGCCCGCGCTCGGCGAGGCGGTAGAGCTGGTCGCGGCCCGGCAAATAGGGATCGGGCCATTTCACGCCGCGGTCGCCGAGCTTCGCTGCCGCGTGCAGCGTCCAGTAGGGATCGGCCAGATGCGGCCGGGCCAGGCAGACGAGATCGGCCCGCCCGGCCATCAGGATCGAGTTGACGTGGTCCGGCTCGTAGATGTTGCCGACCGCCATCGTCGCCATGCCGGTCTCGTTGCGGATGCGGTCGGAGAACGGCGTCTGGAACATGCGCCCGTAGACCGGCCGCGCCCGCGTCGAGGTCTGCCCGGCCGACACGTCGCAGATGTCGACGCCGGCCGCCTGGAGCATGCGCGCGATCTCCACGGCTTCCTCCGGCGTCACGCCCTCGTCGCCGACCCAGTCATTGGCCGAGATGCGCACCGAGACCGGCTTGTCCTGCGGCCACACGGCGCGCACGGCGTGGAACACCTCGAGCGGGAAGCGCATGCGGTTGTCGAGGCTGCCGCCATAGGCGTCGTCGCGCCGGTTGGTCAGCGGCGAGATGAAGGAGGAGAGCAGATAGCCGTGCGCCATGTGCAATTCGAGCATGTCGAAGCCGCAGCGATCGGCCATCTGCGCGGCGGCCACGAACTCCCCGCGCACCCTATCCATGTCGGCGCGGTCCATCGCCTTCGGCGTCTGGTTCTTGCCCGACCATGGCACGGCGGAGGCGGCGAGAAGCGGCCAGTTGCCGTCCTTCAGCGGCGCGTCGGCCTCCTCCCAGCCGAGCTGGGTCGAGCCCTTCGGCCCCGAATGGCCGAGCTGGGCGCAGATCTTCGCCTCGGTCTCTTCATGGACGAAATCGACGATCCGCTTCCACGCCGCCTCGTGCCCGGGCCGGTAGAAGCCGGTGCAGCCGGGCGTGATGCGCCCTTCAGGCGACACGCAGGTCATCTCGATGACCACCAGCCCGGCCCCGCCCTTGGCCCGCTCGCAATAATGGATGAGATGCCAGTCGGTCGGGGTGCCGTCGACGGCCTTGTATTGCGCCATCGGCGAGACGACGACGCGGTTCTTCAGCTCGAGCCCGCGCAGGCGGAACGGGGCGAACATCGGCGCGCGATGCGTGCCGTCGCGTGCGCCGGCCCGGCGCTGGAACCATTCCTCCGCGCCGCCCAGCCATTTCGCGTCGCGCAGGCGCAGGTTCTCGTGGCTGATGCGCTGTGAGCGCGTCAGCAGCGAATAGGTGAACTGGATAGGGTCGAGGTCGAGATAGCGCTCGACGTCCTCGAACCATTCGAGCGAGTTGCGCGCCGCCGATTGCAGCTTCAGCACCTCGGTACGCCGCGCGACCTCGTATTTCTCGAATGCCGCCTGCAGGGTCGGCTCGGAATGGAGATAGTCGGCCAGCGCGACGGCGCTTTCCATGGCGAGCTTCGAGCCGGAGCCGATCGAGAAATGCGCCGTCGCCGCCGCGTCGCCCATCAGCACGACGTTCTCGTGCGACCAGCGCTCGCACAGCACGCGCGGGAAGTTGATCCACGCCGAGCCGCGGATGTGGTTGGCGTTCGACATCAGCGCGTGGCCGCCGAGATAGTCGCGGAAGATCGCCTCGCAGGCGGCGATGGACTGCTCGCGGCTCATCTCGCCGAAGCCGAACCTCTGCCACGTCTCCTCGGCGCATTCGACGATGAAGGTCGCGGTGTCGTCGTCGAACTGGTAGGCATGGGCCCAGACCCAGCCATGCGGCGTCTTCTCGAAGATGAAGGTGAAGGCGTCGTCGAATTTCTGGCGGGTGCCGAGCCAGACGAACTTGCATTTGCGCATGTCGATGTCGGGGCGGAAATGCCCGGCCAGCGCCGTGCGGGTCTTCGAGTTCAACCCGTCCGCGGCGACAACGAGGTCGTAACTCGCCATCAGCGCGGCGTGGTCGTCGGCTTCCGCCTCGAAGCGCAGATCGACGCCGAGCTCGCGCGCCCGCGCCTGCAGCAGGAGCAGCAGCCGCATGCGGCCGATGCCGCAGAAGCCGTGCCCGGTCGACAGGGTGCGCACGCCCTTGTGGACGACGGCGATGTCGTCCCAATAGGCGAAGTGGTCGCGAATGGCGGCGGCGCTCTTCGCATCGTTGGCGGCGAGGTTGTCGAGCGTCTCGTCCGACAGCACCACGCCCCAGCCGAACGTATCGTCCGGCCGGTTGCGCTCGAAGACGACGACCTCGTGGCCGGCGTCTCGCAGCTTCATCGAGATGGCGAAATAGAGGCCGGCGGCACCGCCGCCCAGCACTGCAACCTTCATCCCGTTCTCCCATTGGGCCCGCCTCTTGGCGTGTTCCCGTGCCGGCCGCTGGTCCTCGATGAAGGATGCGCCGGTCTGTCATTGGGGCAAGGATTCCACCGAACCGGAATTGTTTCAAGTATGAAATTTCAAGATTGAAATATTTTTCCCGTCTGGACAGGATGCCTCCCGCCGCGCCATGGAAGGCGCGCGCGCCGTCGAGAGGAAAGCGGGCGCGCAAGGGAGCGACACGGATGTTTCATCGCATCGGGGACTGGGACGACGCCTATGCCAACGGCGTCAACATCGCGCGCGGCGATGCGTGGCCGGGCGTCTGGGTCGAGGCCTCGCGCGCCTTCCGCGACAAGCTGGCGGGTGGAGAGAGGGCGCGGCTCGACCTTTCCTACGGCGATGCCCCGCGCCACCGCTTCGACCTCTTCCTGCCGGACGGCGCGCCGAAAGGGCTGGTCGTCTTCGTCCATGGCGGCTTCTGGATGAAGCTCGACCAGACCTTCCTGTCGCATCTCGCCGCCGGGCCGCTGGCGCACGGCCATGCTGTCGCCATGCCGACCTATACGCTCTGCCCCGACATCCGCATTTCCGGCATCGTCGGCGAGGTCGCCCGCGCCGTCGAGGCTGCGGCCGGCATGGTTGAGGGGCCGGTCCGGCTTGCGGGCCACTCGGCCGGCGGGCAGCTCGTCACGCGCATGATCTGCGCCGATTCGCCCCTGCCCGGGGCGGTGAGGGCGCGCATCGTCAACACCGTGTCGATCTCGGGCCTCCACGATCTGCGGCCGCTGATAAGGACGAAGATGAACGAGACCTTGCGCCTCGACGCGGCGGAAGCGGCGGCGCAAAGCCCGGCGCTGCTCGCGCCGCTGCCGGGTGCGCGGCTCGTCTGCTGGGTCGGCGCGGCGGAGCGCTCCGAATTCGTGCGCCAGAACGCGCTGCTGGCCAATATCTGGACCGGGCTGGGCGCGGCGACGCTTTGCGTCGAGGAGCCGGACCGGCACCATTTCACCATCGTCGACGGGCTGGCCGACCCGGCGCATCCGCTGACGACCACCCTGTTGACAGGCTGACCCCGAGGCCCGACTGTGGCCGGCAGAATGCGAGGAAAACGATGAGAGCGGTTTTCGTCCAGCTCCAGTGCACCCCCGGCAAGACCTATGACGTCGCCGACGAACTGTTCGCCCGCGAGGTCGCGTCCGAGCTCTATTCGACCAGCGGCGACTACGACCTCCTGATGAAGATCTATGTCGAAGACGGCGTCGACATCGGCAAGTTCATCAACGAGAACGTCGCCAACGTGCCCGGCATCGTCCGCTCGCTGACGACGCTGACTTTTAAAGCGTTCTGACTTTTATTCGAACCGGATCGCCTGCAAGGCGCTGCCGTTGCGCTTGAGCCAGGCGCGGGCCTCGTCGGTGCGCGGGCATAGCTCGCGGCACAGCGCCCAGAATTTCGGCCCGTGGTTCATCTCGCGCAGATGCGCGACCTCGTGCGCGACGAGATAGTCGATCACCGTCGGCGGCGCCATCATGATCCGCCACGAGAAGGACAGCGTGCCGTCCGCCGTGCACGAGCCCCAACGCGACGACGTGTCCTTGTAGCGGACGGCCTTGGCCCGCCGGCCGGCGCTGGCCGCATGCCGCGCCACCAAAGGCTCGATGTCGCGCCGCGCCTCGCGCTTGAGGAAGTCGGCGAGCCGGCGCGGCAGGTGCGCCTCCTCGCCATGGACGTGCAGCGCCGGCGCGCCGTCTTCCAGCGCGACCGCCACCGTGCCGCGCCTTCCGGGCCGGTGCAGGATCAGGTGCGGCGTGCCGCGCAGCGGGATCTTCACCCCGGCGCGCACCTGCGGCCGGTCGGGCAGCCGGGCAAGCTTCAGCTCCAGCCAGTCGCGGTGGCGTTCGAGGAAGCGCTCGACCTCGCCCCGGCGCAGGCCGGGCGGCACGGTGACGCGCAGGCCCTGGCCGCCGGCGTCGATCCTGAGCGTCAGTCGCCGGGCGCGCGCGTTCTCGACCACGCGCAACGGCAATTCGCGCCCCGCGACGTGGTGGGTGCGCTCCCCGGCCGTCTCGGGCGCGGGCTTTGCAGGGCGGGAAAAGAAGCCGAATGCCATGGAAGCCAGTCTATCCGATTCGCCGCTCCGGGAAGCGGGAGCGAAGGGAGCAAGGAAAAGCGGCGGCGGATTTCTCCGCCGCCGCTTTCGCGTCATCAAGGGGCCGTCTTCAGAGGCCGCTTCAGTCGTCGAGAAGATTGTCGTCGTTCTTCTTCGCCTTGCGGGGGGCAGGGGTTCCCTTGGAGCGTTCGGACATGAAGCGGTCGAATTCCTGCTGGTCCTTGGCGCGGCGCAGCTCGCGGGCATAGGTGTCGAACTCGTCGCGCAGCTCGTCGAGCTTGCGGCGCTCCTCGTTCAGGCGCTCCAGCTCCTTCTCGCGCCAGTCGTCGAAGGCGACGTTGCCGGTGCGGGAAAAGCCGTTGCCGCGCTTGCGGCAGGAGCCGAACAGGCTCTTGCCCGTCTTGCTCCAGTCGCCGTTGAACTCGCCCAGCCGATCGCCCCACAGGATGTAGGCGAGCATGGCGAGGCCGAGCGGCCAGAACACCACGAAGCCCACGACCATCAGCGCAATGGTGGCCGGCGTCCACGCGGGACGGATAAGGGCGGTCTTGGTCATAGTCTTCCGTTCCTTCCAGGTCATGCAGTCCGGTCTCGGCTGCCATTTTCGAGATGGGAAGACGAATGCGGCCGTTCAAGGCCCGGCCGGCAAAAAGCGGAAACCTTACCGAAATGTAAGGATGGGCGTTCCGGTCATATGTCGCCTGCCGCCCGCGCCACCAGCCCGTCGAGCGCGGCGAGCATCATGGCGATGTCCTGCGGCCGCGACAGGCGGTGGTCGCCGTCGCGGATCAGCGACAGCGTCACGTCGTCGGCCGGCAGGTGCTGGACGAGCTTCAGCGCCAGCGCGTGCGGCACGTCGGGGTCCTCCATGCCTTGCAGGATGTGGACCGGGCAGTGCGTGTCGATGAGCCCGTCGAGCACGCGGTTCCTGCGCCCGTCCTCGAACAGGGCGCTTGTGTAGACGTTCGGCTCCGGCGCGTATTGGGACGGCTCCTCGAAATAGCCCTTCTCCTCGAGGTCGCGGCGCTGCGCCGCGGTCAGTTCGGGCTCCATCAGCTCGACGGTGAAATCGGGCGCGGGCGCCAGCAGCAGCAGCCCGGCGACGCGGCCGCCTTCTCCCGCCCTGGCGAGTTCCTGCACCATGCGCAGCGCGATCCATCCGCCCATCGACGAGCCGACCAGCACCTGCGGCCCCGTGGTGAACTGGCGGAACACGGCGAGGCTCTGCGCCAGCCAGCGGGAGATCGTGCCGTCGCTGAAGCGCCCGCCCGATTCGCCGTGGCCGGAATAGTCGTGGCGAACGAAGGCGCGGCCCTCGCGTTCCGCCCAGCCGTCGAGCGCCTGCGCCTTGGTGCCCGCCATGTCGGAGCGGTAGCCGCCGAGCCACACCGCGCCGGGGCCCCTGCCGGTCCTGCGGCGCACCGCGATGCGGTCGCCCTCGACCGCGATGAATTCGGCGTCGGCGGATATGGGCTCTGTAGACATGGGCCTCGTCGTCTCCTATCTGGTGGAAGTGGGGTTCATGGCACGTTTGCCGGCCGCAGGAAAAGGCTGCGTCCTGAGCGCGCGCCTTGCACGAGACCCGTGATTTTTTCCCGCTCCCGTGCTATTGACCGCGCTCGAACGCGCGCGGGAATTGCCGTGACGCGCCATTTCTGCAGCATCGAACATCAATCATTCGAGGAGATTACGACCATTCGCAGACCGTTCAAAGCCGCTGCGCCCGTGAAGGAAGGGCCGCGTTCCAACCAGGAGATTCGCGTCCCGCAGGTTCAGCTCATCGACGCCGAAGGCCAGAATCGCGGCGTCGTCGCGACCGCCGAGGCCCTGGCCATGGCCGAGGATGCCGGGATGGATCTGGTGGAGATCGTGCCGCACGCGCAGCCGCCCGTGTGCAAGATCACCGATCTCGGCAAGATGAAGTACCAGAACCAGAAGAAGGCGGCCGAGGCGCGCAAGCGCCAGAAGACCATCGAGATCAAGGAGATCAAGATGCGTCCGAACATCGACGACCACGATTACGAGACCAAGATGAAGGCCGTGCGCCGCTTCTTCGACGACGGCGACAAGGTCAAGCTGACGCTGCGCTTCCGCGGCCGCGAGATGGCGCATCTGGAGCTCGGCATGCAGCTTCTCAACCGGGTCCGGGAAGAGGTCGGCGAGATCGCCAAGGTCGAGGCCGAGCCGAAGCTCGAAGGCCGCCAGATGATGATGGTGCTGGCGCCGAAATAGGCGTTCCGGAGCGGGTTGTCCGTTCCGCGCGCAGCCTGTTGCGCTTTTATCCGCGCGCCGCTATATAGCGCGCGTTCCAAAGAGCCGCCCGGCAGGGCATGCCGTGGCGGTTTCTTATGCTTTTCGGGCTTGGTCGGCCCGAAGCAATGACAAAGAGACGCGAACCGAGCGACAGCGAGGCAAGCGCGACCGCGCGTCGGCCGGCATCGGCCGCCCCCGCGGAGGCGTGAGCGACAGCGAACTTGCCGGGAGCGCAAAGAAAGGAAAGCAAAATGCCCAAGATGAAGACCAAGTCGGCCGCCAAGAAGCGGTTCAAGATCACCGGCACCGGCAAAGTGAAGTCCGCCGCTGCCGGCAAGCGCCATGGCATGATCAAGCGTTCCAACAAGTTCATCCGCGACGCCCGCGGCATGATGGTTCTGGCCGAACCCGATGCCAAGAAGGTCGTGACGTACTTCCTGCCCAATGGCGGCGGCCTCTGAGCCGGCTGGAAACGAGATTTAAGGAGATCATGACATGGCACGCGTGAAACGGGGCGTTACCGCCCATGCCAAGCACAAGAAGGTCCTTTCGGCAGCCAAGGGCTTCTACGGCCGCCGCAAGAACACCATCCGCATCGCCAAGCAGGCGGTGGAGAAGTCGCTCCAGTACGCCTACCGCGACCGCAAGAACCGCAAGCGCAATTTCCGCGCCCTGTGGATCCAGCGCATCAACGCGGCGGTGCGCGAGCACGGCCTGACCTATGGCCGCTTCGTCGACGGCCTCAACAAGGCCGGCATCGAGGTCGACCGCAAGATCCTGTCGGATCTGGCGATCCACGAGCCGCAGGCGTTCGCCGCGCTGGTCGCCAAGTCGAAGGCCGCGCTCGAATACCTCAAGGACACCACGCCGAACCAGTTTGAGAGCGCGGTAGCTTAAGGCGCAGCGCTTCCCAGGCATTCGGAAAACTGATTTGGGAAACCCGCGCCGGCAGGGCTGGCGCGGGTTTTTTCGTGAGCGAAGATGGCAAGAGGGATTGAGGATAGCGGCGGCCTGTCGCGGCAAGGAACCGAGCAGCTCCTGAAGCTGCTGGTCGCCCATCCGCGCCGGCTGTCCTCTGCCGAAATCGACGGCTGCACCGTGTGGATCAAGCGGTTCGACACCGAGACGCGGCCGCTGGCCACGCGGCTGCATTCCCTTCTTTCGCCCGTCCTGCCGGCCGCGTTCCTGCCCGCCTCTCCGTCCGCCGACGCGGCCGGGCTGGCCGCGCGCGAGGCGCGCAAGGTCGCGCGGTTCGACGCCGCCGGCGTCCCGACGCCGGCCATCCTGTGGCAGGGCGGGGCCGTCCTCGTCCTGTCGCAGGTGGCCGAGATCGTCCAGCCGACGCTGCACCGGCTGGCGAAGGCCGGTGACAGGCAGGGCCATGACGGCCTGCTGGTCGAGATGGCCGGCGCGCTCGGCCGCGTCCATGCCGCCGGGCTGTGCCACGGCCGGCCGCACCCGCGCGACATGTTCCGCATGGCGGACGGGACATGGGGCTTCCTCGATTTCGAGGAGGAGCCGGAAGCGTCGATGCCGCTGGCCGCGGCGCAGGCGCGCGACGTGTGGCTGCTGTTCATGCAGATCACCTTCCGGACGCAGGACGAGGCGGCGAGGGCGGCCGCCTTCGACGCCTGGCGGGCCGAGGCTCCCGCGGCGGTCGTGCCGCAGTTGCGCCGGCTGGTGTCGGCCCTCTCGCCGCTCGTGCCCGTGCTGAAACTGCTGCAGCCGCTCGGGCTCGGCAAGGACGGCCGCCGCCTGCTCGGCGCCCTCGTCTTCCTGCGCTCCGCCTTGCGGACGCGAGCCAACGCTTCCCCGGCGCCTGCCGCCGGAACATCCAAACCAGACCGGATCGGGACACCGACATGACAGAACTTGAACAACTGGAACGCTCGATCATCGAGGCGGTCGAGGCGGCGGCCGACGAGGCGGCCATAGAGGCGGTGCGCGTCGCCGCGCTCGGCAAGAAGGGCTCGGTCTCGGAGAAGCTGAAGACGCTGGGCGCGATGAGCGCCGAGGAGCGCCAGGTGATGGGCCCGGCGATCAACGGCCTGCGCGACCGGGTAAGCGCGGCGCTCGTCGCCCGCAAGAGCGCGCTGCGCGACGCCGCCATCGAGGCGCGGCTCGCCGCCGAGCGCGTCGACGTGACGCTGCCCGTGCGGCAGGCCCCGGCCGAGCGCGGCCGCATCCATCCGATCAGCCAGGTGATCGACGAGATCGCCGCCATCTTCGGCGATCTCGGCTTCGCCATCGCCGAGGGGCCGGATATCGAGACCGACTACTACAACTTCACCGCGCTGAATTTCCCGGAAGGCCATCCGGCGCGCGAGATGCACGACACCTTCTTCTTCAACCCCGACGAGAAGGGCGAGAGGAAGCTCCTGCGCACCCATACCTCGCCGGTGCAGATCAGGACCATGGAGGCCCAGAAGCCGCCGATCCGCATCGTCATCCCCGGCAAGACCTACCGGCAAGATTCGGACGCGACCCACTCGCCGATGTTCCACCAGCTCGAGGGGCTGGTGATCGACAGGACGGCGAACATCGCCAACATGAAGTGGGTGCTGAGCGAGTTCTGCAAGGCGTTCTTCGAGGTGCGACACGTCAACATGCGCTTCCGGCCGTCCTTCTTCCCCTTCACCGAGCCGTCGCTGGAGGTGGACATCCAGTGCGACCGCTCGCGGCCGGGCGAGGTGCGCTTCGGCGAGGGCGAGGACTGGATGGAGATCCTCGGCTGCGGCATGGTCCATCCCAACGTGCTGCGCCATGGCGGGCTCGACCCGGACGAGTATCAGGGCTTCGCCTGGGGCATGGGCATCGACCGCATCGCCATGCTGAAATACGGCATGCCGGACCTGCGCGCCTTCTTCGACGCCGACGTGCGCTGGCTCTCCCACTACGGCTTCCGCCCGCTCGACCTGCCGACGCTGTTCGGCGGCCTTTCAAGCTGATCTTCGAAGGAAAGAGACCATGAAATTCACCCTTTCCTGGCTGAAGGACCACCTCGACACCGACGCTTCGCTCGACGAGATCGTGGAAAAGCTGACCATGATCGGCCTCGAGGTCGAGAGCGTCGACGACAAGGCGGCGCTGAAGCCGTTCGTCATCGCCAAGGTGCTGACGGCGGAGAAGCATCCCGACGCCGACAAGCTGCGCGTGCTCACCGTCGATGCCGGCTCCGGCGCCCCGGTGCAGGTCGTGTGCGGCGCGCCCAACGCGCGCGCCGGGCTGATCGGCGCCTTCGCCGCGCCCGGCACCTATGTTCCCGGCATCGACGTCACGCTCTCCGTCGGCAAGATCCGCGGCGTCGAGAGCCACGGCATGATGTGCTCGGAGCGCGAGCTCCAGCTTTCCGACGAGCATACCGGCATCATCGACCTGCCCGAGGGCGCGCCGGTCGGCACCAGCTTCGCGGCATGGGCGAAGCTCGACGATCCGGTCATCGAGATCAATCTGACGCCGAACCGCCCCGACGCGACCAGCATCCACGGCATCGCCCGCGACCTGGCTGCCAGCGGTCTCGGCACGCTGAAGAACGACGCGGTCGCCGCCATCCCCGGCGAGGGCGACTGCCCGGTCAAGGTCAGGATCGAGGCGCCCGACCTTTGCCCCGGCTTCGCCTTGCGGCTTGTGCGCGGGGTGAAGAACGGCCCGTCGCCGAAATGGATGCAGCAGCGGCTGATCGCCATCGGCCTTCGGCCCATCAACGCGCTGGTCGACATCACCAACTACGTCACCTTCGACCGCGGCCGGCCGCTCCACGTCTTCGACGCGAAGAAAGTCGCGGGCGATCTCGTGGTACGTCGCGCACGCGAGGGCGAGACGGTGCTGGCGCTCGACGGGCGCGAATACACGCTGACGCCCGAGATGTGCGCCATCGCCGACGACAACGGCGTCGAATCTATCGCCGGCCTGATGGGCGGCGAGCATTCCGGCTGCGACGAGGATACGACCGACGTGCTGATCGAATCGGCGCTGTGGGACCCGATCGTCACCGCCCGCACCGGCCGGGCCTTGAGCATCGTCACCGACGCCCGCTACCGCTTCGAGCGCGGGGTGGACCCCGAATTCATGGTGCCGGGGCTGGAGCTGGCGACCAAGCTGGTGACGGAACTCTGTGGCGGCACGCCGAGCAGGGCCGAAGTCGTCGGCTATGCCGGCCATACGCCGAAGGTCGTGTCGTTCCCCTTCGCCGAAGTGAAGCGCCTGACCGGCATCGACGTGCCGGTGCAGACAAGCCGCGCCATCCTCACCCGCCTCGGCTTCACGCCGGAGGGCGAGGGCGAGACGGCGGAGGTCGCGGTGCCGTCCTGGCGGCCGGACATCGATGGCAAGGCCGATCTGGTGGAAGAGGTGATGCGCATCCACGGCGTCGACAACATCGCTCCGCAGCCGCTCGCCAGCCACGACGCCGTCAACGGCCGCATCCTCACCACGCTGCAGATCCGCACCCGCGCGGCACGCCGCGCGCTCGCCGTGCGCGGCATGATGGAGGCGGTGACGTGGTCGTTCATTCCCGCGAAGCACGCCGAGCTGTTCGGCGGCGGGCAGGCGGCGCTGAAGCTCGCTAACCCCATCGCCGCCGACATGTCCGACATGCGCCCCTCGCTGCTGCCGGGGCTGGTCGCCGCCGCCCAGCGCAACGCCGACCGCGGCTTCGCCGACGTCGCGCTGTTCGAGGTGTCCGGCACCTATGAGGGCGATGGCGCCGAGAGCCAGCGCCGGGTCGCCGGCGGCGTGCGCCGCGGCACGGCGAAGCTGGACGGGCAGGGCCGCCACTGGGCCGGCAATGCCGGGCCGGTCGGCGTGTTCGACGCCAAGGCCGACGCCATCGCCGCGCTGGAAGCGGCCGGCGCGCCGGTGGACAAGCTCCAGGTCGAGGCCGGCGGCCCGGCCTGGTATCACCCCGGCCGCTCGGGCACGATCAGGCTCGGGCCGAAGGTCGTGCTCGCCACCTTCGGCGAGTTCCACCCGAAGACGCTGGAGGCGCTCGACGCGGCGGGGCCGCTTTGCGGCTTCGAGGTGTTCATCGACGCGATCCCCGAGGCCAAGGCCAAGCCGACGCGGACCAAGCCGCGCCTCGATCTGTCGCCCTTCCAGGCGGTGAAGCGCGATTTCGCCTTCGTCGTCGGCGAGGATGTCGAGGCGTCCACCCTGATGCGCGCGGCTTCCGCCGCCGACAGGAAGCTCATCACCGGCGTGCGCGTCTTCGATGTGTTCGAGGGCGCGGCGCTGGGCGAGGGCAGGAAGTCGGTCGCCATCGAGGTGGCCATCCAGCCGCTCGAACGCACGCTGACCGACGAGGATTTCGAGGCGCTCGCCGCGAAGATCGTCGACAACGTGACGAAGCAGACCGGCGGCGTCCTGCGCACCTGAAAATCACGGACCGGGCGCCGCCGCGCGAGCGCCGCCCGGTCCCTTCGACTGCGGCCGGGACCGCGCCGTCCTGACCTGATGTTTCAGCCTGTTGCCATAAGTGTCCGCGCCTGAAGGGCTTTGCCACCTCGTCGCCCGATTTCGTGCCTAGCGGCGCTCCATCGTCAATGGAACGGGACAGTCCCAGGCATGAAATCCACCCCCCGTCTGGCGGCCTTCGCCGCCGCCTCGCTCGTCGTGCTGTGCGCCGACGCCGCCTTCGCCCAGTGCGGCGGCGCATCCTGGTATGCGCTGACCTCGAAGACAGCCTCGGGCGAGCGCATGAACCCGGCGGCGATGACCGCCGCCCACCGCAGCCTGCCCTTCGGCACCAGGGTGAAGGTGACGAACCAGCGCAACGGCAAGTCGGTGACGGTGCGGATCAACGACCGCGGGCCGTTCATCAGGGGCCGGGTGATCGACCTGTCGAAGGCCGCGGCGCACGAGCTCGGCTTCATCAAGTCCGGCCACACGCCGATCTGCTTCCAGAAGGTCGGCTGAAGCACTTTTCCGTCCGGAATAGCGCCGAAACAGGATCTCAGGCGATACGCCGCATCACGGATGCGAGATAGCTCTCGCGCAGGAGGGCCATCGTCGTCTCGGCGTTGCTGGGCTTGCCGAACAGGTAGCCCTGTCCGCCGCCGCAGCCGAACTCGATGAGCCGCCGCGCCTGCTCCTTTTCCTCGATGCCCTCGGCCACGACGTCCATGCCCAACCCCTCGCACATGGCGAGGATGGCGCGGATGATGTGCTCGGACGGCTTGTCGTCGAGGATCGAGGACACGAAGGAGCGGTCGATCTTGAGCTTGTCGAAATCGAACTGGCGCAGGCGGCCGAGCGAGGACTGCCCGGTGCCGAAATCGTCGAGGGCGACGCGCACGCCCATGGCGTGAAAGTCGCCGACGATCTTCTCGGCCGAGGCAGGGTCGGTCATCAGTCCGCTTTCGGTGATCTCGATCTCCAGCCGGCGCGGGTCGAACCCGGTCCGCTCGAGGATGGCCAGCACGTGCTGGGCCGTGTTCTGGTCGACGAGCTGCGACGGCGACAGGTTGAACGACAGGAACAGCTCGTCCGGCCACTGGTTCGCGGTCTGCGTCGCCTTCTGCAGCAGAAGCTGCGACAGGGGGCCGATGATGCCCCGCTCCTCGGCCAGCGGGATGAACACGTCCGGCGTCACCACGCCGAGGTCGCGGTCGGTCCAGCGGGCCAGCGTCTCGAAGCCGATGATGCGCTGCGTCTTCAGCTCGACGATGGGCTGGAAGTGAGGCTCGACCTCGCCGGCCGCCACCGCGCGGCGCAGCGCCTGTTCGATCTGGGTGGTGCGCCGGGCCGCTTCCTCCATCTCGCGCGTGTAGACCACGACCTTGCCGCGGCCGGACCGCTTGGCGTGATAGAGCGCGGTCTCGGCCTTGGAGACCAGAGTCTCGGTGTTCTCCTCGCCCGAATAGAACAGCGAGCAGCCGACGGAGGCGGAAAGCCGCGCCGTGCGGACGCCGACGTCGTAAGGCGCCGACAGGATCTCGATCAGCATCAGGGCGCGCTCGCGCGCGGCCTCCTCGCTGAACACCAGCGGGTAGAGGAAGGCGAACTCGTCGGCGCCGACGCGCGCCACGGTGGCGTTCTGGTCCATCGCCGCGCCGAGGCGCATCGCCACCTGCTGGAGGATGTCGTCGCCGGCCCCGCGCCCGAAAAGGTCGTTGATCGGCTTGAAGCCGTCGAGGTCGAGGATGCCCACAGTGAAAGGGGCGGGGTCGTCGGCGCGCTCGATGATCAGCCGGTCGACCTTGTCGAAGAAGCGGCGCAGGTTGCCGAGCCCGGTCAGCGGATCGGTGAATGCGAGATCCGCGCCCTGACCGGCAATATGGCCGCTAACCGGTGGGTTGTTCATCTCACGCCCCAGAGCCTTCTTTTTCTTTTCGGCTACCCCGGGATCGACCCTGCCAGAAAACCCTTTAGGAAACGTATCGAACGGGAGACGAAAATTCTACGCGGCTCCCAATCAGGGGAACGGGCCGGGGCATGGGCGTCGGGGGGGGGCCGGGGGGGGCCGGCCCGCCCCCCCCGCGGGCGGGGCCCCCTCAGCGCCGGGCGGCCGCGGCGCGGCGGGCGCGCGGGCGACAGGTGCCTCCCTGCGGATCGGGCAGCGAGCCGCGCGCCCGGACGTGGACAAGAGGGCGAGCGACGGCCGCCGTGAGCGCCGCGGCTACGCGCCCCCGCCGACGGCCCGGGCCAGGCGCGCCACCCGCCCGCGCACGATCCGCGCCGTCGACAGGGTCGCGTCGCGGCCGGTCCGGGCCAGGGCGTCGAGCGCCGCGCGCCCTCGGCGAACGGCGCGGCGACGTCCATGAACATCATGTGGAAGCTGCCGGGCTTGAGCTCGACCGTGCCGCCGGCGGGGATTTCGAGCCCGCCCTCGACCGGGCGCATGGTCATCACGTCGTCGACCACCTCCATGGTGTGGACCTCGACCTTGCCGGCGCGGGCGCTGGAGCCGCCGACCAGCCGGTCCGCCTCCGCGCCCTTGTTGGTGACGGTGAGGTAGGCCCCGGCCGCCTTCTGCCCGGCCAGCATGGCGCGCGCCCAGGCCGCGCCGATCTCGAGATCGCCGGCGGCAACGACATCGGCCCCGGCGTCCGCGCCATGGGCGTGGCCGTGGCCGCCGCCATGGCTGTCGTTCGACGCCAGCACGACGAGGCCGGGCGCAGGACGATCGAGCGCGTGCGGGTCCTGTCCGGCGGCCGGGATCTCGTCCCAGGCGACGGTCCCCTCGGGGCAGGTCTGCACCGTCTTGAAGAACAGCGACGTGCCGCCGGCGTCGCCGGCCAGCGTGCCGGACAGCACGAACTCGTCGTAATGGGCGTCGTCGAGCGGGCCGCCCGACCACGTCACGGCCTTGACGCCGGAGGCGACCTCGCGGCCGTGCAGCGTGTAGGCATGGGCATAGTCGCCGCGCTCGATGTCGAGCGACCAGCCCGCCTTGGGCTGCGGGCGCACGCCGATATAGCCTTCCGGCACCTCGACGCGCACGGTGTGGGTCGGCTGGCCGTCGCAGCCATGGCCGATGCGCACGACGGCCTTGTAGCCGCCGGGCGATGCTTCAGCGGTTTCGAGCGTGGCGTGGGCGTTGGCGGTTACGAGGGATGCGGCCGTCAGCGCGGTGGCCGCGGCGAACTGGATGAACAGGTGACGCATGATCTTTTCCTTGCCAGTCTGAAAACGGGATCGCGCCTTCCAGGGAGGAAGGCAGTTCGCTTCTCAGGCTGAAAGGGGTGGCGCGCGGATCGCCGGCGGCGGCGCGACGAGTAGCTCGGCCGGGCCGTCGCTCGCCACGGCAAGCAGGGATTGCGCCGCGAGCGCCGCCGGGGCGGGGAAGGCCGCGAAGGCGGCGGGCGTCGCCTTGTAGACGGCGGCGGCCCCGCAAGCGTTGCCGATGAGGCAGACCGGGCAATCGTCGAGCGGCCCCGGCGAGTCGCCGGCCGCGCCCGTCTCGCCGCCGGCGCTGAGCGCCGTGCAGATCGCCATGTGCCCGCCGCCCGGCATCTGCGCGGCGGCAAGCGGCTGGAGCGTGTTGAGGATGAGGACCAGCGTGCCGAGAAGCGCGAACAGGAAGCGGTCGCGCCGCAGCGAGGCAAACAGGGTGAGGCGTGACGCCGTGCTCATGCACGACACTTACCCGAAACCGCCGCCGCCCGCCACTGCGACATGGCGGCGCTATCGCATGCGGTCAATCACGGGCGCCGTCGCTGCCCCTCACCTGCCTGCCGGCATCCTCTCCCCGTGAATGGGGAGAGGAGAGATGGCCGCAACCCCGCCGCTTCCCCTTCTCCCCGTTCACGGGGAGAAGGTGGCCCGAAGGGCCGGATGAGGGGCGGCGCGGGCGCTGGCGATTACCGCCCGCCTAGCGCAGCTCGTAGAACTCGCGGATGATCGTCCAGGCCTCGTCGGCGGTGTCGACCGCGTCGATGATGTTCTGGTCGCCGGGCGAGATCGTTCCCTGCTCGGCCAGATAGTCGAGGTCGATGGCGCGCTTCCAGAATTCCTTGCCGAAGAGGATCACCGGCAGGCGCTCCATCCGCCCGGTCTGGATCAGCGTCAGCGTCTCGAACAATTCGTCCATGGTGCCGAAGCCGCCCGGGAAGATGGCGACCGCCTTCGCCCGCATCATGAAGTGCATCTTGCGGATGGCGAAATAGTGGAAGTTGAAGCACAGGTCCGGCGTGACGTATTCGTTGGGCGCCTGCTCGTGCGGCAGCACGATGTTGAGGCCGATCGTCGGCGCGCCGCAATCGGCCGCGCCGCGGTTGCCCGCCTCCATCACCCCCGGCCCGCCGCCGGTGACGACGACGAACTCTCGGTAATAGGTCGAGGCCGAGTATTCCGAGCACAGCCGCGCGAACTGCCGCGCCTCGGCATAGTAGCCGGCATTGGCTTCGAGGTTCTTCTTCTGCGTCTCGTTCTTGGCCGCCCAGGCCGGGCCGCCGGGCTCGGGGATGCGGGCGCCACCGAACAGGATCACGGTCGAGCGGATGCCGCGTTCGGAGAGCGCCATCTCCGGCTTCAGCAGCTCGAGCTGGAGCCGCACCGGGCGCAATTCGCGCCGCGTCATGAAGTCCTCGTCGTCCCAGGCAAGCCGGTAGGCCGGCGCGCGCGTCTGCGGCGTGTCGGGAACGGCCTTGGCGCGTTCGAGGTCCTCGTGTGAATGCGGCAGCGGCGTCCAGCCGGCCTTGTCCTCCGGGTTCATGCTTGTCAGTCCTGTCTGTGCCGGCCGCCGGTGCGGCGGCCTTTGCGTCCCGTCATTGACCCCTATCCGCGCTTCGCATAGGTTCCGCGCGGCTTCGGGGGATGTCCCTGCCTCCGAGCCTATCGTCCCAGCCCTTAACAGCGCGTGTAGCGGAGCATTTTCATGACCAGACCGGACCTCGCAAGCCTGGAGAAGACCGTGGACAGGGCCTTCGACGAGCGCGACGCCGTTTCGACGGATACGCGCGGCGAAGTGCGCGAGGCGGTGGAAGCCGCGCTCGACCTGCTCGACCGGGGCGAGGCGCGCGTCGCGGAGCGGCAGGACGGCGGCGTGTGGCGCGTCAACCAGTGGCTGAAGAAGGCGGTGCTGCTGTCTTTCCGCCTCAACCCGATGGAGATCGTCAGGGGCGGTCCGGGCGAGGCCGTGTGGTGGGACAAGGTGCCTTCCAAGTTCGACGGCTGGTCGGCCAACGAGTTCGAGCGCGCCGGCTTCCGCGCCGTGCCGAACTGCGTCGTGCGCCGCTCGGCCTATGTCGCGCCGGGCGCGGTGCTGATGCCGTCCTTCGTCAATCTCGGCGCCTATGTCGGCGAGGGCACCATGGTCGACACCTGGGCCACCGTCGGCTCCTGCGCCCAGATCGGCAGGAACGTGCACCTCTCCGGCGGCGTCGGCATCGGCGGCGTGCTGGAGCCGATGCAGGCCGGCCCGACCATCATCGAGGACAACTGCTTCATCGGCGCGCGCTCGGAGGTGGTCGAGGGCTGCATCGTGCGCGAGGGGTCGGTGCTCGGCATGGGCGTCTTCATCGGCAAGTCGACCAAGATCGTCGACCGCGACACCGGCGAGATCTTCTACGGCGAGGTGCCGCCCTATTCGGTGGTGGTGGCCGGCACGCTGCCGGGCAGGCCGTTCCCCAACGGCGAGCCGGGGCCGAGCCTCTACTGCGCCGTCATCGTCAAGAAGGTCGACGAGAAGACGCGCTCCAAGACCTCGATCAACGAATTGCTGCGCGACTGAGCGGACGCTCCCATGATGCAGATGGCCTGGCTGTTCTTCGGCTTTACCGGGCGCATAGACCGCAGCGTCTATGCGCTGGCCGGGCTCTTCGTCTTCACGGTGCAGATGTTCATCGTCTACCGCTATCTCCAGCCGGTGCTCGGCACGCTGGCCAACGGCACCTTCGATCCGTCCGAGACGCTCACCCTGTCGCCGATGACCAACATCCAGAGCGGCATCTTTCTCCTCGGCCAGCTCGCCCATATCGCGCTCGCCGCCAAGCGCATCCACGATTTCGGCAAGTCCGGCTTCTTCGCGCTGCTCTTCATGTTCGCCGGGCTCGTCGCCTATCTGGCCCTGTGCCTGATTCCGGGAACGCCGGGTCCCAACAAGCACGGCTCGCGCTCCAACGCGGCGAAATAGCCAGCTCGCAGGGCCATGAACGGGTCGCGCGTCCACGGTGACAGGCCTGCGCGTTTGGGCTATCCCTTCGCATTACCATGAGCCTGCCCACCGACCCCGCCGCAAACCTCGCCGCCCTGATCCGCTGCCCCTCCGTCACGCCCGCGGAGGGCGGAGCCCTGATGGCGCTGGAGGCGATGCTGAAACCGCTCGGCTTCGCCGTCGACCGCCCGGTGTTTTCCGGGGAGGGGACGCCCGACGTCGAGAACCTCTACGCCCGCCTCGCCGGCGATCATTCGGGCGAGGGCCCGCATCTGATGTTCGCTGGCCACACCGACGTCGTGCCGCCGGGCGACGAGGCCGACTGGACGCATCCGCCCTTCTCGGCGACGGTCGAGGGCGGCTTCATGCACGGCCGCGGCGCGGTCGACATGAAGGGCGGCATCGCCTGCTTCGTCGCGGCGCTCGCCCGCCATGTCGAGGCGCACGGTGCACCGGGCGGCCCGGTCTCGCTGCTGATCACCGGCGACGAGGAAGGCCCGGCGATCAACGGCACGGTCAAGCTGCTCGAATGGGCGGCCGCGCGCGGCGAGCGCTGGGACGCCGCCATCGTCGGCGAGCCGACCAACCCGGACGCGCTCGGCGACATGATCAAGATCGGCCGGCGCGGCTCACTGACCGGCGACATCGTCGTCCACGGCCGGCAGGGGCACATCGCCTATCCGCATCTCGCCGACAACCCGGTACGCGGCATGGCGGCCCTGCTCGACGCGCTGTTCCACCCGCCGCTCGACGCGGGCACGGAGAACTTCCAGCCGTCGAACCTCGAGGTCACCACCGTCGATGTCGGCAACCCGGCGACCAACGTGATCCCGGCCAAGGCCCGCGCCACCTTCAACATCCGCTACAACGACGCGTGGACGCCGGAGGCTCTCCAGGCCGAGATCCACAACCGGCTCGACCGCGCCGCCGGCCGTGGCAAGCTCAGGCTTGGCAAAGAGGACGGCGTCGCCTTCGAATTGAGCTGGCGCGTCAGCCCCAGCCCCGTCTTCCTGACGCGCGACGACAGGCTCGTCTCCGGCCTGTCGGCGGCGATCGAGGCGGTGACCGGCCGGCGGCCGGCGCTCTCCACCTCGGGCGGCACGTCGGATGCCCGCTTCATCAAGGATTACTGCCCGGTGGTCGAGTTCGGCCTCGTCGGCCAGACCATGCACATGGTGAACGAGCGCGTGGCCCTCGCCGACCTCGAGACCCTGACCCGCATCTATCGCCGCTTCATCGAAGACTGGTTCGCCTGACCATGCCGCCGGCTGAGGACATATACCGCCATCTTCTCGGTGCCTTTCGCATGATGATCGGCAAGCGCGACGGCCTGCGCCTGCTCGACCTGTCGCTCGACGGCTTCTGGAACTCGTTCTTCGCCATCGTCGTCGCGCTGCCGGCGATGCTGGCGAGCTGGGTGCCGCTGGCGGGTGAGCTGACCGTGGCGGACGCCTCCTTCGGCCTGCGCCTGTCCATGCTGGTGCGGCTGGCGATCGTCGATGTCGGGGCGTGGGTGCTGCCGCTCGTCGCACTCGCCGCCGTCGCCGATTACGCCGGCATCCGCCACCGCTTCGTCCACTATGTCGTCGCCTCGAACTGGGGCTCGGCCATCTTCGCCTGGATGACGCTGCCCGTCTCGCTGGTCCGGCTGGTCTTTCCCGGAAGCGGCGACCTCGCCGCCGGCCTGTCGCTCGTCGTCTTCATCGCCACGCTGGTGCTCTATTGGCGACTGACCGACGCCGCGCTGGAAAAGGGCGCCGGCACGGCGAGCGCCGTGTTCGGCGGCATGCTGGTCGCCTCCCTGCTCACTTTGTTCGCGCTTCAGGACATTCTCGGCGTCACGCCGGCCTAATAGTCGACCTTGACGAGATAGAGCCCGTCGGCCGGCGCGACCTGGCCGCAGCGGGCGCGGTCGGCGGCCTTCAGCGCGGCTTCGAGGTCGTCGGCGCTCCAGCCGCCGTCGCCGACCCGCTTCAGCGAGCCGACCATCGAGCGCACCTGGTTGTGCAGGAACGAGCGCGCCGAGGCGCGCACCTCGATCAGGTCGCCGGCGCGCGTCACGTCGAGCCGGTCGAGCGTCTTGACCGGGCTGTCCGACTGGCACTGGACCGAGCGGAAGGTGGTGAAGTCGTGCTTGCCGAGGAGCCGCTGCGCCGCCGCGTGCATCGCTTCAGTGTCGAGGCGCTTCGGCACATGCCAGACATTGCCGCGCAGCAGCGCTGCCGGGGCGCGGCGGTTGAGAATGACATAGAGATAGTGCCGCGCCCTGGCCGAGAAGCGGGCGTCGAACTCCTCGCCGACCGCGGAGACGGCAAGCGCCGCCACATGCTCGCCGGCAAGGCCAAGATGCGCGTTGAGCGCGCCCTGCACCTTGTCCGCCTGCCAATCGCGGGAAAGGTCGACATGCGCGACCTGCCCCGTGGCGTGGACCCCGGCGTCGGTGCGGCCCGCGCCGCGGATCGTCACCGCCTCGCCGGTGAAGGCGAGGAGCGCCTTCTCGATCGCCTCCTGCACCGTGGGCAGGTCGGCCTGCCGCTGCCAGCCGGCATAGAAGCGGCCGTCATATTCGATGTCGAGGCGATAGCGCGGCATGGCTCAGGACGCGGTGGTCACGACAGGAAATCCCCCTTGCCCAGCTTGGCGCCGTGCAGGAAATCCGTGGCGTTCATCGCCCTGCCGCCGGCGCGCTGCACTTCGATGAGCCGCACCGCGCCCTCGCCGCAGGCGACGGTCAGCGCGTCGTCGAGGATTTCGCCTAGCCGGCCGCTGCCCGCCGCCAGCGTCGAGCGCAGGAGCTTCACGCGCTCCACCTTGCCGCCCGCCTCCATCTCGCACCACGCGCCGGGGAAGGGCGAGAGGCCGCGAATCCGGTTGTGGACTTCGCTTGCCGGTATCGACCAGTCGATGCGCGTCTCTTCCTTGGAGATTTTTTTCGCGTAGGTCGCGCCGTCTTGCGGTTGGGGCGTCAGCGTCAGCTCGCCTTTCTCCAGCGCCGCCAGCGTGCGCACCATCAGCGCCGCGCCCGTCGTCATCAGCGCGTCGTGCAACTCGCCTGCCGTCATGTCGGGGCCGATGGCAACGCGGCTCGTCAGCGCCACCGGGCCGGTGTCCAGCCCCTCGTCCATCTTCATCGCCATCATGCCGGTCTCGGCGTCACCTTCGATGATCGCGCGCTGGATCGGCGCGGCCCCGCGCCAGCGCGGCAGCAGCGAGGCGTGGCCGTTATAGGCCCCGAGCCGCGTCCCTTCGAGGATGGCTTTCGGCAGCAAAAGGCCGTAGGCGACGACGACCGCGACATCGGCGGCAAGCGCGCGGAACGCCTCCTGCTCCTCCGCCCCCTTCAGCGAGCGCGGCGTGCGCACCTCGATGCCGAGCTCTTCGGCGGCCAGGTGGACGGGCGATTTCGTCAGCTCCAGCCCGCGCCGCCCGGCCGGGCGCGGCGGCTGAGAATAGACAGCGGCGATGTCGTGGCCAGCCCCGGCCAATGCCCGCAACGTCGCCGCCGAAAACTCCGGCGTGCCCATGAAGACGACGCGCAGCGTCATCGCCGAGGCCCTAGACCGCGAGCCGGCTGGGCGCGGGCTTGTCCCTGGCGAGCTTCCTGAACTTGCGCACGACCATGTCGCGCTTGAGCTTGGAGATGTGGTCGATGAACAGCACGCCGTTCAGATGGTCGATTTCGTGCTGGAGGCAGGTCGCCATCAGCCCGTCGGCCTGAAGCGTCCGCTCCTTGCCGTCGCGGTCGAGATAGGCGACCGTCACCGTCGCCGGCCGCTCGACCTCGGCGTAATAGTCCGGGATCGACAGGCAGCCTTCCTCGTAGACGGACGGCTCGTCGCCATGCGCCACGATCTGCGGGTTGATCACGACATGCGGCGCCTTCGGCTGGTCGTCCTTGGCGAGGTCGATGACCAGAAGCCGCAGCGGCACGCCGATCTGGATCGCCGCGAGGCCGATGCCCGGCGCGTCGTACATCGTCTCCAGCATGTCGTCGGCGAGCAGGCGCAACGCGTCGTCGACGCGCTCGACGGGTTTGGAAACCTGGCGCAGGACGGGATCGGGAAGGATGACGAGAGGCCGTATCATGGCCCGTCAGGTAATCGCGCGCTTGCCACGCGTCAACGGCTTTCAGGACGTGCCCGCGGATTTGTTCACTCTTTGATCTTATGTGCGGCGTTCGAATCGTCTATCCTGCCGCGATGGACGATCTTTCCTCGCTGTTTTCGATGCCGGTCGCGCAGCTCGGCGCGAGCGTGATCACGCTCGGCCACGCGCTGGCGGCTGCCGGCGCGCTGGTGGTTATCCTCGTGCTCGCCCTTTCCTTCGGCCTGTGGCGCGCCGGCAAGGCGCGGGCTGAGGCCGCGGTCGAGGCGGCGGAGCGGGCGCGCGAGGCCGAGGAGCGCATGACGGGAATCGCCCGCGCGCAGGCCGAGATGCAGGGGCGCATGGGCGCGCTGGCCGAGGTGTTCGGCAGCCGGCAGGCCGAGCTGACGAAAGCCATCGGCGAACGGCTCGACGGCATGACCTCGCGCCTCGGCCAGTCGCTGACCGAGCAGACGCGCTCGACCCACGAGAACCTTGCCAAGCTTCAGGAACGGCTCGCCGTCATCGACACGGCGCAGACCAACATCCAGTCGCTCGCCGGGCAGGTGGTGCAACTCCAGCAGATCCTGTCCAACAAGCAGACGCGCGGCGCGTTCGGCCAGAGCCGCATGGAGGCCATCATCGCCGACGGCCTGCCCAAGGGCGCCTACGAATTCCAGGCGACGCTCTCCAACGGCAACCGGCCCGACTGTCTCGTCAGGATGCCGAACGGCGCGCCCGACCTCGTCATCGACGCCAAGTTCCCGCTCGAATCGTGGAACGCGATCCGCGCCGCCGCCGAGGCCGAGAACCCAGACGCCCACCGCTTTGCCACGCAGGCGTTCCGCCGCGACGTCGAGGTGCATATCAAGGCGATCGCCGACAAATACCTGATTCAAGGCGAGACGCAGGACACCGCCTTCCTGTTCGTGCCGTCGGAATCGATCTTCGCCGGCATCCACGAGGATTTCGAGGGGCTGGTGCAGAAGGCGCACCGCGCCCGCATCGTCATCGTCTCGCCCTCGCTGCTGATGCTGTCCATTCAGGTGATCCAGGCGGTGCTGAAGGATGCGCGCATGCGCGAGCAGGCGCACCTGATCCAGCACGAGGTGGTGCGGCTGATGGAGGATGTCGGCCGGCTCGACGACCGCGTGCGCAAGCTGCAGGGGCATTTCTCGCAGGCGACCCGCGACATCGACATGATCCTGACCTCGACCGACAAGGTGACCAAGCGCGGCGCGCGCATCGAGGCGCTGGAGCTCGGCGCAAGCGAGGGCGCAGAGCCGCAGGGCGCGGCCGCCGACGCCAACGGCGACGAGGCCGCCCGCCGCGTTGCCGCCGCGCCGGCCGGTCGCCTGCGGCTGCATGTCGTCGACGACGAGGAATGACGGTGCGGCTTGACCAACGGCCGCTGCGATACGATTTGTTGAGCCGATGACAGCCTCCGTTCTCACCGCCGCCTTCAGGGCCACGGCCCTTTCCGCCCTTCTCACCCTCGCCGCCTGTCAGACCGGCGACTGGTGGCCGCGCGAGACGACGTCGGCCGGCGCGTCCGTCGCCGCCGCCTCCCATGTCCGCGAAATCCGCGCCACTGCCGGCCTCGCCGGCCTGTCGCCCGACGCGAAGCTTGAAAAAGCGGCGCAGCGCCAGGCCGCCTATATGGCGGGCTCGGGAAGGATGGAGCACACGACCGGCCCCGGCCGCGACTTCGCCGCTCGCATGAAGCGCGACGGCGTCGCCGCCCCGGCGGCGGAGAACCTCGCCCATGGCCGCATGGAGCTGGAGCGCCTGTTCTCGATGTGGATGGCCTCGCCCGGCCATCGCCGCAACATGCTCGACCCGCGCTTTTCCCGCTACGGCCTAGCCCATGCGGCCGCCGGCGACGGGCAGCGCTACTGGGCGCTGGTGCTCGGGCCGTAGACAGCCTGTTCACTGGCTCACGCTGGCGCATCGCGCGGCCCGCGCCTAACTCTGCCGCTTTGACAAGGGAGCGTTCAGCATGGAACTCGGCCTCTACACCTTCGGCGATGTCGGCAAGGACCCGGTGACGGGGGCGATCACCGGCCCGCAGGAGCGGCTCAGGAACCTCGTCGAGGAGATCGAGCTGGCCGACCAGCTCGGCCTCGATTTCTTCGGCCTCGGCGAGCATCACCGCCCCGACTACGCGGTGTCCGCCCCGGCGGTCGCGCTGGCTGCGGCGGCATTGCGCACGAAGACCATCCGCCTGTCGAGCGCCGTGTCGGTGCTGTCGTCCGACGATCCGGTCCGCGTCTACCAGCAGTTCGCGACGCTCGACAATTTGACCGGCGGCCGGGCCGAGATCATGGCCGGCCGCGGCTCCTTCATCGAATCCTTCCCGCTGTTCGGCTACGCGCTCGACGATTACGATACCCTGTTCGCGGAAAAGCTCGACCTCCTGATCAAGCTGAACGAAGGCGAGCGCCTGACATGGCCGGGCGGCCAGCACACGCCGAAGATCGATGGCCGCGGCGTCTATCCGCGCCCGGTCAACGGCACGCTGCCGCTGTGGATCGCCGTCGGCGGCACGCCGCAATCGGTCGGCCGCGCCGCCATGCTTGGCCTGCCGCTGGCGCTGGCCATCATCGGCGGCGAGCCGCACCGCTTCGCGCCGTTGTTCAACCTCTATCGCGAGGCGGCGCGGAAATTCGGCCGCGATCCGGCGGCGCTGAAGACCTCGATCAACGTCCACGGCTTCGTCGCCGAGACGACAAAGGAGGCGATCGACACCGCGTTTCCCGCCCACAGCGACGTGATGAACCGCATCGGCCGCGAGCGCGGCTGGGGCGCGTCGATCACCAGGGCCGAGTTCGCGGCGAGCGCGGAACCGCGCGGCGCGAACTTCGCCGGCAGCCCGGCGCAGGTGGTCGACAAGATTCTCGCCAACCACGAGATCTTCGGCTTCGACCGCTTCGTGCTCCAGATGGCCATCGGCGTCATGGACCATGGCAAGCTGATGAAGGCGATCGAGCTCTACGGCACGAAGGTCGCGCCCGAGGTGCGCAAGGCGGTTGCGGCGCGGAAGGCCGCGCCCGCAGGCACATGACGCGCCCGCGTTCTGGCGCTTGGTGAAGCGCGCCTCGCGTCCTATATGCGCGCGATGATACCGCTCTCCGTTCTCGACCTTTCGCCCGTTCCCGAAGGCTCCGACGTCTCGGCGTCGCTCGCCAACACGCTCGACCTCGCCCGCCATGCCGAGCGGCTCGGCTATCGCCGCTACTGGCTGGCCGAGCACCACAACATGCCGGGCATCGCCAGCGCCGCGACGGCGGTGGTCATCGCCCATGTCGCGGCCGGCACCTCGACCATCCGCGTCGGGGCGGGCGGCATCATGCTGCCCAACCACGCGCCGCTGATGGTGGCGGAAGCCTTCGGCACGCTGGAGGCGCTGCATCCCGGCCGTATCGACCTCGGGCTCGGCCGTGCGCCGGGCACCGACGGGCGCACCGCCCACGCGCTGCGCCGCAACATGAACGCGGACATCGATTCATTCCCCAACGACGTGGTCGAATTGATCAACTATTTCGAGCCGGAGCAGCCCGGCCAGCTCGTGCGCGCCGTGCCGGGCGCGGGGCTGAAGGTGCCGGTGTGGATCCTGGGCTCCAGCCTCTACGGCGCGCAGCTCGCCGCCATGCTCGGCCTGCCCTACGCCTTCGCCTCGCATTTCGCCCCGGCCGAGATGGAGCGCGCGCTTGAGGTCTACCGGACGCGCTTCGAGCCGTCGCGCTATCTCGACAAGCCCTATGCGATGCTCGGCGTCAACGTCGTCGCGGCCGAGACGGACGAGGAGGCGCGTCTCCTCTTCACCTCGCTCCAGCAGGCCTTCGTCAACCTGCGCACGGGCCGCGCCGGCAAGCTGCCGCCGCCGCTGGCCGGCTATGGCGAGACGCTGGAGCCGGCGGCGCGGGCGATGCTCGCCCACACGCTCTCGACCGCCATCGTCGGCTCGCGCGAGACCGTGCGGCAGGGGCTGGATGCCTTCGTCGGCCGCACCGGGGCCGACGAGCTGATGGTCGCGGCGCAGGTCTTCGACCACGCCGCGCGGGTCCGCTCCTACGAGATCCTCGCCGAGGTGGCGGGAGGCATGCCCGCCTAGGCGCGTCCTTCGGGCGGCGGCATCGCCGGGCTTGATTTTTGAGCCGTTTTGGCATCCGATGACGGGACAAGACCGGAACGGCGGTTGGTCGGCTCCTGTCGTGCGCTTGCCGGAAGCGGGATTTCGCGGGACATGCCGATGCGGTCGCACACAGCCTTGGGAGGGGCTGCTGTGATGACGGACATCCTTATTGTCGAAGACGAGCCGGCGATCATGGAATCGCTGGAATTCATCCTCAAGCGCTGCGGCTGGACGGTCGGCCTCGCCCGCGACGGCGAGGCGGCGCTGGAGGCGGCCTATCGCGACAGGCCGCGCATGATGCTGCTCGACATCATGATCCCGCGGCGCAACGGCCTCGACGTGCTGCGCGAGATGCGCGCCGACGAGGCGCTGCGCGACACCTCGGTGTTGATGCTGACCGCGCGCTGCCAGCCCTACGACCGGCAGGCGGCCGAGAACCTCAGGGCCGACGGCTTCATCACCAAGCCCTACGCCAACACCGAGATCGTCGCCGCCGTCCGCCGCGTTCTCGAGCCCGCGCCGCCGCTCCCCGCCTGAGTACCCCGGCCCCTAGAGGGCCAGGCGCCGTCTCGCGGCCTCGTATTCGCCGGCAAGGCGGTCGACCAGCTCGGCGGCGCCGACGATCTCCTTGACCGCGCCGATGCCCTGGCCGCAGCCCCAGATGTCCTTCCACGCCTTCGACTTGTCGCCGCCGAAATCCATCTTCGACGGGTCGGATTCCGGCAGCTTGTCCGGGTCCATGCCGGCGGCGCGGACGGAGCCCTTGAGGTAGTTGCCGTGGACCCCGGTGAACAGGTTGGAATAGACGATGTCGGCGGCGTTCGACTCGACGATCATCTCCTTGTAGGCGTCGGTGGCGCGCGCCTCGCGCGTGGCGATGAAGGGCGAGCCGATATAGGCGAGGTCCGCGCCCATCGCCTGCGCCGCCAGCACCGCCCCGCCATTGGCGATCGCTCCCGAAAGCAGCAGCGGCCCATCGAACCACTGGCGGATTTCCTGCGTCAGCGCGAAGGGCGACAGCGTGCCGGCATGGCCGCCCGCGCCCGCCGCCACCGCGATCAGCCCGTCCGCGCCCTTCTCGATGGCTTTGCGGGCGTGGCGGTCGTGGATCACGTCGTGCAGCACGATGCCGCCATAGGAATGTACCGCCTCGTTGACCTCCGGCACCGCGCCGAGTGAGGTGATGACGACCGGCACCTTGTACTTGACGCACAGCGCCAGATCCTCCTCCAGCCGCCCGTTGGACTTATGGACGATCTGGTTGACGGCGAAGGGGGCCGACCGCGCCTGCGGGTGGGCCGCGTCGTGCGCGGCGAGCGTCTCGGTGATCTGCGCCAGCCATTCGTCGAGCTGCGAGGCCGGCCGCGCGTTGAGCGCGGGGAAGGCGCCGACGATGCCGGCCTTGCACTGGGCCAGCACCAGCGGCGGATGCGAGATGATGAACAGCGGCGATCCGACCACCGGAATACGAAGCCTGTCTTTCAGAATATCCGGCAGCGCCATCTTCGCTCCTCACTATTGACGTTTACGGAAACGTCATTTCTTAGCAGATCGAAAGGTCGACGCAACCGCCCCTTGCCCCCGCATGCGGTCCGTGGCGACGGAATGAATGCGCGCAAGGATCGATCGACGCGATTGATTGCGTGGCCCGCTGCGGTTAACGATGTGAAAAGACAAGATTTCACGCTGCGGCCGGGCTGATGGATTCGATCGAGAACGCGATAAGAAGCGCCTTCGCCAAGGGAGACCCGGGCGACCGGGCTTTCCGGGAAAAGGTCTATCGCTCGGCCTTCGGCGCGCTCGACCGCTCGCTCAAGGCCAATCCGAACATGACGGAGGCGATCGCGCAGCGCCGGCGCGAGGCGCTGCTCGCCGCCATCACCGCCATCGAGACCGAGTTCGTTCCCGCCCGGCCGGGGCCCACGCCATCCGTCTCCGCGCCGTCGCCCCAGCCCGCTCCCGCGCCGCGCCCGGGCGTGCACGCGCCGGAGGCGAGGGGCGCTCCCGACGTCGCCGCCCCGGCGGCGGAAAGACGCAGGGAAGGCGCAGAAGCGGCGTTCTCGCCCACCCTCGACGGCGAGAGGCGGCCGCCTTCCGGCCGCGCCGGGAGAGCAGCGGCCGAGCCCGTCGAAGCCCCCTTGCGCGAGGGGCAACGCAGCCGGCCGCGCCGGCGGCTGCGCCTCGTCGGCCCGCTGGTCTTCCTCATCCTGCTCACCGGCCTCGCCGCCGGCATCTGGTGGATGGCGACCTCGGGCGCGCTCCAGCGGATGCTGACGCCGACGCCGCCGCAGGCCGGGGAGAACGCCGCTCCTCCCGTTCCCGGCACCGCCGACACGTTCGAGGACTGGGTCGACGTCTTCACCCCCGCCGACCCGACGACGATCTCCGCGCCGGGCGATTCGCGCGCCGAGGTGATCGAGGAGGAGGGCGAGCGCTTCGTGCGCATCACCGCCGGCGCGTCCGGCTCTCCAATCCTCTTCGATGTCGGGCAGGGCGTGCTCGAGGACGTCGCCGGCAAGCGCGCGGTGTTCAACATCGTCGCCCGCGCCCGCGAAGGCGCGGAAACGCAGATCTCGGTCGATTGCACCCTTGGCGAGCTCGGCGATTGCGGGCGCAAGCGCTATGTCGTCGGCGCCGCCCGCGACGAATATCTGTTCGAGATCGACCTGCCTGCGCGCCAGCCCGGCTCGGGCGGCACCATCGCCATCAACCCCGATGTCGAGGGCGGCGGCAAGGCCATCGACATCTACGCCATCCGCGTCCTGCCGGCGGGGTGAGGGCGGGCGCGGGACCCTGTCTCCTGCCCTTGATCCCTTGCCCTCAGTCCTTGCGGAAGATCAGGCGGCCGGCCCAGCCGGTCAGGATCGCCAGCGCGACGGCGGCGAGGCCGTAGAGGAAGCCGTGCTGCTGGGCAGCCCGGTGCACCCGCTGCTCGAAGCCGGCCTTGAGGATGGCGAGCTGGGCCGAGTTTTCCTTGATGAAGACGCCGTTCTTGAACAGGAAGGCGCGCGCCCGGTGGGTGCCGACCGGCACGTTGGGCGCAAGGTGGAGCGTGGCGCGGAACAGGCTCTGCGACAGGAATTGCACGCCGCCGATGCGCTCGCTGTAGAGGCCGCTCGCCTTCTTGCGCTCGCGCAGCGCCGCGGTGAACTCGGCGATCGTCACGGGGTCGTCGCCGCGGTCCTGCGGGATCAGCGCGATGTTGTCGGCACCGAGCGCGAGCTGCCGGTAGTTCTCGGGGCCGGTTATGTCCTGCCACACCCGCGTCGTCGCCACGGAATAGGACATCGGCACGTTGACGAAGGTTTCCGACCAGGTGTTGATCCACATGCCGAGCACCCGGCTCTTGCGCCGCACCACCACCGGCCGCGCCGGCCCCTCCAGCACCACGATCACGTCGTAGCGCCCTTGCCGGGCGAACAGCGGATCGGCGAAGTCGAGCGCGCCGAAGATGGTCAGGTCCGCGCCGGCGAAGTCCGAGGTGATGAAGACGCGGTCGGTCGAAAGCCCGATCTGGATCGTCTCCGGGTTCGGGTTCTCGATCGCCTGCGCCCGCGCCGCGGCCGAGGCGAGGAGCGCGCCGAGGAAGAGCAGCGATGCCAGGGTGCGCGCCGGCATTGTCATATCCCCGACAGCGAGGAGAGGGAGTAGATCGACGACGGCGGCACGAAGAGGTCGAAGGCGAGGCGCGCGGCCACCGCCAGCACGAGGAGAGCGAGGAGCGCGCGCAGCTGCTCGCCGCGCAGCTTCTGGCCGGCCTTGGCGCCGTATTGCGCGCCGGCGACGCCGCCCACCATCAGCAGGAAGGCGAGCACGATGTCGACGGTCTGGTTTGTCGCCGAATGGACAATGGTCGTATAGGCGCCGGTGAAGACGATCTGGTAGAGCGAGGTGCCGACGACGACGTTGGTCGGCACCTTGAGCAGGTAGATCAGCGCCGGCACCATGATGAAGCCGCCGCCGACGCCCATGATCGAGGCGAGGAAGCCGATGATCGCGCCGAGACCCAGCACCGGGATGACGCTGACGAACAGCTTCGAGGTGCGGAAGCGCATCTTGAGCGGCAGGCGGTGCACCCAGTTGTGCTGCCCGGGACGGCGCAGGGAGGGCGGCGCGCCGCTCGCCGTGCGGCGGATGGCGCGTACGCTCTCGACCAGCATCATGCCGCCGACGGTGCCGAGCAGCGCGACATAGACCAGCGACACGAACAGGTCGAGCTGGCCGAGACTTCGCAGGAGCGAGAACACCCACACGCCGAAGGACGAGCCGACGATGCCGCCCATCAGGAGCACGGTGCCGAGCTTGAAGTCGATGGTGCCCTTCTTGAAATGCGACAGCGCGCCGGAGGTCGATGAGGCGACGACCTGGTTGGCGCCGGTGGCGACGGCGATGGCGGGCGGGATGTTGTAGAAGATCAGCAGCGGCGTGATCAGGAAGCCGCCGCCGACGCCGAACATCCCCGAAAGAAAGCCGACCGCGGCCCCCATCGCCAGGATCACGGCGATGTTGACCGACATTTCAGCGATCGGCAGATAGATGCCCACCGTCAGTCCCGATTGCTCGCGGCGCGTTCGCGGGGCCGCCCGCACCATCGCGAACGTGCCGGAACGGCATCATCGTTCTTGCGACGATGCGCCCGCGAAGTCAAACGCCCGCACGGCGCGCGCCGGCATTAAACCGTGGCGCAGGCGGGGAGATTCGCGCCGGATCGCCGCGCCCACGCCGCCCCTCATCCGCCCTTCGGGCACCTTCTCCCCGTGAACGGGGAGAAGGGGAAGCGGCGACGTTGCGGCCAGTCCTCCTCTCCCCGTTCACGGGGAGAGGATGCCGGCAGGCAGGTGAGGGGCAGCGCGAACGGGTGGAATTAGGCACGGATGCCCCGGCTGGCCGCAAGGATGCGCCCGTCGCCGGGGCGTGGCGCCTGCCTCAGCGGCGCTCGAGCAGCGCCCTGACCAGCGCCTCGTCGACCTCGCCGGTGGCGGTCATGCCGTTGTCCTTCTGGAAGGCGGCGATGGCGGTCTTGGTCTTCTGTCCCATCAGCCCGTCCTCGCCGCCGGCCTGGTAGCCGTTCTTGTTGAGGATCTTCTGGATGTTGCGCACGGCAGCGCGCATGTCGACGCCGGCGGTGGTGTCCTGGCTCTCGCCCCAGCTCTCCGGGATCTCGACATGGTTGGCCTCGCCGTCGAGCTCCTTGGCGCGCCACAGCTCGGCGGCGGCGCGCGCCGTCTCGAGCTGCTCGGGACGCAGCGCCCGGGCGACCTCGTCGCGCTTTTCGGCGGCGTCCTTGTCGCCGGCCTTGGCGACGAGCGCGAACCACTTGTAGGCGTCCTGGAGGTTCTGCGGCATGCCGACGCCCTTGGCCGACAGGATACCGAGGTTGAACTGGCTGTCGCGCACGCCAAGCTCGGCGGCCCGCATGAACCAGCGCGCGGCTGTCTCGTTCTCGGCCGCGGTCTGCGCGTCCATGGCGTGGAGCACGGCGAGGTTGTGCATGGCGCTGGCGTTGCCGGCCTCTGCGGCCTGCGCGTACCACTTCTTGGCGGCGGCGATGTCGCGGCCGACGCCGATGCCCTTCTCGTAGAAGCTGCCGAGGCGATACTGCGCCGGGGCGAGGCCGTCCTCGGCCGCCTTCCCGTACCATTCGGCGGCCTTGGCCGGGTCGGCGGCGACGCCGCGCCCTTCGGCGTAACGGTTGCCGATCTCGTAGAGCGCCTTGGGGTCGCCCCCGGCCGCCGCCTCGCGCAGCGCCACGGGGCCGGCCTCCAGCGGGATCGCGGCGACGGCTTTCTCGCTCGCCTGCGGCAGGGCATCGATCTCGGTGGCGGCCTGCGGGCCTCGCGCCTCTTCGGCCGGCGCGAAAGCCGTGGCTGCCGGCGCGGCCGACACCGTTTCCTCGCGCGCGGGGGCCGCGGCGGTGGTTTCGAGGTCGAGCCAGTCGCCGTCGATCTCCGCCGCCGTCTGCGGCGGCGTGACGAGGGCCGAGCCGGCGTCCGAAACGCGCGTCGGCGCGCTCGCGGGCGCAGCCGGCTCGCCGGCCATGCGCACCTGCGGCGCGGGCGTCCCGATCTCCGGGGCCTGCGCCTCCGGCGTGGGAACGGCGGCGACGATGGCGGCCGGCGCGGGCGCGGAGGCGACGTTCGCGCCGCCCTTGCCGAGGAAAAGCTTGCTGCCCTGGAGCGCGGCGAGCGCGATGAGGATAGCGGCGATGCCCATCAGCAGCGGCTTGCGCCGGTTCTTCAGCAGCCCGCCGAGGCCGGAAGCCTTCGCGTCCTCCTTGCCGGCGGGCGTGCGCTTCATCCGCTCGGCTTCCGCGGCGGCGGCCTGCGCGGCGCGGCGGGCGGCGGCGATGAAGTCGGCCCGCGAGGCGTCGGCCCCCGGGCCGCGCGCGGGCTGGGCGCGCTCGTCGCGCACCCGGCGCATGATCGCGCCGAGGTCGGGCGCGCCGGAGCCGGGCTCCAGCGGCTGGTTGGCGAGTTGCGGGTCGAGCGGCGCGTCGGGATCGACCGACGGCGCCGTTCCGGCCTCGTGTTCCGCCGGGGCCTCCACGGCTTGCGCCGCCGCGCCGGCCTTGTCCTTGCGGGAGAGCTTGCGCGCCAGCCCGCCGAGGAGCGAGCCGCGCGGGGCGGTTGCCTCCTTCGCGGCTGCCGGCTGCGTCGTCCGCGGGGCGCTGTCGATCGCGACCGCCATCGCCAGTTCCGAGGTCGAAGCCGGTGCCAGCGGCAGGGCCGCCGCCTCCGGCGCGAGCGAGGGCGTGCGGGCGGGGCCGAGCGCCATGTCGCGCGTCAGCGTGCCCGACAGGGCAGCGGCGTTGGCGCTGGCGTTCTCGACCGCGCCCAGCCGGTCGACGATCTTCAGCAGCGTGTCGTGGATCGCCTCGAAGGTCTTGGCGTTGCGGTCGTCGGACTTGCGCGTCAGCGCCTCCAGCGACTTCAGGTCGTCGGCGAGGCCTGCGACCAGCGCGTTTTCCGACGTGGTGCCGGAGAAGTTTCGCACCGCGTCTTCCGCCGCGCGCCGCGCGGCCTCGACGACGTCCGCCCTGGAGGCGGCGATCGACTGCTCGATCTTGTCGAGGCGCGGCTGGATGTCGTCGGCCCTTTGGGCCGGCGCGGGATGCGAGATGTGGTCGGCAAGCCCGGCGATCTGCGCCTCCAGGCTGCGGATCAGGTCGGGATCGACGGGCGATGCGCCGACCGAGGATTCGATGCGGGTCGAGATGGTGTCGAGCCGCTTTTCGAGGTCGCGGATCGCGCCGCTGTCGGCCTGCGCCGCCGCCTGGCGCTCGAAGCGCGCGGCAAGCTCGGCAAAGCGTGCGTCCATCGCCGAGATGAACGCATCGTCCGAGCCGGCCGCCGGGCGGTCGGTCTCGATCCGCGCCGCCACCTCGTCGATCCGGGTTTCCAGGTCGTGGAACAGGGCGCGGCCCTGCGCCAGCGCGTCCTCGTGGCGCTGCTCGAGCAGGTTGGACATCGAGGCGAGCCGGTTTTCCAGCCCGTGGAAGACGGCGTCGAGGTTGGGCAGCGCCGGCGCGTGGTCGAGCCGGTCGGCGATGGCGCCGATCTGGCCGGCCAGCCGCTCTATGGCGCGCTCGGGCAGGTCGACGCGGTGGGCGAGGTCCTCGACGCGGTGCGAAAGCGCGGCGAGCTGGTCGCCGAGGTCGCGGCCCGTCGTGTCCTGCGCCGCCTCGTCCATCTGGCGCGCCAGCGAGGAGATGCGCGCCTCGATGCGCTCGAACGGCTCGGGATCGAAGGCCGGCGCGCGCGGCGCGCTGTAGGCGGCGGCGACGGCGCGCGAGATCTCGTCGAGGCGGTCCTCCAGCGCGTCGAACATGCGCGTGTCGGGATGCGCCGGCTCGTGCGAGAACCGCTCGACCGCGTCCTGCAGCACCCGCATCTTTTCCTCCAGCGAGCGCAGCGCGCCGGTCGTCGGGAGGGTGCGCACCGCGCTGCCGATCTCCTCGATGCGCGCCGCCAGCGTCCTGATCTCGGGGTCGACGGTGCCGCGCGACGAGGCCAGCGTGCCGGCCATGTCGCGGAAGCGCCGGTCGAAGGAGCGCAGCGTCTCCTCCCGCGCGAGATGACCGAGGGCCTTCTTCATCTCCTCCATCTCCGTGCGCAGGAGATGGACCTGCCGGTCCTCGCCGGGATTGGAGAGCCGGTGGATCATCGACGACAGGCGCTCGAACTCGGCGCCCAGCTCGGCGGCCTGGCCGGCCGGCGGCGCGCTGCGCAGCGCTCGCTCGATGTCGCCCTTCAGCGCGGCGAATTCCCGGCGAAGCCCGGCCGTCATCTCACCGTGAAGCTCCTCGCGCAGGGCACGCATCTCGCCGGAGACGGCGAAGCGCGGCGTGTCGGCGTAAGGCGCATGCGCCTCCTCGCGCGGCTGGAAGCCGCGGTCGCGGCCCTCGAAATAGCGGTAGTCGTCGCGCGCGGCCTCGCGGCGCTGGCGCCCGGCGGCGGGGCTATGCCTCGCGCCGTCGTCGTGGGCGGCGCGGCCGAGCCGGCCTTCGAGCTGGTCGAGCGTCATGTCGATGGCGTCGAGGGACGCGCCGTCCCGGCGCCTGCGTCCCGCGTTCACCGAATCGAGATAGGATCGTCTGTCGCGCATGGGATCGTCCGCTGCCGCATTTGCCGACCGGGACCATCCCGGCGCTCATCGTCGTGGGGAACCGTGAGCCAACAACGGACAGAATAACTACGGGACACCGACAACGGCACCTTTCTACCAACGTGGTAAACAACCCGTTAACCAAGATTACCCGTTTGATTTCACCGGGGTACGAAATGTGACGTCCAATGCGACACTTTTCTCCCTTGCGGCATGCGGAATGCCGACTTATATGCGCCCCAATCAGGCTGGCGGGCACAGGGTCCGCCGGAGGTGAAATCGAGGATTCGGCTGCCCTTCGCCCCGAGGGTCGCCGTCCGGCGCTCCCGAAGACGGGAACGCGATTGGGGAAGTATGACATGATGAACATGATGACGACCGGCGCGAGCGCGGTCCCTGCCGGCGATGTTTCCGACGGCTACATCCGCATCGGCGACGTGGCGCGGCAGTTCGGGCTGACGCTTCGCGCTCTGCGCTTCTACGAGGACAAGGGGCTGTTGTCGCCGCGGCGCGAGGGCAACATGCGCCTCTACACGCACAAGGACATCGCCCGGCTGAAGATGGTGCTGCTCGGCCGCAAGGCGGGGTTCTCGCTGCGCGAGGTCAAGCAGGTGATGGATCTCTACGATCCCGAAAGCGGCAACGCCAGGCAGTACCGCACCCTGGTCGACAAGTCGGAGCGGCAGCTCGTCAAGCTGGAGAAGCAGCGCGCGCAGATCGACGAGGCGATCGGCGAGCTGAAATCGGCGATGGTGCAGTGGCGCGCCGCGCTCGCCGCCCGCCAGCAGCGCACCGCCGCCTCCGCCTGACCGGGCGCCCCGCTTGAGTCAACGCCACTGGAACCAGAAAAGCGCGCCCTCCGGCGCGCTTTTTGTTTGAGGGTGATTCTCGGCAGGAGTCGCGTAATCCGTGGCCATACAGCCGCGAGGGCTGGGGACGGCCCATGCTGGAAGATGGCCGCAAGCAAGCACGCGGAAATCCCCTGTCCTATGCCCCGCCTCATCCCGCGGAACTGGACGATTTTTGCGCGTTCCCCGACTGCGACAGAAATTGACGTTTACGCAAACGTCAATTGTTGCTATGGTGCCTTCGACATTCTCTCCCGTCGCGGCGGCCTGAAGCAATTCCAGGAAAAGTGTGGGACACCTTTCCGCCCGGAATTGCGACGAGGGGCAAGCCGGTGGCGGGGCTTTGCTCGCTTCCGGAGGATTTTTTCATGACGACATACAAGGCGCCTGTCGCGGACACGCTGTTCCTTCTCAACGAAGTGCTCGGCTACGAGCGCCACGCCAACCTGCCGGGCTTCGCCGACGCGCCGGCCGACATGCTGGAAGCCATCCTCGGGGAGGCGGCGAAGCTCGCCGAGAACGTCGTCCATCCGCTCAACCGCGTCGGCGACGTCGAGGGCTGCGTGCGCAACGACGACGGCTCGGTGACGACGCCGAAGGGCTTCAAGGAAGCCTACGACCAGTATCGCGAGGGCGGCTGGATGTCGCTGGCGATCCCGGCCGAGTTCGGTGGGCAGGGCCTGCCCTATACGCTCCATTCGGCGGTCGGCGAGTTCTTCTCCTCCGCCAACATGGCGCTGATGATGTATCCGGGCCTGACGCAGGGCGCCATCGCCGCCATCCTCGAGCACGGCACGGACGAGCAGAAAGAGACCTTCGTGCCGAAGATGGTCGAGGGCGTGTGGACCGGCACCATGAACCTGACCGAGCCGCATTGCGGCACCGATTTGGGCCTGCTGCGCTCGAAGGCAGTTCCGACGGGCGACGGCAGCTACAGAATTTCCGGCCAGAAGATCTTCATCTCGGCCGGCGAGCACGACATGAGCGAGAACGTCATCCATCTGGTGCTGGCCCGCATCGAGGGCGCGCCGGAGGGCGTCAAGGGCATCTCGCTGTTCATCGTGCCGAAATTCGTCCTCGACGCCGACGGCAACCCCGGCAAGCGCAACGGTGTCAGCTGCGGCTCCATCGAGGAGAAGATGGGCATCCACGGCAACGCCACCTGCGTCATGAACTACGACGATGCGCAAGGGTGGCTGATCGGCGAGGAGAACGGCGGCCTCAAGGCCATGTTCGTGATGATGAACGAGGCCCGCCTCGGCGTCGGCCTGCAAGGCCTGTCGATCAGCGAGATCGCCTACCAGAACGCGGTGGCCTATGCGCGGGAGCGCATCCAGGGCCGCTCGCTCTCCGGCCCGAAGGCGCCGGACAAGAAGGCGGACCCGATCATCGTCCACCCCGACATCCGCCGCAACCTGATGAACATGCGTGCGATCAACGAGGCCGGCCGCGCGCTCGTCCTGTGGACAGCGCTCCAGTCCGACATCGCCCACCGTTCGGACGACGCGGCCGCGCGCCAGGCGGCCAGCGACCATCTCGGCCTGATGACCCCGGTCATCAAGGGCGTGCTGACCGACAAGGGCTTCGACAACGCGGTCGCCGCCCAGCAGGTGTTCGGCGGCCACGGCTACATCGAGGAGCACGGCATGAGCCAGTTCGTGCGCGACGCCCGCATCGCCATGATCTACGAGGGTGCGAACGGCATCCAGGCGCTCGACCTCGTCGGCCGCAAGCTGGCGCAGAATGGCGGCCGCGCCGTGCAGGCCTTCTTCAAGGAGGTCGGCGATTTCTGCGAGGAGAACCGCGCCGACGAGACCATGGCGCCCTTCACCAAGGCGCTGAAGAAGGGGTTGAACGATCTTCAGGCCGCGACCATGTGGCTGATGCAGAACGCGATGACCAAGCCCGACAATGCCGGCGCCGCCTCGACCGACTATCTCCACCTCTTCGGCCTCGTCGCGCTTGGCCTGATGTGGGGCCGCATGGCGAAGGTCGCGCAGGACAGGGTCGCGGCCGGCGACGCGACTGCGCTGCACGAGGCCAAGCTCGTCACGGCGCGCTACTATTTCGAGCGCGTCATGCCGGAATCGGCGGCGCATCTGGCCCGCATCTCGGCCGGCTGCGACTCGATGATGGCCCTTGCCGAGGACGCGTTCTAGGGAGTAACCAAACCAAGACTGTTCAGTTTTGAACATCCTACGGCGGCAGCGTATCAGGGAGGCGCGACGTGTCGAAGCGACCGGCTGAAGTTCTCGATCTTCCGAAGCCCGCATGGGCGGACGAGGAAGTCTCCATGCTCTACGACATGGCGACGAAGTTCCTCGAGACGGAGATCGCGCCGCATTACGAGGCGTTCGAGAAGGCCGAGATGTTCGACCGCGAAAGCTGGGAGAAGGCCGGCGCCAACGGCCTCCTCTGCGCCTCGATGCCCGAGGACTATGGCGGGGCGGGCGGCACCTTCGCCCATGAGAGCGCGATCATCGAGGCGATCAGCCATGTCGGCGTCGACGGCTTCGGCATCGCGCTGCACAACGCCATCGTCGCCCCCTACATCCTCCACTACGGCTCCGAGGAGCAGAAGCGGAAATGGCTGCCGAAGCTCGCCTCGGGCGAGCTGATCGGTGCCATCGCCATGACCGAGCCCGGCGCCGGCTCCGACCTGCAAGGGGTCAAGACCCGGGCGGTCAAGGACGGCAACCACTATTCGATCTCCGGCTCGAAGACCTTCATCACCAACGGCCAGCTCGCCAATCTCGTCATCGTCGTCGCCAAGACCGACCCGGAAAAGGGCGCGAAGGGCACGTCGCTGATCGTGGTCGAGACCGACGGGGCCGACGGCTTCGAGCGCGGCCGCAACCTCGACAAGATCGGGCTGAAGTCGAACGACACCTCCGAGTTGTTCTTCAACGAGGTGCGCGTGCCGACCGCGAACCTCCTCGGAGCCGAGGAGGGGCAGGGCTTCGTCCAGCTGATGCAGCAGCTTCCGCAGGAGCGGCTGCTGATCGGCACCCAGGCCATCGCCATGATCGAGCGGGCGCTGGCGCTCACCATCGATTACGTCAAGGAGCGCAAGGCGTTCGGCCGGCCGATCCTCGACTTCCAGAACACCCAGTTCAGGCTGGCCGAGCTGAAGACCGAGGCCACCATCGGCCGCGTCTTCTATAACGACTGCGTCGCGCGCCATGTCGCGGGCGGCCTCGACCCCGTCACCGCCTCGATGGCCAAGGCGTGGCTGACCGACCTGCAATGCAAGGTGGTCGACGAGTGCCTCCAGCTTCACGGCGGCTACGGCTACATGAACGAATACCCGATCGCCCGCATGTATCGCGACGCCCGTGTCCAGCGTATCTATGGCGGCACCAACGAGATCATGAAGCTTCTGATCGCCAGAAGCCTTTGAGGGAGACTCCATGATGCCGAGCCACGGCGCGGAACTGATCTGGAAGGCCGGGACGCAGGAGGATTTCCTCGCCGGCCGCTATTCGCGGCGCCACGAGATCCGCTTCGACGGCGGCGCGTCCCTTGCCGGGTCGTCGTCGCCCTCGGTGGTGCGCGAGCCCTGGAGCGACCCCGCGGCGGCCGACCCCGAGGAACTTTTCGTCGCCTCGATCGCTTCGTGCCATATGCTATGGTTCCTCGACTTCGCGCGCCGTGCCGGGGTCGGCGTGCGCGCCTATCGCGACGCGCCCTCAGGCGAGATGGCGAAGAACGCCGAAGGCCGCATCGCGGTGGTCAAGGTCACGCTGCGCCCGCATGCCGAGTGCGACGCCGACGCCGCCACGCTCGAAGAGCTGCACCACAAGGCGCATGAAGCCTGCTTCATCGCCAACTCCGTCACCAGCGACGTTCGCGTCGAGCCGGTTTTCGAAATCGCAAAGGTTTGATCCCAAGGGAAGGATAAGGTCATGGCTGAAGCCTATGTCTATGACGCCGTACGCACCCCGCGCGGGCGCGGCAAGAAGGACGGCTCGCTGCACGAAGTGCCCGCCGTGCGGCTGGCGGCGAAGGTGCTGGAGGCCGTGCGCGACCGCAACGGTCTCGATACGTCGCAGGTAGACGACATCGTCTTCGGCTGCGTCGATCCGGTCGGCGAGGCCGGCTCGGTGATCCCGCGCGCCGCCACCTTCGAGGCGGGCTATGCGATGGAAGCGCCCGGCATCCAAATCTCGCGCTTCTGCGCCAGCGGCCTCGACGCGGTCAATCTCGGCGCGGCCAAGATCGCCGGCGGGCTCGACGACATCGTCATCGCCGGCGGCGTCGAATCGATGAGCCGCGTCGGCATGGGCATGTCGGGCGGCGCCTGGTTCATGGACCCCTCCGTCGGCCTGCCGGGCTATTTCGTGCCGCAGGGCGTTTCCGCCGACCTGATCGCGACGAAGTACGGCTTCAGCCGCGACGACGTCGACGCCTACGCGGTCGAGAGCCAGAAGCGCGCCGCCCACGCCTGGGAGAAGGGGTACTTCAAGAACTCGGTGATCCCGATCAAGGACCAGAACGGCATGGTCATCCTCGACCATGACGAGCACATGCGCCCGGGCACCGACATGCAGTCGCTCGCCTCGCTCAACCCGTCCTTCGTCATGCCGGGCGAGATGGGCGGCTTCAACGCGGTGGCCATCCAGCGCCATCCGGAAGTCGAGGCGATCAACCACGTCCACCATGCCGGCAACTCGTCCGGCATCGTCGACGGCGCGGCCGCCGTGCTGCTCGGCTCGAAGAAAGCCGGCAAGGCGATGGGCCTCAAGCCGCGCGCCCGCATCCGCGCCTTCACCAATATCGGCTCCGAGCCGGCGATCATGCTGACCGGCCCGGTCGACGTGACGGAGAAGCTGCTCAAGAAGGCGAAGATGAAGCTCTCCGACATCGACCTGTTCGAGCTGAACGAGGCTTTCGCCTCGGTCGTGCTGCGTTACATGCAGGCCTTCGACATCGATCCCAAGAAGATGAACGTCAACGGCGGCGCCATCGCCATGGGCCACCCGCTCGGCGCGACCGGCGCGATCATCCTCGGCACCGTGCTCGACGAGCTGGAGCGCCGCAACCTGAACACCGCCCTCGTCACCCTTTGCATCGGCGCGGGCATGGGCACCGCCACGATCATCGAGCGCGTCTGACCGGGCCGGAGGAGACTGAAAAATGGCTGACTACAACAACTTCAAAGTCGAGACCGACGCCGACGGCATCGCCCTCGTCACCTGGGACATGCCGGGCCGCTCGATGAACGTCTTCACCGAGGAGGTGATGGAGGAGCTCGACAAGATCGTCGACCAGGTCGCGGGCGACGCGGCCATCAAGGGCGCGGTCATCACCTCCGGCAAGGACACCTTCTCCGGCGGCGCGGATCTCACCATGCTCCAGCGCATGCTGGGCATGTTCGCGGCGGAAAGCGCCAAGGACGAGGACAAGGCGATCAAGCTGCTGTTCGACAATGTCGGGCGCATGACCGGCCTGTTCCGCAAGCTCGAGACGTCAGGCAAGCCGTGGGTCTCGGCGATCAACGGCACCTGCATGGGTGGCGCGTTCGAGATGTCGCTCGCCTGCCACGGCCGCGTCGCCGCCGACAGCGACAAGGTCAAGATGGCGCTGCCCGAGGTCAAGGTCGGCATCTTCCCGGGCGCCGGCGGCACCCAGCGCGTCCCGCGCCTCACTGATCCGCAGTCCGCGCTGCAGATGCTCACCTCCGGCCAGACGCTGACGCCGAAGAAGGCCAAGGCGATGAATCTCATCCACGAGATCGCCGAGCCGAAGAAGCTGGTCGAGGCCGCCAAGGCGATGATCAAAAATGGCCTCAAAGCGGTGCAGCCGTGGGACGAGAAGGGCTTCAAGCTGCCCGGCGGCCCGGTCTATTCGGCCGCCGGCGCCAACCTCTTCCCGCCGGCGATTGCCATCCTGCGCCGCGAGACCTATGGCAACTATCCGGCCGCCAGCGCGATCCTGAAGTGCGTCTACGAGGGCCTGCTGGTGCCGTTCGACACCGGCCTGCGCATCGAGCAGCGCTACTTCACCGAGATCCTGCGCTCGACCGAGGCGCGGATGATGATCCGCTCGCTGTTCGTCTCGCTTCAGGAGCTGAACAAGGGCGCGCGCCGTCCGGAGGGCGTCAAGGAAACGAAGTTCAAAAAGATCGGCGTGCTCGGCGCCGGCTTCATGGGCGCCGGCATCGCCTATGTCACGGCCAAGGCCGGCATCCCGGTGGTGCTGCTCGACCGCGACATGCCTTCGGCCGAGAAGGGCAAGGCCCATTCGGCCGGCCTGATGGACGGCGCGATCAAGAAGGGCCGCGCCACGGAAGGCGAGAAGGAGCAGCTCCTCTCGCTCATCACCCCGACCGACGACTATGCGCTGCTCGACGGCTGCGACCTCGTGGTCGAGGCCGTGTTCGAGGATTCCGAGATCAAGAAGGGCGTGACCGAGAAGACGGAAGCCGTCATCAAGTCGACGGCGACCTTCGCCTCCAACACCTCGACGATCCCGATCACCGCGCTGGCGAAGAACTCGGCGCGGCCGAAGAACTTCATAGGCATCCACTTCTTCTCGCCGGTCGACAAGATGATGCTGGTCGAGATCATCATGGGCAAGAAGACCGGCGACAAGGCGCTGGCCGTGGCCATCGACTATGTGCGGGCGATCAAGAAGACGCCGATCGTCGTCAACGACACGCGCGGCTTCTACGTCAACCGCTGCGTGCTGCGCTACATGTCGGAAGCCTTCCAGATGCTGATCGAGGGCGTGCCGGCGGCGATGATCGAGAACGCGGCGAAGATGGCCGGCATGCCGGTCGGCCCGCTGGCGCTGACCGACGAGACCGCCATCGACCTCGCCCAGAAGATCATGAAGCAGACGATCCGCGATCTCGGCGAGAAGGCGGTCGATCCCGAGCAGTTCAAGCTCGTCAACACCATGGTCGACACCCATGGCCGCTTCGGCCGCAAGAACGGCAAGGGCTTCTACGACTATCCCGAGAAGCCGGCCAAGAAGCACCTGTGGCCGGGCCTGAAGGACCTCTACAGGCAGCAGGACGCCGACTCGATCGACGTCGAGGAGCTGAAGCAGCGCTTCCTCGCGACGATCGCGCTGGAAGCGGCCCGCGTGATGGAGGAAGGCATCGTCATCGACCCGCGCGAGGCGGATGTCGGCTCGATCCTCGCCTTCGGCTTCGCCCCCTATACGGGCGGTGCGCTCTCCTACATCGACGGCATGGGCGCGGAGAGGTTCGTCAAGCTGGCGAAGAAGCTGCAGAAGAAATACGGCGCGCAGTTCAAGGCGCCGAAGCTGCTTCTCGACATGGCGCAGAAGGGCGAGAGCTTCTACGACCGCTTCGACCCCTACGCCGGCAAGGAAAAGCAGGCGGCGTAAGCGAAGCCCTCCTTTCCCCGTTCACGGGGAGAGGATGCCGGCAGGCAGGTGAGGGGCAGCGCAAGCCCTTCAAGGCTGGCTCTGCCCCTCATCCGGCCCTTTGGGCCACCTTCTCCCCGTGAACGGGGGGAAGGAAAGGGAGACCTTCATGTATGTCTGGCTGCGTCTTGCCCGGATGATCGCGACCGCGCGCTCGCGCGGCCGTTATCGCCTGGGCGAGGAGAGCAGGCTGTCCTTCCGCTGCCTGCCCACCGACGTCGACACCAACCTGCATTTGAACAACGCCCGCTACATGATGCTGGCCGATGTCGGCCGCATCGACATCTTCGCCCGCGCCGGCCTGATCGAGCTGGCGCGCAAGCGGCGCTGGGCGCCGATGATGGGCGGCCTCCAGGCGGTCTATGTCCGCGAGATCAGGCTATGGAAGAAGTTCGAGGTCGTCTCGACCCTCGAGACATGGGAGGACACCCAGGTCATCGGCCGCCATCGCTTCGTCCTCGAGGACGGGCGCACGGCGGCGGTGGTGATGACCACGGCCGGCGTCTACGACTTCGCCAACCGCCGCTTCGTTCCGGTCGACGAGATCGTCGGCATGCTCGGCGCGCCGGTGCGTCCGCGCCCGCCGAGCGAGGAGGAGCGCATCTTCATGGCCTCGCACGCCGGCATGCGCCGACTTGCCAAAGGGGAGTTGGCCAAAGGGGAGTTGGCCAAAGGGGAGTTGGCCAAAAGGGAGGTCGAGAGCGAAGGCTGAGCGGGATCAGCGCGCCACCGTCACGGAGCATTTCGCCTCGGCGACCACGGTTTGCGAGACCGAGCCGAGCAGCAGCCGGCCGATGAAGGGCGGGTTGCCCGTGCCGACGACGATGTGCCCGGCCTTCCTTTCCTCCGCGAAATGCAGGATGGCCTCCGCCACGTCCCGCGCCTCGACCAGCGCCGGGCGCGCGTCCTTGACGCCGCTCGCCTCGGCATAACGCATGGCGATGTCGAGGACGTCGCGTGCATCTCTCTCGCTCATCGCCCTTATGTCGGGATAGCCGCTCGCCGGGCGCGTCTGGTTGACGAGGAGGAAGACGAGCGGGTGGCCGAGCGCCTTCGCTATTTCCGTGGCGAGCTCGATGGCGCGCCGCGCATGGGCGCTCGCGTTGACGCAGCAGAGGAGCGTGGCGGCCATGTCGTCGTCTCCGGCGGTGATCGTCCTCGGGTACTGATAGGCGGCGCGGCCGCCGCGGGCAACACGGCGCGCGATTTCGTGCTGCCCAGGCCGATGGCGGCTGGACACGGGACGGCGCCGGAGGTAGACAGGAAAGGTATTTTTTCCTGTCATCGGGAGGGCGTCATGCTCTCGCACGAGAAGGTCTGGGCGGCGATCGACGCGCTGGCGGCGCGCCACTCCCTGTCGGCCTCGGGCCTCGCCCGCCGGGCCGGCCTCGATTCCACCGCCTTCAACAAGTCGAAGCGGCTGTCGGCGGACGGCCGGCCGCGCTGGCCGTCGACCGAATCGCTCGCCAAGATCATGGAGGCGACGGGCGCGTCGCTGGCCGAGCTTCTCGCGCTGGTCGAAGGCCGCGCGGCGCTTCCCTCCGCCGCCCGCGCCTCCGTGCCGCTGATCGGCTTCGCCCAGGCGGGCGCTGGCGGCTTCTTCGACGATGGCGGCTTCCCTGTCGGGCAGGGCTGGGACGAGATCGACCTGCCGACGGCGCGCGTCGGCGACAACGCCTATGCGCTTCAGGTGCAGGGCGATTCGATGCTGCCGCTCTATCGCGACGGCGACGTCCTGATCGTCGAGCCGGGCGCGCGGGTGCGCAAGGGCGACCGCATCGTCGCCAAGACGGCGTCCGGCGAGGTGATGGCCAAGATCCTCGCCGGCCGCACGACGCGGCATGTCGAGCTGGTCTCGCTCAACCCCGCCCATCCCGATCGCACCATCCCGTCCGCCGAGATCGTCTGGCTGGCGCGGATCGTCTGGGCGAGCCAGTAGGGGCGGCGAGGATGCGCCCGTTCGCCCTTGCCGTCGCGCTCGGCGGCCTCGGTGCGCTGGTTCTTGCCGCGCCGGCCTTGCGCGAGCAAGCGTCCCGGACCGGTACAGCGGGCCTTGACGATGCGCCCCAGGCCGCCGCGGTGGTCGAGGAAGAGCGCGAGGCCGCGCCGCCGCCGCCCGCGCCGTTCATCGTGCGCCCCGTCTCTCCGGACATCGTCGCGCCTCCGCCGCTGGAGCCGCATCGGCTGGAGCGGATCGACCCGCGCGAGCCGCTGAGCCCGATCGGCCGCGCGCACGTCCCGTCCGAAGGGCCGCCGAAGGAGACGGTGCTGCACCGGCCGGTGGTGGGCGAGGCCGGCGCGTTCGAGGCCATGGGCTACCGCATCGTCCTCGCCGGCCTCATGCCGACGCCGGTCGATGAAAGCTGCGCCGTCGACGGCGTTCCGTGGCCGTGTGGCGTCCACGCCCGCACCGCGTTCCGCAACTGGCTGCGGGGCAGGGCGCTCGCCTGCGTCGTGCCGCCCGCGCCGACGGCCGAAATCGTGGCGACGCCGTGCCGGCTCGGCGCGTTCGACGCCGGCGAATGGCTGGTCGCGCAGGGATGGGCCCGCCCGGACCCGGACGACGCGCGCTATGCCGCGCAGGCTGAAGGCGCGCGCGCGGCGCGGCGCGGCCTCTACGGCCCCGGGCCGGCTGCGGCCGCGCCACTGACCGTCACCGTGCCGGAACTGACCGAGCGGGATTTGACCGGGACCGGCATCCTCGATGCGGATTCCGATCCCGGGCCCGACGATGCGGGGGCGTCAGGCGACTAGCTCGCCCTTCAGCGCCCGCTCGATCAGCGCGCGTGTGTTGTCGATGCCGTAGAGCGCGGCGAAGGAGCCGAAGCGAGGGCCCCGTTCCTGCCCGATCAGCACCTGATAGATCATCTGGAAGAAGGCGATCGAGACGCCCGGCCCGCCGGTCGGGCTTTTCTTCGCATGGTCCTGATAGCGCTCGATCCCGCGCGCCACGTCGAGCGCGGCGTTCTGGATCGCCTCGCCGTCCGCGTCCGCCGGCAGCGTGCCGAGCCTGTCCGACAGCGCCCGCAGCGCATCCGTCTCCACTGCATCGGGTGCGCGAAACACCTTCGACGGCTTCACGAAGTCGTCGAAATAGCGGATCGCGAAGCCGACCAGCCGGTCGAGCTCGGGGTGGGTCTGCGGCGAGACGCCCGGCGCATGGCGCGAGATGAAGCCCCACAGCACGGCCTTGTCGTGGGCGTTGGAGGCGCTGACGAGGTTGAGCAGCAGGCCGAACGACACCGGCATGTCCACCACCGGCGGGTTGCCGGCATGGATGTGCCAGACCGGATTGCCGAGCCGCTCCTTCCAGTCCTGCCGCGGATAGGCGGCGAGAAACTGGTAGTATTCCTCGACCGCGCGCGGGATGACGTCGAAATAGAGCTTCTTGGCCGTGCGCGGCTTCTGGAACATGTAGAGCGCGAGGCTCTCGGTTGGCGCATAGGTCAGCCATTCGTCGATGGTCAGGCCGTTGCCCTTCGACTTCGAGATCTTCTCGCCGTTCTCGTCGAGGAACAGCTCGTAGACGAAATGCTCGGGCGGGCGGCCGCCCAGCGCGGCGCAGATCGAGTCGTAGACCATCATGTTCGGCCCGTGGTCCTTGCCGAACATCTCGAAATCGACGCCGAGCGCCACCCAGCGCGCGCCGAAATCCGGCTTCCATTGCAGCTTCACCCGGCCGCCGGTGACGGGCAGCGTCACCTCCTCGCCATCCTCGTCGTCGAAGGTGATCGTGCCGGCCTCGGCGTCGACGCGCTTCATCGGCACGTAGAGCACCCGGCCCGTCTTCGGAGAGATCGGCAGGAAGGGCGAATAGGTGGCGCGCCGCTCCTCGCCCAGCGTCGGCAGCATGATCGCCATGAGCGCGTCGTAGCGCTCGGCGACCCGGCGCAGGATGTCGTCGAAGCGGCCGGACTTGTAGTAGTCCGTGGCGCTGGCGAACTCGTAGTCGAAGCCGAACGTGTCGAGGAACCGGCGCAGCATCGCGTTGTTGTGGTGGCCGAAGCTCGCGTACTTGCCGCCGAACGGGTCGGGCACGACGGTCAGCGGCTGGTGGAGATACGGCTCCAGGAAGGCCCGGTCCGGCACGTTGTCGGGGATCTTGCGCATCCCGTCCATGTCGTCGGAGAAGCACAGCAGCCGCGTCGGCAACTTTTCTTCCGTCAGCACACGGAAGGCGTTGCGCACCATGGTCGAGCGCGCCACCTCGCCGAAGGTGCCGATATGCGGCAGGCCGGAGGGGCCGTAGCCGCTTTCGAACAGGATCTCGGCCGGCCAGGCGCGCCCCTCGTAGCGCCTGACGATCTTGCGCGCCTCCTCGAACGGCCAGGCTTTGCTCTCCCGCGCCGCGGCAACGAGTTCCGGCGTCAGGGTGAGCGGGGTCGGGCGCGTTTCGGACATGTCTTCCGTTCCATGAGGTTCGCGGGGAAGTTCGCGGGGGTTTTCGCGCCGCAGCGCGCGAGTTCTCTAGGCTTGCGGCCCCGGTGCGTCAATGTTGGCCCGGCTTTTTCGTTGCGGGCCGTGCGGTTGCCGCCTAACGTGCGCCCGCCAACGCGAATCCACACCCACGGAGCCTTTCATGTCGAAGCCGAGCCAGCAGGAAGCCCTTGTCTATCTCATGGTCATCCTGTCCGCCTCCGACCGCGACATGGGCGACGAGGAGCTGGCGCGAATCGGCGCCATCGTGCGTACGCTGCCGGCCTTCCACGGCTTCGCCCAGTCCCGCACGCTGGCCGTGGCGCAGGATTGCCAGCTCCTGCTTCAGGAGGAGGCGGGCTTCGCCGGCGTCCTCGACCTGATCGCCGAGACGCTGTCGCCGGAGCTGCGCGAGACGGCCTACGCGCTCGCCGTCGACATCGCCGCGGCCGATCTCGACGTCAAGCTGGAGGAGGACAGGGTGCTGCAACTCGTCCGCGAGCGCTTCGACATCGAGCGGGGAACCGTGCTCGCCATCGAGCGCGCGGCGCGTATCCGCCACCGCCGCATCGCATAGAGGCAGCGCCGTCCGGCCGCCTCAGTAGAAGCTGACCGGGAAATATTTCAGGTAGAGCTCGGCGAAGACGCCCTTCACCCCGATCTCGCGCAGCGCGTAGTCGAAGGCGCGCGCCAGCGCCGCGCCCTCGTGCCGGACCGCGATCGCCAGCCCGTGGCCGAGGAACTCGGGCGCGAGATAGGGGCCGCCGGCGAACCGGCAGCAATTCTTCGCATTCGAGCCTGCCAGCCAGAAGGAAAGCTGCATCCCGTCGCCGAACGCGCCGTCGAGCTTGCCCTCGCGCAGATCGTCGTAGAGCCAGTCGACGCGCGAATAGGTGACCGGCCGCGCCTCGGGGAAGTAGCGGCGCAGCATCGTCTCGTGGGCCGAGCGGGCGAGAACGCCGATGCGCTTGCCGCGCACCGCGGCATGCATCGGCTCGGCCATGGTGCTGGCGCGCGGCACGGCAAAGCGGGCGGGGAACCTGAGATACGGCCGCGAGAAGGCGTAGCGTTCCCGCGTCTGCGCCGTCACCGCCGTCGCCGCCAGCAGGGCCTCGCCCTGCTCGGCCTCCATCGCGGCGTCGAGCTCGCCCCACGGCAGGCCCTGTATCTGGCAGCGCGCCACGATGTCGAGCTCGCGGCAGATCGCCCGCGCCAGCTCGACATGGAAGCCCGCGAGGCGGCCGTCGCCGTCGAGGAAGTTGAACGGCGGGAAGTCGATCGTGGTCAGGAAACGCAGCCGTCCGAGGCTCGACAGGTCGGGCTTGGGCAGCCGCTCCTTCTCGTCCCAATAGGCGGGGATCGCGGCTTCCTGCGCCTGCGCACCGCCGACCGCGGCAGGCAGGCAAAGCATGTGGACCAGCAGGACAAGGGCGGCGGCGAGTTTCGGCATCATCACGCAGGCGGCGAGAAAAGGGTGGCCATCTCTCCCGTGCGCCGCTGTTTCTGTCAACCTGTCGCCGCACGGAAACGCCGGCCCCGAAACCGGTCGAAGCACGATCCGCGTCTTTATCGGGACGACGAAATAAAACGACACTATTGATGGCAAACATGCCGGCCGGCCGCAAGATGCCATTGAAAAAGAATCGGATATGGATTTCACTGTTGTTTTGGGGTTTGGCGGGTTTGCGTTTGTATTCGATCCGAAACGGCCGAAGCGATGATCCGGGACGCCAAGGGCGTCCGACTGCTCCTCCCTTGTTATCATCCGTTTTCATGCGGTGACGGATGACGCTCTCCGGGTCCCATGACGGAAAGCCCGTCCTTCCCCCTCTGCGCTTCCTGAATGCGGATGCCGGCTTCGGACGAACGGCGAAGGAAATCCGGCCACGGCATGCCTTTCCAGCCGCCGAGACGGCCCGCGCGATCCCCGCCGGCGGCCGCGAGACGCCGCAAGCGCGCTTGCTGCGCGAATGGCGGCCGATCCTCGCACGGGCCGACGTTCCGGAGGCGCTGGCCCGCCGCGCCGCCGTGCGGGCGGAGGCCATGGGAACGCGCTTCGCGGAGGAATTGCTGGCGTCGGGCGAGGTGGCGGAAGCCGATCTCTACCGGGCGATCGCCGCGGATCTCGGCCTCGGCTTCGTGGACGCCGTCGATCCCGAATCCGTCATGGCTGATCAGGCGAGGCGGCTGGCCTCGCTGCGCGACAGGCACGGCCTGCGGATCGCCATGCTGGGCAATGCCGACGGGACGACGACGCACCTGATCGCCGATCCCGGCATCGACCCGGCGGCGATCCGCGCCCTTCTGGCGGGCACGCCGCATCTGCGCGCCGGCATCCGCATCGCGCCGCCCTCCGCGCTGCGCGCCGCCATCGTTGAGCGAAGCACCGGGCGCCTGCTCTTCGACGCCCAGCATCGGCTTCTTCTCCAGTCGCCGGAGTTCTCGGCGCGCACCGTCGTCAGCGCCTGGCAGGGCGCGACCGCGGTGGCGGCCGTCTTCGCCTTCCTCGTGCTCCTGTGGCTCGCCCCGGTCGCGACCACGCTCGCCGCGCATCTGATCGCTTCGGCGGGCTTCGCCGCCTGCGTGGTACTGCGCCTTCTCGCCTGGGTCGAGGCGGGGCGGCTGCGGCCCCGTCCCCTGCCGCCCGCCGATCCCGCGCGCCAGCCGGTCTATTCGGTGCTGGTCGCGCTCTATCGCGAGAAGGAGATGATGCCGCAGCTCCTCGCCGCGCTCGGCCGGCTGCAATGGCCGCGCGCCCGGCTGGAGATCAAGCTCGTCTGCGAGGCCGACGACGACGAGACTCTGGCGGCGCTGCGCGGCTACCGCCTGCCGCCGACGATGGAGATCGTGCTGGTGCCGCCCGGGCTGCCGCGCACCAAGCCAAAGGCGCTGGCCTATGCCCTGCCATTGTGCAGCGGCGAGTTCGTCACGCTCTACGACGCCGAGGACCGGCCCGACCCGCTGCAACTCGTCGAGGCATGGCAGCGCTTTTGCGAGGAGCCGCCGGAGGTCGCCTGCCTGCAGGCGCCGCTCGCCGTCGCCAATGGCGGGGCGAGCGCGCTGTCGACCATGTTCTCGTTCGAATATGCGGCGCTGTTCCGCGGCCTCTTGCCGTGGCTGGCGCGGCGCAGGCTCGCCCTGCCGCTCGGCGGCACGTCCAACCATTTCCGCCGCGCCGCGCTCGACGAGGTCGGCGGCTGGGACGCCTACAACGTCACCGAGGACGCCGAGCTCGGCGTCAGGCTCGCCCGCTACGGCTACCGCACCGGCGTCATCACCCGCCCGACATGGGAGGACGCGCCCGAGACGCTTGCCGTGTGGCTGCCGCAGCGCATCCGCTGGTTCAAGGGCTGGATGCAGACATGGCTGGTCCACATGCGCGAGCCCGCCTCGCTGTGGCGCGAGCTCGGTCCGGCCTCGTTCCTCGCCGTGCAGATCACCTCGCTCGGCATGATCGTCTCGGCTCTGTTCCACCCCGTCTTCGTCGGCTCGATCCTCTACGGCGTGGCGAAGCTCGCCATGGCGGGCGAATTCGCGCCGGGCGATGCCGCCATCGGCGCGGTCGCGCTCGGCAACGTCGTCATCGGCTATGCCGCCTTCATCGCCCTGGGGCTGGTGACGCTGAGCGGGATCGAGAAGCCGCGGCCGCTCGTCTTCGTGGCGCTGACGCCCGTCTACTGGCTGCTGCTGTCGCTGGCGGCGTGGGCGGCGCTGTGGGAAATCTACCGCCGGCCGCATCACTGGAGCAAGACGCCGCACCGCCGGGCCTCGCGCCCGGCCGCTCCGGGCCGATAGGCGATTGCCAAGCGCACCGACCGGTCCTATCTGAAGACGAGACGGCACGACCCGCGCCGCGAAGAGAAGGCGATTGCGCCCCGATGATAAAAGCTGCCTTGCGTCTCGTTTCGATGGTGCTTCTTGCGGTCGCCGTCATCATGGCGGTGCTCGACGCCACGCGCTCCATCGCCGCCGGGGCCGTCGTCATGACGCCGCTCGGCTCGTCATGGGCGGCGCTGTCGCGGCAAAGCCTTGCCGGCTTCGAGGCGCTGGTCGCGGAGAACCTGCCCGGCTTCGTCTGGGACCCGGTCCTGCTGTGGCTGCTTTCGCTGCCGGGCTTCGCGGTGTTCGGCGGCCTCGCGCTTCTCATGGCGCTTGCCGGCCGTAGGCGCGAGCGCCGCGACCACCGCTTCGCCACCTAGGCCGGAGCGCCCTTCGGGCAGAAAGGCCCACCATGCCCTTCGGGCAGAAAGGAAAGCATCGATGTTTTTCCTGAACGACGGTCCCGCAAGCAAGCTGCGCCTGCCGACGCCGGAAGAGGCGCTGCCGGGCCGAAGCCATCCCATTCCCACCGCCGCCGGCCATTTCGTTTCCGGCCGGCCGCTGCACGGCCCCTATCCGGACGGCATGGAGGCGGCCTATTTCGGCATGGGCTGCTTCTGGGGCGTGGAGCGGCTCTACTGGCAGGTGCCGGGCGTCTGGGTCACGGCCGCCGGGTATCAGGGCGGCATCACGCCGAACCCGACCTATCGCGAGACCTGCACGGGCCTGACCGGCCATGCCGAGACGGTGCTCGTCGTCTTCGATCCCGCGACGGTGTCCTATGGCGAGCTCTTGCGCGTGTTCTGGGAGAACCACGACCCGACGCAGGGCATGCGCCAGGGCAACGACGTCGGCACCACCTACCGCTCCGTGATCTTCACCACCTCCGACGCGCAGAGGGAAGAGGCCGAGGCCTCGCTTGCCGCCTATCAGGCGGCGCTGGCGGGCGCGGGGCGTGGGGCCGTGACCACGGAGATCGCTCCCGCCCCGGCCTTCTATTTCGCCGAGGAAGAGCACCAGCAATATCTCGCCAAGAATCCGGGCGGCTATTGCGGCCTCAGGGGCACCGGCGTCGCCTGCGTGGTCCCGGCCGCGCGCTGACCGGCAGGCTCAGCGCAAATAGCCGACGAGATAGCCGATCACGAAGACGGCCACGACCCCGAAGGCGACGACGAGCCCGCGCCGTCCGCCAGTCTCGCCGAGGCCGCGTCCGACGGGCCGGCGTGCGACGATCCGCGGCCTGACGGGCCGCGCCGGGGCCGCCTGCCGCGCCTGCAGGCGCTCCGGGCTCATCCCCGCCATCTGCGGCAGTTCGGCGATGCGCGCGGCGATCTCGTTCCACGCCTCGTCGGCCGACTTGTCCGGCCGCTTCATGTCGTGCAGCCTTTGCAGCTTCTGCGCCAGCTCCAGCACGCAATCGCGGAACTCGGGGTCGACGACCATGTCGCGCTCGGCGCGCATCCGCTCGGTCTCGTCCATCAGGCCGAGCACATAGTCTTCCGCGCGTCCCATCCGGTCCCTGATCGTCATCCCCGCCTCCCGCCGCCTCACCAGTGGGGCGGCTTCGTCACCGGCGTTTCCGGCGCGGCCTGCTCCTCCAGCGCGAGGAAACGCTCGGTCAGCGCGTCGAGTTTCTTTTGCAGCCGGTCGATGGTCTTCCACTGCTCGGTCAACTGGTCGGACAGGTCGGCGATCGTCCGCTCCTGCTCGGCATAGCGGATCTCGAGCGCCACCAGCCGCTCGTCCAGCCGCTCATTCCCGGGCGCGTTCATGCGGCGACGCCCTCCAGAACCGCGCGCAGCGCCGCGTTCAACGGCTTCGGCCGCCGCGTCGCCCGGTCGACATAGACATGGACGAAGAAGCCTTCGGCCGCCGCCAGCGTCTCGTCGTTGCGGAACAGGCCGACCTCGTAGCGCACCGAGGACGCGCCGAGCCTCGCCACGCGCAGGCCCGCCGTCACCACGTCCGGAAACGCCATCTCGGAGAAATAGCGGCAGCCGGTCTCGACCACGAGGCCGATCTGGTCGCCGCCATGGATGTCGAGCGCGCCGCTTTCGATCAGCCAGCCGTTCACCGCCGTGTCGAACAGCGAATAGTGAACGACGTTGTTCATGTGGCCGTAGATGTCGTTGTCCATCCAGCGCGTCGCGATGGTGCGGAAGGCGCGGTAGCCGGCGCGGGGGGACGGGGCAGGGCGCTCGCTCACCGCGCTTCCCCGCCGCCCGCGAGCTTTTCGGCGATCAGCGCCGCGAGCCGCTCCGCCACCTCGTCCTTGCCCATTTCCGGCCAGTCCTCGACCCCGCCGGGCGAGACGATCCTGACGCGATTCCTGTCGCCGCCCATGACGCCGCCCGCGTTGATGCCGCTGTCGTGCGACACGTCGTTGGCGACGATCAGGTCCGCGCCCTTCTTCTCGAGCTTCCGGCGCGCGTTGTCGACGATGTCCTGCGTCTCGGCCGCGAAGCCGATCACCAGCCCCGGCCGCCTCGCGTGGTGGCCGATGGTGGCGAGGATGTCGGGGTTCTCCACCATCTGTAATGCCGGCGGCCCCTTGCCGGGCTCCTTCTTGATCTTCTGCCCGGCCTCGCCCGCCGCGCGCCAGTCGGCGACCGCGGCGACGAACACGCCGGCGTCGGCGGGCAGCGCCGCCTCCGCCGCTTCGAGCATCTGCCGCGCGCTCTCGACGCGGGTAACAAGAACGCCGGCCGGGTCAGGGATGTTTACCGGGCCGGAAACGAGCCGCACATCCGCGCCGAGCCTCGCCAGCGCCGCGGCGATGGCGTGGCCCTGCTTGCCCGACGAGCGGTTGGCGATGTAGCGCACCGGGTCGATCGGCTCATGCGTCGGGCCGGAGGTGACGACGACGCGCCGGCCGGCCAGCGGCTTGGGAGCCACGTCGAGCAGCGCCTCGATGGCGGCGACGATCTCCCGCGGCTCGGCCATGCGCCCTTCGCCGGCCTCGCCGCTTTCGGCCATCTCGCCGCTGTTCGGCCCGACGAAGCGGATGCCGTCTTTCGCAAGCGTCTCGCGGTTGCGCCGCGTCGCAGGGTTGCGCCACATCAGCGGGTTCATCGCAGGCGCGAGGAGGACCGGCTTGTCCGAGGCGAGCAGCACGGCCGAGGCGAGGTCGTCGGCGAGCCCGTGCGCCATCTTCGCCATCAGGTCGGCGGTGGCGGGGGCGACGACGATCACCTCCGCCTCGCGCGCCAGGCGGATATGGCCGACATCCTGTTCGTCCTCACGGTCGAAGAGGTCGGTGAACACATGGGTCGCCGACAACGCGCCGACCGCGAGCGGCGTGACGAATTCCTGCGCCGCCTTCGTCATCACGCAGCGCACCGAAGCCCCGCGCTCGCGCAGGCGGCGGATCAGGTCGAGGCACTTGTAGGCGGCGATGCCGCCGCCGATGATGAGAAGGATGCGCCTGTCGGAAAGGGTCGTTTCGGAAAGGGTCATTCGCCGGCCTGCCTCCGTGGTCGGACCAGATTACTTCAGCCGATCTGCCATGCAATCCAGATCAGCGTCGCCGCGATCACCCACAGCGCGACGCGTCCCGAGCGGGTGCGGCGCGCCTCTGCCCGGCCAATCCGGTCGGCAGTCGCGTCGTCGAAGCGCAGCCCGTGCTCGGCCATGGCGTCGATCTCGCGCGACAGGCGCTCGGCGCGCTCGGCCAGCTCCGGCGCCTGCCGGGCGAGCGAGGCGAGGGCGAGGACGCCGTCGCGCGCGTCCTCCAGCATGCCGCGGGGGCCTAGATTGCGCCTGATCCAGTCGCCGACCACCGGCTCGGAGGTCCTCCACATGTTGAAGGCCGGATCGAGCGTGCGCGCAACGCCCTCGACCACCACCATGGTCTTCTGCAGCAGGACCAGCTCGGGCCGCGTCTGCATGTCGAACAGCTCCGTCACCTCGAACAGCAGCGTCAGGAGCCGCGCCATCGAGATGGTCTCGGCCGGCTGGCCGTGGATCGGCTCGCCGATGGCGCGGATCGCCTGCGCGAAGGCGTCGATGTCGTGGTCGCGCGGCACGTAGCCGGCCTCGAAATGCACCTCGGCGACGCGGCGATAGTCGCGCACGATGAAGCCGTAGAGGATTTCGGCGAGGAAGCGCCGCTCCTTCTTGCCCAGCCGCCCCGATATGCCGAGATCGACGGCGACGATGGTGCCGTCCGCCTCGACGAACAAATTGCCGGGATGCATGTCGGCGTGGAAGAAGCCGTCGCGCAGCGTGTGGCGCAGGAAGGACTGGATCAGCGCCACCGAGAGCTTCTCGAGGTCGTGGCCGGCGGCACGCAGGCCCTCGACGTCGTTCATCTTGACGCCGTCGATCCACTCCATGGTGACGACGTCGCGCCCGGTCCGCTCCCAGTCGACCCACGGCACGCGAAAGCCCGGATCGTCCTTCGTGTTCTCGGCGAGCTCCGAGAGCGCGGCGGCTTCCAGCCGCAGGTCCATCTCGATCTTCGTGGTCTGCGCCAGCGTCTTCGTCACCTCGACGGGGCGCAGCCGCCGCGTCGCCGGGATGAACCGCTCCTGAAGCCGGGCGGCGAGGAAATAGCTTTCGAGATCGGCGTGGAAGCGCCGGCGCACGCCGGGGCGGATGACCTTGACCGCGACCATGCGCTCGGTTCCGTCGCCCTGCCGAGCGATAGCCGGATGCACCTGCGCGATCGAGGCGGCGGCGACCGGCGCGTCGAAGCGCGCATAGAGATCGCCGACGGGGCGGCCGAGCGATGCCTCGATCTCGGCGACCGCCTCGGCCGTCGGGAAGGTCGCCATCCGGTCCTGGAGGTTGGCGAGATCGGCGGCGATCTCCGCGCCGACCACGTCGGGGCGGGTGGCGAGGAACTGGCCGAGCTTGACATAGGACGGCCCCAGCCTGTCCACCGCCTTGGCGAGGCGCTGGTCGCGCTGGCGGCCCTTGGCCCCGCGCCGTGTGAACAGCCGCGCCACACGCCAGCCGAACCGCGGCAGGCCGGAAAGCTGGTCGCCAGGCAGCGCGGCGACGACGCCCTCACGGGTCATGATCCAGCCGGCGCGGGCCAGCCGGAACCAGGCGGCAACGGTGCTCATGAAACCGGAAACCTCACAGCTTCCAGCCCGAATGCAGCGCGGCGATGCCGCCGGAATAGTTGCGCCACGTCACCCGCCCGAAGCCGGCGTGCTCGATCATCGCGCCGAAATTACGCTGGTTGGGGAACTTGGCGATGGATTCGACGAGGTAGCGGTAGGGCTCGCCGTCGCCGGCCACCATCGCGCCGATCTGGGGGATGGCCTTGAACGACCACGCCTCGTAGACCTTGTCGAGCAGCGGCATCTCGACCTCGGAGAATTCGAGGCAGAGGAACCGCCCGCCCGGCTTCAGCACGCGATAGGCTTCCGACAGCGCGACGTCGATGCGCGGCACGTTGCGGATGCCGAAGGCGATGGTGTAGGCGTCGAAAGTGCCGTCGGGGAAGGGCAGTTCCTCGGCGTTCGCCTCGACGAAATCGACATTGTCGCCAAGGCCGCGCTTCTGCGCCCGCTCCTCGCCGACTTTCAGCATCGAGCCGTTGATGTCGAGCACGGTGGCGTGGGCGTTGCGCTGCGAGGCCTCGACGATGCGGAAGGCGATGTCGCCGGTGCCGCCGGCGACGTCGAGCACGCGCCAGCCCTCGCGCCTCGGCGGATTGAGCCAGGCGACCATCGCGTCCTTCCAGAGGCGATGCAGCCCGCCCGACATCAGGTCGTTCATCAGGTCGTAGCGCGAGGCGACCTTGTGGAACACGTCGTTGACGAGGCCCTGCTTCTCGCCTTCCGCCACGTTGCGGAAGCCGTAGGCCGTTTCCATCCCGCCCGCGGCGGTCGTGCGTTCGTCCGACATATGATCATCCATGCGAAATCCGGCCGGACCATAAACGATTGATCAAGGCTGCGCCATTGCCGAAGCCGCGATGATCGGCCGCGCCGGTTAACGGGAAAGCCGCCGCCAGAAAACTGTGGTTCGGCCGGCGGCCAAGGTATCCCGCCCGGCGATGTGCGGCTAGAATTGCCCCCGGAAAAAAGGGCGCAAAGGCAGGGAAAGGCAACAACACGATGCAGGGCGTAACCGTCGTCGATCATCCGCTGGTCCAGCACAAGCTCACCATCATGCGCGACAAGGAGACCTCGACGGCGAGCTTCCGCCGGCTGCTGCGCGAGATTTCGCTGCTGCTCTGCTACGAGGTGACGCGCGAGCTCGCGCTGACGACGCGGATGATCGAGACGCCGCTCAAGACCATCGAGGCGCCGACGCTCGAAGGCAAGAAGCTGGTCTTCGCCTCGGTGCTGCGCGCCGGCAACGGCCTGCTCGACGGCATGCTCGACCTGGTGCCGGCGGCGCGCGTCGCTCATGTCGGCCTCTACCGCGATCACGAGACGCTGGAGGCGGTCGAATATTTCTTCAAGGCGCCGAGCGACCTCGAGGATCGGCTGGTCATCGTCGTCGACCCGATGCTGGCCACCGCCAATTCGGCGGTCGCGGCGGTCGACAAGCTGAAGGAGCGCGGGGCGACGAACCTGCGCTTCGTGTGCCTGCTCGCCGCGCCGGAAGGCATCGCGCGTTTCACCGCCGCCCACCCGGACGTGCCGGTCTTCACCGCCTCGATCGACGAGAAGCTGAACGAGAAGGGCTATATCGTGCCCGGCCTCGGCGACGCGGGCGACCGCATGTACGGGACCAAGTAAGCCGGTTCTAGTCCAGCGTGCTGCGGAAGCGCATGAGCGCCAGCGCGCCATAGGCGAGGACGAACAGGGCGAGGATCGACGCCTCGAGGGCGATGTCGGTAAAGCCCGCGCCCTTCAGCATCACCGCGCGCACGACGCGCAGGAAATGGGTCAGCGGAAAGAACTCGCCGATCCATTGCGCCCAGTCCGGCATGCCGCGGAACGGGAACATGAAGCCCGACAGCATGATCGACGGCAGGAAGAAGAAGAAGGTGAGCTGGAGCGCCTGCATCTGCGTGCGCGCGAAGGTCGATATCAGGTAGCCGAGCAGCACCAGCCCGAGCACGAAGACGAGGATGGCGGCGACGAGCGTCAGCGGATCGCCGGCGAAGGGGATGTGGAACAGAAGCCGCGCCGCCGCCAGCACCACAACGGTCTGCACCGCGCCGACCGCGAGCCCCGGCAGCACCTTGCCCAGCATGATCTCGAACGGGCTCGCCGGCATGGCGAGCAGGTTCTCCATCGTGCCGCGCTCGATCTCGCGCGTCAGCGCGATCGAGGTCATCATCACCATGGTCATCTGCAGGATGACGCCGAGCAGGCCCGGCACGATGTTGTATTGCGAGATGCCTTCCGGGTTGTAGCGGCGATGCACCACGACATCGAGCCGGCTGTCGCGCTCCTCCTCGGCAAGCCGGGCGATGCCCTGCTCGCGCAGTAACGCCTGGTTGATCACGGTGCCGAGCGCCGAGATCGCGCCGCTGGAGGCGGACGGGTCCGAGGCGTCGGCCTCGATCAGGATGCGCGGCCGCTCGCCCCGGTCGACGCGCCGGGCAAGGTCGGAGGGGATGGTGACGACGAAGGCGACCTTGCCGGACGCGATCAGCGATTCGGCTTGCGTCCCGCTCTGCGCGACATGGTCGAAGCGGTAGTAGCCGGTCGCCTCCAGCGCCGAGATCACCGCGCGGGTGTAATGGTCCTGGCTCGTCACGACCAGCGCGGCGGGAAGCTGCCGCGGATCGGCGTTGATGGCGTAGCCGAACAGGAGGAGCTGGATCAGCGGCACGCCCAGCATCATGCCGAAGGTGATGCGGTCGCGCCGCATCTGGATGAACTCCTTGGCGAGCAGCGCCCAGAGCCGGGCAAGGGAGAAGACGCCGCTCATTGCATGTTGTCCCCGCCCATATTGTCTTGGGCATCGCCCATGAACTTGATGAACACGTCCTCGAGGCTGGTCTGGCCCGGCTCGACGCTGATGCCGGGCCTTTCCGCCAGCGGCGCCAGCGAGGCGGCGAGACGGTCCCTGTCCGAGCCGACGACATGCAGCGTCGTGCCGAAGGGCGCGGCCTGCTCGACACCGGGGAGCGCGGAGACCTCGGCGGCGAGGCGCTGCAAATCCGGCCCGCGCACCACGAAGGTCGACAGGGCGGCATCCCGGATCACCTCCTCCACCGTGCCCGTCGCCAGCATCCTGCCGTAGGCGATGTAGCCGATGCGGTGGCAGCGTTCGGCCTCGTCCATGTAGTGGGTGGAGACGAGCACGGTCAGCCCGTCGGCGGCGAGGTGGTGGATCTCGTCCCAGAAGTCGCGCCGCGCCTTGGGGTCGACGCCGGCCGTCGGCTCGTCGAGCAGCAGGAGCTTCGGCTTGTGCATGACGCAGGCGGCGAGCGCCAGCCGCTGCTTCCAGCCGCCCGACAGCGTGCCGGCGAGCTGGCCGCGGCGGGAAGCCAGGCCGAGCTCCTCCAGCGTGCGCGTCACGTGGGCGGCGACCGGCTTCAGCTCGTAGAGGCGGGCGACGAATTCGAGGTTCTCGGCGATGGTCAGGTCCTCGTAGAACGAGAATTTCTGCGTCATGTAGCCGACCTCGCGCCGGATGCGCCGCCCCTCCTTCCTCAGGTCGAAGCCGAGCACCGTGCCCTCGCCCTCGTCGGGGGTCAGAAGCCCGCACATGATGCGGATCGTCGTCGTTTTCCCTGAGCCGTTGGGGCCGAGGAACCCGACGATCTCCCCGCGCGCGACCTTCATCGACACATGGTCGACCACGGTGCGGTCGCCGAACCGCTTGACGAGGCCGGTGACGTCGATGGCGGTCATGGTGCGCTCGCTTCGCGAGCGAGTGAGTAGGGAATAGTGAGTAGTGAGTAGGGGAAAAGAGATTGCTTCACGCTTCCGATCTCCAACATTTCACTACTCACTACTCACTACTCACTCACCCGCACATCCACGATCTGCCCCGGCTTCAACGCCGCCGCGTCCCCTTCCGGCCGGGCCTCGATCAGGTGGACGAGCTTCTGGCGCGTCTCCAGCGAGTAGATGACGGGCGGGGTGAATTCGGGCTCGGGCGAGGCATAGGTCACGCGTGCCGTCAGGCCCGGCGGGCAGCCGTCGCACTGGACGGCGAGCAGCGCGCCGACGGAAACCGACGAGAATTGCGGCTCGGGCAGGTAGAGCTTGAGCCGGATCGCGCCGTCCGGCAGCAGCGACAGGATCGGCGCGGACGGGCCGGCGATGTCGCCCGGATGGCGGATCACCTCGGCGATGCGCCCGGCCGCCGGGGCGGCGACGGTGCGCTGGCCGAGCCGCCATTCGGCCTGCGCCAGCGCGGCGCGGGCGCGCTCGACCTGGCCTTCGGCGGCGCGGATCGCTTCCGCCCGCGCCGGCAGGCGGGCGACGGCGAGGTTGGCCTCGGCTTGGCCGGTCGCGGCCGCGGCGAGGGCGAGCGCGGTCTCGGTGCGCTCCAGATCGGCTTGCGTCGCGACGTTGCGCCGGGCGAGGTCGCGGGTGCGCTCCAGCACGCGGCGCGCCTCGGCCTCCTGCGCTTCGGCCGAGCGCAGCGCGGCTTCCAGCACGGCGATCTCCTCCGGCCGCCGGCCCTCCTTCAGATCGGCGGCCTGCGCCTCGGCCTGCGCCAGTGCCGCCTTCGCTTCCTCGGCCGCGTGGCGCGCGTCCTCAGCCTCCAGCGTCGCCAGGTCCTGCCCGGCGCTCACCCGCTCGCCCTGCCGCGCGGCCAGCGCCTCGATACGGGCCGGCTCCACCGGCGCGACGAGGACGAAATCGCCCTCGACATAGCCGACGGCAAGCGGCGGCGGCGCGGCGCAGGCGGCGAAGAAGGTCGCGGCGAGGGGCAGGGCGCAAAGGAGGCTCATGGTTTCCGTTCCCGATGGGCGGCAAGCGCCGCCAGCGCGTTCTCCAGCACGGTCGCGGTGATGAGGCCGGCCTCGGTCGCGCCGATCTCGCGCCAGCCCATGCGCCGCAGCACGGCCTCGCGGGCGATGCGGAAATAGACGGTCTGGCCGATCATGGTGAAGACGGCGATCTTCGTCGCTTCGCTTTCCGCGTCGTCGCCGCTGGCGACGGCCCAGACCGCGCACAGCCGGCGATGGACCTTCTCGACCAGCCCGGCATAGAGGATGTCGAAAGCGCGGCCCGGATGGTGGATCTCGCGCAGGATGAACTGGACGAAGCTCGACATTTCCGGTGCGGCGACGAGAAAGCCGGCCATCCGCTCCGTGGCGATGCGGAGCTGTGCTTCCGCCGCCGCCCGGTCGGTGGGAGGCGGCATCGTCGCCAGCACCGGGTCGGCGACCCGGGCGATCGTCTCGACGATATGGGCGGCGCAGGCATCGCGCAGCTCGCCCTTGCCGCCGAAATGATAAGCGATGGAGCCGATATTCGCCTTCGCCTCGGCCGCGATCTCGCGGGTGGAGGTGGCGGCGAAGCCCTTTTCCCCGAACAGCCGCAGGCCGGCCTCGATCAGCGCCGCTCTGGTCTTCTCGGCGGAGGACCGTCCCGCCGCATCGGTATCGTTGTCTTCGCTCATGGAGAGAGTTTAATCAAACGTATGATTAAATACAACCGTGCTGCGCTGCGAAATTGCCGGTTGATGCGCCGCCGCCAGTCGCTACATTCGGCCCCGACCGAAGCATCGAGGCCCTCGCGGAAACCGGGGCGCCGAGGAAAGGCCGGAGTGACGCCATGACCATCCGCAATCTCGAATTCATGTCCCGCCCGCGCTCGGTCGCGGTCATCGGCGCGTCCGACCGCGAAGGCTCGGTCGGCGGCGTGGTGCTGCGGAACATCATCGAAGGCGGCTTCGAGGGGGCGATCTATCCGGTCAACCCGAAATACAGGGAAGTGATGGGCCGCGCCTGCTACGCCTCGGCCGCAGACCTGCCCGAGGCGCCCGACCTTGCCGTGATCGTCACCCCGCCGCCCACCGTGCCCGGCGTCGTCGCCGAGCTCGGCGCGCGCGGCGTCAAGGCTGCAGTGGTCATCACCGCGGGCCTGAACGACAAGAACGGCCTGCGCCAGAAGATGCTCGATGCGGCCAGGCCCCACACGCTGCGCCTCCTCGGGCCGAACACGGTGGGCCTGATGATCCCGCCGCTGAAGCTCAATGCCGGCTTCGCCCACATGGCGGCGGCGGCGGGCGACATCGCGCTGCTGTCGCAGTCGGGCGCCATCGCCACCTCGCTGATCGACTGGGCCGCCGGGCGTGGCATCGGCTTCTCGCACATCGTCTCGCTCGGCGACATGGCCGATGTCGACGTCGCCGACTATATCGACATGCTGGCCGGCGACGGCAAGACCCGCGCCATCATGCTCTATCTCGAATCCGTGCCGCATCCGCGCAAGTTCATGTCGGCCGCGCGCGCCGCTTCGCGCATCAAGCCGGTGATCGCCATCAAGCCCGGCCGCCACGAGCAGGCGGCCAAGGCCGCGGCCACTCACACCGGGGCGCTGTCCGGCGCCGACCGGGTGGTGGACGCCGCGCTGCGCCGTGCCGGCATCCTGCGCGTCAACGGCCTCGCCGAGCTGTTCGACGCGGTCGAGATCGTCGCCCGCTTCCCGCCGCTGAACCGCGTGCGCGTCGGCATCGTCACCAATGGCGGCGGCGCCGGGGTGCTGGCCGTCGACCAGTTGATCGACATCGGCGGCGCGCTGGCCGAGCTGTCGAACGAGACGATCGCCACGTTGAACAAAGGCCTGCCGCCGACCTGGTCGCACGCCAACCCGGTGGACATCATCGGCGACGCCCCGGCCGAGCGCTACGGCGCGGCGCTGAAGGCAGTCGCCGCCGACAGGAACGTCGATGCCGTGCTGGTGCTGAACTGCCCGACGGGCCTCGCCTCGCCGATGGACGCGGCAAGGGGCGTCGCCGCCGTGGTCGACAAGGTCGGGAACGGGGGCCGGATCGGCGGCAAGCCGGTCCTCGCCTGCTGGCTGGGCGAGCACACGGCCGAGCCGGCGCGGAAAGTTCTGCGCGAGGCCGGCATCGCCACCTTCGAGACGCCGGCCGAAGCCGCCGGTGCCATCGGCTATCTCGACGGCTGGAGCAAGGCGCAGGCCGCGCTCAGCCAGGTTCCCGCCTCCGGCAGCGCCGACATCGCGGGGCGCATCGACGAGGTGCGTGCGATCTTCCGCGGCGCGGCTGCGGAGGGCCGCACCATCCTGACCGAGCCGGAGGCGAAGTCGGTGCTCGCCGCCTATGACGTCACCGTGCCGCAGATCCTCAACGCCGGCTCGCCGGCCGAGGCCAAGGAACACGCCGCGCATCTGCTTAAGGACTGGGACGCGGTGGTGGTCAAGCTCCTGTCCAAGGCCATCTCGCACAAGTCCGACGTCGGCGGCGTGGTGCTCAACATCGAGACGGCGAAGGCGGCGCGCGAGGCGGCCGAGGCCATCGAGGCGCGGGTGCGGAAAGTCCGCCCCGACGCCGACATCGAGGGCTACGCCGTGCAGCCGATGGTGAAGATGAAGCACGCGCACGAGCTGATCCTCGGCGTCTCGCGCGATCCGATCTTCGGCCCGGTGGTCATGTTCGGCTCGGGTGGCGTCTCGGTCGAGGTGGTGGACGACACCGCCATCGGCCTGCCACCGCTCGACGACGTGCTGGGCGAGGAGCTGATCGAGCGCACTCGCATCGGCAAGCTGCTCGCCGGCTTCCGCGACCGCGCCCCGGCCGACCGGTCTGCGATCCTGCGCTCGCTCAACGCCGTGTCGCAGATGGTCATCGACTTCCCCTGCATCGCCGGCATCGACGTCAACCCGCTCTTGACCGGGCCGGAAGGCGCGGTGGCGCTCGACGCGCGCATCGAGATCGACCTTTCCCGCATCGAGGAGGAGGGGCCGAACCCCGACCTCGCCATCCGCCCCTATCCGGCCGGCTGGGAAAAGGCCTTTCGTTCGGGCAGGGGCATGGAGTACACGCTGCGGCCGATCCGCCCGGCCGACATCGCGCTCTATCCGGAGTTCCTCGAGCACGTCTCGCCGTCCGATATCCGCCTGCGCTTCCTCGGCTACCGCAAGGCGTTCCCCGACGAGATGCTGAAGCGGCTGACCCAGCTCGACTACGACCGCGAGATCGCCTTCGTCGCGCTCGACGCGGACGGCGCGCTCGCCGGCATCGCGCGCCTGTCGGCCGACCCGAACCACGAAAGCGCCGAGTTCGGCCTGCTCGTGCGGTCGGACCGGCAGGGCCAGGGGCTCGGCTGGGCGCTTATGAGCCATTTGATCGAGTACGGCCGCGCCGACGGCCTGTCGCGCATCGAGGGCATCATGTTCG